>NZ_JBEXXC010000010.1:0-326690 GCF_040630175.1 Nocardia sp. NPDC005825
AAAAAAACCCCCGCCCCCCCCACCGCCGGGGTGGGCGCGCCGATTCGTTTCGGAGCTGATCGACTAGACGGTCACGCTCGCACGCAGCGCGTGCGGCTCGATCGCGCCGCGGACCAGGGCCCGCTCGTCGATGGTCTCGGCCTTGTAGGGCAGGGTCGACAGCGTCTCGGTCATCTTCGCGACCGGATCGGCGACGGCGGCCGGGGTGCCGAAGATGAACGTCCACTCGTGCTCGTCGCTGACGTACGGAACGACGGTCTCGAACAGGTTGTGGAACCGGCTCCACGAACGCTTCAGGGTCTCGTTGCGCCACATGGTCTGACAGCCGGCCTGCGCGGCGAGCACGCCGCCCTCAGCCAGCAGCGCCTTACAGCGGTTGAGGAAGTCGTCCTCGTAGAGGCGGTTGTGCTGCGCGTCCTCGACCCGCTCGTCCGGCAGGTCGATGCAGATCATGTCGTAGCGCACGCCCGCGGCCTCGGCCTTGGCCAGGAAGTCCCAGCCGTCGGCGTAGTGCATCTTGATCGGGCCGGTCTGCGCGACCGCCTCGGCCAGGTCGGCCTCGGAGTAGCCGTAGGGGAGGTGCTTCGCGCACAGCTCCACCTCCAGCTGGTCGATGTCGACGTGGTCGACGAGCGAGGCGCCCGCGGCCACCGACATCTGCGAGGCGACACCCTCACCGGAACCGATGATCAGCACCTTGTCCAGCTTCGCGGCCAGCGCGTACCCCGGGACCAGCATGGCCTCGTGGTAGGTGAGCTGCGAGAACTCGGTGGACTGACGGTCGTCGTCGGAGAACAGGGAGATGCCCTGCTCGGTCTTGGCGATGACCATGTGCTGGTACGGGGTGTTGGTGTCGACGATGGTTTCCGTCGTGTTCCACACCCGGGTCAGACCCTCGCCGACCGGCTCGTGGATCCGGCGGGCGGTGTGGCCGCGCTGGATGACCTCGATGTTGACCGACCCCGGGGACAGCTCCTGCTGCAGCAGTTCGACGGCCTTGGTGGCGCCGGAACCGATGCTGCCGCAAGTGAATACGTCGACGAAGATGTCGCCGGACTCAGGGTAGGTGTGGATCGAGGCGTGCGACTCGGCGAGCAGGGCCAGGATGGTGACACCCTGCGGCTCGAACTTCTTGCGCACGACATCGCAGATGGTCACCCCCGCGGCGACCAACGATTTTCGAAGCGCGGTTTCGAGTCGTTCCAGGTCGTCGCAGAGGCCAGCGTCGACACCACCGAACTCGGCCAGCACGTGCCAGCCGGTGAATTCTGCCGTGATCATGGCTAAAACTCACTCTCGCTCAGCGCCAGTGACATGGACTGTCAGTGGCGGAAAACCGTTGAAGGACACCGACGAATAGCTCGCCGTATAGGCGCCGGTCTCGAGGATCCGAACGGGATCACCGGCTCGCAACGTGGTCGGAAGGAGGACACGCGTGCGTTGATAGAGTACATCGTCGCCATCACACGTAGGACCGGCGACTACCGCCTCGTCCTTCGGATCCGAGTCCCGATCGGTTTCGAATCGGTAGGCGATGTACTCGTTCTCGGTTTCGGCCATGCCGTTGTAGCGGCCGATGTCGAGGTATATCCAGCGCCGCCCGTCCGGCGCTCGGCGAACATTCACCACTTCGGCGTGGATCACGCCGGTGTTGCCCACGAGGGCGCGACCGGGCTCCACCACCAGGGCGGTGTGTTCCGGGAGATAGCGGGCCGCCGCATCGGCGATCGCCGCACCCAGCTCCGAGACCCCCGGAGCCGGATCGACATACGAAATCGGCAGTCCCCCACCGATATTCACCGCAGTGACCGGAATATCCTTGACGGCCAGCGCTTCCGCGATGGCTCCGGCCTGCTCGATGCCGATGCCCCACGCCTTCGGATCCAGCTGCTGGGAGCCGACGTGGAAGTAGGGACCGACCACCTTCAGCCCGAGGTCGTGCGCCCGCACCAGCAGCCGCGCGGCCTCGCCCGGCGCGCAGCCGAACTTGGTGCCGAACGGCGTCTGCGACTGCGGCGCCGACGACAGGAACCGGCACTCGACCTCCGAGCCCGGCGCATGCTCGGCGATGCGTTCCAGGTCGTCCTCGGTGTCGAAGGCGTAGCGCCGCACACCCGCCGCGTAGGCGGTGGCGATCTGCGAGGCCTTCTTGATCGGGTTGCCGTAGCACATGACGGCCGGATCGACGCCCTGCGCGAGGCAGAGTTCGATCTCGCCGACGCTGGCGACGTCGAACTCGGCGCCCTCGTCATTCAGCAGCCGGATGATCTCCGGTAGCGGACTCGCCTTGACGGCGAAGCGAATTCGCGCCGCGGGTAGAGCGGCATGCAGTGCGCGGTAGTTCGCGCGCACCCGGTTCAGGTCGACGACCAGACAGGGTGACTCGGGCAGGTTTCGATCGGTCAATCTAAGGGAACTCTCCGTGGTTCGGTGGGCCGGCCGGAAAACGGCAACAGTGCGCGAGAATAGCAGCGTTCGGCCTCGAAAAACGAACCGGTGTGACGGGGGTTGCACTCACCCCGCGCTGATCGACACCTCGTCGAAGACCACTTCGCCCGCTGCGTCCGATTCCGCCAGATCCACGACGGCGTCCAGCGACCATCCGTGATCGCCGGCCGGGTCGTCGAGCACCTGGCGCACATGCCAGAAGCCGGGCCGCTGTTCCACCTGGAACAGTTTCGGGCCCCGGGCGTTCGGCCCGGTCCCGATGGTGGCGTACTCGTCGAAATAGGGGCCCAATTCGGCCTCCCAGTCCAGGTCGTCGCCCAGCTCCTCGAGTGCTGCCCAGCGTTGCAGCGCCGCCAGGTCGACCCGGCGGAACATGGCATTGCGCACCAGGACCCGGAAGGCGCGCTCGTTGGCCGAGATCGGACGCACCGTCTCCGCCCCGAACGCCACCTGCTGCTCGTCGCCCTCGGCGCCGGGATTGGTGAGCTGCTCCCATTCGTCGAGCAGGCTGGAGTCGACCTGCCGGATCAGCTCGCCCAGCCATTCGGTGATGTCGTCGAGTTCCTCGGTGCGGGCCTGCTCGGGCACGGTCCGCCGCAGCGCCCGGTAGGCGTCGGCCAGGTACCGCAGCACCACGCCCTCGGAGCGGGCCAGCTCGTAGCCCGACACCAGTTCGGCGAAGGTCATGGACCGCTCGACCATCTCGCGCACCACGGCCTTGGGGGAGGGCTCGAACTCCGACACCCACGGATGCCCGGCCTTGTAGGTCTCGAACGCGGGCTCGATGAGTTCGGCGGCCAGTGGCTTGGGCCAGGTGACCTCTTCGAGGAGCTCCATGCGCTCCTCGTATTCGATCCCGTCGGCCTTCATCTCCGCGACCGCCTCGCCGCGCGCCTTGTGCTGCTGGGCCATCAGCAGCTGGCGTGGATCTTCGAGGGTGGACTCGATGAGCGAGATCACGTCGAGGGTGTAGGTCGGCGACTCCTTGTCCAGCAGTTCCAGCGCCGCCAGCGCGAACGGCGAGAGCGGCTGATCGAGCGCGAAGTCGCGCTGCAGATCCACCATCAGCCGGGCGTGCCGGCCGTCGGCGTCGGGTTCGTCGAGCTGCTGCACCACCCCCGCGTCGCGCAGCGCCCGGTACAGCCGGATCGCCTTGAGGATGTGCCGGCGCTGCGCCGCGCGCGGCTCGTGGTTCTCCTCCAGCAGGTGCCGCATGGCGTAGAAGCAATTGCCCTTGCGCGCAATCACGTTCAGCAGCATCGAGTTGGTCACGTTGAACCGCGACACCATGGGTTCGGGCGAGGCCGCCACCAGCCGGTCGAAGGTCTCCTCCGACCAGGACACGAAACCCTCCGGCGGCTTCTTCTTCTGGACCTTCTTGAGCTTCTTGGGGTCGTCGCCGGCCTTGGCGATCAGGCGCGCGTTCTCCACCTCGTGCTCGGGGGCCTGCACCACCACGGTGCCCAGGGTGTCGTAGCCCGCGCGCCCGGCGCGGCCCGCGATCTGGTGGAACTCGCGGGCATTGAGCCGCCGGGTGCGCACGCCGTCGTACTTGGTGAGCCCGGTCAGCATGACCGTGCGGATCGGGACATTGATGCCGACGCCGAGGGTGTCGGTGCCGCACACCACCTTCAGCAGCCCGTCCTGCGCCAGCTTCTCGACCAGGCGGCGGTACTTGGGCAGCATGCCCGCGTGGTGCACGCCCACGCCGTGGCGGATGAACCGCGACAGCGTCTTGCCGAAGCCGGTGGCGAAACGGAATTCGCCGATGGCCGTGGCGATGGCGTCCTTCTCCGCCTTGGAGGACATGTTCACGCTCATCAGCGCCTGCGCCCGCTCCATGGCCGCGGCCTGGGTGAAGTGCACGACGTACACCGGCGCGAGGCTGGTGGTCACCAGATCCTCGAGCGTCTCGGTGATGGGGGTGCGCACGTACGAGAAGCTCAGCGGCACCGGCCGTTCCGAACCGGACACGATGGCGGTCTCGCGGCCGGTGCGCCGGGTCAGGTCCTCGGCGAAGAAGTCGACCTCGCCGAGGGTGGCCGACATGAGCAGGAACTGCGCCTTGGGCAGCTCGATCAGCGGCACCTGCCACGCCCAGCCGCGATCGGGATCGGCGTAGTAGTGGAACTCGTCCATGATGACCTGGCCGACATCGGCCGCCGCGCCCTCGCGCAGCGCCAGATTGGCCAGGATCTCCGCGGTCGCGCAGATGATGGGCGCGTCCGGGTTCACCGCCGCGTCACCGGTCACCATGCCGACCCGGTCGGCGCCGAACACCTCGCACAGCGCGAAGAACTTCTCGCTCACCAGCGCCTTGATCGGCGCGGTGTAGTAGCTGCGCTCGCCCTTGTTGAGCGCGGCGAAGTGCGCGCCGATCGCGACCAGCGACTTACCCGACCCGGTCGGGGTGTTGAGGATGACGTTGGACCCGGTCACCAGTTCCAGCAGCGCCTCTTCCTGCGCCGGGTACAGGTTCAGGCCCTCCGAGCCCGCCCAGTCGGCGAAGGTCTCGTACAACCAGTCCGGGTCCACGTCGGAGACGGCACGGTCGGGAACCAATTCGGACAGCTGCACGCCGACAGACGTTACCGGTCGGCGCCCTGTAATCCCGCAACGACCACTACCGCAGCGGCGGGTTCTCCGGTCCGTCGCCGTCGGCGAACCCGGCCTGCTCGGCCAGGAAGCGCTCGAACTCCGCGCCCAGCTCGTCGCCGGTGGGCAGATCGTTCTCACTGGCCAGCAGGCTGGACTGGCGTTCCTGGGCGGTGACGAAGCTGTCGTACTGCCGCTCGAGCGCGGCGACCACGGTCTCCACCTCGGAATTGCCCGCGATCTGCTCGTTGACCTGTTCGCGCACCCGCGCGGCGGCGTCGGTGAGCGCGGCCAGCGGCAGTTCCAGGCCCGCGTTCTCGGCCACGTTCTCCAGCAGCGTCTGCGCAGCCTCCGGGTAGGCGGTCTGGGTCAGATAGTGCGGCACGTGCACCGAGAAGCCGACCGACTCGTGTCCGTGCTGGGACATCCGGAATTCCAGCAGCGAGGACGCGCTACCGGGCACCTGCAGCTCACCGGGCCAGCGCTGATGCTCGCCGACCAGGTCGGAGTCCGAGGCGTGAGCGGTGACGCCCAGCGGGCGGGTGTGCGGAATGGCCATGGGGATCGCGCTCAGCCCGATGGTGCGGCGCACGCCCAACTGTTCGGCCAGCAGGCGCACCGCGGTGACGAACCGTTCCCAGCGCAGATCTGGTTCCAGCCCGGCCAGCAGCAGGAACGGCGTGCCCGCGGTGTCCTTGAGGGCCCACAGGCTCAGTTCCGGCTCGGTGTAGTCGGAGAAGTGATCGGTCTTGAAGGTCATGAGCGGCCGCCGCGAGCGGTAGTCGAGCAGCTCGTCCATGTCGAACGAGGCGACCAGTTCGTGCTCGAGGCTGTCCTTCAGATGCGAGGTGGCCAGGCGTACCGCGTGTCCGGCGTCGGTGAAACCCTCGAGGCCGTGCACCAGGACCGGGCCCGAGCCGTCGGGAGAGGACAGCTGCGGAGCCGGGAATTCCAGCTCGTACATTCGCGACTCGTAGTCCATCGCGTACTCCTTCCTGCGTGGCCCACTTTCGCGACCAACCCCATTGTCCCTCATGCCCGTGACAGGTGCGCAGCACCCGCACCCGCTGTGCAACACGCCGAACCCGGACCCGCATTCCCGCGGTCCCGGCGCGCGGCGTGGCATTCGGTGTGAACAGCCGTTTTTCGGCATAGTGGGCCGAGTGACCCAGCCCTCCGCACCCCCCGTACGCAGCACCCGCAGGACCGCGCGGACGGTGGGAATCGTCACGCTGGGCACGGTGCTGGCGGCGTGCGGGACCACGGTCACCGGGCATCCGACCGCCGTGCGCAACCCGGCGCCGGTCGCCACCGCCGACCAGACGCTCACCGCGATGCTGCCCGATCCGTCGAAGTTCCCGTCGCGCTACACCGCGGTCGTGCTGTCGCCGGAGACCGCGGCCCAGGCCGCCTACGACCTCGAGGGGTATCTGCCGGGGGCGCAGGTGGATCCGAGCGCGTGCGCGCCGGTCGCGCCGAAGACCGGTCCGGCCGTGTCGGTCGGGACCGACGACCACGGTCAGGCGACGCTCACGGTGGTGCTGACCCGGCCGGGCAAGCCGCTGTCGACCCTGCGAGATCAGTTGCGGCAGTGCGGGACCGTGAAGGTCGGGCACACGGGGGTGACCTCGGTGGTGACCACACAGCTCGATCCGCCGCCACCGGTCATCGCCGACGACTCGCTCGCCCTGCGGCGCACGGTCGGACCGGAGAATCGGCCGGGCGGTCCGGAGAACCGCGACGGCCTAACCCGCAGCATGCAGACGCTCATCGGTCAGGTCGGCGAGGTGCGGGTCGCTGTGACGTACATGACTTCCGGGTCCACCTCCGATACCGAGGCGCTCGACACCCTGTTCACCGCGGCCGTCCGCAAGGTGCGCAAGGGCTGAGCGTCCCCGGGGACCGGGAAGCCGCGGGAAGGGGAGCCGACCCTGCCTGCTCGGCTCCCGGACCCCATCAGCAGGCGGGAAGCGGCTGGTTCGAACCCGAGTTGGAACCGCTGCCGCCCGAGCCGGTGCCCGAGCCGCTGTCGCCCGAGCCGGTGGCCGAGCCGCTGCCCGCCGAACCGCTGCCGCCCGAACCGGTGCCCGCCGAACCACCCGACGAGCCCGGGATCAGCGAGGAGATCGGCGGGCAGGTTCCGCCCTTGCCGACGATGTAGACGGTCTGGACCGTGCTCAGCCCCTGTCGGACGCCCACGGTGTAGGTGCCGTCATTGGCCGGGTGCCAGGCCAGGTTCGCGGCCGCGCCGGCGCCGTAGGAGACGGGGGTGAGGGTGCCGATGACCGCGCCGTTCACCAGGAAGTCGACCGGGGTCAGCTGGTCGGCGCCGCCCAGCGCGGCCTGGATGACACAACCGTCGGCGACGCTGCACGGCTTGTCGCTGGTGAGGCCGGCGACCTGGACGCCATCGATGGAGGCGTTGGCCGGAGCGGCGAGCATGGAACCGGCCACCACGGCGAGCGCGACGGCCGCCGTCGCACCGGCGGCGGGCCGTCGTAGATCTGGGTAGAGCTGTTTACTCACGGAGAATCCTTTCGGCGCGTTGAAGGGGTCGCGCCGGGCGGACTGTAACAGTGGCGGACTGTGAAAGTTCACGAAATCGCCACTGCTGCAACATCATTCGGTTATCGCATAACAGGGAAGCGGTTACTCGCTGGTACGGTAGCGGGCGAGCAGCTCCGCGCCCAGGCGCGCGAGCTCCGCGCGCACCGATTCCGGCTCCACCACCTCCACGGCCGCGCCCCAGCCCGCCAGCTGCTGGGCGATCATGAGCGCCGTCGGCGCGGTGACCGTGGCCCGGACTCGCCCGTCGGCGGTGGGGCCGTCCAGAACACAGTGCCGCCCTTGCTGTTTGCGCAGCACTGGCGCCAGCTCGGCGGTGATCAGCACCGTCGCCGCGAGCGAGGAGCGCTGCCGTTCGACCTCCTCGACCACCTCCGACCAGGCGGTCGGCAGGTCGAAATCCTCCGGCCGGGAAGCGATCTCGCCGGTCGGCTCGGCACTCGCGATACGGTCCACGCGGAAGGTTCGCTGCCCGCGCTCGGTTCCGGCGACCAGGTACCAGATGCCGTCCTTGTCGACCAGGCCCCACGGATCGACCTGCCGCTCGGTCCGCTGCCCGGCGCGGTCGTAGCGCAGCCGGATCCGGCTGCGACGCACCACCGCCCGCTGCAGCTCGTCCACCAGGGCCGGGGGCCGGTCGTCGGATTCGCCCCAGCGGGCCGGGTCCACCACGATCGCGCCCGCCGCCGCCTCCGCGGTGTCGCGGAAGGTGGGCGGCAAGGCGCGCAACAGCTTCCGCAGCGCGGACTTGGTAGCCGGGCTCGCCGTGGCCACCGGGCCCAGCAGCAGGAACAACGCCTGGGCCTCGGGGCCGGTGAGACCGCTCAGGTCCGTGCGCGCGCCGCCGACCAGCGCCCAGCCGCCGCCGCGTCCGGGCTGCGGGTAGACCGGGACACCGGCCGTCGACAGGGCTTCCAGGTCCCGGCGGGCGGTCGCCACCGACACCTCGAGTTCGGCCGCCACCTGGGCCGCGGTCACCCGGCCCCGGGTCTGCATGAACAGCAGGGTCGCTACCAATCGATCCGCGCGCATATCCGGAATTCTGCCCGGAAAAGTGCTCATTCGGTGAGCACTTTGTGCGCGACGATGGTGTGGTAACCAGCTGAACCAACCGAGGAGAACCGCCATGCTGCGTGGAATGGCCACCGTCAACTACTTCGCCGACGATCTCGAGGCGGCCAAGGACTGGTACAGCGAACTGCTCGGCGTGCAGCCGTATTTCGCCGTGCCGGGCGGGTACTACGAGTTCCGCATCGGTGACTACCAGGCCGAACTGGGCATCATCGCGGGCAAGTTCGCGCCCTCGCACCCGGATGTCCCGGGCGGTCAGATCGTGAACTGGCACGTCGACGATGTCGCGGCCACCTTCGAGCGGCTGCTCGGCATGGGAGCGACCGTGCACGAGCCGATCATCGAGCGCGGCGAGGGCACCGGTTTCGTGACGGCCTCGGTGGTGGACCCGTTCGGCAATGTCCTGGGGATCATGTCCAATCCGCACTACCTGGCGATCCTGGCCGAGTCCCGGCGCGCCTAGGCGTCTTTCGTTGCGCACGGTCTCCTTCCGGCGCTGCCGCGGGGCAGTGCCAGGCGGACACTAGCAGCGGAAACGCGGCCGGGCAGGGAAAATGAAATGATTGCATTTCAGGTTTGTGTCCCGAGGGCTCGGCGCGGGGCCCAGGACACGGCGGCCGCGCGGGCGGGCGCACGATAACAACGGGCACCGACACAGTTCGGGTTGCGGCTCCCTGGCCACGCCGAGCACTCCACGACGCGCGATCGACGCGATGAATCATCCACAGCCCCAGCGAAACCCGAGGTCGACGATCAGGGGCGGGTGGCGGCCGGGCGCACGCTCGACGGCATGAACGCACCCATCGAGCGCACGCCGTCCATCGAGCCCACCCCGCCCGTCGAGCCCACCCCGCCCGTCGAGCCGGCTCCGCTCGCCGAGCCCGGGCCGCGCCCGGCGCCCGGGCTGTCCGATCGCCCCGACACCGCGGCCGACCCGCCGTTCGAGGATCCGGGGGAGTGCGGGCCGAGGCTGCGCGAACCCGGTGACCTGATCGCCGCCGTCCCCGCGATGCTCGGTTTCATGCCCGCGCGGTCACTCGTGGTTGCCGTGCTGCGGGCGGACCCGGAGGCGCCGGAGGCCGCGGCGGTCGAGGTGGTCACCCGCATGGATCTGGACAATCGGGGCCGATCCGCGACCGGCCTGCTGGTCGAGCGGGTCGCGGGAATCTGTGTGCGGCACCGGGCCGTCGCGGCGCTGGCCCTGGTGATCGACGACCGCGCGACCGAACCCACCGGGCGGCACGCGGGGGTGCGGGCGCGCAAGCACGGTGATCTCGTTGCCGCCCTGGAACATCGGCTCGACGCGGACGAGGTGCCGCTGGCCGGAGCCTGGGCGGTCCAGGCCATCGGGCCGGAACTGCCATGGTGGACGCTGTCGGGACCGTGGTCGCGCGGGCTCCAGCACGATCCGGCGACCTCGATGGTGACCCTGCGCCACGTCCTCGACGGCCGCCCGCTGCGCGGGTCCCGTCGGGAGCTGACCGACCTGCTCGCGGTCGACCCCATAGCGCGGGACGCGACCGCCGCCGCCCTGGAGATCGCGGCCGCCGCCA
The DNA here is from genome assembly GCF_040630175.1 of Nocardia sp. NPDC005825. Taxonomy (NCBI): domain Bacteria; kingdom Bacillati; phylum Actinomycetota; class Actinomycetes; order Mycobacteriales; family Nocardiaceae; genus Nocardia; species Nocardia sp. NPDC005825. Next base: position 10,233 of record NZ_JBEXXC010000010.1, read on the forward strand.
CGGCCCGGCGGCCGGCCGGACTGGCGCGGCACGGTGATCCGCGGGTGCGACTGCGGCTCGAACTGTGCCGAGTGCTGGGCAGTCTCGAGCGGGTCGAGGCCGGGATGCGGCTCACCCCGGCCGAGCTGGCGGATCTGGCCGTGGCGCTCCGGGATCCGGCGCTGCGCGACATCATGTTCGGGCTGGCCCCTGGCCCGCACGCCGACGGCGCGGAAGCACTGTGGACCCAGCTGACCCGGGCGCTGCCCGATCCGGATCGCGCCGAAGCGGCAGCGCTGCTGGGCTATTGCGCGTACACGCGGGGTGACGGTCCTTTGGCCGGTGTGGCGCTGGACGCCGCGCTGACCGCGGATCCGCGGCACCGCATGGCCACCCTGCTGGAACTGGGTTTGCAGACCGGCATGCCGCCGGAGCGATTGCTGCGGCTCGCGGACTCCGGCCGCGAGACCGCCGCCGATCTGGGCGTGCGCCTCGGGCCGGAGCCGCGGTGATCACACCGCGGACCCCGGGCCGGTCCGGAAGGGCTCAGCGGGCGCTGTGCGCGCGGTCGCCGAGGGAGCGCAGGAATTCCCAGGCGTCGGAGACGATCTCGTCGAGATCGGTGTGCTCGGGCGTCCAGCCGAGTTCGGCGATGGCCTTGGCGCTGGAGGCGATCAGCACGGCCGGGTCGCCCGCGCGGCGCGGGGCGTCGACCGCGTTGATCGGCAGCCCGGTCACCCGCGCGCAGGCCGAGATGACCTCGCGCACCGAGAAACCGGTGCCGCTGCCCAGATTGAAGATGCGATGTGCACCCGGCTGCGACTGTTCGAGCGCCTTCAGATGCGCCTGCGCCAGATCGCGGATGTGGATGTAGTCGCGCACCGCGGTGCCGTCCGGCGTCGGGTAGTCGGTGCCGAATACCGAGATCGATTCACGATGACCCAGCGCGGTCTGCAAGACGAGGGGGATGAGATGGGTTTCCACCACACGGTTCTCGCCGAGCCCGGCGTAGGCGCCGGCCACGTTGAAGTAGCGCAGGCTGGTCGCGGCCAGGCCGTGCGCGGCCGCGTACGAGGTGATCGCGTAGTCGATGGACAGCTTCGACGCGCCATAGGGATTCGTCGGCGCCTTCGGGGCGTCCTCGACGATCGGCACCTGCTCCGGTTCGCCGTACACCGCCGCGGTGGAGGAGAACACCAGCTTCGGCGTGCCCGCCGCCCGCATGGCCTCGAGCAGGGCCAGGGTCTTGACCACATTGCCGTGCCAGTACTTCTCCGGCGCCACCACCGATTCGCCGACCAGCGACTGGGCCGCGAAATGCAGCACCCCGTCGAAGGATTCGGAGGCGATCAGTTCGGTGCCGACGGTGGCGATATCGCCCTCGACGAACTTGGCCCCGGCCGGGACGCCGTCGGCGTTGCCGGTGGACAGATCATCGACGACCACGACCTCGTGGCCGTCCTCGAGCAGAACCTGCGCGCACACGCCGCCCACGTAGCCGGCGCCGCCAGTTACCAGAAGCTTCACGGATCAGACCAACTTCACCTGGACGGCATGCGCCATCTCGTCGGACAGTTCGAATCCCTCGTGCCCGGGCACCGAGATGACCACGGCGCCCGGCTTGTTCTCCACGGTGACGCGGGCGTCGGGCACCACACCGGCCTGCCGGAGCTGGTTGATGGTCTCCGGGTCGGTCTGGATGTGCTCGGACAGCCGGCGCACCACCACGGCCTGGGCCTGCCCGGCGGGCAGGTCGCTGAGCCGGACCAGCTTCTCCTCGGACCCGGCGGCGGGATCGATGCCCAGTTCGTCCAGGCCCGGAATCGGATTGCCGTAGGGGGAGGTGGTGGGGTGGTTGAGCACCTCGACCAGGCGGCGCTCGACCTCCTCGCTCATCACGTGCTCCCAGCGGCAGGCCTCGGCGTGGACGTTCTCCCACTCGAGACCGATGATGTCGACCAGCAGCCGCTCGGCCAGCCGGTGCTTGCGCATCACCGCCACCGCCATGGCGCGGCCCTTCTCGGTCAGTTCGAGGTGGCGATCACCGGCGACGTTCAGCAGACCGTCGCGCTCCATCCGCGCGACCGTCTGGCTCACCGTCGGGCCGCTCTGCTCGAGGCGTTCGGCGATGCGCGCACGCAGCGGCGTGACGCCCTCCTCCTCGAGGTCGTAGATGGTACGGAGGTACATCTCCGTGGTGTCGACCAGATCCTTCACCTGTTAAACCCCTTCGTCGGCACGAATTCTACCCATGCACGGCGGCTGCACCGGGCGACAGCTTATTTCGCGAACGCACGGTCAACAGCCAGGACGGGCAGCGTGTTCCCAGCAGGTTTGCTCGGTGGCAGCCTGCCATCCCGGTACGACAGCCCGGCGGGCACCGCGGTGTGCCAAGCCTACGAACCGGCGCGACGCATTAGCGTGGCAGGTATGCCTGGCCGAGCTGGTGGTGAACCGAACCTCGCAGTGGATGGAACGGTCGTATGGACCGATCGATTCCTCGACTACACCTGGACCCCCGAGCACCCCATGCGACCGGTGCGCCTGCAGTTCACCATGGCGCTGGCCGAGGGACTGGGCCTGCTCGACGGCGTGGAACAACTCACACCGGACGCCGCGGGTGAATCAGAGCTGCTGCGCGTCCACACCCACGACTACATCGAGGCCGTCAAGCATGCGCGGCCACCGCTGGGCTCGGTGCCCACCGCCCCGCCCTACGGGCTCGGCTCCGCCGACAACCCGGTCTTCCCGCACATGCACGAGGCGGCGTCGGTGATCGTGGGCGGAACGTTGGCCGCCGCGCAGGCGATCGCGGCCGGGCACACCCGCCGGGCGGTGAGCATCGGTGGTGGTATGCATCACGCCATGCCGGCCTCGGCAGCGGGGTTCTGTGTGTACAACGATGTAGCGGTGGCGATTTCGTGGTTGCTCGACAACGGTTTCGACCGCATCGCCTATCTCGATGTGGACGTGCACCACGGTGACGGGGTGCAGCGGGTGTTCTACGGGGACCCGCGGGTGCTGACGGTGTCCATCCACCAGCACCCGGCGACCCTGTGGCCCAATACCGGCTGGCCGGAGGAGACCGGCATGGGAGCGGCCGAGGGCACCGCCATCAATCTGCCGATCATGCCCGGCACCCGGGATTCGCTGTGGCTGCGCGGGTTCCACGCCGTGGTGCCGGGCGCGCTGGCGGCGTTCCGGCCGCAGATCGTGATCAGCCAGTGCGGCGTCGACACCCACCGCGAGGATCCCCTGGCCGATCTGGAACTCAGCATCGACGGTCAGCGCGCCGCCTTCCTGGCCATGCGCGAGCTCGCCGACCGGTACGCCGAGGGCCGCTGGCTGGCGGTGGGCGGCGGCGGGTACGGCCTGATCCGGGTGGTGCCGCGGGCCTGGACCCACCTGCTGGCCACGGCGTTGGATCGCACCATCGACCCCGCGACCGCCACCCCGCCCGAATGGCGTGAACTGGTCGGCCGCTACGCGCCCATGGTGGCGGTGCCCGAGACCATGGGCGACGGGGGCGACACTTCGTTCGCGCGCTGGGACGGCCCCGGCGGCGGCCGCGACACCGGCGACGAGCGCGTGGACCGCGCCCGCCGGGCCCTCGACACATCCGTATTGGCAACGCGCCGGGCGAGCTTCGGCCTGCTCGGCCTGGATCCGGAGGATCCCCGTGACTGACCCGTCCCACTCCGCCGACCCGGCCGCCGTGTCCGGCAACGGCAGCGTGCCTCCGGCACCGGGCCCGCCGCTGCCGCCGGACACCCCCGGCACCCCGGTGAATCCGCCTCCGCCGCCGGAGCATTGGTTCGCCGACGTGCTGGCCTCCGATGGCGGCGTGGTCGGGCTGCGGCCCATCACCCCCGACGACGCCGCAGCGCTGGAGCGCTTCCACACCGCGCTCTCCGACCGCACCCGCTACCTGCGCTACTTCGGGCCGTACCCGCGGATGACGCCCAAGGACCTCTACCGGACCACGCACGTGGACTACCGCGACCGGGTCGGGCTGGTGACCGAACTCGGCGACGAGATCATCGCGGTGGGCCGCTACGAGTACCTGGCCGACCGGCCGGGACCGCGCGCGGCCGAGGTGGCGTTCGTGGTCGCCGACGAGCATCAGGGCCGCGGGCTCGGCTCGATCCTGCTCGAACACCTGGCGGGCGCGGCCGCGGAGAACGACATCGAGACCTTCGTGGCCGAGGTGCTCGCCGAGAACAACGCCATGGTGCAGGTGTTCCGCGACGCCGGTTATCAGGTGCAGCGCAGTCGCGACGGGTCGGTGCTGCACCTGGAGTTCGCCATCGACCCCACCGAAGCGCTGCTGTCGGTGCGGGATTCGCGCGAGCGGGCCTCGGAGGCGCGCAGCGTCGGAAACCTGTTGTCGCCCAAGTCCATCGCGGTGATCGGGGCGACCCCGTCGACCAGCCGGGTGGGTGGCGCGGTGCTGGCCAACCTGCTCTCGGGGGCCTACCAGGGGCCGGTGTTCCCGGTGAACCGCAACCGCACCGCGGTGCGCGGAGTGCGCGCGTATCCGACGGTGCGTGACATCCCCGACGAGGTCGATCTGGCCGTGATCGCGGTGCCGGCCACCGAGATCGGATCGGTGCTCGACGACTGTATGGCCAAGGGCGTCAAGGGTCTGGTGGTACTGACCGCCGGATTCTCCGAGACCGGTCCGCACGGTTATCAGGCCGAACGCGATCTGGTCGACGCCGCGCGGGCGCACGGCATGCGGGTGGTGGGTCCGAGCGCGCTCGGCATCGCCAACACCGATCCGGCGATCGCGTTGAACGCCACCCTCGCTCCGGTGCTGCCCGGGCGTGGGCGGATCGGATTCTTCTGCCAGTCGGGCCCATTGGGCGCGGCCATCCTGGGCGAGGCCGCGGCCCGGCAGCTGGGGCTGTCGACCTTCGTCTCCGCCGGTAACCGCGCCGACGTCTCCGGCAACGACCTGCTGCAGTACTGGGACAGCGACCCGGACACCGATGTGGTGCTGCTGTATCTGGAGACCTTCGGCAATCCGCGCAAGTTCTCCCGCATCGCGCGCCGGGTGGCGCACACCAAACCCATTGTGGCCGTGAACAGCGGCCGCAACGCGGCGCGGGTGGACGGGGATCAGGATCTGGATCGCTCGCTGGTGCGCAACCTGTTCGCGCAGGCCGGGATCATCCAGGTCGATTCCATCACCGAGCTGTTCGACTGCGCCATGCTGCTGGCCTATCAGCCGCTGCCCGCCGGGCCGCGGCTGGCGGTGATCGGCAACAGCGCCGCGCTGAGCTGGCTGGCGGTCGACGCGGCGCGCGGTGAGGGCCTGACCGTGGACGAGCCCACCGACCTCGGGCCGCAGGCCGGTCCGGCGGACTACCTGACCGCGGTGGCCGCCGCGACCAGCGACCCGACTGTCGACGCGGTGATCGTCATCTACTCGCCGCCGGTGCCCGCCGCCGTGGCCTCCTTCGCCGAGGCGATTCGCTCGGGCGCGCAATCGGATCCGGCGACCCCGGTGCTCACCACCTTCGTCGCCGATCAGGGTATGCCCAACCTGCTCGCCACCCGCGGGCTGGGCGGCATCCTCGAACGCGGTTCCATTCCCTCCTACGGCGATCCGGAGCGGGCCGCCCGCGCGCTGGGGCGGGCGCGGCGCTACGCCGAGTGGCGCACCCGGCCGCTGTCGCCGATCGCCCGACCGGGCGGCGCCGACACCGCGCGGGCGCGGGAGCTGGTGGCGCGGTGGATGTCCGAGGACACGACCGCGTGGCTCACCGATCTGCAGGCCGCGGAACTGCTGGGCTGCTACGGGATCGACGTGGTCGAGTTCCGGGAGGTCCGCGACGCCGACGCCGCGGTGGCGGCCGCCGACGAACTGGGATTCCCGGTGGCGGCCAAGGCCACCGGCGAGATCTGGCGCAACCGGCCCGACCTCACCGGGGTGCGCCTGGACCTGTGGCGGCCCGACGCCGTGCGGCGGGCGTTCACCGATCTGGCGGAGATCTCCGGTAATCCGGTGCACATTCAGCGGATGGCCACCAAGGGTGTGGGCTGCACCTTCCGGGTGCAGGACGACCCGTCGTTCGGTTCGGTCATCAGTTTCGGCCTGTCGGGCACCATCATCGACCTGCTCGGCGACCGGGTGTACCGGGCGCTGCCGCTGACCGAGGCGGAGTCGGCCGAGCTGATCGACGCGCCCCGGGCGGCCCCGCTGCTGTCGGGCACCGTCGGCGGGCGCGATCTCGGCAAGCCGGTCGACAAGGGCGCGCTGGCCGAACTGGCGCAACGGATCTCGGCGCTCTGCGACGACCTGCCGGAGGTGCGAGAGTTGCAGTGCGAACCGGTGCTGGCCTCGCCGGACGGCGCGGCGGTGCTGTACGCGCGGGTGCGAATCGGGCCGGAACCCAACCGGTTCGACATCGGGCCGCGCCGGATGGGTTGAGCAGAAGCCGAACTCGGAGAGGTGAACGTAGTGCAGGCGAATCAGATCGAGACGGCGACCGCGCCGTTGCGCGACGACATCCGGTTCCTCGGCGGCATTCTCGGGGACACCATTCGCGACCACGAGGGCCCGGAGATCTTCGACCTGATCGAACGGGTCCGGGTGGAGGCGTTCCGGATCCGCCGCTCGGAGGTGGAGCGCAGCGCGGTCGCGGACATGCTGCGCGATGTCGACATCCGCACCGCCATCCCGGTGATCCGCGCCTTCAGTCACTTCCTGCTGCTGGCCAATCTGGCCGAGGACCTGCAGCGCGATCGCCGGCGCGCGGTGCACGTCGCGGCCGGGGAGCCGCCGCAGGACTCCAGCCTGGCCGCCACCTACCAGAAACTCGACGCCTCCGGGCCCGACGGGGCGGTGGTCGCCGACCTGCTGTCGGACGCGCTGGTGTCGCCGGTCATCACCGCGCATCCGACCGAGACGCGGCGGCGCACCATCTTCGACGTGCAGGGCAAGATCACCGACCTGATGCGGCAGCGGCAGCGCTACAACAAATACGAGCCGGAGTTCGCCGAACTCGAGGTCGACATCCGCCGCCAGGTGCTGCAGCTGTGGCGGGCGGCGCTGATCCGGTTGGCGCGCTTGCGGATCCAGGACGAGATCGACGTGGGGCTGCGGTACTACGACCTCACGCTGTTCGACGTCATCCCGCGCATCAACGACCAGGTGCGGGCCGCGCTGCGGTCCCGCTGGCCGGGGCACGACCTGCTGGCGCGGCCGATCCTGCGGCCCGGCTCGTGGATCGGCGGCGACCGCGACGGCAATCCCAATGTGACCGCCGACGTGGTGCACCGCGCCACCCACCGCGCGGGCACGGTCGCGTTCGAGCGGTACCTGAGCGCGCTGGTCGAGCTGGAGAAGACCCTGTCGCAGTCGGCGCGGCTGGTACCGGTGACGCCGGAACTGGCGGCGCTGGCCGACGCCGGCTTCGACGAGTCGCCGCAGCGGGCCGACGAGCCGTATCGCCGGGCCGTGCGCGCGATCCGGGCCCGGCTCAGTGCCACCGCGATCCGGGCGCTGGGCGAGCTTCCCGTGGACGGCATCGACGCCGGGGCGGTGCCCTACGACGGGCCGGGGGAATTGCTGACCGATCTGGGCGTGGTCGACGCGTCCATGCGGGCGTCCGGGGACGGACTGCTGGCCGACGACCAGCTGGCCTCGGTGCGATCGGCCGTGGAGACCTTCGGGTTTCACCTCCAGGGCCTGGACATGCGCCAGAACTCCGAGACCCACGAGCAGGTGGTGGCGGAGCTGTTCGCCTGGGCCGGAGTGCATCCCGACTACGCCTCGCTCGACGAGGACCAGCGCGTGGCGCTGCTGTCGGCCGAATTGACCACGCGCCGACCGCTGATCGGGTCCGCCGCGCGGCTGAGCGACCTGGCCGCCAAGGAGCTCGCGGTGGTGCGCGCCGCCAGGACCGCGCTCGACGATCTGGGCCCGGACACCGTGCCCAACTACATCATCAGCATGTGCACCTCGGTCAGCGACATGCTCGAGGCCGCGCTGCTGCTGAAGGAGGCGGGCATTCTCGATCCGGGCGACGCGGACACCGCGCCGTCCAGCCCGATCGGGGTGGTGCCGCTGTTCGAGACGATCGACGACCTGCGCCACGGCGCCGACATCCTCTCGGCCGCACTGGAAGTGCCCGCCTATCACCGCCTGGTGGCCGCGCGCGGCATGCAGCAGGAGGTCATGCTCGGGTACTCCGACTCCAACAAGGATGGCGGCTACCTGGCCGCCAACTGGGCGCTGTACCGCGCCGAGCAGAACCTGGTGGACGTGGCCCGCAAGACCGGAATCCGATTGCGGCTCTTCCACGGTCGCGGCGGCACCGTCGGCCGCGGCGGCGGCCGCAGCTACGACGCCATCCTGGCCCAGCCGGCCGGGGCGGTGCGCGGCGCGCTGCGGCTGACCGAGCAGGGCGAGGTCATCTCCACCAAGTACGCCGATTCCGGCACCGCGTACCGCAATCTGGAGGCGCTGGTCGCGGGCACCCTGGAATCCACCCTGCTGGATGTGGAGGGGCTGGGCGCGGAGGCCGAGCCCGCCTACGAAATCCTCGACGAGCTGGCCGAATCCGCGCGCATCGCGTACTCGAAACTGGTGCACGAGACCCCGGGCTTCGTCGAGTACTTCCGGGCCTCCACCCCGGTGGCCGAGGTCGCGGATCTGAACCTGGGCAGCCGCCCCGCCTCGCGCAAACCCACCGACTCCGTCTACGACCTGCGCGCCATTCCGTGGGTCATGGCCTGGAGCCAGTCGCGGGTCATGCTGCCCGGCTGGTACGGCACCGGGACCGCGTTCGAGCAGTGGATCGGCGACGACCCCGAGCGCCTGGCCACCCTGTCGGACCTGTACCGCCGCTGGCCGTTCTTCAACACGGTCATGTCCAACCTGGCTCAGGTGATGGCGAAGGCGGACATGGACATCGCCGCCCGCTACGCGGACCTGGTGCCGGACGAAGCCTTGCGCGACACCGTCTTCCGCATGATCTGCGACGAGTTCACCCGCACCGCGCGCATGCACGCCGCCATCACCGGCGCCGACGAACTGCTCGCCGACAACCCGGCCCTGGCCGAGTCCATCCACAACCGCTTCCCGTACCTGGAACCGCTCAACCAACTCCAGGTCGAGCTACTCCGCCGCCGTCGTGCGGGGGACACCTCCGAACTCGTCGAGCGCGGCATCCTGCTCACCATGAACGGCCTCGCCACCGCCCTGCGCAACTCCGGCTAACCGATTCAGTGCTCGGGGTTCCAGGGTTTCATGACCGGCTTCTACACCACCTGGATCCCGACCACCGCGGGCTCCCACACGATCACCGTGACCCAGGGGCCGCAGTCCGCGTCGCAGACCGTCACGGTCGCCGCCGCTCCGCCCGGCACGCCCACCCCGATCCCGGTACCTACGGCTGAGACGGCGCCGGAAGCATCGGTACCAGGAGCTTCGGGTTGTGATCGTTGCCTTCTCGGGGATTTGCGCGGGGTTTGACGCGTAGGTAATTTCCTACCTATTGTGGTCGTGTGCCCTACCGCTTGAAGTCCGGAGACGCCGACCGCGTGTTCGGCGCGCTGGCCAACCCGACCCGGCGCGACATCCTCGAGCTGCTGCTCGAGGGTGAGCAGTCGGTGCAGGTGATCGCCGAGCGCTTCGACATGGCCCGGCCCAGCGTGTCGGAGCACCTGAAGGTGCTGCGGGACGCGGGCCTGGTGGCCGAGGACAAGCGCGGGCGGCAACGGTTCTACCGCGTCGAACCGGACCCCTTGCACGACGTGCAGTCCTGGCTCGATCCGTTCGAACGGTTCTGGCGGGCCCGGCTGCGTGACCTGGGCGCGGTGCTCGACGCCATGCCCGACGACCCCGACCAGCCCGACGAGAAGGACCGACGATGACCGACGACACCACCAGAATCGAACTCGACCGGTTCTATCCGCACCCGCCCGCCAAGGTGTGGCGGGCGCTCACCACCCCGGAACTCATGGGGCAGTGGATGATGCGGCCCGTCGGGTTCGAGCCGGTGGTGGGCACGGTCTTCGAGATGACGACCCAGCCGATGCCCGGCCAGAACTTCTCCGGCGAGATCCGCGGCCGGGTGCTCGAGGTCGTCGAGCCGGAATTGCTCACCCTCACCTGGAACGACGCCGAGGCCGAGCGGGAGACGGGCTGGGTCATCAGCTGGACCCTGCGTCCCGAGGGGCACGGCACCCGGGTCCTGTTCAGCCACAGCGGCTTCGACCCCGAGGATCCGGTCATGCAGCGCGCCCGCGGCATCATGGGCGGCGGCTGGCAGGGCATGCACGACCGGCTCGGCTCGGTCCTGACGGCCGCCTGACCCCGGCTCAGGCCCCGAACTCGGTGCGGTGGTCGCGCACCCAGTCCGCGTAGGTGTGCGGCGCCCGGCCGAGGACCTGCTCGATATCGCCGGTGACGATCGCGTTCCCGCCGTCGCGGACGAACGCCTGACCGGCCAGCGCACCGTCCGCGTACTCCTCGGACATGCCCGACTCGAGCATGAACCCGCGGGCCACATCCAGAGGGATGTCGGTGACGTCGACGGAACGGCCGAGCGCCGCCGCCAGCACGGCGGCCTGATCATGGGTGGTCAGCGCCGCGGGACCGGTGAGGGTGTAGATCCGTCCCGCATGGTCGTCGGAGAGCAGGGCTTCGGCCGCCACCGCCGCGACGTCGCGCGGATCGACCACGCCCTGCGCGCCGGCGCCGGTCATGTTCGGGACCGGCTGACCGGCCTGGATCGGGGCGACCCAGCTGCGGGTGTTGGAGGCGAAACTGCTGGGCCGCAGGATGGTCCAGTCCACCCCGCTCTCGCGCACCGCCTGCTCGCCGGGCAGGTGCCAGGTGCCGACCCGCCCCAGCTCCGGATCTCCGGTGCCGATCGCGGACAGCTTCACCAGGCGGCGCACCCCGGCCGCGCGCGCCGCCGCGACCAGCGCCCGATCCAGTTCCACGTAGTCGGGGCCGAGCAGCCCGACCAGGAACGCCGCCTCCGCGCCGGAGAAGGCGGCGGCCATGGACTCGGTGTCGGCGTAGTCGCCGCGCACCACCTCCACTCCCGCCGGAACCCGCGCCTGCTCCGGATTCCGGGTCACCGCACGAACTTTCACGTCCCGCTCGGCCAACAACCGGACGACTTCACTGCCGATGGTGCCCGTGGCACCGGTGATGACGATCATGTCCATCACCCTGCCGTCGGGCCCGGCCCGTGAGATAGGAAAAACCGGCACAGCCGGATCGGCCGAGGCTGCCTAGAGTGGATTCGGTGACCACCGCGCAAACCCTGGCCTCCGTCGTGTCCGCCGAGGACCTCGAGCGCCGCACCACGCCGCCCGCCGGTCTGCGCCCCTGGATCGCCGAGATCGCCCACATCCCGACCACCGATCCCGGACCGGTCGCCTTCAGCCACCTGCCGCTGGCCGCCACCTCGATCGTGTTGCGCCGTGAGGCATCCGGTCGCCGCGACGCCTGGGTGCTGGGCCCGCGCACCCGTGCCAGCTACGCCCACCCGGAGCGGCCCGCGGGCTGCACCCGCATCCGGCTGGCCCCCGGCGCCGCCCAGCCGCTGCTCGGGGTCCCGGCGGCCGAGCTGACCGATCGGGTCACCCTGCTGTCGGCGTTGCCCGGTCCGGCGGCCGAGCTGGCCGATGTGCTGCTGGAGCTCGACCCGGACGAGGTGACGGCCTTCCTGGAAGCCGAACTCCCGCACCGGGTCACCGAGGATCCGGTGCGCCGTGACCACCGCCGGCTCCTGACTTCGGCGGTGACCGCCATGGACACCACCGCACCGGTCGGTGAGCTCGCGACCGGTCTGGCGGTCTCCGAGCGCCAGCTCCGCAACCTGTTCACCGCCGGAATCGGCGTGTCTCCCAAGCACTACGCGCGCATCACCCGGCTGCGGCAGGTGATTGCGGCGCGCGGCAATACCCCGTGGTCGGATCTGGCCCACTCCTCGGGCTACTACGACCAGTCCCACCTGAGCGCCGATTTCCGCTTGCTCATGGGTGTCGCGCCGACCGCCTACTTCCGCGGCGACATCCCGGCCCCGACGCCGTGCCAGGCGCTGACCCGGCGCTAGCTCATCGCAGGGGGATCAGCGGCTGGGTTTCGGTTGCGGACCACGGCATTTCGATGAACGCGGTCAGCCGGATGCGGGAGTTGCCGAGGCTGCCGGTGAAGACGCGGCGGCCCGCGGCGGCGTCGCGCATCTCGGTGGCGTCGGACAGGGCGAGCGCCCGCGCCCAGGTGACCAGCTGGATATTCGATTCGGCGGCGGGCAGATCCGGGTGGACGGTGCCGAAGAACTCGGCCTCCGCGCCGGTGGGGTCCAGCCGCGCGCGGCAGTCCCACATCCAGCTCACCGGCGGGAGCGGCTCACCGGCGACCTGGCTCGCATAGGCGTTCACCTGCTGCGACAGGATGTCGATGGCAATCATCGTCAGCGAATCGGTCACGGGCGACAGATTCCCATCCCCGAGAGCCGGTGCCCCGCAATCCCACTCGCCCCGCGTGTCGACGGGGGTCCGGACACGGAAACGCCGGCCGACTCGGCTCGCCCGGAGGGGGACGTACAGGGGAGCGAATCGGCCGGCGAAATCGGGCCGGCGCCTCGAGACGGCCCGATGACCGGTGTGGAGCCGGGCAGGGGGACCGGCTCCACGAGGTCGGGACCGCGGGACTAGCTGGCGTAGGCGCGCAGGCGGTCGGCGCGCTCGCCCTTGCGGAGCTTGGACATGACCTCACGCTCGATCTGGCGGACCCGCTCGCGGGAGAGCCCGAAGAGCTTGCCGATCTGGTCGAGGGTGCGCGGCTGGCCGTCGTCGAGGCCGTAGCGCAGCCGGATGACCTGCTGTTCCCGCTCGTCCAGGGTGGCGAGCACGACGCGCACGTCGCGGTGCAGCAGACCGGCGATGACCGCGCTCTCGGCGGAGGTGGCCTCGGAGTCCTCGATGAAGTCGCCCAGCGGCGCCTCTTCGTCATTGCCGACCGGCATGTCCAGCGATACCGGGTCGCGGCTGTGGTCGAGCAGATCGGCGATCTTGTCGACCGGAATGCCGGATTCGCGCGAGAGTTCCGCGTCGGTCGCCTCGCGGCCCAGCTGCTGGTGCAGCTCACGCTTGATGCGGGCCAGCTTGTTCACCTGTTCGACCAGGTGGACGGGGAGGCGGATGGTGCGGGACTGATCCGCCATGCCGCGGGTGATGGCCTGCCGGATCCACCAGGTCGCGTAGGTCGAGAACTTGAAGCCCTTGGTGTAGTCGAACTTCTCCATCGCGCGGATCAGACCCAGGTTGCCTTCCTGGATGAGGTCCAGCAGCGGCATGCCACGACCGGTGTAGCGCTTGGCCAGCGAGACCACGAGGCGCAGGTTGGCTTCCAGCAGGTGCTGGCGGGCGGCCTGACCTTCGCGAACCAGGATCGCCAGATCCTTCTTCTTCGCGGCGGACAGACGCTTGCTCGTCTCCAGCAGGTGCTGAGCGTAGAGGCCCGCCTCGATGCGCTTGGCCAGCTCGACCTCGTCGGCCGCCGTGAGCAGCGCCGTCTTGCCGATCCCATTCAGGTACACACGTACCAGGTCGGCGGCGGGGCTGGCGGCGTCGAGGTCTTGTTCGCTGGTGCGCACGTCAGTGGTGGCGGGGCTTGTCATGACTTGCCTCCTGTCGGTGGTGTCTCGCTCCGTACAACGGGCCCGACTTCAGGAAAGTTCCCCGCCGGAGCCCGTGTAAACCGCACCTGAGCTGCGGTTTTTACGGTGCACGGCTGAGAAGTTCCTGAGAAGCGAGGATCGCCGGGAACCGGCCCGCCGGCGGACAGGCCCTCGGTGACCGGGTGGTTGCCGCCGCCGGACCCGAACTTCGCGATGCCGCAATCGAATACGTGTGAACGGCCCTTGCCGGGGACGTCGTGAAGCGAGTACGCGTTAGAACGAAACGGGGTTCGAGCGCATTCCCCGCCCCGACCGGATCGGTATCCGCGCGACATTCGATCGTGACCGACCTCACCGCCGGTCAGCGCGGGTTTCCTGCGGAAACGCCGACGGCCGCCGGGGAGTCCGGCGGCCGTCGCGGGGGTGGATCGCAGGGTTCAGCTCGGATGCACGAGCCCGTGCCGGACCAGCCCGGCGACCACGGTCATGGCGGCGGTCTCGAATTCCGGGATCGCCGCGTCGCCGGTCTCGCCGAAGGCCAGCAGGTCGATCAGTTCCCGCAGCGGGAGCCCGTCGGGCCGCATCCCGGCCAGCAGGGCGGCCGTGGTGTCGTCGACCTCGTGCTGCCAGCGCGGCCCGTCGCCGCGGTGCAGCCGGGCCACGGCCTGCGCCCAGCCCTCGTCGCCGGGGAGATAGACGCGTTCGAGCGCGGTGGCCGGATCGACCCGGTAGCGCGCGTCGAGGATCAGGTCCGGGTCGGCGGCCGCGGCGCGCAGCCAGGCCGAGCGCTCGAAGTAGGCCAGCGACTCGGGCCCGAGCGGGTCGTCGAAGCCGTGGGTGAGGTCCTCGGCGAGCAGTTCGGTGGGACCGTCGATGGCGCGGAGATAGACGAAGCCGAAGCCGATACCCTCCACCTCCGATTCCCGGAAGGCGTCGAGCCAGCGCTCGGCGCGGGCCTGGGCGGCGGGCTCGCGCGGGTCCAGTCCGGCATCGCGCAGCCAGGTCCCGACATAGAGGGCGGGGTCGGCGATATCGCGCTGCACGATCCAGGCGTCGATGCCCTGGTCGGGCAGCCAGCTCGCGACCCGGCCGCGCCAGTCCTGGCCTTCCCGATGGACCCAGGACGCCAGCAGTGCGGCGGTGCCGCCGGGGTTGAGCAGCTCCGGGATGCCGGAGATGACGAGTTCGCTGGCGCCGTCGAGGGCGAGGCCGGAGTCGCGGTAGGTGTGCTCGACCCGGGCCGGGCCCACCACGAACGGGGGATTGGCCACCACCTGGTCGAAGCGGCGGCCCGCGACCGGCTCGAACCAGGAGCCTTCCAGCAGCTCGATATCGAGGTCGTTGAGCGCGGCGGTGGCCTCGGCCAGCCAGATGGCCCGCTTGTTCACGTCGGTGCCGGTGACTCGGCGGCCGTAGGAGGCGGCGTGCACGGCCTGGACGCCGCAGCCGGTGCCGAGGTCGAGGACGGTGCCGGTGGCGGCGGTCGGGGTGGCGCGCAGCAGCGACAGCGAGGCCTGGCCCACGCCGAGCACGTGGTCGGCGTCGAGGGCCCGCCGCCGCATGGAGTCGTCGAGGTCCGACAGCACCCAGCGGGTGCCGTGGCCGAGGTCGAGGGGACGCAGGTCCAGGGCGGCGCGGATCTCGCCGCCGTCGCGCTCGATCAGCCCGGCGGCGACGGCGCGGTCCAGGTCGACCGGCGAAAGGGCCGCTGCCGCTTCGCGTTCGGGGACCGGATCGCCGAGCAGCAGCAGCCGCACCAGGGTGCCGAGCTCGCCGAGGTCGGCGGCGGCCCGGCGGACCGGGACGGGTTCGCCGCGGCCGAGGGCGGCGTGGGCGGTGTCGCCCAGCGCCTCGAGCAGGGTGTCCGCGTTGTAGCGGACGCGGGTCAGCGCCGCGCGTAGATCGGGCGCGAGGTCGGCGAGCAGGGACGATGTGGTCGTCTGGTTCGTCGGCATGACCGGAACTCTGCCACCGCTACCTGTGGGCATCCGGCAGTGGGGCCGGTTGTGGGCATGCGGGCCGGGGGATCGGGTCGCTCGGACCCAAGGAAACCGGTTGGTTGCTGGCTGCCGAACCTGCCGAATCCCGGCTCACTTGCCGATGAATTCATGATCTCACCTGCGGTTATTCGCCCTTGTTACAACCACTTTCGTTGCTACTGTGACCGGCATCACCAGGAGGTATCGCAGTTGACAACTGAAACCCAGACCGGCGGACCGGATCCCGACTGGCCCCAGGTCTTCGACAGCCCCGAGTTCCAGAGCCTGCGGCGTCGCTTCCGCCGCTTCGTCTTCCCCATGACCGCCCTGTTCCTGGCCTGGTACGCGCTCTACGTGCTGCTCGCCGACTACGCGCACGGCTTCATGTCGCACAAGGTGGGCGGCAATATCACCGTCGGCCTCATCTTCGGCCTGCTGCAGTTCGTCTCGACCTTCGTCATCACCGGCCTCTACGTCCGCTACGCCGACCGCACCCTCGACCCGATCGCCGAGGGGATCCGCGCCGAACTGGAAGGGCCGACCCGATGACCACCTATCTGGCCGCCGCCGTCGAGGGCAGCCGTCCCGGCCTCAACATCACCATCTTCGCGATCTTCGTGGCCATCACCCTGGGCATCGTGGTGTGGGCCAGCCGCGACAACCGCACGGCCGCAGACTATTACGCCGCGGGGCGCGCCTTCTCCGGTCCGCAGAACGGCATCGCCATCTCCGGCGACTACCTGTCGGCCGCCAGCTTCCTCGGCATCGCCGGGGCGATCGCGCTGTACGGCTACGACGGGTTCCTCTATTCCATCGGCTTCCTGGTGGCCTGGCTGGTGGCGTTGCTGCTGGTGGCCGAGTTGCTGCGCAACACAGGCAAATTCACGCTCGGTGACGTGCTGGCCTTCCGGATGCGGCAGCGCCCGGTGCGGGCCGCCGCGGCCACTTCGACGCTGGCGGTGAGTCTGTTCTATCTGCTCGCGCAGATGGCGGGCGCGGGTGTGCTGATCTCGCTGCTGCTGGGCGTATCCGGTTCGGCGGGACAGAATCTCGTGATCGCCGTGGTCGGCGCGATCATGATCGTCTACGTGCTCGTCGGCGGTATGAAGGGCACCACCTGGGTGCAGATCGTGAAGGCGGTGCTGCTCATCGGCGCGGCCGCAGCCATGACCGTGTGGGTGCTGGGCCGCTACGACTTCAACTTCTCCGGCTTGTTGCAGGACGCGGTGAACCACGGTGGCAAGACCGGCGCGAAGCTGCTGGAGCCGGGCGCGAAGTACGGCAAGACCGGCACCAGCAAGCTCGACTTCCTCTCCCTCGCACTGGCTCTGGTGCTGGGCACCGCCGGGCTGCCGCATGTGCTGATGCGGTTCTACACGGTGCCGACGGCCAAGGAGGCGCGCCGCTCGGTGGTGTGGGCGATCGGGCTGATCGGTGTCTTCTATCTGTTCACGCTGGTGCTCGGCTACGGTGCGGGCGCGCTGGTGGGGCCGGAGAAGATCGCCAAGGCGCCGGGCAAGGAGAATGCCGCCGCGCCGCTGCTGGCGTTGGAGCTGGGCGGGCCGGTGCTGCTGGGATTCGTTGCGGCCGTGGCGTTCGCGACGATCCTGGCGGTGGTCGCGGGGCTGACCATCACCGCGTCGGCGTCGTTCGCGCACGACGTGTACGCCAATGTGATCAGGCGGGGCCGTGGTGACGGCGATGCGGGGGAGGACAGGAACATCGAGGTGCGGGTTGCCCGGATCACCGCGGTGGTGATCGGCGCGCTGGCGATCGTGGGCGGCATTCTGGCCAAGAATCAGAATGTGGCGTTCCTGGTGGCGCTGGCCTTCGCGGTGGCCGCCTCAGCAAACCTACCGACCATTTTGTATTCACTGTTCTGGCGGCGCTTCAATACCGCCGGCGCGCTGTGGAGCATCTACGGCGGACTGGCCGTCACCATCGTGTTGATCGTGTTCTCCCCGGCGGTCTCCGGAGCGCCCACCGCCATGATCAAATCCCATGACTTCCACTGGTTCCCGCTCGCCAACCCGGGCCTGGTGTCCATCCCGGTTTCGTTCGCTCTGGGCTGGCTGGGAACCGTGCTGTCCAAGGAACACGACGACGGCAAGTACGCCGAGATGCAGGTGCGGTCGCTGACCGGCGTCGGAGCGGAAAAGGCTGTGCAACACTGATGTCCGAATTAATTGGCGGAAAGTTCGCTGAAAAGCGTTTCAGAATTTCAAGATCAACAATTTGAAGATCAAAAATACTGCCCCGCAACGAGGTTGGGCTGTGTATGCTATTGATCATGCACGGCCCCACTACGAGGTGGGATGACGGCGAGGCGGTGTCGTATTGGACCTCAACAGGCTCCGGATGCGGAGAGCGACTGCAATTGCAATCGCTTTCGGTGTACTGGCATTGATGGTCACAGGTGCGTTGGATCGATTGTTGCTGGGTGTTTTCATGGCTACCGGTCTGACGCTCGGCTGGGTTAATGCCCGGCTCACGTGGATGTCCATCGTGCGCATCACTGATGCGGAAACTCCCAGCAAACAGAAATTGGCGCTGTCCTCGGCGTCTCGATTGATCATCCTGACCGGGCTGTCGATTCTGGTGGCATTCCTGACCCGTCCCTACGGCGTCGGAATCTTCTTCGGGCTGGCGGTCTTTCAGTTGATTCTGGTTCTCCATACGGCTCTGCCCGAGGTGAAAGGACTTCGACAGCAGTCATGAGCATCTACGCGATACTGGCCGCCGAGGAATCCTCGGGGGAGGCCAAGATCCACGTCGGCGATCACGCCCAGGCGCACCTGCTGGGCATGACCTTCAATGTCGACACCATCGTGTCCACCGCGGTGGCCGCGCTGATCGTGCTGGGGCTGGCCTTCTACCTGCGGGTGAAGATCACCTCGGGCGTGCCCAACGGGGTGCAGCTGTTCTTCGAGACCATCACCGTCCAGATGCGCTCCCAGGTGGAGACCGCCATCGGGATGAAGGTCGCGCCGTTCGTGCTGCCGCTGGCGGTCACGCTGTTCACGTTCATCCTGCTGTCGAACTGGTTGTCGGTTTTGCCCGTTCAGTACGGTTCGGGTGAATTGATCGCGCCGCCGGCGTCGGACTTCAACTTCACGCTGGCGCTCGCGCTGTTCGTGTTCCTGCTCTACCACGCGGCGGGCGCGTGGCGGCGTGGGCCGGGCGGGCACGCGAAACAGTTGCTGAAGGGCCACACCGGCTGGGGTCCCATGGTTTTCATCAATGTGGTCGAGGAAATCGCGAAGCCGTTGTCGCTGTCCTTGCGACTTTTCGGCAACATGTTCGCGGGCGGCGTCATGGTTTCGGTGATCACGTTGTTCCCGTTCTGGATCAGCTGGGGACCGAATGCCGTCTGGAAACTCTTCGACCTGTTCGTCGGGGCGATTCAGGCGTTCATTTTCGCCCTGCTGACCATTCTCTACTTCAGCCAGTCGATGTCGCTGGAGAGTGAAAACCACTGAGCGGCTTCGGCTGTTCGGCGTTGCACCCATTTGGGCTGCAGCTATTTTTCAAAACAAGGAAGTGAACAATGGCAGACCCAGCAACCGCGAGTATCGTTCAAGGCGCCCTCATCGGCGGCGGCATCATTCTGGCGGGCGGTGCCATCGGTGCGGGCATCGGTGACGGTCTGGCCGGCGCGGCGTTGATCAACGGCGTCACCCGGCAGCCGGAGGCGGAAGGCCGCCTGCGCGTGAACTTCTTCCTGACCGTCGGTCTGGTCGAAGCGGCCTACTTCATCAATCTAGCGTTCATGGCACTGTTCGTATTCGCTACTCCCGGTAAGTAGACGTCATCATGTCTCCCAGAACGGATGTGGAGGCCGCGGGGAACTTCCTGGTTCCCAACGGCACCTTCGTGGCCGAGTTATTGATCTTCCTGATCGTGCTCGCAGTCATCTGGTTCTTCGTGGTTCCGCCGATCCGAAAGGTACTGGCGGAACGGGAGGCACGTGTCGAGGTCACGACGGCGACCGCCAAGGAAGCCAGCGAAACCTTCGCCGAAGCCGAAGCGCGCTACGAGGCAGCCCTCGAGAAGGCCCGACTGGAAGCGGCCGACATCCGCAACCAGGCCCGGGCCGAGGGGCGGGCAATCCTCGAGGGAATGCGCGGCGAGGCCCAGAAAGAGGCCGACCAGATCGTGGCCGAGTCCACGGCGCACCTGCGCGCCGAGGCCGACCAGGTCGCCGCCGAACTACGCGAAGCCGTCGAACCACTCGCTCAGGACCTGGCCGGCCGGGTCCTGGGCGGGAACGATCGTGCCCGGACCAGTGCGGGCCAGCAGAGAGGACGGGGGTCTGCATGATCCTCACCGATACCCATCTCGCCGAGGGTATTTACAACATCACCTTCGATTGGCCCGTCTTCCTCAGCCAGCTGTTCGGCTTCGCCGTCATCGTGTGGTTCATCATGAAATACGTTGTGCCACCGGTGAAAAAGATCATGAACAACGCTCAGGACCAGATCCGCCGGCAACTCGAGGAGAGCGAGGCGGCGGCCGATCGGCTGGCCACCGCCAAAGCCGCCTACGACAATGCCGTCGCCGAGGCCCAGGCCGAACTCGAGCGCATGCGCGAGGAGGCCCGCGCCGACGCCGACCGCATCATTCTCCAGATGCGCGAGGCCGCGGCGGCCGAGGTGGAACGGGTCCGCAAGCAGGGCCGCGATCAGATCCTGCAGTACCGCAGGCAGATGATCCGGGATCTGGAACAGGATCTGGCGGCCGCCATGCTCGCGCTCACCGAGGAGAAGGTGCGCGAGCAGATCGGATCACCGCAGTCCCGTGCCGACAGCATCGAGAGGTTCCTCGAGGATCTGGAGGCGCTGGCCAATTCCGGTGAGGCGCGGCGTCAGCCGCAGACCGAGCGGAAGTAACCCAACTCTCGGTGGGGCTCTCGGGGATTCCCGAACCCTGCCCGAGCTCGAGCCCGGCACCCCGGATCAGATCCGGGGTGCCGGGCTCGTTCATGCCGGGTGGCGACTGGTCAGGCAGTACGCCGAGCCCGACGGGTCAGCCATGACCAGCCAGTGCTTGCCCTGCTCGACGCGGCGCGCGCCGAGTTCCTCGTGCCAGGTGGCGGTGGCTTCGATATCGGTGCAGGCAATATCGGGGTGCGCGGAGGTGGGGCGGTCCTCGCCGAGACGCTGCAGCAGGAAGTCGAGGGGGAGGCCGGGGCGGGCCGAGAGGCGGGAGAACTCGGGCAGGCTGGCCGGTTTCCAGGCCCATCCGGTCAGTTCGGTCCAGAAGCGGGATTCGGTGTCGTAGTCGCTCGCCCCGATGTCGAGGCAGATCTGATCGAGTCGGCTGCGGTCTCCGGACGGCCCGGTGACGGTGGGCGTGAGCGGGCCGGTGGTGTCGCGGAACGGCGTGAAGCAGAACGGCATTCCGGCGGGGGAGCGCAGCACGGCGTAGCCGATGCGTTCGGTGAGGATGTAGTCGCCGTCGAGGGTGGCGCCGAGCTGTTCGGCGCGTTCGGTGGCGGCCACGACATTGTCGACGTCGAGGTCGAGGTGGATGCGGCCGGGCCCGCCGGTGGACTGCATCTTGAGCGTGGGCGCGCCGGCATCCGGGAGCAGCGTGAGGAATTCGTCGTGTTCACCGCGCGGCGCCGACCGGGTGGTGGCGGTGACTCGGGTCCAGAATTCGGCGCAGTCGTCGAATTCCGCGGCGGGCCGGTCGAGAAAGGCCCATACCCAGCGAATGGTCATGCTGTCTCCAGAGTTTCGCGCTTGCGGAAGGTCTTACGGTAGGTCAACGGCGGCACGCCCAGCTCGGAACGCATGTGATGGCGCAGTGAGGCGGAGGTGCCCAGGCCCGCGCCGCGCGCCACCTCATCGACGGGCAGGTCGGTGGTCTCTAGCAGGTGCCGGGCGTGGCGGACGCGCTGCTGCAGGATCCACGCGCCCGGCGCCATGCCGGTCTCGGCCTTGAAGCGGCGGGTGAAGGTGCGCACGCTCATATGCGCGTGCGCGGCAAGGGCGTTCAGGTCCAGTTCGTCGTCGAGGTGGTGCAGCGCCCAGCGGCGGGTGGGCGCGGTGCCGTCGCTGCCGGCGTCGGGAACCTGCCGCTCGATGAACTGCGATTGGCCGCCTTCACGCCACGGCGGCACCACGCAGTAGCGGGCCGCGCGATTGGCGGCGGCGGTGCCGTGGTCGGTGCGGATCAGGTGCAGGCACAGGTCGATTCCGGCCGCCAGTCCGGCGGAGGACCAGAGGTTTCCGTCCTGCACGAACAACTGGTTCTCGTCGAGGACGACGCGCGGATACAGGGCGCGGAACTGGTCGGCGAAGCGCCAGTGCGTGGTGGCGCGGTGGCCGTCGAGCAGTCCGGCCGCGCCCAGCACGAACGCTCCCGTGCAGATGGACACGATGCGCGCGTCGGGGCGGATGGTGGCGAGGGCGTCGGCGAGCGCGGGCGGCAGCGTGCCGTCCTGGCGAGGCCCGGGGATGCGGGTGCCGGGCACGATCACGGTGTCGGCCGACGCGAGCAGTTCCGGGCCGTGCTCCGGGATGACCGTGTACCCGCCGACCGCCGCGACGCCGCCGTCGCCGAGGCCGCAGATGCGCACGTCGTAGAGCGGTTCGCCGTCCTCGCCGGTGGCCGCGCCGAGCACCGTGGACGGAATGGTCATGTCGAAGCCGACGGTGGGTTCCAGGACCAGGACGGCGACGAGCTGGGGTGCCTGCACGGTGTCTCCCCTCACGGTTGGCTTGATCTTGACGCATTGTGGCATTCAGGCCACTCGTGCCGGTAGGGGATTTCGGTCACGCTCGATCGGTGAGTGAACTCAGGGACCGCTTCGACGTGGAATCGCCGTCGGGCACAAGCTCGTTGAACGGCGTGTCGGCAGCTCTGCGGGGGCGGGCCCGGCGGGGCCCGCATCCGGCGTGGATCGTGGCCGCGGTCGGGTTCGTGGCGTTGCTGGGCGCGGCCGGTTTCCGCTCGGTGCCCGGCGTGCTCATGGATCCGCTGCATCAGGAATTCGGCTGGTCGCACGGCACGATCGGGGCCGCGGTCTCGGTGAATGTGCTGCTGTACGGCCTGATCTCGCCGTTCGCGGCGGCGCTCATGGACCGGTTCGGCATCCGCCGGGTGGTGGCGTGCGCGCTGGTGCTGATCGCGGCCGGGGCGGGGCTGACGGTGTTCATGACCCGCCCGTGGCAGCTCATGGCGACCTGGGGTCTGCTGGTGGGCGTCGGGGTCGGGTCGATGTCCATGCCGTTCGTGGCCACCATCACCGGCCGCTGGTTCGTCAAGCAGCGCGGCCTGGTCACCGGTGTGCTGACCGCGGCGGGAGCGACCGGGCAGCTGATCTTCCTGCCCTTGATCGCGAGCCTGGCCCGTGATCACGGCTGGCGCACGCCGTCGATCGTGGTGTCGGTGGCGGCCTTGGCGGTGGTTCCGCTGGTGCTGCTGTTCATTCGCGACTTCCCCAGCGATGTCGGGGTGCGCGCCTACGGCGCCGAGCCGGGCAGCGATGTCGGGGTGCGGACCACGGCTCCCGGTGGCGCGGCGCGGGCGCTCACGGTGCTGGCGGCCATCGTCCGCAAGCCCGTGTTCTGGATGCTGGCGGGCGGGTTCGCCATTTGCGGGGCCTCGACCAACGGCCTGATCGGCACGCATTTCGTGAGCGCCGCCCACGATCACGGCATGCCCGCGACCACCGCCGCCGGGCTGCTGGCAGTGGTGGGCGCGTTCGATGTCGCGGGCACCATCGCCTCGGGCTGGCTCACCGACCGCCTGGACTCGCGCTACCTGCTGGTCGCCTACTACACGCTGCGCGGGGTGTCGCTGCTGTTCCTGCCGGTGCTGTTCGGTCCGGACGTGCAACCGAGCATGTGGGCGTTCATCATCTTCTACGGCCTGGACTGGATCGCCACCGTGCCGCCGACGGTCGCGCTGTGCCGCAAGCACTTCGGCGAGGACGGTCCGGTCGCGTTCGGCTGGGTGTTCGCCTCACACCAGATCGGTTCGGCGCTGGCCGCTTTCGGGGCGGGCGTGATCCGCGACGTGCAGGGCAGCTACACGACGGCCTGGTTCGTCGCCGGCGCCCTGTGCGGTCTCGCGGCCCTGTTGTCCGCGGCTATCCCCGCCGACCGGAAGG
Source organism: Nocardia sp. NPDC005825 (assembly GCF_040630175.1). Lineage (NCBI taxonomy): Bacteria > Bacillati > Actinomycetota > Actinomycetes > Mycobacteriales > Nocardiaceae > Nocardia > Nocardia sp. NPDC005825. Next base: position 33,962 of record NZ_JBEXXC010000010.1, read on the forward strand.
CCGGAGCGATCGCGGGGAGCTAACCCTGCGAGCCCTGGGAGTTGGGCCAGCCTTCGACGGACTTGTGCGTTCCCGATTCCAACGCGGTCTGATTCCGTCGCCCGTCCCAGCGGCTCGGTTCGTCGCTGGTGCGGGGCGGGCGGTCGTTGGCGATGAGGACCGCGATCCACGGCAGCGGCACCGAGACGCCGATGATCAGCAGCGACACCCACCAGCTGTGCCACAGCCCGTAGGCGGCCGCCGCGCCGATCAGGCAGGGGATGCGGAACGCCATGATGGTGATGTACCGCCGCACCCGGTCCCGATGCTGCTGTTCGAGCGAGGTCTGCGCCTCGGTGATCAGCGCAGGATGCTGCTTCCCCTCACCCGGGAAGTACCCCTGGGAGGGCGGGGGCGGTTTAGGGATCGAACCGGCGGGGTGGAACTCGACGTCCGGGCGACCCGCGCCGCTACTGCCGTCGGCCTGGGATTCGCCGTCACGCTGCATACCCCGAGTCTTCCACTACAGCGCGTCGGATGCACACGCCGCCCGGCCCGTCGCAGGGCGAGTGGTTGGTCGCGCTGTCGGCGCGGTCGGTGTGCGACTCACCCAATCGGTATTGACTGTACGAGCGGTCAGTGTCAATGTTGTTGCTCAGGTCACACCGGTTGGCCCGAAGGAGATGCAATGACGGCGGACGGTAAGGCCTTCGACTACGACGTGATCGTCATCGGTTCCGGGTTCGGGGGCAGTGTCAGCGCGCTGCGTCTCACGGAAAAGGGTTACCGCGTAGCGGTTCTGGAGGCCGGTCGCCGGTTCGCGGATCACGAGTTCGCCGAGACCTCGTGGCGGTTGCGCAAATACGTATGGGCGCCGCGGCTCGGCTGCTACGGGATCACGCGAATGACGCTGCTGCGGAACACATTCCTGACGGCGGGCGCGGGTGTCGGTGGGGGATCACTGGTGTATGCGAACACCCTCTACCGGCCCCAGGACGCCTTCTATCGGGATCAGCAGTGGGAGCATATCGCCGATTGGAAATCCGAACTGGCGCCGTACTTCGACCAGGCCGAGCGCATGCTCGGCGTCGCCGAGGTGCCACGCGACACCGCCTCGGACGAACTGTTGCGGGAAGTCGCCGAGGACATGGGCCGGGGCGACACTTTCCATCGCACCCGGGTCGGAGTGTTTTTCGGCGAGCCGGGCGCGGCCCCTGGCGCGTCCGTGCCGGACCCCTTCTTCGGCGGGGCCGGTCCGGACCGCAATACCTGTCTGAACTGCGGGGAATGTGTCGTCGGCTGTCGCCACAATGCGAAGAACACGACCGTCAAGAACTACCTGTATCTGGCCGAGCAGGCCGGCGCCGAGGTGTATCCACTGACCACCGTCACCGGCGTGCGCCCCCTGGCGGGCGGCGGCTTCCGGATCGAGACCGTGCGGACCGGGCGCTGGATCCGCAAGGCCCGCCGGGTGTTCACCGCCGAACAGGTCGTCTTCGCGGCCGCTGCGCTGGGCACGCAGCGACTGCTGCACCGGCTCAAGGACTCCGGCATGATGCCGCAGATCTCCGACAGCCTCGGGACCTTGACGCGCACCAATTCCGAAGCGGTGCTCTATCCGCGCTCGCTGCGCGCGGACGCGGACTACAGCCGGGGCGTCGCGATCACCTCCTCGTTCCATCCCGACGACGAGACGCATGTCGAGGTCGGCCGGCTGGGCGGGAAGGGCAGCAATCTCCTCGGGCTCACCACCACCGTGCTGGTCGATCCGCAGCCGGGACGGCCCCGCGTCGTCTCCGGACTCGGTGTCGCGCTACGCAATTGGCGCAAGCTGGGCAAAATGCACGATCCGCGCCGCTGGTCCCAGCAGACCGTCGGCCTGCTGATCATGCAGACCGGCGGGAACTCCCTGATCACCTACACCAGGCGAGGGCTGTTCGGTCGCCGCATGACGACGCGGCCCGGCCCCGGTCCCACTCCGCCGGTGTGGATCCCGGTGGCGCACGAGGTCGATCGCCGGATCGCGGAGAAGATCGACGGCGTGCCCAAGGGGACGACCTTCGACCTGTTCAATATCCCCAGTACCGGCCACTTCCTGGGCGGTTGCCCGATCGGGGATTCCGCGGATACCGGTGTGATCGACCCCTACCAGCGGCTGTACGGCTACCCGGGTGCGCACGTGATCGACGGTTCGGCGATCACCGCCAACCTCGGGGCCAATCCCTCGCTGACCATCGCCGCCCAGGCCGAACGCGCGGTGGCGTTGTGGCCGAACAAGGGGGAGGCCGATCCGCGGCCGCCGGTCGGCGCCGCCTATCGCCCGGTGCGCCCGGTCGCGCCTCGCGCCCCGGCGGTGCCGGTGGAGGCTCCGGCGGCTCTGCGTCTACCCATCACTCCGATCTGACCCGATAGCTCAGTGTGTGTTCATGCCGGCCCTGGTGGCCGGCTACGGGTGCTGCATCGAAAGATGCTGCACCCGTTCATATTTCAGGATTCTTGACCTCCGGAATGCTCCCTGCTGAATTCGGCCGTCAATCACTGGCCATCCGTACGGTCAGTATGTTTTACTGCTTGTCGCCGGCTCTTTCTGAGTCGTGACTCACAACGATGCATATTCCGCATGACCCCGAATCGGTCGCGGACTCCTCATGCGTCGCCATCCCGATCCCAGGACCGAATGATGACAATTCGCCGTTCTTCCCTCGCCCTCATCGTCGCCGGAGTGGTGTTGATCGCGGTCGCGGGTGTTCTCCGCTTCGCCGTGGTGCCCGCGCTGTCGAAACTGCCGGGCGACACCGACACCACCGCGCACTACGAGGGCACCGCCACGCTGCTGAACGCCAAGGCGCTGCAGAGCGGCGACACCGCGCACGCGCTGCTGACCGGCCTGCCGATCACCGTCGACCGGCACATCTACGTGTCCGCCACCAGCGACGACGCCGCCGTGGTCCACGACGACGCGACCATCAACGCGCCGGGCGGCACCAAGGTCGAGCAGAACCACGTGTACGCGCTCGACCGGGTGACCCTCACCGACGCGCCCGCCCCCGGCGGCGCCGAGGTGGAACCGCACACCGGACTGACCGTCGCGCTGGCGATGAACCCGCCCGCCGACGATTCGCAGCGGTACTGGGATTCGGGCATCCAGGCGACGGTTCCGCTGACCTACAAGGGGTCCGACAAGGTCCACGGTCGCGACGTCCACCGCTACGAGGCGTCGGCGCACGGTCCGCTGAAGTCCCCGTCGACGCTGCGCACCCTGCCCGCCCAGCTGCCGAAAGCCCTGGTCGAACAACTGCTCCCGACGCTGCCCGCCGGCACCCAGGACGCCCTGCGGACCGCGTTGCCCACGCTGCCGGATGCGGTGCCGCTGACCTACGCCTCGTCCAACCAGCTGAACGTGGCCGTGGACAGCGAACTCGGCCTGCCCATCACCGCCACGCAGCAGCAGCAGGTGGTGGCCGGTCTGGAGGCGGGCGGGCAGCACATCGATCTGCTGCCGGTCATGGCCCTCGACATCAAGACCACCGACGCGTCCAGCCGGGCCAGCGCCGATCAGGTGAAGTCCGCGAGCTCGAAGCTGCGTCTGGTGGCCGACTACCTCCCGCTGGCCGCCGCGCTCCTCGGCGTCGCCGCGATCGTGGCCGGCATTGTGCGCCGCCGCCCGGTGGCCGCCGCGTGAACCGGCGTCGACGCCTCGGCACGCTCGCCCATCGAGAGGAGAATCTGATGTACCCCAAGACAATCGGCGCCGTGGTCGGCATCACCTGCGCCGCGATGTCGGTGGCGTTCGCCCCGCCCGCCGCCGCACAGCCGCTGGATAATCCGGGGGTCGTGGCGCCCGACGCCGATCCCTTCTACGCCGTGCCCGGCGACTTGGCCGGGCTGGCCAACGGCGCGATCCTCGACTCCCGCCCGATCAGCGCCTCGGCCGGACCCGTCCCGTTGTCCACCCGGGCCTGGCAGGTGAAGTACAAGACGCTCGACACCCACGACCGCCCGACCGCGACGGTGGCGACCGTGCTCGTGCCCACCGCGCCCTGGACCGGGCCGGGACCGCGCCCGCTGGTCTCCCTGCAATCGGCCGAGGACGGTGTCGGCCTGCGGTGCGCTCCCTCGCTCACCCTGCGCGGCGGCGGTCTGCTCGGTGGCTCGCTGACCGACATCGTCGTCCAGCTGCCGAAGCTGATCGAACGTGGTTGGGGCGTAGTCGTTCCCGATTGGGAAGGTCCCGATTCGGCGTTCGGATCGGCGCCCATGGCCGCGCACGGCGTCCTCGACGGCATCCGGGCGGCGCGCGCCTTCGAGCCCGCCGGATTCGCGGCCGACACGCCGATCGGGCTGTGGGGCTACTCCGGCGGCGGGTTCGCGTCCATCGTCGCGGCCCAGTTCCAACCGAGTTACGCACCGGAGCTGTCGTTCGCGGGAATCGCGGCCGGCGGCGCGCCGGGCGACGAGCGGGCGGTCTACCACGCCGCGAACGGTGGTCCGTTCGGCGGCGCGGTGCCGGTCCTGTTCGTCGGGATATCCCGGGGATTTCCCGAGGCCCGGCTCGAGTCCTACCTCAACGACACCGGTCGTCGTATCGTCGCCGAGAGCCAGACCGACTGCCTTCCCGACGCCGGGGCGCGTAACCCCGGCCTCGATTTCGGCGACAGCCTCAACGCCGAAGGCGTCGAGAAGCTGATGTCGCTGCTGTGGTCGAACAGTCCGCTGGCGCAGCCCGGCGTGCCGGAGTCGCCGATGTACCTCTACCACGCGGTCGGTGACGAGCTGGTCGTCTACCCGCCAGCCAAGGCGCTGGTGGAGCGGCTCTGCGCCGCGGGGGTCACCGTGGAGCACCGGGCCGACCCCGGTGGTGAGCATCTGGTGGAGGGCGCCCTCGGCGCGGACGGCGCGGTCGACTTCCTCGCCGACCGCTTCGCCGGTCGAGACGCGCCGAGCACGTGCTGACGCCCCTGACGGAAGTCGATCCCGCGCACGGCCTCACCCCGGATTGGCTGGACGCCGCGCTGGCCGAGGCGCGGGGCGATGCGCGGGTGGTGGCGGTGTCGAGTTCGGCGGTCGGAACCGGGCAGGTGGCGATGAGCGCACGAGTGCGCCTCGAGTACGACCGGCCGACCACCGCGCCGCGCAGCGTCATCGTGAAGTTCGCGGATCCGGATCCCGACCATCGTCGACGGGTGCGTCGGGACGGCGCGTACGAGCGGGAGGTGCGCTTCTACCGGGAGCTCGCGCCCCGGGTCCGGGTGCGTACTCCGAAGGCATTCGCGGCGGAGTTCGATTCCGGCACCGGGTCATTCGTCCTGGTGCTCGAGGACCTGGCTCCGGCCGTGCAGGGTGATCAGCTGGCGGGATGCACGGTGGCGTCGGCCGCCACGGCGATGGACGAGATCGCCGGACTGCACGCGCCGTGCTGGGGGCGTCACCGGCTGGGGGAGGTGTCGTGGCTGCGCCGCGACCGCCCCGGCATCGCGGCGGTGACCCCCCGCCTGTGGGCGGGCTTCCAGGAACGGTACAACGGGCTGCTGAGCGCTGAGATCCTATGCGCGGGCGGACGTTTCGTCGCCCACCTCGATGCCTGGCTGTCTTGGGAGTCCGAGCATCGTACCGTGGTGCATCGCGATTTCCGGCTCGACAATGTGCTGATCGGCCCGCAGGGCGCGATGACCGTCGTCGACTGGCAGACCTGTGCCATCGGTTCCGGTCCCGAGGATGTGGCCTACTTCCTGGGCAGCGGCCTGCCCGCGGAACTGCGCCCCGCCGCGGAACGAGATCTGGTGCGGCGCTACCACGGACGCCTGCTCGAACAAGGCGTTCGGGACTATTCGTGGGCCGAGTGCTGGCGCGACTATCGCCGCGGCGCGTGGCACGGAATGCTCATGGTGATCAACGCGTCGATGCTGGCCCGCCGCACCGAACGCGGGGATCGCATGTTCCTCACGATGGCCGAACGCCATGCCCGCCAAGTGCTCGAGCTCGACTCGGCGCAGGTGCTCGGATGAATCCGGAACTGGGCTGCTATCTGCTCGCGGGCGCGGCCGACGACCCGCGGCGGATCATCGACGAGGTGCGGCTGGCCGAGCAACTCGGCCTCGGCACCGCATTCCTCTCCGAACGCTTCGATGTCAAGGAGGCGGCCACGCTCTCCGGGGCCGCGGGCGCGGTCTCGCAGCACATCCGGATCGCCACGGCGGCAACCAATCACAACACCCGCCATCCTCTGGTGACCGCTGCGTACGCGACCACCATGCACCGGCTCACCCGGGGCCGCTTCCTGCTCGGGCTGGGGCGCGGCGGCGCGCGGGCCTTCGCCGCCTGGGGGCTGCCGCCGGTCACGACCGCGCAGCTCGAGGATGTCGCCGGACTCCTGCGCCGCCTGTGGCGTGGTGAGACCGTCCGCGATCACGACGGCCCGGCCGGGCGGTATCCGCGCCTGCGGCTGGATCCCGAGTTCGCCGAGCCGATCCCGCTTGGCCTGGTCGCCTTCGGACCGCAGACCCTGGCCCTCGGCGGCCGAGTGTTCGACGAGGTCATCCTGCACACCTATTTCACCGACGAGACGCTGGTGCGTTCGGTCCGCATCGTCAAGGAGGCGGCCGAACGCGCCGGGCGGGATCCGGCCTCGGTGCGCGTGTGGTCCTGTCACGCGACCATCGGCGATCACCTGCCCGAATCCCGCCGCTTGCGCGCCACCGTCGGCCGACTGGCCACCTACCTCCAGGTCTACGGTGACCTCCTGGTCGCCACCAATCGATGGGATCCCGAGGCGCTCGAGCGTTTTCGAGCCGACCCGGTGGTCGCCGGGATGCGTGGAGCGATCGACGCCGTCGCGACCGATGCCCAACTCGAGCACCTGTCGGAACTGCTGCCGCCCGAATGGCTGGGCGCGGCCGCGCGAGGCAGCGCCGCGCAGTGCGCGAACAGTGTGCGCGGCCAGCTGGATCTGGGCGCGGACGCCGTCATCCTGCACGGCGCCACCCCGGCCGAGCTCGCACCGGTGGTGGCCGCCTATCGGCAGCCCGCCTCACGGTAGGCCGCCAACTCACTGTTGACTGTACGGGCGGTCAGTCTATTAAGATGGATACACCACAACGAATTTTCTCGGGAAGGGCGTGGGCATCGTGGGCTATTTCTCCAGTGCCGAAGAGGTCTACCAGTACATCGGCGGCGCCTTCCGCCTCGCCGACACGCACCCGCAGGCCGGGCCCAAACTGCGCTCGGCGGCGGTGACGCTGCGCATCGACTACACCGACCCCAAGGCCACGCTCACCATCAAGCTCGCCGAACCGGCCATCGAGGTGATCGAGGGCGCGGACACCGACGTCGTGCCCGATATCCGCATGAGCATGTCCGCGGACAATGGCAACCGCTTCTGGCGGGGCGAGTACAACGCGGCGGTCGGGCTGGCCAAGGGTGAGGCCAAGGCGCGCGGACCGGTCAGCAAGATCCTCCGGCTGCTGCCCGCGGCCAAGCCGGTCTTCCCGCTCTACAAGGAGTTGGTCGCGCAGAAGGACGCCCGATGACAGTGCGCACCCGGGCCGCGGTCCTGCGCGCCGCCGACGGTCCCTTCGGTATCGAGAACGTCGAAATCGACGCCCCCGGACCTGGGCAGATCGTGGTGCGGATCGCGGGTGTGGGCGTCTGCCACAGCGATTTCCTGCCGCGCACGCCCATGGCCAAACCGCCGATCATCACCGGGCACGAAGGCGCGGGCGTGGTGGTGGAGCTCGGCGCGGGGGTGGACGCGCTGTCGGTCGGCGACCATGTCGTGCTGTCCTTCGACTCGTGCGGGACCTGCCGCAACTGCCTCGACGCCCAGCCCGCCTACTGCGAGACCTTCTGGCCGCGCAATATGTCGGGCTTCCGGCCGGGCCGGGCCACCACTGTGCGTGACGCGCAGGGTGATCCGGTCAAGGGCAACTGGTTCGGTCAGTCCTCCTTCGCCGCCTACAGCGTGGTAGCGGCGCGCAATGCCGTCAAAGTCGATCCGGCATTGCCACTGGAGCTGCTCGGGCCGCTGTCGTGCGGCGTACTGACCGGCGCCGGTTCGGTGTTCACCGCACTGGGCGTGGAAGCCGGGTCGAGCCTGGCGGTGTTCGGCGCGGGCACCGTCGGGCTCTCGGCCGTGATGGCGGCCCGGGTCGCGGGCGCGGCGGTCATCGTCGCGGTGGACGTCAATCCCGAGCGCTTGCGGCTGGCCGAGAAGCTCGGCGCCACCCACACTTTCCTCGGTTCGACCGAGAACCTGGGTGACGCCGTCAAGGCCCTGGTCCCGGGTGGGCTGGACTACTCCCTCGACACCACCGGCGTCCCCGAAGTGGTCTCGACCGCCATCGACGTGCTGCGCCTGCGCGGGGTCTGCGGCTGCGTCGGTGTGCAGTTGAAGCCCCTCACCGTACGCCCTGACCAACTCGCCTTCGGGCGCACCATCAAGGGCATTCTCGAAGGCGACAGCGTCCCGAAGCTGTTGATCCCCAGGCTGATCGAACTGTGGCGGCAGGGCCGCTTCCCGTTCGACGAACTCGTGCAGACCTTCCCGCTCGACGCGATCAACGAGGCCGAGCGGGCCATGAAATCCGGCGCGGTCGTCAAACCCGTGCTGATTCCCGGAGAGGACACGCCATGACGGCAGACTTCAACGCGCTCTACATCGGAGGCGAGTGGCGCGCGCCGTCGGGTTCGCGTCGCATCGAGGCGTATTCGGCGGCCACCGAGGAACTGCTGGGCAGCGTGCCCGCCGGGGAGGCCGCCGACGTCGACGCCGCGGTCGCCGCCGCGCGGGCCGCGTTCGACGACCCGCAGGGCTGGTCGCGCTGGGAACCGGCGCGCCGCGCCGCCGTGCTGGAACGCTTCGCCGTCGAATTGGCATCGCGCAGTGCGGATATCGTGCGCTACGTCAGTAGCCAGAACGGCATGCCGGTGCGTTTCGGCAAGGCCGTCGAGGGCACCGTGCCGGGCGTGATCCTGCGCTACTACGCGGATCTGGTGCAGCGGCAGGCGGAGTTCGAGGTGCGGCCGTCGCTGGTCGCGGGCTCGACGGAGGTGCGCCGGGAACCGGTCGGCGTGGTCGGCGCGATCGTGCCGTGGAACTTCCCGCAGACGCTCACCTTCTTCAAGCTCGCGCCCGCGCTGGCCGCGGGCTGCACCGTCGTGGTCAAGCCGTCCTCGGAGACGGTGCTGGACGCCATGGTGGTCGCCGAAGCCGCCGCGGCGGCGCAGATTCCGCCGGGCGTGCTCAATATCGTGCCCGGTTCCGGGCGCACCGCCGGCGCGCACCTGGTGTCGCATCCAGGCGTGGACAAGATCGCCTTCACCGGGTCCACCGACGCCGGGCGGGCCATCGCCGAAACCTGTGGCCGCCTGCTCAAGCCGGTCACCCTCGAGCTCGGCGGCAAGTCGGCCGCCATCATTCTCGACGACGCCGACCTGGCCGCGACGCTGCCGGGCCTGTTCGCGGTCAGCCTGATGAACCAGGGGCAGAGCTGCTACATCTGCACCCGCATCCTGGCCCCGCGCAGCCGCTACGGCGAGATCGTGGACGGCATCACCGACCTGGTGCGCGGCCTGAAAATCGGTGACCCGCTGGACCGTTCGACCGTCATCGGGCCGGTGGCCAGCGCGCGGCAGCGCGAAATCATCGAGGGCTACATCGCCAAGGGCCGGGCCGAGGGCGGGCGGATCACCACCGGCGGCGGGCGGCCGGACGGGTTCGACCGGGGCTGGTACCTGGAACCGACGGTCTTCGCCGACGTCGACAACAACGCCACCATCGCCCGCGAGGAGATCTTCGGCCCGGTGCTGGCGGTGATCCCGTTCGAGGACGACGCCGACGCGCTGCGCCTGGCCAACGACTCCGACTACGGCCTGGGCGGCACGGTATGGACCGCTGACCTGGACCGCGGCACCGCCCTGGCCCGCCGCGTGCAGACCGGCAGCATCGGCGTGAACGGCTACACCATGGACCACGGCGCGCCCTTCGGCGGCGTGAAGGACAGCGGCCTGGGCCGGGAACTGGGCCCCGAGGGGCTCGCCGCCTACCAGCAGTACAAATCCATCTACCTGCCCCGTTAGAATGGACCGTTCGTACGGTTAATTTCGACTCCGGGAGGAACCAGTGGCCAGACCGGCCGGCCGCCGCACCGAGATTCTCGACACCTTCATCCGCCATGTCGCTGAACAGGGCTACGAGAAGACCAATCTCGGCGATATCGCGGGCGAGCTCGGGATGTCCAAGGGCACCATCGTCCATCACTTCGGGACCAAGGCGCAGATGCTGCGCGAGCTCGAAGAGAACTACATGACCCGCCAGCTCGACGCCGTCCGGCGGATGTGGGCGCAGCTCGACAAGCCGCAGGAGCGCATCGCGTCGATCTTCTACGCCTCGACGCTGTTGCAGGTGACCGATCGCGCCGCCACCATCGCCAGCCAGCGCGAGGTGGTGCAGCTCTCCGACGATCCGGCCATGCAGGAGGTGCGCAAGCTGCGCGCCGAGCTGCAGCGCATGACGATGGACGAGCTCCAGCGCGGCATCGACGCGGGGGTGTTCCGCCCGGTCGATGTCGAGGTGGTCGCCCTGCAGCTGTGGGGTTCCATGCAGTGGATGTGGGTCTGGTTCCGCCCGGAGGGGCAGCGCAAGCCGGAGGAGATCGCCGCGACCTTCGCCGACGTCTTCCTCGGCGGCCTGCTGGTGGATCGCTTCGGCCTCGCGGCCCTCACCGATCCGGCGGGCCACATCGTCGAGGTCGTCCGCGCCGCCTACGCCGCGGACTGATTCGCCGGGCCGGGAGGGACTCGTCCTTCCCGGCCCGGGTTCGTTCAGTTGTGATTGTCGAGCCACGCCTGAGCGTTGGCGAAGAAGTCCGGGTGGCAGATCAATTCGGCCTGTACGGCGGGTTCGATGTCGAGCAGTGTCGTGTCGATATCGGCCGCGGCGGCGCGCCGCAGGGTGGCCTTGATCGCGCGTGAGGCGTGCGCGGGGATGCGGGCCCAGCGCTCGGCGAGCTCGACGGCGGCGGCGAGGGCATCATGGGTGACGCGGCTGACCAGGCCCACCCGTAGCGCTTCCTCGGGTCCGATGGGCTCGCAGCTCAGCAGCAGGTCCAGCGCGCGAGCGTGACCGATGGCGGCGGGCAGACTGTGTGAGACCCCGGCGTCGGGCCCGAGCGCCATCCGGGCGAAGGTCGCGCCGAATTTCGCCTCGGGGCCCGCGATGCGCAGATCGCAGCCCAGCGCCATGCCGAGGCCGCCGCCGATGGCCGGGCCGTTGACGGCGGCGATGGTGGGCTGGGGGAGTCGCGCCAATTCCAGTGAGAAGCTGTGCAATTCACGCATCCAGGCGATGGTGGCGTCCACCTCGCGCGGCGCCATCTCGTCCAGGCTGCTCAGGTCCATGCCGGTGCAGAAGCCGCGCCCTGCGCCGGTCAGGATGACGACCCGGGTCTGGGGATCGGCGGCGAGCGGGCGTACCGCCTCGGTCACCAGCGGAATGCGCGAAGGGCTCATGGCATTGAGCCGCGAGGGGCGGTCCAGCACCACCACCGCGACCCCAGCCGCGGGCCGCTCGATTCGAACCACGTTCTCCTGCGTCTGTACCCCGTCGGACATCGCTCTCTCCATCATTGACTGTACGTGCGGTTAGTTTTAGTGTTGCCAGGTGATCGCGCTCACGTCAAGCGCCGAAATCTCTGCCATGCGAGCTCGGAAAGAAATTCCGGCTGACTCATTGACTGTACGAACGGTCAGTTGAGATAGTGATACAGGCAACACCGAGGGAAGGATCGATCCCAACGATGAGTACCGATACTGCCGACCGGCCCGAGGCACCGCACTACGCGATGTACATCGGCGGGGAATGGGTCGATACGGACGAGCGGTACGAGATCCGCAGCCCGGCCACCGAACGCCTGATCGCCACCGTCGCCCGCGGCGACCTGTCGTTCGCCGATCGGGCGGTGGCGGCGGCCAAGGCCGCGCACGAGGACGGCGGCTGGCGCTCGACCCCGCCGGCCCAGCGCGCCCAGCTGCTGCGCACCGTCGCCGACCGGTTCGCCGAGCGCACCTACGAATTGGCCGCCCTGCACGCCGAGGAGATCGGCGCCACCCTGCGCGTCGCCGAGCCGTTCCATTTCGGCGCGGCCCTGCCGCACATGCACTACCTGGCCGACCTCACCGCCCGCTACGAGTTCGAAAGTGGCGGTCCCACCGTGCATCCCGTGCTCGCCGCCGGGAAGATCCGGCGGGAGCCGATCGGCGTGTGTGCCGCCATCGTGCCCTGGAACATTCCGCTGCCGCTGTCGGTGTGGAAGGTCTTCCCGGCGCTGGGCGCGGGTAACACCGTGGTGCTCAAGCCGGACGAGCACGCGCCGCTGATCCTGTTGGAGCTGGCCCGCGAATTCGAGGCCGCGGGGCTGCCCGCCGGCGTCTTCAATGTCGTAACGGGAGAGGGAGAGATCGTCGGGGCGCGCCTGGCCGACCACCCGGATGTGCGCAAGATCGGTTTCACCGGGTCCACCGCCGTGGGCAAGGAGATCATGCGCAGGGCCGCCTCCAACGTCAAACGCCTCACCCTCGAATTGGGCGGCAAGGGCGCGAACATCGTGCTGCCCGACGCGAATCTCGAAGAGGCCGTGGACGGTTCACTGTTCGCCTTCCTCATGCACTCCGGTCAGGGCTGTGAGTCCGGCACCCGGCTGCTGTTGCCGGACACCCTGCACGACGAGTTCGTGGCCCGCATGATCGAGCGGATCAAGACGCTGCGCTTCGGCGACCCCATGGACTACGACACCGATCTGGGACCGGTCTTCTCCGCGGCCCAGCGTGATCGGATTCTCGACTACATCCGCATCGGGCAGCAGGAGGGCGCGACCCTGGCCTACGGCGGCGGCATACCCACCGGACCTGGTCTGGACAAAGGCTTCTGGGTGGAGCCGACCATCTTCACCGACGTCACCAATGACATGCGCATCGCGCGCGAGGAGATTTTCGGGCCGGTGGTCTCGGTGATCCGCTACCGCAGCATTCCCGAGGCCGTGGCCATCGCCAACGACAGCGACTACGGGCTCTCGGCCGGCGTCTGGTCCGCCGATCCGGCGTTGGCCTTCGAGGTCGCCGAACAGCTCGAGGCGGGCATGGTCTGGATCAACGACTGGCATCTGGCCCCGCCGGAATACCCGTTCGGCGGCGTCAAGCAGAGCGGTCTGGGCCGGGAGGCCGGGCCGAACGCCCTCGACGAATACACCGAACCGAAGTTCGTCTCGTTCGACCTCTCGGGCGGTCTGGACGGCAAGCCCTACGGGCTGTTGCTGAGCACCCCCGCCAGCTGACCCGCCCGCGCCCCACGCAAGGATTCACACAGGAGTACCCATGGCCGAACCACAGACCCTGCCCCAGGCGTTCCAGCGCCAGGTGGCCGACCATCCCGACATCATCGCTCTGCGTTCCGCGGCAGGCGATCTCAGCTACACCTGGGCGCAGTACGACGCGCAGGTGCGCCGCCTGGCGGGCGGGCTGGCCGGTCTCGGGCTGAGCCGCGGCGACGTCTTCGCCTCGCTGCTCACCAACCGGCCCGAGTTCAATCTCAGCGAGATGGCCGCCAATCATCTCGGGGCGACCACCTTCTCGATCTACAACACTTCCTCACCCGAGCAGGTGCGCTATCTGCTGGAGCACTCCGGCGCGAAGGTGCTCGTCACCGAGCGGCAGTATCTGGCCAAGGTCGAGGAGTCCGGCGCCGCGGTCGAGCACGTGCTGGTGGTCGAGGACGGCGACCTGGACCGGCTCGAGCCCGCGCCCGGCTTCGACTTCGAGGCGGCCTGGAACGCCGTGCTGCCCGACGACGTGCTGTGCATGATCTACACCTCCGGCACCACCGGCCCGCCCAAGGGCGTCGAGCACACCCACGGCGGTGTGCTCGCCATGGGAGCGGCATTGACCTCGTCGTTCCCGATCGGCAAGACCGACCGGGTGCTGTCCTACCTGCCCTCGGCGCACGCGGCCGACCGGTGCATCGTGTACTACTTCGGCATCGCCAACGGCGCCGAGATCGTCACCGTCGGCGATATCAAGCAGCTGCCCGCGGCATTGACCGCGGTGCGGCCCACCGTGTTCCAGGCGGTGCCGCGGGTGTGGGAGAAGCTGAAGGCGGCCGTCGAACTCCAGCTCGAGGCGAATCCCGCGGTGGCCGCCGGCTTCGCGGCCGACAATCCCGCCGTGATCGACGTACTGCGTGCGAAACTCGGCCTGGACCAGGTGAACTGGGCGATGACCGGTGCCGCGCCCTGCCCGCTGGGCGTCTTCACCTTCCTGCGCAAGCTGCGGATTCCGGTGACCGACATCTGGGGCATGTCCGAGATCGGCATGGCCACCGCGGCACCGCCGGATCGGGCCAAGCCCGGGACCATCGGAACCCTGGTGCCCGGCTACGAAGCCACGCTGCTCGACGACGGGGAACTGCTGATCCGCGCGCCCTTCACCATGCGCGGCTATCGCAACGACCCGGCGCAGACGGCCGCGACCAAGGACGCCGACGGCTGGGTGCACACCGGCGACGTGGTGACCGTGGACGACGAGGGCTACTACACCATCGTCGACCGCAAGAAGGAACTCATCATCAACGCGGGCGGAAAGAACATGTCGCCCAGCAATATCGAGAACGCCATCTCCACCGAGTCGATGCTCATCGGTGCGGTGGTCGCGATCGGCGACGGCCGGCCCTACAACGTCGCGCTGGTGACGCTGGACGCCGCCGCGGTGCCCGCCTTCGCGGAGAAGTACGGGCTGGATCCGGATCCGGCGGTGCTGGTCAAGGACGAGCGGGTGATCGCGGCCGTCCAGCACGGCGTGGACGCGGGCAATGCGAAGCTGGCCCGGGTGGAACAGGTCAAGAAGTTCGCGCTGCTGCCGACCGTCTGGTCCGAGGGCGGCGACGAGCTGACCCCGACCGGCAAGTTGCGGCGCAAGCCCATCAACGCCAAATACGCCGCCGAGATCGAAGCGCTGTACTCCGAATGACACTGTCCAGCAAAGAAACCGAATCCTCTGCCGAGGCATGGCAGGCCATCGACCCCGAGGCCGTGGGCGCCTGGATGGACGCCGAGGGCCTGCCGCCGGGTGAGATCACCGATATCCGGCGGCTCGGCGGCGGCACCCAGAACATCATGCTGCGCTTCACCCGCGGCGGGCGTGACTACGTGCTGCGCCGACCGCCCCGGCATCCCCGCGCGGTCAGCAACGACGTCCTGCGCCGCGAGGCCAGGCTGTTGCGTGCCCTGCGCGACACCGATGTTCGAGTGCCCCGCGTGATCGCGGCGTCCGTGGGCGAAACGGTGCTGCCCGGCCTGGTGTTCTACCTGATGGAACCTGTCGAAGGCTTCAATCCGGGCACCGACCTGCCCGACCTGCACGCCGGGGACGCCGGGATCCGGCACGCCATGGCGCTGTCCGCGGTCGAGGGCATCGCCCGGCTCGGCGCGCTCGACCACACCGCGCTCGGGTTGGCCGATTACGGCAAACCCGAAGGCTTCCTGGAGCGCCAGGTGCCGCGCTGGCTGCGCGAACTCGACGGGTATCGGGCCAACCCCGGCTACGCCGGGCCGGAAATCCCCGAGCTGGACCAGGTCTCGGCCTGGCTCGAGGCCCACCGTCCCGCGACCTGGCGGCCCGGCATCATGCACGGCGACTGCCACCTGGCGAACATGATGTTCCGGTTCGACGGCCCCGAGCTGGCCGCCATGGTGGACTGGGAGATGTCCACCATCGGCGACCCGCTGCTGGATCTGGGCTGGCAGATCGCCACCAGCCCGGCCGGCGCGGCCGGGGCCGCCGTCACCCCGGAACTGGCCGCGGCGGGCGGTCTTCCGACTCCGGCGGAGATGATCGAGCACTACGCCCGCTTCTCCGACCGCGACCTGGGCGCCATCACCTGGTACACGGTGCTGGCCGGGTTCAAGCTCGGCATCATCCTCGAGGGCACGCACGCTCGCGCCGTCGCGGGCAAGGCCCCGAAGTCCGTCGGCGACCACCTGCACGCGATCACCCTGCAGCTGTTCACCGAGGCCGCGGCGCTCATCGACTGAACGACGAGAGCCTGACGCGAACCAGACCGGCCGGTGCGCCCCGCACCGGCCGGTCTCGGTATTCCGCTGTCCCGCTCAGCGTTCGGCGGTGCGGATCAGCTCGGCGGTGCTGGTGAACTTGACCCGGGGGCGTCCCGCGGCCCGGCCCGCACCACGTTCGGCCGTATCGATCGCGGTCCAGCCGTCGCGATCGACCACCTCGGGCCGGCGCTGCCGCACCAGCTCCGTGAGGGCGTTGCGGTCATGGAGTGGCGTGGGCAGCGCGCCGCTGATGAAGTCGGCGACGAGCTGATCCACGGTCTCCTTGGCGTCGATCTTGTTGGTGCCGATGACGCCCCGCGCGCCGCGCTTGATCCAACCGGTCACGTAGACGCGGGGCGCGACGCCGCCGCGGTCGTTGGGGACGATCCCGCGCTCGTCGTCGAAGGGCAGGGCCGGGACCGGTTCACCGCGGTAGCCGATGGAACGCAACACGAATCCGGTGGCGAGGGTCTCGGTCGCACCGGTGGGCTCGGCGACCGTACCGGCTTCGGAGGGAACCAGCCGATTACGGGTGACCTCGAGCGCCTCGACGCGGTCGGCGCCGGTGAGCGCGACCGGGGAAGCGAGGTAACGGAAGACGATGCGCCTGTTGCCGGGGGTGGCGGGGCGCTGCGCGTACTCGTGCGCGAGCCGGACCTTCAGCGCCACGGACGGTTCCAGGTCCGCGGGGTCGATCACCACGTCCACACCCGGCAGGTGCCCGAGCGCCAGGAACTCCGGCGACGTGTACGCGGCCTGGGCCGGACCCCGGCGGCCGAGCAGGACGACCTCGCGAACGGCGCTGTGGCGCAGCGCCTCCAGCGCGTGATCGGCGATGTCGGTGGTCGCGAGCCGCTCGGGATCGGCGGTGAGGATCCGCGCGACGTCCAGCGCCACATTGCCGTTGCCGATGATCACGGCGCGCTCGCCGGACAGGTCGAACTCGCGGTCGGCGTACTCCGGGTGCCCGTTGTACCAGGCGACGAACTCGGTGGCGGAATGGCTGCCGGGCAGGTCCTCGCCGGGAATCCCGAGCCGCCGGTCGGTGGCCGCGCCGACGGCGTAGATCACCGCGTGATGGTGGG
The DNA here is from genome assembly GCF_040630175.1 of Nocardia sp. NPDC005825. Lineage (NCBI taxonomy): Bacteria > Bacillati > Actinomycetota > Actinomycetes > Mycobacteriales > Nocardiaceae > Nocardia > Nocardia sp. NPDC005825. The sequence continues at coordinate 51,123 of NZ_JBEXXC010000010.1, forward strand.
CCAGCAGTTCCTCGTGGGAAATATGCTCGCCCACTTCGACATTGAGGTGGAACCGGAAGTTGTCGCGGCGGAAGGCGGCGGCGAAGGAGTCGGTGACGGCCTTCGTGTCCGCGTGGTCGGGTGCGACGCCCGCGCGGACCAGACCCCACGGCGTGGGCAGCCGGTCGAACATGTCCACGTGGACGTCACCGCGCCCCAACAGATCCTGCGCGGCGTAGCAGGCGGACGGGCCGGCACCGACGATCGCCACCCGCAGCGTTCCCGATCCACGCGGCGGCCGCAGATCCGCGGCGAGCGGGTTCACGTCGGGCTCGAGTGGATGGAGCTCGAAGTACTCGGCATTGATGTCGCGATAGCGGGCCAGCGGGGCGGTCAGCTCGTCCTCGGGGAAGATCGCCTGCACCGGGCAGGAGTCCGCGCAGGCCCCGCAGTCGATGCAGGTGTCCGGGTCGATGTAGAGCATTTCCGCGGCGGCGAAGTCCGGGTCGTCCGGGGTGGGCCGGATGCAGTCCACCGGGCACTCGGCGATGCAGGTCGCGTCGTTGCAGCAGCGCTGCGTGATGACATAGGCCATGACGGGGTTCCCTCGGGTGGTTGGAGTGAGCATCGGCCATTGACTGACCGCGCGTACGGTCAGCATAATTGACCCGAGCACTCAGTGGAAACGAGGAAATGACGTGGCGGTGCAGACGAACGACCTGCTGGCGGGCCGGGTGGCCTTGGTGACCGGCGGCAGCCGGGGGCTGGGTAAGGAGATGGTCGAAGGGTTCGCGGCGGCGGGCGCGGACGTCGTGATCGCCGGGCGCAAGCTCGACGGCTGTACGGCGGTGGCGGAGAAGGTGCGGGCCGAATACGGCGTGCGGGCCCTGCCGGTCGCGGCCAATGTCGGCGACTGGGCCGACTGCGACGCCCTGATCGAGGCCGCCTACGGCGAGTTCGGGCGGGTCGACGTTCTGGTCAACAATGCCGGCATCTCGCCGCTGTATCCGAGCCTGGACGCGGTGGGGGAGTCGCTGTTCGACAAGGTGGTCGGGGTCAATCTCCGGGGACCGTTCCGGCTGTGTGCCGAGATCGGCACCCGGATGGCCGCGGCCGGCGGCGGGTCCATCATCAATATCAGCTCGGTGGCGGCCACCCGCTCCGACGTCATCGCCCTGCCGTATTCGGCGGCCAAGGCCGGGCTCAACAATCTGACCGAGGGCTTCGCGCAGGCCTTCGGGCCCACCGTGCGGGTCAATGCGATCCAGTGCGGACCGTTCGAAACCGATATCGCCAAGGCTTGGCCGGAGGGGTTCCGGGCCCAGTTCGCCACCGCGGTCGCGCTGGGCCGTCCCGGCCGACCGGACGAGATCGTCGGCGCGGCCCTGTATCTGGCCTCCGACGCGTCCTCGTTCTGCACGGGCTCGATCCTGCGCCTCGACGGCGGCATTCGTTGAACCGCTTGACTGACCGCCCGTACGGTCATAGCCTGAATGGCATGGTTCAGCCCGACGAAGAGCGACCGGCATACCTCCGCAGGGACGGACATGTCGCGGTCATCACGATGAACCGCCCGCACGCGATGAACGCGGTGAACGCCGCCATGTCGATCGCGCTGCAGGATGCGGTGGACGAATTCCTCGCCGACCCCGAACTGCGGGTCGGCATTCTCACGGGCGCGGGCAAGGCGTTCTGTGCGGGCGCGGACCTGAAGGAAGTAGCCGCCAAGCGCTCGCTGATCGGTCCGGATCAGCACGAGCGCGGGTTCGGCGGCATCATGAAGCGCCTCATCGACAAGCCGCTCATCGCCGCGGTCAACGGGTACGCCCTGGGGGGCGGCACCGAATTCGTGCTCGCCTGCGATCTGGCGGTCATGAGCGCCGACGCCACCCTCGGGCTGCCCGAGGTACGGCACGGCATCATCGCCGCCGGGGGCGGGCTGCTGCGGCTGTCGCGGCGCATCCCCCTGTCGATCGCGCTCGAGGCGGCCATGACCGGTGCGCCGATTCCGCCCGAGGAAGCCCTGCGGTGGGGTCTGGTGAACCGGGTGGTCCCCGCCGAACAGGTGCTCGGCACCGCGCTCGACCTGGCGAACCGGATCGCCCGTAACGCGCCGCTGGCCGTGCAGGCCAGCAAGCGTGTGCTGTATCAGGCCGCGACGCTGCCGGATTGGGCGGACGAGGCGTGGAAGCTCAGCGACGACGCCGCGCGGGTGATCATGCGCACCGCCGACGCCAAGGAAGGGCCGCGCGCCTTCGCCGAGAAGCGCAAGCCGAACTGGGCGGGCCGGTAATGGCGGCCACGGCGGCGATCGCCGGACTCGGGCTCACCGACGTCGGCAAGGTATACGGGCGCAGCGCAACGGATTTCGCCGCCGAAGCGGTGCGGCTGGCGGCGGCCGATGCCGGACTGTCGATCACCGATCTGGACGGGCTGCTGGTCAGCCCCGGCACCCAGGGCTCGCCGCGGTTGTCCCTGCAGAAGGTGCTGGGGCTGCGGGATCTGCGGCTGCTCGCCGAGATCCACGCCCTCGGCGCGAGCCCGGCGGCCATGATCGCCGCGGCGGCGCAGGCCATCGCCAGTGGCGAGGCGACCGCGGTCGCGTGCGTGTTCGCGGACGCGCCGCTGCGGGAGAAGGGCTCCGCGCGTGACGCTTTCGGCGCGCAGCGCGGCCTGCCCAGCGGATTCGCCTCCTACCACCTCGGTATCGGCGCGATCACCCCGAATCTGTTCTACGCCATGGCCGCTCGACGCCACTTCGAGACCTACGGCACCACCAGCGAGCAGCTCGGTGCGATCGCGGTCGGCCAGCGGGCCTGGGCGGCGCACAATCCCGCCGCGCAGTTCACCACGCCGATCACGCTCGAGGATCACCGGTCCTCGCCGCTGATCGCCGATCCGCTGCACCTGCTGGACTGCTGCCTGGTCTCCAACGGCGGGGCGGCGGTGATCGTCACCTCCGCCGAACGGGCGCGTGAGCTGGCCCAACCGCCCGTCGAGGTGCTCGGCTGGGCCCAGGCGCACCCCGGACAGGTGATGCGGCACGGTTCGGACTTCGGGCTGCGCACGGGCGCGGCGGTCGCCGGACCGGCCGCGCTGCGCATGGCCGGGGTCACGGTCGCCGACGTAGATCTGCTCGAGCTCTACGACAGCTACACCTTCACCGTGCTGGTCACCCTCGAGGACTATGGCTTCTGCGCGAAAGGCGAAGGCGGCGCGTTCGTCTCCGACGGCAAGCTCGGACCCGGCGGGAGCCTGCCCTGCAATACCGGCGGCGGCCAGCTGTCGAGCTACTACCTCACCGGGTTCACGCCGATCGTGGAGGCGGTCGTGCAGGCGCGCGGGCAGGCCGGCGCGCGGCAGGTCGACAGGAAGGACGTGATCATGGTGAGCGGCAGCGGCGGTGTCCTCGAACACCATGCCACCCTGGTGTTGAGCGGGGCCGGACGATGAGCGAGAACGCAGCGTGGCCGCCCATGACCCGCGACGCCAAGAGCGCGGAATTCTTCGACGCCGCCCGGCGCGGCGAACTGGCCATCAAGAAGTGCACCGGCTGCGGGCTGTCGCTGGCGCCCGAGGCGATGGTGTGCACCGACTGCGGCGGCAGCGATCCCGTCTGGGCGAGCGCGTCCGGCGCGGGCGCCCTCGTCACCTGGACGACGGTGCACAAGGCCCCCAACCGCGCCTTCACCGACCTGGTGCCCTACACCGTCGGCATCGTCGAATTGGCCGAGGGGCCTTGGCTGTACGCCGGAATCCTCGGCGAGCCCGGTGCGGGAGCCGCGCTGCGCGTCGAATTCGTCCACCCGCCCGAGGGCGAGAGCTACCCGGTGTGGGTCGTGGAGAACGGAGATCCAGCATGACCGAATTCGATCTGGCCACCCTGCACGAGGCGATCGCCGCGGCGCTGGCCGAGGAGCCGTGCGTGATCACGGCGGACCGCACTTTCAGCTGGCACGAGACCACCGACCGCACTCGCCGGCTCGCCGCGTTGCTGCGGGCCCACGGCCTCGGCGGGCGCGAACCCGTCGGCCATGCCTGGGAGACAGGGCAGGACCACCTCGGCATCTACCTGCACAACGGGGCGGAATACCTCGAAGGCGTACTCGGCGCGCACAAGGCGTCGGTCGCACCGTTCAATATCAACTACCGATACACGCCGGGCGAGCTGGCGTACCTGCTGCGCGACGCGGATGCCGCGGCGGTGCTGTTCGGCGGCCACTTCGCCGCCACCCTGGCGGCGGCGCTCGCGGAACTCGACCGGCGTCCCCTGCTGATCCAGGTGGACGACGGCAGTGGTGCGCCGCTGCTCGACGGTGCGCTGGACTACGAAACCGCGCTGGCCGCAGCCGATCCCGCACAGGGTGCGCCCGCATCCGACCCCGACGACCGGCATCTGCTCTACACCGGCGGCACGACCGGCATGCCCAAGGGCGTCATCTGGCGGGTCGGGGATCTGGTGGCCGGGCCGATGGGCGTCCGCAAGGCCGAATCCGTGGACGACGTGGTCCAGCGCGCCCTGCGGATTCGCGGTCGGGTGCTGCCCGCACCGCCGCTCATGCACGGCGCGGGCACCGGAATCGCCTTGGGCGGCTGGCTGTCCGGCGCGACCGTCGTGTTCCAGCCGCACCCGCACCGGTTCGACGCCGCCACCCTGCTCGATACCTGCGAGCAGCACGGCGTCACCTCCATGGCCATCGTCGGCGACGCGTTCGGCGCGCCGCTGGTCGCCGAGCTGGAGGCCCGCCCCCGCGCACTGCCCGCGCTGCGGCTCATCGTGAACAGCGGCGCCGCGCTGCGTGACGCCCTGAAGGACCGGCTGCGCGAGCTGATTCCAGGCCTGCGCGTCAGCGATATGCTCGGCTCGTCGGAGACGGGTCTGCACGCCAAACGCGGCTCCGGCTCCAGTACCTTCGCCGCCCGCGGCAATACCGCGCTGATCGACGAAATCCGCACCCGCACCATCGAACCCGGCAGCGACGAGATCGGCTGGCTGGCTCAGGGCGGCTGCATCCCCATGGGCTACCTCGGCGATCCGGACAAGACCGCCGCCACCTTCGTCACCGTCGCCGGTCGCCGCTACTCGGTGCCCGGCGACCGCGCCCGCCTCACCGCGAGCGGCGAATTCGAGTTCCTCGGCCGCGAGGCCACCACCATCAATACCGGCGGCGAGAAGGTCTTCGCCGAAGAGGTCGAACAGGTGGTGCGGGCCCTGCCCGGCGTCGCCGACGCCGTGGTGGTCGGTCGCCCCAGCGAGCGTTGGGGGCAGGAGGTGGTCGCGCTCTACCAGCTCGCCGACCCGACCGTCACCGTCGAGCAGTTGCGCGACGGCTGCCGGGAAGCCCTGGCGGGCTACAAGATTCCCAAGCTGTTCCTTCGCGTCGACCGGGTCGGCCGGCACGCCAACGGCAAAGCCGACTACGCGTGGGCCAAGGCCGCCGCCGTTCGTGAAGAGAACTCAGCCACCCCACAGGAGCACGCATGATCACCACCGTCCCCGATCTCGGCAATCCCGACACCTATCTATCCGGGTTCCCCTACGCCGAGGTCGCCGCGCTGCGCCGCGAGTCGCCGGTGGTGTGGGTGCCCGAACCCGCCGCGGGCGACTTCCCGGGCGGGCCCGGGTTCTGGTACTTCACCAAGCACGCCGACGTGATGGCGGCGGGCAAGCGCCCCGAGGTGTTCAGCTCCTACGCGGGCGGCACCTGGGTGCGCGAGGTGACCCCGGCCGAACTGGAGATCCAGCGTCAGGCGATGCTGAACATCGACCCGCCCATGCACACCCAGATGCGCAAGATCATCAGCAAGGCGTTCACGCCGCGCGTGGTCAACGGCATGATGGAATCCATCGGCGTGCACGCCGATTCGATCGTGGAGCGGCTCGGCGACGGCGGCGACATCGACTGGGTCCAGCAGGTGTCCTCCGAGATGCCGGTGCTGGTGCTGGCCGACATCCTCGGCGTGCCCACCGAGGAACGGCACCTGCTGTTCGACTGGACCAATCGGATGATCGGCTTCGACGATCCGGAGGCCGTGGACAAGAAGTCCTATGTCTCCGCGTTCCTGGAGTTGTTCGCCTACGCCCGCGCCCAGACCGCCGCCAAGCGCGCCGAACCGACCGACGACGTGTGGAGCCTGGTGGTCAATGCCGAGGTCGACGGCCGCCGCCTCACCGACGACGAACTCGACCGCTTCTTCCAGCTGCTGGTCATCGCGGGCAACGAGACCACCCGCAATATGCTCAACGGCGCGATCCTGCTGCTGTCGGAGAATCCCGGCCAATTCCGGCTGCTGCGTGCGGATTCGAGCCTGATGCCGCAGGCCGTCGAGGAGATCCTGCGCATGTTCCCGCCGATCCTGCAATTCCGACGCACCTGCGTGCAGGACACCGAAGTCGGTGGGCAGCGGATCAAGGCCGGGGACAAGGTGGTGCTGTCCTACGCCGCCGCCAATCGCGACGAGGACGTCTTCGAGAACCCGGATGTCTTCGACATCACCCGCAAGAACAATCCGCACGTGTCCTTCGGGTTCGGCACCCATTTCTGCCTCGGCAGCGGCGTCGCCCGGCTGGAAGGCCGCGTGCTGCTGGAGAAACTGCTCGAGCGGTTCTCGAGCATCGAGGTCACCGGTCCTCCGGTGCGGCTGCGCTCGAACTTCGTGAACGGCATCACCGAACTGCCCGTGCGGCTCACACGCTGAGGATCCCGATATTCATGAACGAACTCTGGAACACACCCGAACGCCGCGATCTGCGAAAACTGGCCGCCGAGTTCACCATCCGGGAGATCGCCCCGCACATGGACCGCTGGGAGCGCGACGGCTCGCTCCCGCGCGCCCTGCACCGGCAGGCCGGCGAGCTCGGCCTGCTCGGGCTGGCCTTCCCCGAATCGGCCGGCGGCGCGGGCGATTACATCGATCTGGCGATCCTCATCGAGGAACTCATCGGCAATGGCGGCAGCCCGGGCCTGTGCGGCTCGCTGCTGACCCACACCATCGCGGCGCCGCACATCGCCGCCGCCGGTGACCCGGCCCAGATCGGCACGTACGTGGCGCCGACGCTGGCGGGCGACAAGATCGGGTCGCTGGCGATCACCGAGCCGGGCACCGGCTCCGATGTCGCGGCGGTGCGCACCACCGCCGTGCGCGACGGCGACCACTACGTGGTCAACGGCGCCAAGACCTACATCACCTCCGGTTCCCGCGCCGACTATGTGACCACGGTGGTGCGCACGGGCGGTCCGGGACATGGCGGGCTGTCGCTGCTCATCGTCGATGCCGACACACCGGGATTCACGGTGGGCCGCACGCTGGAGAAGATGGGCTGCCTGTGCTCGGACACCGCGGAACTGCACTACGACGACGTGCGAGTGCCGGTCGCGAACCTGGTCGGCGCGGAGGGAACCGCGTTCGCGCAGTTGATGACCCGGCTCGACGGCGAGCGGCTGAACCTCGCCGTGCAGGGTTACGCGACCGCCCAGCGCGCCTACGACCTCACCCTGCCGTGGGTGCGAGATCGCGTCACTTTCGGTGAGCCGCTGGCGAATCGGCAGGTGATCCGGCACAAGCTCGCCGAGATGGCCCGTCAGATCACCGTGGCGCGCGTGTTCGTGCGGGATGTGCTGACCCGCTACGTGGCGGGCGAATCGGTGGGCGCGGAGGTCGCCATGGCCAAGAACACCGCGGCGATGGCGTGTGAACACGTGATTCATGAGGCCGTGCAGATCTTCGGCGGCATGGGCTACATCCGCGAGAACGAGGTCGAGCGCCTCTACCGCGACGGGCGGCTGCTCAGCATCGGCGGGGGAGCCACCGAGATCATGAACGAGATCATCGCGAAGTCACTGCCGCTGGGCCGGCGCTGATGGGGAAACGCCCGTCCGCGGAATCGCTTCCGCCGACGGGCGTTTCGCTATGCGCTCACAGTCGTTCGATGATGGTGGCGTTGGCCAGCCCGCCCGCCTCGCACATGGTCATGAGACCGTAGCGGCCGCCGGTCTGTTCCAGGTGGTTGAGCATGGTCGCCATGATGCGCGTTCCCGACGCGCCCAGCGCGTGCCCGAGCGCGATCGCCCCGCCCCGCGGATTCAGCTTGGCCGGATCGGCATTCAGGTCGTGCTGCCACACCAGGGGCACCGGGGCGAACGCCTCGTTCACCTCGTACACGTCCAGGTCGTCGATGGTGAGGCCGCCGCGCTCGAGCGCCTTGCGGGTCGCGGGAATCACCGCGGTCAGCATCAGCAGCGGATCGTCGCCGGTCACCGCGAAGGAGTGGAACCGGGCTCGCGGCCGCAGGCCGAGCGCGTTCGCCTTGTCCTCGCTCATGATCAGCACGGCCGACGCCGCGTCGGTCAACGGTGAGGAGTTGCCCGGCGTGATCGACCAGTCGATCTCCGGGAACCGCTGGGCCATCTCCTCGTTCGCGAACGCGGGCCGCAGCGCCGCCAGCCCCTCGGCGGTCGTCGCCGCCCGGACCGTCTCGTCCACCAGATGGCGATGCGGGCGGCCCGCGGCGTCCACGGTGTCGATGCCGACGATCTCGTCACCGAATCCACCCGCCGCCGCGGCGGCCGCCGCTCGTTGATGCGAGCGCGCCGCGAACTCGTCGAGCTCCTCGCGCCGCAGCTTCCAGCGCTGGGTGATGATCTCCGCCGCGATGCCCTGCGGCACCAGGCCCTGCGGATACCGATGCCGGATGGGCACATTGACCGGATCCGCGCCCTGCGCGTTGGAGAACAGCGGCGCATGGCTCATCGACTCCACACCACACGCGATTGCGATGTCGTACGCCCCCGCCAGCACTCCCTGCGCCGCGAAATGCGCCGCCTGCTGACTCGACCCGCACTGCCGATCGACCGTGGTGGCGGGCACCGACTCCGGGAACCCCGCCGCCAGTACGGCCGTCCGGCTGATGTTTCCCGCCTGCTCCCCACTCTGCGTCACGCACCCGCCGATCACATCGTCGACGAGCGCCGGATCGAGATCGTTGCGCCGCACCACCTCGGCCAGCACATCGGCGAGCAGGGTAGCGGGGTGTACCGGTGCCAGCCCACCCCCGGCCTTACCTCGACCCGAAGCCGTCCGCACGGCATCGACGATCACAGCGGTTGTCATGGCATACCTCCAAGAAATGAGTCACTGCCCAGGATTCTGCCATATTGGCCGTACGGACGGTCAGTGGACTTGGTTGGCTGCTGGACGTATACGCCGCCGCTCTCGAAGGGCCGACCTGGCATGATTGATGCCGTGAGCACAGACACCCTGGTCCGTCCGGAAGAGACCACCGACAACTCGACCGACGACGACACCCCCAAGGTCTTCCACTACGTCAAGAAGAACAAGATCGCCGAGAGCGCCGTCATGGGCACCCACGTCGTGGCCCTGTGCGGCGAGGTCTTCCCGGTGACGCGCTCGGCCAAGCCCGGCTCGCCGGTCTGCCCGGATTGCAAGCGCGTCTACGAGCAGATGAAGAAGGACTGACCGTTCCGGCTGGTCAGTACTTTGTGAACTGCTGAACCAGGCACCGGGGTGCCCTGTGAACGGGTTCAGCAGTTCCGTGACGGCCGCGTTGCTGAAGTTCCGTGACGTCCGCGTTGCCGACCACCGCCATCTGCTGATCCCGGTCGGTCGCGTCGACCGTCGGGCACGTCGGCCGCTGCTGGGCCGTCGAGATTCAGAGTGCTGCGCTGCCCGAACCGAGTGGCCGACCCAGGGGCCGCAGCCGGCGGGCTTGGGGCCCGGGGTGGTCTGCGGCGGGTCCAACCTCAATTCATTGCCCACGAGGCCCATGCCCACAGTTCGTAGCTGGTTCCGGCTACGACGGCCTGATTCGGGGCGGCACCTCCGATCGCCCGCGCCATCGTGAACGCCGCGCTGCCGTGCGGCCGCGCGCAGCGAACGCGATCATGCTAAGGGGGGGGGTTGCGGGTGGGCCTCGGCCGCCTATATTGAGATCGGCCAGGCGTTGGCGCTTGCGGTTTTCTTTACGGCACAGGGGTTTTGATGAACGCGAGGTACTCGATTCGGTGGGCGGCGGAGCATGGGTTTCCGCGGTTGGGGTTTCTCGCGTTGCGTGGGATGGGGGATCCGTTCGCGCGGTTGATGAGCGGGAATGACGGCTACGAAGATCCGTACTCGCTGATCGATCAGTTGCGGGGCGACGGCGGGGTGCAGGTCACGCCCGTCGGTTATGCGGCCTACGACTACGAGCTGTGCCGGGAGATTCTGCGCGACAGGCGATTCGGTGTGCGGGTGCCGATCGATCCGGCCGTGCCCTCCCTGTTGCGCCGCTACGCCGAACGAGTTGTGGTGCCGCCCAACCCGATCGAAGCGCCGTCGATGTTCGCGCAGGACCCGCCGGAGCATGGACGTCTGCGCAAGCCCGTCGCCTCCGCGTTCACTCCCCGCGCCGTCGCCCGCCTGGGCGATCGGGTCCGGGAAGTCACCACGGAGTTGCTCGACGCGATGGCCGCGCACGAATCCGTGGACCTGATGGAGGATTTCGCCGCGCAGGTGCCGATCGCTGTCATCGCGGAGATAATGGGTTTCCCGGCGGCCGATCGCCCGCTGTTCCTGCGGTGGGGGAGCTACGTCGCTCCGCTCCTGGATGTCGGAATTTCCTGGCAGGCCCACCACCGCGCCATGGTCGCGACCGAGGCGATGCGGGACTACCTCGCCGCCCACATCGAGAAGGTGCGCCGCGAACCAGGGGAGGACATCTTCAGCCTCCTGGTCTCCACGAGCGACCTGAACACCACCGAATTGTTGGCCAGCGCGAACGTACTGATGGGCGCGGGTTTCGAGACCACGATGAACCTGCTCGGCAATGCCGTCCCGCTGTTGTTGTCTCACTCCGATCAACTCGACTTGCTGCGCGCCGAGCCCGAACGCTGGCCGCTGGCGATCGAGGAAATGCTGCGCTTCGATACGTCGGTCCAGATGACCGCCCGTCGGGTTCTGGAACCGGTGCAATTCGACGGCGGCGTTCCGCTCGAGCCGGGAAAGTCACTCGTCGTCTCCCTGGCGGGCGCGAACCGCGATCCCGTCAAATTCCCTGACCCGCACCGCTTCGACGTCACCCGCCCCAACGCCAAGGAACACCTCTCCTTCGGCACCGGCATGCACGGGTGCATCGGCGCGAGCCTGACGCGACTCGAGGTCCTGCAGGCCTTGCCCGCCCTCTTCGAACGCTTCCCCGACATCCGCCTCGATGGCGAGCCGACCCGCCGTCGGCTGTCCACTCTGCGCGGTTACTCACACATGCCCGTTCGGCTGAAGTCTCGATGACTACTGGGTGGTAAGTTTCGCTGCATTACCTCCGCTGGAACAAGATTGGGGCAGTACGGGGTTCGCCCCGGCTCAGGAGTTGGTTCTTGAATACTGAAGCGATTGTGCTGGATCCGACGGGCGCCGATGTTCAGGCTGAGAACGAGCGGATCCGCCTGCGCGGGCCGGTCTCGTTGGTGGGGTTGCCCGGTGGGGTGTCGGCCTGGGCGGTCACCGATGCGGCGGTGCTGAAGGAACTTCTCGCCGATCCCCGAGTGTCGAAGGATCCACGCCAGCACTGGACGTCCTATAAGAAGGGCGAGATCGATCAGCGGTGGCCGTTGCACCCGTGGGTGATAGCGGAGAATATGTTCACCGCTTACGGCGACCAGCACCGCCGCCTCCGCAAACTCGTGGCCCCGGCGTTCACCAATCGTCGTACCACCCTGATGCGCCCGGGCATCGAAGCCATCGTCGATGGACTGCTGAAACGGCTGGATGCCAGTCCCGCGGGTGAGGTCGTCGACCTGCGGCCCACCTACGCGTATCCGGTGCCGATTCAGGTCATCGGCGAATTGCTCGGCGTACCAAAGCATTTGGATGCCAAGATCAATGCGTGTGTCGACGGGTTCTTCGACACGTCCTTCACGCCCGCGCAGTCGAAGGCCAATGTCCTCAAAATGGTCTCGCTCATGGGGCAATTGATCTTCTACCGGCGCGGTAACCCCGGCGACGACATTACGAGCGCGCTGATCTCGGCCGTCGACGAGGACTCCGACCGGCTGACGCAGAAGGAAGTGATCGACACCCTGATCCTGGTGATCAATGCCGGTCACGAGACCACGGTCAACCTGCTCGACCAGGCGATCGTCGCTCTGCTGACCAATCCGGAACAGCGGGCCGACGTACTCGGCGGCCGGGTGCCCTGGTCGGAGGTGATCGAGGAAGCGCTGCGATATCAGCCGCCGATCACGCATCTGCCCCTGCGCTACGCGGTCGAGGATATCGAGATCGCCGGTGTTCGGATCGCCGCGGGCGAGGCCATCCTCGCCTCCTACGGGGCAGCGAGCCGGGACCCGGGAATTCACGGTGACACCGCGGGCGATTTCGACGTCCACCGGGCGAACAAGGAGCACATCGCCTTCGGGTACGGTGCGCACCATTGTCTCGGTGCGCCATTGGCCCGGCTCGAGGCGGCGATCGCACTGCCGGCCTTGTTCGAGCGGTTTCCGAATATGCGATTGGCGGTGGACCCCGCCGAACTCCGGCCGCTGGGCAGCTTCGTCTCCAACGGTCACCAGTCGGTCCCCGTTCTGCTGCAATGACATTCACCGATTCGCCGAGAGGTCCCATGGGAAACGCCAGCTGGTTGCGTAGCTTGTCCGCCGGATCGGAGGACAGCGCCCATACTCTGATCTGCTTTCCCCACGCCGGCGGATCGGCTATTTCCTTCGGACCGCTGGCCAGAACGCTGGGACCGCGATTCCGTGTGCTCGGTGTGCAATACCCCGGGCGCCAGGATCGCAGGCACGAACCGCTGCTCGGAAGTGTCGCCGACCTGGTCGAGGGAGTGCTGCCGGAAATTCGCGAACTGATTCCGCGGACCGCAGGCTACTCGCTGTTCGGCCACAGCATGGGTGCGGTGGTGGCGTTCGAGACCTGCCGTCGTCTCGAACAGGAGCAGGAGCTGTCGCCTGGCACATTGTTCGTATCAGGGCGAATCGCACCGGCGCGGAAGGCTTCTCATGCCGTGCACCGGTACAGCGATCAGGAATTGATCCGGCACCTGCTGGACTTCGGCGGCACTCCCGCCGCCTTGCTGGAGGATCCCGATTTCCGGTCCATCATTCTCGCGGTCACGAGAAGCGACTACCGCGCGATCGAAACCTACGCGTGCGCACCGGACGCCACTGTCGAGTGCCCGCTGGTGGCGCTGGCCGGCGACAGCGATCCCGCCGCCGGCGATGCCGACCTGAAAGAGTGGCAGGTACATACCACCGGGCCTTTCACACAGACCTCGTTTCCGGGTGGCCACTTCTACATCGACGCCAACTCGCACGGTGTGGCCGAACTGATTCGCGATCAGAGAGAGTGCAACCATGGCTGAAACCGCTGGACCCATTTCGAATGTCTCGGACACCGCCCACTGGGTGGCCGCGTATCGCGCGATCGAATCCGCCCGGACCGATGCGCTCTTTCACGACCCGCTCGCGGAGCGGCTCGCCGGCGACATCGGTCGGGCCATCGTCGCGGATGAAACACAGACCGCGCTGGCGGGCTGGCCCTTGGTCACGAGAACCAGAGTCATCGATGATCTGATCGCCGAAACCCTCGCCGAAGGCTGTGATCTGGTCATCAATATGGCGGCGGGTCTGGATGCGCGGCCGTATCGTCTCGAGCTGCCCGCCGATCTTCGCTGGATCGAAGTCGACTTCCCGGATCTGATCGCCGAGAAGACCCGTTTGCTGGAAAGCGAGACCCCCCGCTGCGTTCTCACCCGTGCCGCAGTGGATCTCGCGGACCTGGCAGCGCGTGACGAATTCCTGGACAAGGCGCTCGAGGGTGCGAAGAGGGCGCTCGTCCTGACCGAAGGGCTGGTGTACTACCTGTCCGAGGACGAGGTCTCGGGCTTGGCCGCGGCACTGGCGCGGCCCGAAATCGCCTGGTGGATCATGGATGTGAACAACAAGCCCGTGGTCGATCGGTTCAACCGGGTGAACCGGAAGCTGCTCGAGAATTCACCCTGGAAATTCGGGCCGCTCGAACCGCTGCGATTCTTCGCCGACGCGGGGTGGACCGCGGACGAGGTCGTCGGATTGTTCCGTATGGCAGCCCGATTCCGCCGGTTGCCCCCGCTGCTGTGGTCGCTCGCCTTCGCACCCGTCGGGCCCCGGATGCCTCTCGGCGCCAAGCGGATTCCCTGGTATGCGGCGGTTCGGCTCACGTACACCGGCGCATGATCGGCGGCCGGGAGGGCGATCGCCCTCCCGGCCGAACTGTCACTCCAGCCCTTCCAGCCAATCGTCGACCGCCGCGGCGACCTGATCCGAGCCCTCGTGCAGCATGGCGAAGTGGTTGGCGTCCACCTGGACCACGCGATGGCTCTCGTCCCACGGCTGGGCCTGCCACGCCATGAAGTCCTCGGGGACTCCGGGAATCCGCTGTGCGCACTGGAGGAACAGGGTGGGCGCGGCGATCTTGCCGGGCAGGATGCCGCGGAGCACCTGAATGTACTGGCCCATGGCGGTCAACCTGGCGGGGTCGAATCGATCGAAGGCGGCCTCGTTGGTCACCATGTTCTCCGCGACCGGCTTGAGAATCCATTCACTGCCGTCGCCCTCGGCCACCCGGTAGCTGTCCACCAGCACCACTCCCGTCGGCGCGGGTCCGCCGAGAGCTTCCAGTTGTTCGGCGACGCTGTAGGCCAGGACGCCGCCGGAGGAGTATCCGAACAGGATGAACGGCTTGCCCTCGGCGGCGTCGAGGATGGGCTGGAGCAAAGCCTTGGTGGCCGCGGCGTAGTCGGTGGGCAGCGGCTGGCCCGCGTGGGACCCCATCGGCGCGAGGCCGACCACGTCACGGGCCGTCCGCAGTTTGCTCGCCATTCGGGCGTATTGGCGCACACCGCCTGCCGCCATCGGCGGGGCGATGCAGATGATGCGCGGCGTGGCGGCGCCGTCGGTCAATCGGATGATCTCCGGTTCGACGTTCAGCTCGTCCTTGGCGGTGAACTGGTCACGCATCTGCGCCGCCAGATGCAGGAGCAGGAAGGCGACCGAATACTGTTCCCTCCCTACCGCGGTGCGGAACATGCCGTACAGCGAGTCGTCGGCGACACCCTCCTCACGATCTCGTTCGGCGGCCGCGCGGACCGCGGTCGCGAGATCGCCCGCGCCTTCCGCCAATTTCTCGTCCAGTTGTTTCGCGAGAATCTGGGGAGTCGGATAGTCGAAGACGAGGGTGCCGGGCAACTGCACGCCGGTGGCGTCGCGCAGTGCGTTGCGGAATTCGACCGCGGTGATCGAGTCGAATCCCATTTCGCCGAATACATTGTCGACCGCGATGAGCTCGACATCCGCGTAGCCGAGCGTCGCGGCGGCCTGCTTGCGCACGAACTCCACCAGGAGCGGAAGCCGCTGATGGGACGGCAGGCCGACCAGCTCCAGCAGCGGTGACGGCGTCTCGCGTGGTGCCGATATCGGCACCAGCCCGCGGACCAGGGCGGGTGCGTGCTCGGCTCGCGTGCGGAGTACGGCTCGGTCCACGGGTAGCGCGGCCAGCTGGGCGAGGCCGGAGGCCACGGCGGCATCGAACAGCGCCAGTCCGTCGGATTCCGACAGCGCCGGAAAGCCCTGTCGCCGCATCCGCTCGAAGTCCTCGTCCGACAGTTCGGTGCCCAGACCGGTCGATCGTTCCCACAGGCCGTAATCGATCGAGGTGGCCGTCCACCCGGCCGCCCGGCGGTAGGTGGCGAGGGCGTCGAGGTACACATTGGCCGCCGCGTAGTTGGCCTGCCCGGCGGCCAGCACCAACCCGCCGGCGGAGGACACCAGGACGAACAGCGACAGCGGCTGGTCACTCGTGAGCTCGTGCAGATGCCATGCGGCGTCGGCTTTGGGCCCGAACACGGCATCGATGCGGCCGCTCGTCATCGATTCGATCAGGCCGTTGTCGGCGATGCCCGCCGCGTGCACGACACCGGTCAGCGGGTGCTCGGACCCGATCTCGTCCAGCAGTGCTTCGAGCGATTCTCGATCGGAGACGTCGCAGGCCGTAACGGTCACGTGCGCACCGAGTTCGGTCAACTCGGCGCACAACGCGTCGGCTCCCGGAGCGTCCGGCCCCCGGCGGGACGTCAGCACCAGCCGCCGCGCGCCGTATTCGGTGACCAGGTGCCGTGCGAACAGCGCACCCAGCCCACCGGTGCCGCCGGTGATCAGCACGGTGCCGGCGTCCAACGGCTCGACCGGCTCGGGGCCCGGTTCGGTGAGCTGATGCGGAACCAGGCGCGGCACCAGGAGATTCGCGCCGCGTAGCGCGCCCTCCGGCTCCGTCGCCAGGGCCGCGGCGGCGGTGGCGACGGCGCCCGGATCGTGGTCGGCCGAACCATCGAGGTCCAACAGTTGCAACCGGTGCGGATGTTCGGCCTGGGCCGCGCGCACCACACCCCAGACCGGCGCCTGCGCCGGGCGCACGTGCTCGTACTCGCTGGTGCGGACCGCGTCGCTGGTCAGGATCACCAGGCGGGCCTCGGCGAATCGAGGGTCTCCCAGCCACTGTTGCACGGTGGCCAGCACGCCGTACACCGCTTCGCGGGCGGCGTGCGACGACGCGTCGCCGGTATCGGCGCAATGGAGCAGGACGAGCTCGGGGACAACAGCTTCGCCGGACGCGTCGAGTTCCGCGACCAGCGTCGTGAGATCGGGATAGCCGGGTACCTCCGCCGAACCCGTCGCGCCGAGGACCGCTGTGCGCGCCGGGGCCGCCGAACCGGTGGCGACCGACGTCGCGGCGATCCAATCCACCGTGAACAAGGCATCGGCCGCCCGGTCGGCGCGCAGTCGGTCCGCGGACACCTGACGGGTGTCCAGCGAGTCGACCGACAGCACCGGGCTGCCGGTGCTGTCGGCCAGCCACAGCGTGAAACGGTTGTCGTGCACCCGGATTCGGACCCGGACGGCATTGCATCCGGCCGCGTGCAGGGCGACGCCACGCCAGCTGAACGGCAGTGCGGGCGCGTCGCCGCCGCCGGTGCGCATGCGATCCACGATGAGGGCGTGCATCGCCGCATCGAACAGTGCGGGGTGGAGGCCGTATCCTTCGGCGGCCTCCGTATCCGGCAGGGCCACCTCGGCGAACAGCTCGTGACCATCGGCGCCGTGCTCGTCGCGTCGCCACATCGCCCGCATGCCCTGGAAGGAAGGCCCGTATCCGTACCCGGCGTCCAGCATCTCGGTGTACGCGTCGGCGACGTCGATCGCTTCGGCGTCGGCCGGAGGCCAGACGGCGAGATCGAATTCGGGCCGGACGTCTTCGGCGGTGAGGTCACCCTCCGCGTGCAATATCCATGCGACGGCATCCGGTTGGCGCGAGTGAATCGTGATGCGCCGTCGACCGGAATCCTTCGCCGCGCCGACCACCACCTGGACCGAAACTCCGTCGCGGGCGGGCAGCGTCAATGGCGCGTGCAGGATCAGCTCGTCCACTCGCGCGTGACCGATCAATCCGCCCACCTGGGTCGCCAACTCGACGAAACCGGTTCCCGGCAGCAGTGCCGTACCGAGCACGCTGTGATCGGCCAACCATCCGATCGAGTCCACCGACCAGCGGCCGACGAAGCTCACCCCGCCGGAATCGGGCTGCGGGACAACCGCTCCCAGGAGGGGGTGGGAGATCGGATCCAATCCTGCCGCGGCGCCGGTGGCTTCGGCGCCCAGCCACGTCGTCGACAGATACCGTTTCGCATCGAGCCAGAACCGCTCGCGTTGAAACGCGTAGGTGGGTAGGTCGATCGGTTGCGCACCGGGATGGAACGCGGGCCAATCGACCTCGGCTCCCGACACGAACAACCTGGCGACCGCAGCGGCCACCGTGGCGGTCGAGGCCTCGTCGCGGCGCGCCACCGCGACCGCGACGGTGCCTTCGGCGTCCACGGTGCCGGCCACCATCGGTGTGAGGACCGCGTCCGGCCCGATCTCGGCGAAGCGCACCACGCCCGCGTCCGCCATCGTGGTCACGGCGTCGGCGAACCGCACGGTGGCGCGGATCTGACGCACCCAGTACGCCGGGTCCGACATCTCATCGGTCACCCGGGCGCCGGTCACGGTCGATACCAGCGGAATGGTCGGCCGGGCGAAGCTCAAGCCCTCGACCACCGCGGCGAACTCCGTCGACATCGGTTCCATCAATTCGGAGTGGAACGCGTGCGACACCCGCAAACGACTTGTCCGCCAAGACTTCTCGGCGAACACCTCGGTCAGCGCGTCGACTTCGGACTCGACGCCGGAGACCACCACCGAGGTGGGGCTGTTCACCGCCGCGATCGAGACGCCGTCGGTCAACAGCGGGGCCACGGCGGACTCCGGCGCTCCCACCGCGACCATCGCACCGCCCGCGGGCAGCGCTTGCATCAACCGGCCGCGCGCGGCCACCAAGGTGCAGGCGTCCGAGAGCGACAGCACGCCGGCGATGTGCGCGGCGGCGATTTCGCCGATCGAATGGCCCGCCACCAGGTTGGGTCGTAGACCCCACGCCTCGAGCAGGCGATACAGCGCGACCTCGACGGCGAACAGTCCGGCCTGCGCGAAGACCGTCTGGTTGATCAGATCCGCCGCGGTCAGCGCCTCGTCGAGCGAAATCGGCTGGTCGAGAAGCGGATTCAGCTCGGCGACGACCTGGTCGAACGTCGCCGCGAACACCGGGTGCGTCCGCAGCTGCTCGGCCATGCCGGCCCACTGCGCACCCTGACCCGAGAAGACGAACCCCGTCGAACCCGAAACCGCGCGTCCCGACACCACACCGGGTACGGCGTCTCCGCGACCCAATGCCTCGACACCCGACAGCAGTTCGTCGCGATCGGCCCCGAGGACCACCGCGCGATGGCCCAGCGTGGCGCGGGTGACGGCCAGGGAGTATCCGACATCGTGTGACGCGATGGCGTTTTCGCGGACATGCGACCGCAGGCGAACGGCCTGTTCGGCGAGCGCACGGGAACTGGCGGCGGACAACACCCAGGGCATGACTGCCCCGACCGGCTCGGCCAGGACCGCCCCGACGGGCTCGGCCGAGGGCGGCACGGCGGCGACGGCGGGAGCCTGTTCGAGGATGACGTGTGCGTTGGTGCCGCTGATGCCGAAGGACGACACGCCCGCTCGGCGTGGGCGATCGAGCACCGGCCACGGCACCGGTTCGGTCAGCAGCCGCACCTCGCCCGCGGACCAGTCGACCTTGGTCGACGGCCGGTCCACGTGCAGCGTGCGCGGCAGTGTTCCGTGCCGCATCGCCATCACCATCTTGATCACGCCGCCCACGCCCGCGGCGGCCTGTGCGTGACCGATGTTCGACTTCAGCGACCCGAGCCACAGCGGCCGTTCCGGCCCGCGATCGCGGCCGTAGGTGGCCAGCAATGCCTGCGCTTCGATCGGGTCGCCCAATGTCGTTCCGGTGCCGTGTCCTTCGACCACGTCGACGTCGGCGGCGGAGATTCCGGCATTGGTCAGCGCCTGCTCGATGACGCGCCGCTGCGCGGGGCCGTTGGGCGCGGTCAGCCCGTTGGAGGCGCCGTCGGAGTTCACCGCAGAACCGGTCAGCACGGCGAGAATTCGGTGGCCGTTGCGTTGCGCGTCGGACAGTCGTTCCAGCACCAGCACGCCGGCGCCTTCCGCCCAGCCGACGCCGTCGGCGCTGTCGGAGAACGACTTGCATCGGCCGTCGATGGCCAGTCCGCGTTGCCGGCTGAACTCCACCAGCGTGTCCGGGCCCGCCATCACGGTCACACCGCCCGCCAGGGCCAGCTCGCACTCGCCCGAGCGCAGTGCGGCGGCGGCCGAATGCATGGCTACCAGAGAGGACGAACACGCGGTGTCGACGGTGACCGACGGTCCCTGGAGTCCGAAGGCGTAGGAGACCCGGCCCGACGCCAGCGAACCCGCGTTCGTGTTGGCCGGGTAGTCGTGGTACATCATGCCGACCCAGACGCCGGTCGCGCTGCCGCGCAGGGTCGCCGGGTCGATTCCGGCGCGTTCGAATGCCTCCCAGGAGGTTTCGAGCAGGAGGAACTGCTGTGGATCCATGGTGGCCGCTTCGTTCGGGCTGATGCCGAAGAACGTGGGGTCGAAATCGCCTGCGGTGTGCAGGAATCCACCGGATCGGGTGTGGGAACGGCCGGGTTGTTCGCCGGTGGGGTCGTAGATGCGTTCGATATCCCAGCCGCGGTTGGCGGGGAGGTCGGTGGTGGCGTCGACGCCGTCGGAGACCAGTCGCCACAGGTCTTCGGGTGACTCGACGCCGCCGGGGTATCGGCAGGCCATGCCCACGATCGCGATCGGTTCCCGCAGGGCGGCGTCGAGCTGACGATTGCGTGCCCGCAACCGATCGGTTTCCTTCAGTGAGGCCCGGAGCGCATCGGCGAGCTTTGCGGTCGGTTCGTCGGAATTCGTCATATCGCTGTCAGTCCTCGGAGTTGTAAGCCAGATTGATCAAGTCGTCGAGATCGAGTTCGTCGATGGACTCGTCCGCGCTGTGCTCTGCTGTCTCGCCGGGGCGTTCGGGCCCGTGAGCGAGTCGCATGAGCGCCTCCAGCAGTCCGGCTTCGCGGAGCTGGGTCAGCGAAATCGTCTGGAGCGCAGTGCGAATCTCGTGTTCCGACGCGTCTGCCGGCGCGTCGGGGTGGTTGTCGGTGAACTCTTCGGCCAGGTATTCGGCCAGCACTTCCGGTGACGGGTAGTCGAATACCAGCGTCGCCGGCAAGGGCAGGCCGGTCGCGGTTTTGAGGGCGTTACGGAATTCGATGGCGGTGATCGAATCGAAGCCCAGCTCGTTGAAGGCCCGGTCGGCCGCGATGGCCTTCGCGTTCCGGTGCCCCAGCACGGCGGCCACCTGGTCACGAACCAGGTCGACGAGCACACCGAGGCGTTCGCCCGCAGGGGTGTCGGCCAGCCGGGCGCGCAGTGCGGCCGGGGCGGCCGATACCGGGCGAGCGGGGACGAGTCCGGACAGCAGGGCCGTCGCGAACCCCGCGCCGCGGAGTCCCTCCCGGTCCAGCCTGGCGAGAACAGGTGCCGCCGTGTCGATGTCGGCGGCGGCGTCGAACAGCGCCAACCCCTGCTCCGCCGACAGCGGCAGCATCCCCGAACGGGCCATGCGGCGCCGGTCGACGTCACCGAGCTCGGCGCCCATGCCGCCGTCGCCGCTCCACAGCCCCCACGCGAGGGACTGCCCGCGGCGCCCGGATGCCCGGCGGTGCGCCGCCAGCGCGTCCAGGCAGGCATTGGCCGCGGCATAGTTGCCCTGCCCCGGACTGCCGAACGCTCCGGCCGCCGAGCTGAACAGCACGAACGCCTGCAGCGGCAGCTCGGCGGTCAGCTCGTGCAGGTGCAGGGCCGCATCGACCTTGGGCCGCAACACCGCATCCATCCGATCCGGGGTCAGGGAGGTGACGGCGCCGTCGTCGAGCACACCGGCCGTGTGGAACACACCGGTGAGCGGACGGCTCGCGGGGATGGCGGACAGCACCTCGGCGAGCGCGGCACGATCGGCGACATCGCAAGCGACGAAGTCGATGTCGGCGCCACCGCCGCGTAGCTCGGCCGCCAGCTCGGCGGCGCCGGGCGCCGACTCGCCACGCCGGCTCAGCAGCAGCAGGTGCCGCACACCGCGGGTGTTCACCAGGTGCCGGGCGAACAATCCGCCGAGGAAGCCACTGGCGCCGGTGATGAGCACGGTCTCGTCCGGACCGAAAGCGACGCTCGGAGCCGACCTGCTCGTCGCCGGGGTCGTCGCTCGGACCAGTCGCGCGCTGTGGACTCGCCCGCCGCGCACCACCACCTGCGGTTCCCCGGAGGCCAGGATCCCGCCCAACGGCCCGGCGACGTCGGAATCGGTGTCCACCAGGATGATTCGACCCGTACTCTCCGCCTGAGCGGAGCGAACCAGGCCGGCCACCGCGGCACCGGCGAGATTCGTAATGTCCTCCCCGGCAACCGAAACCGCACCGGTGGTCCGAATCACCAGTGCCGCCTGGCTGGATCGGCGGTCGGCGATCCAGGTTTGCAGCACGTGCAGCACCGCGTGAGTCGCGGCGCGAACGGCGTCGGGATCATTGCCCGCCGGGGCATCCAGCACGACCGCGGCCGGAACCTCGTCACCGAGATCAGCCCAGGACACGGTGCGTACCTCGCTGTCGGACACCGACATCGGAGTCCATTCGACCCGGTACAGCGCATTGTCGACCGTGGATGTCATCGCCGCGAGCTGCGCGGCGTCGATCGGCCGCGCGGCGAGTCGGCGCACCGTCGCCACCGGAGCGCCGGTCGGATCCGTGAGATCCACCCGCACCGTCCGGTCGCCGACGCGGGTCGCGCGAACGCGCAGGGCGTCGGCTCCCGTCGCGTGCACGGTCACACCGGACCATTCGAACGGTAACGCGGGCCCGGCCTCGTCAGCGCGCCCCGAGTCGCCGATGAGCAGGGCGTGCAGGGCGGAGTCGAGCAGTGCGGGGTGGAGTCCGTATTCCGCGGCTTCCCGTGGGTCGGGCAGCGTGACCTCAGCGAACACTTCGTCGCCGCGCTGCCATGCCGCCCGCAAACCCTGGAAGGAGGGCCCGTACTCGTACCCGCCGGCGCGGAGGTCGTCGTAGACACCGCCGACCGGCAGCGGCTGCGCTCCGATCGGCGGCCACGCGGTGAGGTCGGCGGCCTCGGCCGCGTCACCGGTGGTGAGCGCGCCTTCGGCGTGCAGCGTCCACGACGATGCCGCGTCGCTCTCGCCTTCGGGGCAGGAGTAGATCCGCACCGTGCGATGGCCCGTCTCGTCCTCGGCGCCGACGACACCGCGCACCGCGACCCCGCCCGCCTCGGGCAGTACCAGCGGCGCGTGCAGGACGAAGTCCGCCAGCGTCGAAAGGCCCACCTGGTCGCCGGCCCGCAGGGCGAGTTCGACCAGACCGGCTCCAGGGAACAGCACGGTGCCGAGCACGCCGTGATCGGCCAGCCAGGGATGCGTCTGGACCGACAGGCGGCCGGTCAGGATCACACCGCCGGTGTCCGGTTGTGCGATCACCGTGGGAACCAGCGGGTGTCCGGTGGCGGCGAGGCCCATCGATCGGGCATCACCCCTATCGGTGGATCTCTCGGGCATCCAATACCGGTGACGCTGGAAGGCATAGGTGGGCAGAGGGATTCGCCGGGCTCCGGTGCCGTCGTACCACGCGGCCCAGTCGAGGTCCGCGCCGGAGACGAACAATCCGGCCGCACCGTTCGACACCGACACGGCGTCGGCTGTGCCACGGCGCGCCAGCGGCACCACCGTGGCGGCCGGGTGCTCGCCGTCGAGGGTTTGGACGATCATCGGGGTCAGTACCGCATCGGGGCCGATCTCGGCGAACCTGGACACACCCGAATCCGCCATCGCGGCAACAGCATCCGCGAACCGCACCGTCCCCCGAACCTGACCGACCCAGTACGACGGATCGCACATGTCGTCGCCGACCCGCGTACCTGTCACCGTCGACACCAAGGCGATACTCGGTCGCTCGAACGTCAGATTCGCGATCGCCGTGGCGAATTCGGCCAGCATCGGTTCCATCGATGCCGAATGGAACGCGTGCGATACCCGCAGACGATTCGTCCGCCAACCCTTCTCGGCGCACACGTCGGCAACCGCCGCGACCGCGTCCGCGGCACCGGCGATCACCACCGACGACGGACCGTTCACCGCCGCCACCGACACCTCGCCCGGCAGCAATGGCAGCACCTCGCTCTCGGCGGCGCCGATCGCGACCATCGCCCCGCCGGCGGGCAGGGCCTGCATCATGCGGCCGCGCGCGGCCACCAGCACGCACGCGTCGGTCAGCGACAGCACTCCGGCCACGTGTGCCGCGGCGACCTCACCGATGGAGTGACCGGCCACCACATCGGCACGCAGACCCCAGGATTCGAGCAGCCGGAACAACGCCACCTCGAACGCGAACAACCCCGCCTGCGCGAACACCGTCCGGTCGACGAGCTCCTCGGACGTCAACGCCGCTTCCAGCGAAACCGGCTGTGCCAGCATCGGACTCAGTTCGTCCGTGATGGCGTCGAAGTGGTCCGCGAACACCGGATAGGCCTTCCGCAACTCGGTCGCCATCCCGGCCCACTGCGCGCCCTGCCCCGAGAACACCGCCGCCGTCGAGCCCGTCACCGCGCGACCCGACACCACGCCGGGCGCGTCGGTGCCCGCGGCCACCGCGCGCACGCCCGCGGTGAGGTCCGCACGGCCCTCCGCCAGCACGACCGCCCGATGGGTGAACACGCTGCGCGCCGACGCCAGCGAGAAGCCGACATCGATCGGATCACGCTCTGCCACAGGCGATGTTGGAACATCCACCTGAGCGGACAGTCGGGCCGCCTGGCCGACGAGTGCCGCGCCACTGCGCGCCGAGAACACCCACGGCAGCAGTCCTCCCGGAATCGCCCGTGCCGGTGTCTGTTCCGCCGCGGGCTCGGGCATCGGAGCCTGTTCGATGATGACGTGGGCATTGGTGCCGCTGATACCGAACGACGACACGCCCGCACGCCGCGCCCGACCGACCTCCGGCCACGGCACCGCCTCGGTCAGCAACCGCACGTGGCCCTCGGTCCAGTCGACCTTGGTGCTGGGGTGATCCGCATGCAGCGTTCGCGGCAGCAGCCCGTGCCGCATGGCCATCACCATCTTGATCACACCGCCCACACCCGCCGCGGCCTGAGCGTGACCGATGTTCGACTTCAGCGACCCCAACCACAGCGGACGGTCCGTAGCGCGCTCCTGGCCGTACGTGGCGAGCAGCGCTTGGGCTTCGATCGGATCGCCCAGCGTCGTTCCGGTGCCGTGCGCCTCCACCGCGTCGACATCGACGGGCGCGAGACCGGCATTGGCCAGGGCTTGACGGATCACCCGCCGCTGCGACGGACCGTTCGGCGCGGCCAGGCCGTTCGACGCGCCATCCTGGTTCACCGCCGAACCGGCGATGACCGCGAGGATCTCATGCCCGTTGCGGCGGGCATCGGACAACCGCTCCAGCACCAGGACGCCGACACCTTCGGCCCAGCCCACCCCGTCGGCACTGTCGGAGAACGACTTACACCGCCCGTCCGGCGACAACCCGCGCTGGCGACCGAACTCGAGGAACATGTCCGGCGTCCCCATGACCGCGGCGCCGCCGGCCAGGGCCAGATCGCACTCGCCCGAGCGCAAGGACTGCCCGGCCAGGTGCAGGGCCACCAGCGACGACGAACACGCCGTGTCCACGGTGACCGACGGCCCCTCCAGGCCGAACACGTACGACACCCGGCCCGAGACCAGACTGCCCGCGGCGCCGCTGCCGGTGCCGGTGGCCTGGGCGTAGTCGTGATACATCAGACCGGTGAAGACGCCTGTCGAGCTGCCGCGCAGCGCCGCCGGATCCAGGCCCGCGCGTTCGATGGCCTCCCAGGAGACCTCCAGCAGCAACCGCTGCTGGGGGTCCATGATCGTGGCCTCGTTCGGGCTGATCCCGAAGAAATCGGCATCGAATTCCGCCGCGGAGTACAGGAATCCACCGCTGCGCGTATACGTCTTACCGGGCTTGCCGGGTTCGGGATCGTAGATGCCCTCGAGGTCCCAGCCGCGATCGACCGGCATGGCCCCGGTGGCGTCGCCGCCCTCGACGACCAGGCGCCACAGGTCTTCCGGCGACGCGACCCCACCCGGATAGCGGCAGGCCATCGCCACCACGGCGATCGGCTCGTCGTCGGCGCGGACCCGGCTCACCGCGCGCTGCTCGACAACGGCGGTGCCGGTGAGTTGCGCACCGATGAATTCGGCGACGGCCTGTGGAGTCGCGTAGTCGAAGATCAGTGTGGCCGGGAGTTGCAGCCCGGTCGCGGTGTTGAGTTTGTTGCGGAACTCGATGGCGCTCAACGAGTCGAACCCGAGCTGCTGGAACGCCTGCTGGGGTGCGACGGCCGCAGCGGAGGCGTGGCCGAGGATCCCGGCTGCCACGGTACGGACGAAATCGACCAGCGCACTGTCGCGATCGGCTTCCGGGAGGCCCGCCAGCCGTTGGAGCAGTGCGTGACCCGCCGGAGTCCGCTCGCGTCGGCGCGCCGGAGTCGGGACGAGTCCCCGGACCAGGGGCGGAATCTGCTCGCCCCGCGTGCGCAGCACCGCCGGATCGATCCGCAACGCCACCATCTGCGGACGCCCGGCCGCGACCGCCGCGTCGAACAGCGCCAGACCCTCGGACTCGGACAGTGGTGGGAAGCCCTGCCTGCGCATCCGATCGAAGTCGTCCTCGGACAGCTCCGCACCGAGCCCGCTCGACCGCTCCCACATGCCGTAGTCGACAGCGGTCGCGGGCAATCCCAGGGTGTGCCGATGCGCGGCGAGGGCGTCCAGGAAGACGTTCGCCGCAGCATAATTCGCCTGACCCGCGGCCAGCACCAACCCGCCCGCCGAGGACAACAGCACGAACAACGACAGCGACCTGTCACGGGTGAGCTCGTGCAGATGCCACGCGGCATCCGCCTTGGGGCGGAACACGGCGTCGATGCGATCCGCCGACATCGCTGCGATCACACCGTTGTCGGCGATGCCCGCCGCGTGCACCACACCCACCAACGGATGCTCATCGGAGATGCCCGCCAGCAGAGCCGCCAGAGCCGACCGATCCGACACGTCGCACGCGGCCACGGTGACCTCGGCGCCGAGCTCGGCCAGTTCGTCACGCAGTGCGACCGCACCGGGAGCGTCCAGACCGCGTCGGGATGTCAGAAGGAGTTGGCGCACACCGTATTCGGTCACCAGATGGCGGGCGATCACCGCGCCGAGACCGCCGGTGCCGCCGGTCACCAGCACCGTGCCGGGCTCGATCGGCTCGGCACTCGTGCCCGGTGTCCGGCGGGTCAACCGCGGTACGAGCACGGTCGAGCCGCGCAGCGCGGCTTCGGGTTCCCCGGCGATGGCCGCCACGGTGTCCGCGGCGACAGCGCCGCCGCCCCGCTCCACGTCCAGCAGCTGGAATCGACCCGGATACTCGGCCTGCGCGGCACGCAGCAGACCCCATACCGGCGCCTGGCCCAGGCCGACGAGCTCGGAATCCTCGACTGCCACAGCTTGCTCGGTGAGCACTACCAAACGCGAAGAGGCGAAGCGGGTTTCGATCACCCACCGTTGAACGGTGTCGAGCACCGCTCGCAGCACCTCCCGCGCCGCGTCTGTCGGTGAGCCGTCGTGGCGCGGGCATTCGAGCAGCACCAGATCGGGCACGACCGGATCCGGGGCCTCGTCCAGATCGGTGATCAAGGCCGCGAGGTCGCGGTAATGCCGCACCGACCCGCCGCGGTCGGCCCCGAGAATCGCGATGCGGTCCGGTTCGACACTGTCGGGCGACGACGACGCCGCGACCCATTCCACGGTGAACAAGGCGTCCGGCACCCGGTCTGCACTCAGGCGTTCGACCGGCACCGGCCGAGATACCAACGCGCCCACCGACACGACGGGTCGGCCTTGCTCATCCGCGATCTGCACAGCGAAGTCGTCGCCCGCGGGAACGCTGCGCACCCGCACGGTGGAAGCGCCGGCCGAGTGCAGAACGACTCGGTTCCAGGCGAACGGCAACACCGCCTCACCGGCCTTGCGGCCGTGCAGGATCCCGGCATGCAGAGCCGCGTCGAACAGCGCGGGATGGATCCCGAAACCGTTGGCGTCCTGCGGATCCGGCAGCGCGACCTCGGCGAACAGTTCGTCGCCGCGTCGCCACGCCGCCCGCAGCCCCTGGAAGAACGGACCGTACCCGTATCCGAGTGCGAGCAGATCGTCATAGGCGCCGTCGACATCCAGCGGCTGCGCGCCGACCGGAGGCCAGGTCGCCAGGTCGACCTCGGCGGCCACGGCAGGAGATACCGAGTCCACGGCGAGGACGCCCTCGGCGTGCAGCGTCCACGGACCCTCGGCCGCCTGCCGGGAATGCACGCGCAGCCGTCGACGGCCGTCGTCATCCGTGTCGGCCACGACGACCTGCACCGCGACACCGCCCTCGGCGGGCAGGGTCAACGGGGTGTGCAGGACCAGTTCGTCGACGACGTCGCAGCCCAGCAGGCCGCCGACATGGGCGGCCAGTTCGACGAATCCGGTACCCGGCAGCAGCACCGTGCCGTGCACGCTGTGATCGGCCAGCCATTCCACCGAGTCCAGCGACCACCGGCCGGTGAAGCTCACCTGCCCAGAATCCGGATGCGGCACGACAGCACCGAGCAGTGGATGGTCCACCGTGTCGAGCCCGGCGTCGGTCACTCCGCCCAGCTCGGCGCCCATCCACGACTGCGCGAGCAGCTTCCGGGCGTCGAGCCAATACCTCTCGTACTGGAAGGCGTAGGTAGGCAGGTCGATTCGCTGCGCGGCGGTACCGGCGTAGAACCCGGCCCAGTCCACGTCGGCGCCGGACACGAACAATCCGGCTACTCCGGTCAGCAGGGTGGCGGAATCGGCGCGGTCTCGCCGTACCAGCGCCACCGCGCCCTCCGTGATCTGCGCGACCATCGGGGTCAGGACCGCGTCGGGACCGATCTCGGCGAACCTCGACACACCCGAATCCACCATCGCGGCAACGGCATCGGCGAACCGCACCGTGTCGCGGACCTGATCCACCCAGTACCGCGGATCGGTCATCTCGCCGGTCACCACCGCACCGGTCACGGTCGACACCAGCGGAATCATCGGCTCGGCGAAGGCCAAACCCTCGATCGCCGAGGCGAATTCGGCCAGCATGGGCTCCATCAGCGCCGAGTGGAAGGCGTGCGAGACCCGCAGGCGATGGGTGCGCCAGCCTCGCTCGACGCAGGTCTCGACGACGGCGAGGACCTCCGCCTCGATACCGGAGAGCACCACCGCCGACGGTCCGTTCACCGCCGCGACCGCGACCCCCGCGGTCAGCAGGGGCGCGACGTCGGCCTGCGCGGCGCCGACGGCGACCATCGCGCCTCCGCCGGGCAGGTCCTGCATCAACCGGCCACGCGCGGCCACCAGCACACACGCGTCGGTGAGCGACAGCACCCCCGCCACATGCGCGGCGGCCACCTCACCGATCGAGTGGCCCGCGACCATATCGGGCCGCACGCCCCACGATTCGACCAATCGGTAGAGCGCGACCTCGAAGGCGAACAATCCGGCCTGCGCGTACACCGTCCGATCGACGAGGTCCTCGGACGCCAGCGCGACACTCAGCGAATCCGGCTGCCCCAGCAGCGGATCGATATCGGCGACGACCGCATCGAAATGCTCGGCGAACACCGGATACGCCCGACGCAACTCGCTCGCCATCCCGGCCCACTGCGCACCCTGACCGGAGAACACCAGCCCGGTGGAACCCGGAACCACGCGACCGGACACCACACCCGCGGACTGCGCGTCCTCGGCGAGCGCCCGTGTCCCCGACAGCAGCGCACCACGGTCGTCCCCGAAGACGACAGCGCGATGCTCGAAGACGCCGCGCGTGGAGGCCAACGAGAAACCGACATCCGCCGGATCCCGATCGTGCTCGACCACAGCCGAGACCAGCCGTCCGGCCTGATCGGCGAGCGCCGCACCGCTGCGCGCCGAGACCACCCACGGCAGCACCGCGCCGACCGGAACGGCCTCGCCTCGGCCCGAGGCCCGAGCCGGTTCCGCCGCCGCCTGTTCGATGACGACGTGCGCATTGGTGCCGCTGATACCGAAGGACGACACCCCGGCGCGTCGCGGCCGATCCACCTCCGGCCACGCCATCGGCTCGGTCAGCAATTCGACCTGCCCCGCGGACCAATCCACCTTGCTCGACGGCCGATCCACATGCAGCGTCCGCGGCAGTACCCCGTGCCGCATGGCCATCACCATCTTGATGACGCCACCCACACCGGCCGCGGCCTGCGCGTGCCCGATATTGGATTTCAACGACCCCAACCACAATGGCCGGTCCGCGGCCCGCTCCTGACCGTAGGTGTCCAGCAGCGCTTGGGCCTCGATCGGATCACCCAGGGTGGTTCCCGTGCCGTGCGCCTCGACCGCGTCGACGTCGCTCGGCGCGATTCCCGCATTCGCGAGCGCCTGCCGGATCACCCGCCGCTGCGAGGGACCGTTCGGCGCCGTCAGACCGTTCGACGCACCATCTTGATTCACCGCCGAACCGGCGATCACCGCGAGCACTTCGTGCCCGTTGCGCCGGGCGTCGGACAACCGCTCCAACACCAGCACACCGGCGCCCTCGGACCACGCCACACCGTCGGCGGCGTCGGCGAACGACTTGCTCCGCCCGTCCGGGGCCAACCCCCGCTGGCGGCTGAAT
Organism: Nocardia sp. NPDC005825; assembly: GCF_040630175.1. Taxonomy (NCBI): domain Bacteria; kingdom Bacillati; phylum Actinomycetota; class Actinomycetes; order Mycobacteriales; family Nocardiaceae; genus Nocardia; species Nocardia sp. NPDC005825. The sequence goes on from NZ_JBEXXC010000010.1 coordinate 81,403, forward strand.
TCCACGAAGACCTCGGGCGTCGCCATCACGGCCACACCGCCCGCCAGGGCCAGGTCGGACTCGCCCGACCGGAGGGACTGCCCGGCCAGGTGCATGGCCACCAGCGACGACGAACACGCCGTGTCCACGGTGACCGACGGTCCTTCCAGTCCGAGCACGTACGAAACACGGCCGGAGGCAATGGATCCCGAGTTCGCGTTGGCCGGGTAGTCGTGATACATCATGCCCGCGAACACTCCGGTGGCGCTGCCCCGCAGCGCGGCCGGATCGATGCCGGCCCGTTCGAGGGCCTCCCACGAGGTCTCCAGCAGCAGGAACTGCTGCGGGTCCATCGACGCGGCCTCATTGGGGCTGATCCCGAAGAACGCGGGATCGAATTCGCCTGCGGTGTGCAGGAATCCACCTGAACGTGTGTAGGTGGTGTTCGGCCGCTCGCCGGTGGGATCGTAGATCCGCTCGGTATCCCACCCACGATTACCCGGGAACTCGGACGTCGCGTCGACGCCGTCGAAGACCAAGGTCCAGAGGTCCTCGGGCGAGGTGACGCCGCCCGGGTAGCGGCACGCCATGCCGACGATCGCGATCGGCTCGTCGGCAACGACTTTCGCGGTGACCGCGATGTCCTTCGCGGTGCCGGTCAACTCCTCGGCCAGGTGCTCGGCGAGCGCCTGCGGTGTGGGGTAGTCGAAGATGACGGCGGCGGGAAGCGATAGTCCGGTAGCGGTTTTGAGGCGATTGCGCAGTTCGACGGCGCTCAGGGAGTCGAACCCCAGGTCCTGGAACGTGCGACCGGGCTCGAACGCGGCGGCGCCGTCGTTGCCGCGCACGGCCCCGATCTGGGTGCGCAGCGTATCGAGGACCAGCTGCCGCTGCCGTTCGCCGTCCAGTCCCGAAAGCCGTTGCCGCAGCTGGGAAACCGGCGACGATGTCACCGCAGGGCGGCGGGCCGCCGGCGCCAGTTCCCGCAGCACGGCGGGGAGCAGTCCGGTTTCGGCTCGCGCGCGCAGCGCGGCGGCGTCGAGGGCCGCGATCACCGTGTGCGGCGCGTTCCGTCGCAGGGCCGCGGCCCAACCGCGCAGCGCCTGCTCATCGGTGAGCGCGGTGAATCCGCCCCGGCTCATCCGCGCCACGTCGGACTCCTGGAGGTGCGCGGTCATGCCGCGAGACCGGGCCCACGGACCCCACGCCAGCGAGTGACCGGCGAGCCCGCGCGCCCGGCGGTGGGCCATCAGCGCGTCGAGGAAGGTGTTCGCGGCCGCGTAATTGCCCTGCCCGGGGCCGCCGAGGGTGCCCGATACAGACGAGAACACCACGAAAGCAGACAGACTCGAGTCCGCGGTCGCTTCGTGCAGATGCCAGGCGGCGTCGGCCTTCGGTGCGAGGACCGTATTCATTCGCTGCGGGGTCAAGGACGCGATGGTTCCGTCGTCGAGCACACCCGCGGCATGGATGACACCGGTCAGGGGCCACTCGACCGGTACCTCGGTGATCAGTTCGGCGACCGCGGCGGCGTCCGCGACGTCACAGGCCACGATGGTCACCTGTGCGCCCAGCTGCTCGAGCTCGGCGCACAGGGCTGCCGCTCCCTCGGCCCGCGGGCCGCTGCGGCTGGCCAGCAGCAACGACCGCACACCGTGCTCGACGACCACGTGCCGGGCCATCAGCGCGCCCAAACCGCCGGTGCCACCGGTGATCAGCACCGTGCCCGTGCCGAACGCGGCTGCCTCGTCGCCGCTGTCCGCGCGTTCATCCGCGGGCCGGACGAGGCGAGCGGTGTGGGTGATGCCGCCGCGCACGACCACCTGCGATTCGCCGACCGCTACGACGGCGCCCGCGAGTCGCTCGTCGATGCCGGTGTCGGTGTCCACCAGGATGATTCGGCCGGGGTCTTCGGCCTGGGCGGCACGGACCAAGCCCCACACCGCCGCACCGGGGAGGTCGGTGGGCTCCTCGGCGGGCAGGGCGATCGCGCCGCTGGTGGCGATCAGCAGCGTGCTCGCCGCGAACCGTTCCCGAGCCGACCATTCCTGCAAAACTGTGAGGATCCGCGCGATTTCGTCATGGGTGGCGGCCACCACGCCGGCGTCGGCGCCGTTCCAGCCCGCACCGGCTTCGACGAGCACCACCGGAGGCGTCTGCGCTTCGTCCAGCCTGTCCCAGCGCCCCACCTCGACATCGATCGCGGGCCGCTCGGACGTGGCCGGTGACCACACGAGCTCCAGGACCGGGTCGGCCACGCCACCCGATGCGGCCGCGACGAGCTGCGAGAGCGGCATCGGCCGTGCCGTCACCGATCCCGACAGGACCGGTTGCCCGAATTCGTCGGCCACCCGCACCGACACCGAGGATCCGGTCGGGGTCAGCCGCACCCGGAGCACGGCGGCTTCCGAGGCGTGCAGTGCCACCGAGTCCCATGCGAACGGCAGCGCGACCTGCCCGTCCGTGACCGTGAACGGCGAATCCGGCTGTCCCGTATCGCCTTCGAATGCACCGACCAGTTGCCCGGCGTGCAAGGCGCCGTCCAGCAGCGCCGGATGGATTCCGAACCCTTCGACGCGCACCCCGGTGTCCGCATCGGCGGCGATCTCGGCGAACACCTCGTCGCCGCGCCGCCACAGCGCCCGCACCCGCTGAAAGGCCGGGCCGTACTCGTAACCACGGGCGAACAAGCTCGAATACGCCGCGGCGACCTCGATTTCGGTAGCCGAGGGCGGCGGCCACGCCTCGGTCCCGGGTTCGGTCGTACCGTCGGCGACCGTCAGCGCACCGCGCGCATGCAACACCCACGCGTCGTCATGGTCGTGTTCAGCACGGGAGTAGACGGCGACCGGCCGTTGCCCCTGCTCGTGCCCGCCGACGACGACCTGGATCTGCACCCCGCCCGTCGCGGGCAGCAGCAGCGGAGCCTGTAGGGTCAGCTCCTCGATCACCGGGCAGCCGACCTCGATTCCGGCCCGCAGGACCAGCTCCGCGAAAGCGGTTCCCGGCAACAGCGCCGCGCCGCCGATCACATGATCGGCGAGCCACGGCTGGGCCGTGAGCGACAGCCGCCCGGTCAGCAGGACCGCGCCCGACTCCGGTGCCGACAGCACCGCGCCCAGCAGCGGATGCTGGACCGCACCCAAACCCGCGGACTCGACCCCGGCGTTCCCTCCGACCGGGTCGACCCAATAGCGGCGACGCTGGAACGCATAGGTGGGCAACGGGACTCGCGCGACCGGGCGTCCGGTGTACAGCGCCGTCCACGCGACATCGGCGCCGACGGCATGCGCCTGCGCGAGGCAGGTCACGAACTGCTCGACCTCGGCCCGCCCGCGGCGGGCTCCGGCCGTCACCGCCGCCTGCGATTCGACATTCTCCGGCAGACATTGCCGGGCCATCGCGGTGAGGACCGCGTCAGGGCCGATCTCGAGGAATCGGCGCACGCCCGCGGCCACCAGGGTGTCCACGCCGTGAGCGAACCGAACGGCCTCGCGCACCTGCCGGACCCAGTAGGCGGGCTCGAGCACCTCGTCACCGGCCATCCGGCCGGAAAGGTTCGAAACCAGTGGAATATTCGGGCGGTTGTAGGTCAACGACGCTGCGACGGTGCCGAATTCGGCCAGCATCGGATCCATTCGGTGGGAATGGAACGCATGCGACACCCGCAGCCGCGAGGTCTGCCAGCCGCGCTCCGCGCACCGCTGCGCGAGCGCCGTCACCGCCTCCTCGTCGCCCGAGACGACCACGGCCACCGGCGAATTCACGGCGGCGATGGCCAGTCGCCGCGCCTCGTCGGCGAGCAGCGGGGCGACCTCGCCCTCGCCCGCCGCTATCGCGAGCATCGCGCCCCCGACCGGCAGCCGTCCCATGAGGCGGCCGCGCGCCGCGACCAGGCGGCACGCGTCCGGCAGCGACCAGACACCGGCGAGGTGCGCGGCGGCCAGCTCGCCGATCGAATGCCCGATCAGCGCGTCCGGCATCACGCCGAAGGATTCCAGGAGCCGGTACAGCGCGACCTCGTACGCGAACAGCGCGGGCTGGGTGAACTCGGTCCGATGCAGCGCCTCCGCATCCTCGGGACCGTCGCCGACCGCCAGGCCGGTGAACATCAGCTGCCGCAGCGATGTGCCCAGCAGCGGGTCGAACTGCCCGCAGATCTCGTCCAGCGCGGCCGCGAACACCGGAAACGCTTCGTACAGTTCGCGACCCATGCCGGCCCGCTGGGCTCCCTGTCCGGTGCACAGGAAGGCGGTCTTGCGCGTGACCGCTCGGCCTGTGACGACCTCGCTCGCCGACCCGTGCTCCGCGAGTTCCGCCAGTCGGGCGAGCATGGCGTCCCGATCGCCGGCCACCACCGTTGCCCGCCACTCCATTCGAGCGCGTCCGGTGACCAGTGAATAGCCGATATCGCCGACCGTCAGGCCGGGACGTTCGCGCACCCACTCCAGTAGTTTGGCCGCCTGCGCGCGCACACCGTCCTCGGTCTTCGCGGAGAGCGGCAACGCGGCGATCTCGGAGACCACCGCCGCGGTTTCGGGGACGACCGCGGCGGCGCCCGCACCGGATTCGTTCGCCGGAACGGCCGTGGGCTCCACCGGGGCGGGCGCCTCTTCCAGGATCACGTGGGCATTGGTGCCGCTGGCGCCGAAGGACGACACACCGGCGCGCCGCACCCGCTCGCCCGCCGCCCACGGCTCGGCCGAGGTCAGCAGCCGCACGTTTCCGCCCGACCAGTCCACGTGGGGGGTCGGGGCATCGGCATGCAGTGTCGCGGGCAGTGTTTCGTGCCGCATCGCCTGCACCATCTTGATCACCCCGCCGACGCCGGCCGCGGCGGAGGTGTGTCCGATGTTCGATTTGAGCGATCCGATCCGCAACGGATCGCCGACGCGACCGCGACCGTAGGTGGCGATCAACGCCCGCGCCTCGATCGGGTCGCCGAGCTGGGTGCCGGTGCCGTGCGCCTCGACCGCGTCGATATCGGCGGGGGTCAGACCGGCATTGGCGAGCGCCTGCGCGATCACCTTTTCCTGCGCGGGGCCGTTCGGTGCGGTGAGCCGACTGCTGGTGCCGTCCTGGTTCACCGCGCTGCCGCGCACCACCGCGAGGACGGGGTGGCCGTGCCGGCGGGCGTCCGACAGCCGCTCGACCACGAGCATGCCGAGACCATCGGAGAATCCGGTGCCGTTGGCCGCGGCCCCGAACGCCCGGCAGCGGCCGTCGGGGGACAGCGCGCGTTGCCGGGCGAAGCTGATGAGCTGGGCGGGATCCGACATCACGGTGACACCGCCGACCAGGGCGAGCGACGTCTCGCCCTGGCGCAGGGCCTGGCAGGCGAGATGCAGGGCGACCAGCGACGACGAGCACGCGGTGTCCACCGACAGCGCCGGACCCTTGAAACCGAGGCTGAACGACACCCGCCCGGACAGGATGCTGGCCGAAACACCCGGGTGGGCATTGCCTTCGGATTCGGCGCTGTGCCCGGGCGCACCGACGCGGCGGCCGTAGTCGAAGTGGATCACGCCCGCGTAGACACCGGTATCGCTGTCCCGCAGCGACTCCGGATCGATGCCCGCGTTTTCCAAAGCCTCCCAGGACGCTTCGAGGAACAGCCGCTGCTGCGGATCCATCGCCTCGGCCGTGCGGGGTCCGAGGCCGAAGAATCGGGCATCGAAATCGCCTGCCGCGTCGAGGAATCCACCCTCCCGGGCGTAGACGGTCCCGGGCGCGTCCGGGTCGGTGTCGAACAGCCGCTCGAGATCCCAGCCGCGGTCGGTGGGGAACGGGCCGATCGCGTCGGTTCCGGCGGCGACCAATTCCCACAGCCGGTCCGGAGTGTCGACACCGCCCGGGTACCGGCAGCTCATGCCGACGATCGCGAGTGGCTCCCCGGCCTGTCCCTCCAGCTGCTGGATTCGCTTGTTGGCCGTGCGAAGATCCCCGGTGACCTTCCGCAGATACCGGCTGAGGCGTTCCTCGTTGCTGCTCGGATTGGTCATGCTGGGCCGAACTCCTCGTCGATCAGAGTGAATAGTTCATCGTCGGAATGGGACTCGAGGTCGCCGTAGACACCGTCGGACCACGCGTCACCCAGATGGGCGTGCAGACGGTCGGCGATGCCCCGCAGAGCCGCGATGGTCTCGTCGGTGTTGCCGCTGTCGGCGATGATCCGCTCGACCATGGCCTCGAGCTGCGTGACTTCGGGCGGCGCCGACGCGGCCGCCGGCATGGGTGCCGCCGCCGGCGCGGGCGCCTCCGCCGGCGCGGGCGCCTCCGCCAGGGCCTGTTCCAGCAGGTAGCCCGCCAGGTCTCGCGCGGTGGGGTAGTCGAACACCAGGGTCGAGGGCAGCGACAGCCCCACAACCTTCGAGAGCCGGTTGCGGAACTCGACGCCGCCGAGCGAATCGAAGCCCAGTTCGTCGAAGCCGCGATCGGGACCGATGTCGTCGAGCGATTCGTAACCCAGCACCGTGGCCGCGTTTTCGCGCACCAGGTCGAGGACGACGCCGTGACGCTTCGTCTCCGCCACGCCGTGCAGCCGCTCCCCGAGCGAGGGTCCGTCACTCACCCTCGTGGTTGTCCTGCCACCCGCGCGAACGAATCCGCGCAGCACCGCCGGAACCGACCCGGTGTGTGCTTCGACGCGCAGCTTGTCGGTGTCGAGATGCAGCAGCGCCGGCACGGGCTCCGCCGTGGTCAGCGATTCGTCGAACATCCGCAGGCCGTTGTCGTGGTCCAGCGGCGTCAGGCCCAGTCGGTCCAATCGGCTCATGGCGGTGCGATCCAAGGTGCCGGTCATGCCGAGGTCCTGTCGCCACGGACCCCAGGCGAGCGCGAGCCCCGGCAGTCCTTCGGCACGGCGGCGCAGCGCGAGGGCGTCCAGGAAGCCGTTGGCGGCAACATAATTCGCCTGTCCGGCCGAACCGATCATGCCCGCGATCGAGGAGAACATGACGAACGCCGACAGGTTCATCTCCCGGGTGAGCTCGTGCAGGTGCCAGGCCGCCTCGGCCTTCGGCGCGAACACCTGGTCGATCCGGTCGGTTGTGAGGCCGTCGAAGGTGCCGTCGGCGAGCACACCGGCGGCGTGCACGACGCCGGTGAGCGGGTGCTCGTCCGGGAGGTCCGCCAGCAGGTCCCGCAGGGCGTCGCGGTCGGTGACATCGCAGGCGGCGATGCGCACGTGTGCGCCGGATTCGGACAGTTCCGCCGCGAGTTCCGTTGCCCCGTCGGCGCGTTCACCGCGTCGCGAGACCAGCAGCAGCCGATCGACGCCGTGTGCGGTGACCAGGTGCCGGGCCAGCAGCGCACCCAATCCGCCGGTTCCGCCCGTGATCAGCACGGTCCCGGCGCCGAAGGAAATCGGTTCACCCGCAGCGGATGTCACCGGCTCCAGCCGCGGCGCCAGGAGGCTGTCGCCCCGCAGCGCCACCTGCGGCTCGCCGACCGCGATGGCGGCTCGAATCACGTCGGCCGACAGTTGGTGCATGCCGACGGCTCGGTCCACGTCGAGCAGCACGATTCGATCCGGATACTCGGCCTGAGCGCTGCGGATCAGCCCCGAGACGGCGGCCGACGCCGGATCCGGTCCGGAATCGGGCAAGGTCGCCGCGCCTTCGGTCGCCACAACCAACCGCGACCGTCCGAATTGTTCGCCGGTCAGCCAGCCCCGGACCAGATCCCATGCGGCATGGACGCGAGCACGCGCGGACTGCGGGGAAGCACCCTGTAGTCCGGCGGATTCGGGCCAGACCACGAGGTCCGGAACGGTCGGGGCGGCGGCCAGCGCCGCGAGATCCGGATACCGCTCCTCGATGCCGGTCACGGCCGCCGCCCCGAGCACGGCCGCGCTCCCGATCGGGGCGGGTGCGTCCGGTATTTCGACCGGCGCCCAACGCAACCCGTACCGGCCCGCGCCTCCTCCCGACAGCGTGGCCCGGAACTGGTCGACGTCGTAGGAACGCATGACGACTTCGTCGATGGACACCACCGGGTTGCCATCCTGGTCCACAGCCACCACGGCGATCGCCTCGCTGTTGCGCCGTACGGCCATCACCCGCATCGAGGTCACCGGGGAAGCCGTGTGGAATTGCGTGGCACCCCAACGGAACAGGAGTTTGCCCTCGGCGGGGTTGCTGTCGAGATCCGACCAGATCAAACTGACGAGCCCGGCGTGCATCACCATGTCGAACAGGCCGGGATGCAGCTGGAACCCGTCGCCGGGCACCTCCGGGTTCAGGGTGATCTCGGAGAACGACGTGTCATCGCTGTGCCAGGCGGCGCCGATTCCGCGGAACGACGGGCCGTAGGCCAGCCCGGCGACCCGCGTCGCATGCTCCGGAATCCAGTCGGTGTCCACCGGTTCGGCGCCGACCGGCGGCCAGGGCGTACTGCGCAGCATCTCCATCAGGCCCAGGTCGATCAGCTGTCGCCCGCTCAGGACGCCACTGGCATTTCGCGCCCACTCGCCGCCGGGGAGGCGGTAGTGGAACGTGAAGGACCGGCGTCCCGCGGTATCCGGTTCCCGCACCAGCACTTGGAGTTCGACCTCGCCGTCCGCAGGCGGCAGGATCGGCCGCTCGAGGATGAGTTCGTCGACGACGTCGCAGCCGATGCGCCGACCGGCGACCAGCACCATCTCCATGAGCGCGGCGCTGGGGACGACCACCACACCGTAGGTGGTGTGGTCGGTGATCCACGGGTGGGTGGGCAGTGAGAATCGACCCGTGAACATCCACTCGTCCCGATCGGCCACCCGCACCACGTCGGTGAGCAGGGCGTGCTCCGAGGCGTCGGGCCGCCGCTCCCCGAGACCGGGTTCGAGCCAATAGCGCTGGTGTTGGAACGCATAGGTGGGCAGGGCGATGCGTGGTGCCGGGCGGTCGCCGAACAACGGCGTCCAGTCGACGGTCACGCCCGCGGTGTGGGCCTGGGCGAGCATCGTCACGAATTGCTCGACCTCGTCGTGGTCCCGGCGGGCCGCCGCCGCGACCACCGCACGCGACTCGATATCGGCGGGCAGGGTCTGCCGGGTCATGGCCGCCAGGACAGCGTCCGGCCCGATTTCGAGGAAGCGGCGCACGCCCGAGGCCACCAGCGTCCGTACGCCGGGTGCGTAACACACCGCGGCGCGCACCTGCGCCACCCAGTAATCCGGTTTCAGGATCTCGTCACCGGCGATCTCACCGGAGATATTGGATACCAGGGGAATCCGCGGCGGGTGGAAAGTGGCCGCGGCGGCGACGGTCTCGAACTCGCCCAGCATGGGCTCCATCAGGTGCGAATGGAAGGCGTGCGACACCCGCAGCCGATTCGTCCGGCGGCTCTGCTCGGCGAACACCTTCTCGAGCGTGTCGACGGCGTCGGCGTCACCGGAGACCACCACGGCGGCGGGCGCGTTCACCGCCGCGATCGAGATGCGGTCACGGTACTCGGCGATCGCGGCGACGACCTCGTCCTCGGGTGCGGCGATCGCGAGCATCGCACCGCCCTCGGGCAGCGCCTCCATCAGGCGGCCGCGAGCCGCGACCAGCGCGCAGGCGTCTTCCAGGGACCAGACGCCGGCCAGGTACGCCGCGGTCAGCTCGCCGATCGAATGGCCCACCAGGACATCGGGTGTCACGCCGAAGGACTCCAGCAGCCGGTACAGCGCCACCTCGAACGCGAACAGCGCGGGCTGCGTGAAGCGCGTGCGATCGATCAGCTCTCCGGTGAACATCGCTTGCCGCAGCGAACATTCGAGCAGCGGATCGAACCGTGCGCACACCTCGTCGAGCGCGGCCGCGAAGACGGGGAAGGCCGCGGCCAGTCCAGCGCCCATCCCGGCCCGCTGCGCGCCTTGACCGGTGCACAGGAAGGCGGTCTTTCCGGTGCCCACGATGCCGGAAACGACTCCGGCGGTCGCGGTTCCGGCAGCCAAGTGCGCCAGCCGGGCGCGCAGTTCGTCGCGGTCGGCGCCCAGGACCGCCGCCCGCGCCTCGTGCTGGGCGCGGGTGGTGGCCAGCGCGTGCGCGACCCGCGCCGGATCGGTGTCGGGGTGGTCGATCAGCCACCGCTGGAGTTTCACCGCCTGCGCTCGCAGCGCGGTGTCGTTCTTGGCCGACAGCAGCCAGGGCGCCGTACCGAGCGGGTGGCTACCGGCTTCCGCCGGAATCGCGGGGCGGGGCGCTTCTTCGAGGATGGCGTGTGCGTTGGTGCCGCTGACACCGAACGACGACACCCCGGCGCGACGCGGCCGGTCACCGGCCGGCCACGGGTGCGACTCGATCAGCAGCGCGACATCTCCGGCGGTCCAGTCCACGTGCGTGCTCGGCTCATCGACATGCAGTGTCCTGGGCAGAGTTTCGTGCCGCAGCGCCTGCACCATCTTGATGACGCCGCCGACACCCGCGGCGGCGACGGTGTGGCCGATGTTCGACTTGAGCGAGCCGATCCGCAGCGGGCGTTGCGCGCGGTCGCGACCGTAGACCGCGATCAGCGCCTGCGCCTCGATCGGATCACCCAGCGGGGTACCGGTGCCGTGGGCTTCGACCGCGTCGATATCCGACGGCGACAGTCCGGCATTCGCCAGCGCCGCGGTGATCACGCGTTGCTGGGACGGACCGTTCGGCGCGGTGAGGCCGTTGCTCGCGCCGTCGGAGTTGATCGCGGTGCCACGCACGAGGGCGAGAACGTTGTGCCCCAAGCGTTTCGCGTCGGAGAGCCGCTCGAGCACCAGCACCCCGGCGCCCTCGGAGAAGGCGACGCCGTCGGCCGTCGCGGAGAACGCCTTGCACCGGCCGTCCGGTGACAGTCCGCGCTGCCGAGCGAAATCGACGGACAGGTACGGGCTGGCCGCGACCGTCACGCCGCTCGCCAGCACGAGGGAGCTCTCCCCATTGCGCAGCGCCTGAGCGGCCAGGTGTAGCGAGACCAGCGAGGAGGAGCAGGCGGTGTCCACGGTGAGCGTCGGACCCTCCAACCCCAGCGCGTAGGCGACCCGTCCCGACATCACGCTGCTCGTGGTGCCGGTGAGCCGATAGCCCTCCAGATCACCGCCCACCAGGTCGACGTAACCGGATGCGCCCGCGCCGACGAACACCCCGGTATCGGTGCCCCGCAACGAGTGAGGGTCGATACCGGCGTCCTCGAGCGCCTCCCAGGACGTTTCGAGGAGCAGGCGCTGCTGCGGGTCCATCGCGGACGCCTCCCGGGGACCGATCCCGAAGAATCCCGGATCGAAATCACCCGCGCTGTCGAGGAATCCGGCGCGGTGCGCGTAGACGGTCCCGGGCTTGTCCGGATCCGCGTCGAACAGTCGCTCCAGATCCCATCCCCGATCGGTCGGGAACTCGCCGGTGGCGTCGATCCCGGCGGCAACGAGATCCCAGAGGTCATCGGGTGATTCGACGCCGCCGGGGAACCGGCACGCCATGCCGACGATGGCGATCGGCTCGTCGTCGGCCCGGACACGGCGGACCGCGTGCTTGCGGGGTTCATCGGTCGTCGGCTCGACGCGGGACAGCACCAGCTTCGCCACCGCCGCCGGGGTCGGATGATCGAACACCAGCGTCGACGGCAGTTGCAGACCGGTGGCCTTCCCCAGCCGGTTGCGGAACTCCACGCCGCCGAGCGAATCGAAACCGATCTCGTCGAATCGCTGATCCGACCGGATGTCGGCCGCGGAGTCGTGACCCAGCACCGCCGCGGCTTCGGACAGGACGGTCTCCAGCACCACTTCGACGCGCCGTGCCGCGGGTACTTCGGCCAGGCGTGCTCCGAGCGTCCCGGCCGCCGCGACGGCGGTCGGTGTGGCGGCACGAGCCCGGCGGGGGAGGAATCCGCGCAGCACCTCGGGCACCTCGGACTCGTCACCGGTGCGCAGGGCACCGGCATCGAACCGGATCGGCGACAGTCGCGCCGATCCGTGCGCGAGTGCTTCGTCGAAGAGGCGCACACCCTCGGCGTCGGCGAGTGGGCTCAGCCCCAGCCGTTCCCAGCGTGCCAGCGCACCACGATCCAGTCCGCCGGTCATACCGCTGGACTGATTCCACGGACCCCACGCCAGCGAGGTCGCCGCGAGACCGGCGTCGCGGCGACGCTGGGCCAGGGCGTCCAGTGCGGCGTTGGCCGCGGCGTAGTTCGCCTGGCCCGACGTGCCGAGAACGGCCGCGATCGAGGAGAACACGACGAATGCCCGGACATCTCTGCCCCGGGTCAGTTCGTCCAGATGCCACGCGCCGTCGACCTTCGGCGCGAGGACGCGGTCGATCTGCGCGTCGGTCAGTGCGGCGACGGTTCCGTCATCGAGCACACCGGCGGTGTGGACCACCGCGATCGGAGTGTCACCGGAGCCGATGTCGTCGAGCAGGGCGCGCACCGCCTCGCGATCGGCGACATCGCACGCGACGACCCGGGCCCGTGCCCCCAGCCCGGCCAATTCCGCTACCAGGTCGGTGGCTCCCGCCGCACCCGGTCCACCCCGTGAGGTCAGAACCAGTTCGCGCACACCGTATTCGGCAACCAGGTGCCGAGCGAACAGCGAACCGAGGCCGCCGGTGCCGCCGGTGATCAGTACCGTCGCTCCGTCGAAGGTCGCCGTGGAATCCACGGGTTCGGTTGCGGCACCATCAGTCTCAGCCGCACGCCGGAGCCGGGGGACCAGCACTCGGGTGTCACGCACCGCGACCTGCGGTGCGCCCGCGGCCAGTGCGGCGGCGATCCGATCGGGGCTCGCGGGTGCGGCGGGATCCTCGTCGATCAGGACGAATCGATCGGGGTTCTCCGACTGCGCGCTGCGCACCAGCCCCCACACCGCGGCGGCCGCCGGATCGAGGGTTTCCCCGGGGATACCCGCTCCATTCGAGGTCACCACCACCAGCCGGTTCTCGGCCGGCCGTTGCTGCACGAGCCATGAGCGCAGGTGCGTCAGGGTCGAAAGCACCCGTGCTCGTATCGCCCCCGGTTCGTCGGATGCCGATCCGGCCGAGGATGAACCGGCACGGAAGACCTCTGCCCGGGGAAGCTCGTCGGCGACGACCGCCGCACCCAGGGGTGGAGCCTCCTCCCAGCGCACCTCGTACAACGCGGCGGCGTCGGCCGACAGCGCACCGCGGAATTCCTTGACGTCGTACGGCCGCATCACCACGGCGTCCACCGAGACAACGGGATTGCCATCCGGGTCGACGGCCGCGACCGCCACGGCTTCCGGCCCCTGGGCGACCGCGATCACCCGCAGCGTGGACACCTCGGCGGGCCCGATACCCGCGGTCGGGGCGTGGTGGAACCGGGCCCCGGCCCAGCGGAAGAGCAGTCTGCCGGTGTTCGGATCGGGGTTGCCGTCACGCCAGATCAGCCGGGAGAACGCGGCGTGCATGACCATATCGAGCAGCGCGGGATGCAGAGCATGGCGTCCCGAATGCGTTGTGGCCGTGCTGAGTTCCGAGTTCAGGGCGATCTCGGAGAAGACGGCGTCGTCGCGCTCCCACACCCGCTGTACCCCGAGGAACGCCGGACCGTATTCGAGTCCCGCGTCCGTGGCGATCTGCGCCGGGAGCCCGGCACTGTCGAGGTGTCGTGCGTCGGCGGGCGGCCACGATTCCGTCCGGAGCCGGGAGAGCACTTCCGGTTCGCGCCCGACGGATGTGGCGAGCGAACCCGTCGCGTTATGGATCCACTCGTCGGAAGTCGACGTACGGAAATGGAATTCGAACGTGCGATGGCCGGTCGAATCGGGGGCCTGCACCAGTACCTGGAGCTCGATCTCATCGCCGGGGGCGGGCACGATCGGTGCCTGGAGGGTGAGCTCCTCGACGGCCGCGCAACCGATTCGGCCACCGGCGACCAGCAGGAACTCGATCAGTGTGGCGCTCGGCAGGACCACGACGCCGTACGACATGTGGTCGGCGATCCACGGATGCGTCGCCGCCGACAGCCGACCGGTGAACAGCCACTCGTCCGAACCGGCCAATCCGAGTACTCCGGTGAGGATCGGATGGTCCGACATGTCCGCGGCCGCACGGTGGTCGGGGTTCAGCCAGTAGCGGCGACGTTGAAAAGCGTACTTGGGCAGGGGGACAGGAGTCGCAGCGCGCTCGGCGAAGGTCGAGCGCCAATCGACGCGTGCGCCGGTGACCTGAAGCTGCGCCAAGGCCGCGACGAACTTCCCGACCTCTTCGGACGACCGTCGCGCCAGGGCCACGGTCGCCGGGGCAGCCGCGAGATCGGTGTTCTCACCCAGGCATTCGCGGGTCATGGCGGTCAGTACCGCGTCGGGCCCGACTTCGACGAAGCGGCGGACCCCGTCGGCGCGCAGGGTGTCGATCGCGGGCGCGAAGCGAACGGTGGCGCGGACCTGTTCCACCCAGTACTCGGGATCGGTGACCGCATTACCGGCCGACTCCCCGGTGACGGTCGAGACGATCGGCAGGTTGGGCGATCGATAGTCGAGTTTCTGTGCGACCGAGCGGAACTTGTCGAGCATCGGCGTCATCAGCGCCGAATGGAAGGCATGGCTCACCCGCAGCCGCTTGGTCCGGATACCCGCGGCGGTGAGTTCGCGCTCCAGGCTCTCGATCGCCTCGGTGTCGCCGGACAGGACCGTCGAGGTGGGACCGTTCACCGCGGCCACCGAGACTCGATCGGAGACGGCCGCGACGAGTTCGGAGGCGCGCGCCGCGTCGATCGACACGGCGAGCATCGCGCCCCCCTCGGGCAGTGCGCCCATCAACCGGCCGCGGGCCGCCACGAGCGCGCAGGCGTGCGGGAGCGACAGCACTCCGGCGACATGGGCCGCCGCCAGCTCGCCGATCGAGTGACCGACCAGCACATCCGGTGTGACACCGAAGGATTCCAGTAGCCGGAACAGTGCCACCTCGAAGGCGAACAGCGCGGGCTGAGTCCATTCGGTGCGGTCCAGCAAGCCCTCGGAGTCGGTGAACATCACCTCCCGCAGCGACCGTCCGAGAACCCGATCGAACACCGCGCACACCTCGTCCAACGCGGTGGCGAAGGCCGGGTATGCGCGGTAGAGACCGGCACCCATCCCGACCCGTTGTGCACCCTGACCGGCGAACGAGAACGCGGTGGCACCGGAATCAGCCTTCGCCGCGAACGTATTCGGTCCGCCTGCGGCCAAATCCGCCAAATCACCGAGCAATTCGGCGCGGTCAGGCCCGGTGACCGCGCCACGCCACTCGAGCAGTGCGCGCGAGCTCACCAGGGCACGCGCCGCCTCGTGGAGATCCACATCGGGGTGCTCGATCAGCCAGTGCCGCAACCGATCCGCTTGCGCGCGCAGCGCGGCCTCGGACTTGGCCGATACCACCAGCGCGACGCTGTCGGCCGTGATGTGGGGCGCAGTATCCGCTGCGGGCGCGGCCTCCCCCTCTGCGGGAGTCTGCTCGAGGGCCACAGCGGGGGCTTCCTCGAGGATGAGGTGCGCATTGGTGCCGCTGGCCCCGAAGGAGGACACGCCCGCTCGGCGCACCCGTTCCCCCTGCGGCCACGGGTGGCTGTCCTGCAGCAGGCGGACGGTACCGGCGGACCAATCCACATGCGGCGTGGGCTCATCCACGTGCAGCGTTCTCGGTAGCACACCGTGGCGCATGGCCTGCACCATCTTGATCACGCCGCCGACACCGGCGGCTGCCGAGGTGTGACCGATATTGGATTTCAGCGACCCCAGCCGCAACGGCTCACCCTGGCGACCCGCGCCGTATGCGCCGATGAGCGCCTGCGCCTCGATCGGATCGCCGAGCATCGTGCCGGTTCCGTGTGCCTCGACCGCATCGACGTCGGCGGGATCCAGCCCGGCGTTGGCCAGTGCCTGGGCGATGACCCGCTCCTGCGACGGGCCGTTCGGCGCGGTGAGGCCGTTGCTCGCACCGTCCTGATTGACCGCGCTGCCGCGAATGACCGCCAGCACCTGGTGGCCCGCGCGCTGGGCGTCCGAGAGTCGTTCCAGTACCAGCATTCCGAGTCCCTCGGAGAAGCCGGTGCCATCGGCGGCGGCCGCGAACGCCTTGCACCGGGCATCGCCGGACAGTGCCCGCTGCCGGGCGAAGGCGATCAACAGCGACGGGTCCGACATCACGGTGACGCCACCGGCCAAAGCCACGTCCGTATCGCCGGAACGCAAAGCCTGGCAGGCCAAATGGATGGCCACCAGCGAGGACGAGCACGCGGTGTCGACGGCGATCGCCGGGCCGGTGAAGCCGAAGGTGTAGGCGATCCGCCCGGCCAGGACGCTGTTCGAAACACCCAGGTAGGCATGGCCTTCGGTCTCCGCGCCGATCGTGGCCGAACCGATGCGCGGGCCGTAGTGCTGGTGGATGACACCGGCGAACACGCCGGTGTCGCTGCCCCGCAGCGACGTCGGGTCGATTCCCGCGTCCTCGAGGGCCTCCCAGGCAGCCTCCAGCATGAGCCGCTGCTGCGGATCCATCGCCGCCGCCTCGCGCGGGCCGATGCCGAAGAAGGCGGCATCGAAATCACCGATATCGTCGAGGAATCCGCCGTCGCGCGTGTAGATGGTGCCCGCCGCGTCGGGGTCCGGGTCGAACAGCCGCGCCAGGTCCCAGCCGCGATCGGTCGGATAGCCGCCGATGGCGTCGACGCCGTCCGCGGTCAGCTGCCACAGCTGCTCGGGCGAGCGCACGCCGCCCGGGTACCGGCACGCCATACCGACAATGGCGATCGGTTCGTGCATCCGATCGGTGAGCGTGCGCAGCCGCTGCTTGGTCTCGTACAGCTCCTTGGCGGTCTTCTTGAGGTACCGGCGCAGTTCGTCGTCGTCAGCCATCAGTGAAACTCCTGGTCCATCAGCTCAGAGGCTGTCGATGAATTCGAAAAGCTCGTCGTCGTCGGCGGATTCGAGACCGTCGGCGTCATCCACTCCCGGTGGGTGAAGTGGGCCGCGATCGGTTCGATCGGCCGCTCCGTCCTCGAGCTCGCGTAGTAGCGCGGATAATTTCTCGGCCAGGTCGGAACGTTCCGACCTGGTCAGTTCCGCCTCGGCGAAACTTCTGGTGAGCGAGTCGACGTCGGCGGCGAGCGCTCGCGCGGCCGCGTCGGCGGGCACCAACTGCTGACGGAGGAACTCGGCCAGGGCCGCCGGGGTCGGGTGATCGAACATCGCGGTGGCCGACAACTGCACTCCCGCAGCCGATTTCAACCTGTTGCGGAATTCCATCACGCCGAGCGAGTCGAACCCGATCGCACTGAACGGTCTGTCCGGCTCCATCGTGTCGCCGCCGGTGTGCCCGAGCACGGCCGCGGCGTGCACGCCGATCACGCCGAGCAGGACACGCTTCTGCTCCTCGGCCGAACGACCGAGCAGGCGGGTGACCAGCTGTCCCGAATCGGCGGCGACCTCCGCCGTCGCCGGTTCGGTGACCGGCCCGCGCCGCGCCGCGGGCCGGGACAGTGCGCGCATGATCGGGCGGACACCCGCCGGATCGCCGAGCGCGTCGCGGTCTATGCGGACCGCCACGGAGGTGGGACGGCCGGCCGTCGTCGCCGCGTCGAAGAGGTCCATGCCCTCCTCGGCATTCAGCGGTAGCAAGCCTTCTCGTCGCAGTCGCGCCAGATCGGCGTCGGTCAGATCGCCGGTCATACCGCTGCTCTGCCGCCATGGTCCCCAGGCGATGGAGGTCGCGGGGAGCCCCTCGGCGTGCCGCTGGTGTGCCAGTGCGTCGAGGAAGGTGTTGGCGGCGGCGTAGTTGGCCTGGCCCGCCGTACCGAGCACCCCCGCGACCGAGGAGTAGAGCACGAAGGCCGACAGGTCCATACCCGCGGTGGCCTCGTGCAGATTCCAGGCGGCGTCGACCTTGGGACGCAGGACCCGTGCGATCCGCTCGCCGGTCATGGTGGCGAGCAGGCCGTCGGCCAGCACACCCGCCGCGTGCACGACCGTGGTCAGCGGATGCCGGTCGGGGATCGTGGCGAGCAGCCGGTCGAGCGCCGCCCGATCGGCCGCATCGCACCCGACGACGTCCACGTGCGCGCCGAGTGCGGTGAGTTCGGCGACCGTTTCCGCCGCACCAGGCGTCTGCATACCGCGTCGACTCGCGAGCACGAGTCTGCGCGCACCGTGGGCGGTGATGAGGTGGCGTGCGGCCACCACGCCCAAACCGCCGGTGCCGCCGGTGATCAGCACGGTGCCGTCGGTGCGCGGCGGTGTCGGCACGGTCAGCACGTTCTTGCCGACACCCCGCGCCTGGCTGAGGTGGCGGAAGGCCTCAGGAGCGCGCCGCAGATCCCACGCGGTGATCGGATACGGCGTCAGCTCGCCGCGATCGAACAGTTCCACGAGGGCCGCCAGCATCTCCCGCAGCCGCTCGGGTCCCGCTTCCATCAGCATGAAACTGGCGTAGCGCACGCCGGGGTGCGTCGCGCCGACCTCGACCGGGTCGCGACGGTCGATCATCCCCATCTCGACGAAGCGGCCGCCGCGGGGGAGCAGGCGCAACGAGGCGTCCACGAATTCGCCTGCCAGCGAATCGAGCACGATGTCCACGCCGGCGCCGCCGGTGCGCTCCAGGAATCTGTGTTCGAATTCCAGGGTTCGGGAATCGGCGATATCCGAATCGTCGAAACCCATGTCGCGCAGTACATTCCACTTGGGTTCGCTCGCCGTGGCCAGGACGCGCAGCCCCAGGTGCCGAGCGAGTTGCACCGCCGCCATGCCGACGCCGCCGGTCGCGGCGTGCAGCAGCAGCGTCTCACCGGACCGGGCGTCGGCGAGGTCGACCAGACCGTAGTAGGCGGTCGCGTACACGATCGGAACGGCGGCGGCCTGTGCGAACGACCAGCCTCGTGGCATCGGTGCGAGCAGTCGCCGGTCCACCACGACCACCGAACCCATACCGGGGGTGAAGCCGAAAACGCGATCGCCGACGGCGAATTCGGTGACGTCGGCCGCGACCTCGAGCACGACGCCCGCACCCTCGCCGCCGATGCGGCCGAGCGGATCCGGATAGTTGCCCAACGCCATGAGCACATCTCGGAAGTTCAGGCCCACCGCCCGCATGCTCACGCGGACGTGGCCCGGCGCAAGAGCGGTTGTTGCACTGTCGGTTTCGTCGAGTCCGAAGTTCTCCGTGGCCAGGGTTCCCCGGTCACGGAGGGTCAGCGCCCAGGCCGCACCGTCGGGGGCGGTCAGGGCGCCGGAGTCGCGGGTGACCCGCGGGACGTACACCGCCGAACCCCGCACAGCCAGCTGGGATTCGCCGGGGATCGCCGCCGCCGACTCCACGCCCGCGCGCAGTGCGCCGTCCGCGCCGACGTCCACGAGCCTGATCCGGTCCGGGTTCTCGCTCTGCGCGGTGCGGAGCAGGCCCCACACGGCGGCGCTCGCCGGATCGATGTGCTCGCCGACCTCGGCCGCGACCGCCCGGCGGGTGACCACCACGACGGGATCCTCACCCTCCAGCAGTCGCCGCACGCGCGCGGCGACGCCGATAACCGTCTGTCGCACCGTGTCCGGCACGGATCCGGTCACGGTCGCCGGTTCGATCGCGGCGATCACATGCCTGTGCCCGCCGATCGTGGCGATCTCGTCGACCCCGTCGGATGCGGCGTCGTGCCGGGTTCCAGCGTCCCAGACGACATCCACCGCGCCGCCGTCCGAGTGCGGCCCGGCCACCCAATCGATGTGGTAACCGAGGCGGTCGCTCCGGGATTCGGTGAGCGCCCCCGTCGCGACGGCACGCAGGGTCAGTGCCCCCACCTCACCGACGGGCGTGCCCGCCTGATCGGTGAAGGTCACGGTGATGCGCTCGGTGCCGGCGTCGGAAACCCTGGCGTGCACCCGAAGTGCGGTCGATCCGGTGCCGTGCAGGTCGACGTGTTCGAAGGAGAACGGCACGTTGACAGAGCCGTGCGGCGGCGCGGGAATCAGCCCGCCCAGCAGGATCGCGTGCAGCGCCGAATCCAGGAGCGCGGGGTGCATCCCGAACTCCCCGGCCTGGTCGCGGACCGAATCCGGCAGTGCGATCTCGGCGAACGCCTCACCGGGACGCGCCCACAACGACCGCACACCTCGGAAGGCGGGTCCGTAGCGGTAGCCGCGTTCCGCCAGTGCCGCGTAGCCGTCTTCGACGGCGATCGCCGCGGCGTCGGCGGGCGGCCACTCGTGCGAGCCGCCCGGGTTCAACGGGGCGAACGCGTCGGCGGTGAGGGTCGCGGTCGCGTGGCGCACCCACGGCGATTCGCCGTCGGGTCCGGCGTTCTCGACTCGTGAATAGAACTGTGCCGTTACGCTGTTCGAGTCGTCGGATGCGTCCGCCACCAGGCGCAGCTGGACCCCCGCATCCGCCGGTACCGGCAGCGGCGCCTCGATCACCAGTTCGGCCAGACGCGGTCGCCCGGTGGCCGCACCGGCATGCAGCGCGAGCTCCGCCAGGGCGGCGCCCGGCACGAGCACCGTGCCCGCGACCGCGTGGTCTTCGAGCCACGGATGCGTGCTTCGCGACAGCCGGCCGGTGAACACCACCTGCTCCGAGCCTGGTAGCGCGACGATCGCGCCGAGCAGCGGATGGCCGGCGTCCTCGAGTCCGGAACGCCGGGCATCGTTCGCCACGACGGGCCGGGCCCAATAGCGCTGACGCTGGAACGCATAGGTGGGCAGGGCGACACGGACAGCAGGCCGGTCGTGACCCTGCGACCAGTCGACGGGAATATCCGCGGCATCCACCCGCGCCAAGGCGGTGACGAACGCGGTCGGCTCGTCCATCGACCGCCGCGATGCCGCCACCGCGATGGATTTCGGCTCCACCTCGGGGTGCTGCGCCACACAGGCCGACGTCATGGCGGTGAGCACCGCATCCGGGCCGACCTCGATGAACTTCCGCACACCGCGCTCGATCAGGGTGTCCACTCCCGGCGCGAAACGCACACAGCCACGCACCTGCGCCACCCAATACTCCGGGTCGCGGACGGCGTCGCCCGCCTCGGCTCCGGTGACGTTCGAAACGATCGGCAGCAGTGGCTGCCGATAGCTTAATCCTTCAGCCACAGCGCGGAATTCGGCCAGCATCGGGTCCATGCGGGCCGAATGGAACGCGTGGCTGACCCGCAGCCGACTCGTCCGGACACCGCGCTGCCCGAACAGCTGGTCGACCTCGGCGACGGCGTCCTCATCACCCGAGAGCACCACGGCCGCAGGCCCGTTGACCGCCGCCACCGAGAGGCGATCGGCAAAGTCGGCCACCACCGCTACCGCTTGCGCCTCGGAGACGGCCACCGCGAGCATCGCGCCGCCTTCGGGCAGGGCGCCCATCAACCGTCCGCGTGCCGCCACCAGCGCGCACGCGTCCGACAGCGACCACACGCCCGCGACATACGCCGCGGCGAGCTCACCGATGGAATGTCCGGCGACCACGTCCGGTACCACGCCGAAGGACTCCAGCAGCCGGAACAGCGCCACTTCGAAGGCGAACAGCGCGGGCTGCGTGAATTCGGTTCGGTTCAGCCCGCTTTCGGGCGCATCGAACATCACCGCACGCAGCGATCCGCCGAGACGGGAGTCGAACTCGGCGCACACTTCGTCGAGGGCGCTCGCGAAGACCGGGTAGCCGCGGTAGAGCCCGGCGCCCATGCCGCGGCGTTGCGCACCCTGCCCGGTGAAAAGGAACGCCACTCGTCCCGGTGTCGCCGTGCCCATCACGGCGGTCGTGGTGGCCTGCCCGTCGGCGAGGGCCGCCAATCCGGCGAGTAGTTCGTCACGGTCGCGACCGATGACCCCGCCGCGCCAGTCGAGTCGCGCGCGGGTGCCGACCAGAGCCGAGGCGACGTCCCGCGCGGCGAGCGCCGGACGCTCGATCATCCACTGCCGCAACCGATCCGCCTGCTCGCGCAGGGCTGTCTCGGAGCGCCCCGAGATCATCAGGGCGTCGACGGTCGGATTCGCCGGGGCGAGCGCGGGTTCGGCCGCGGTCGCGGGCGGCTCCTCCAGGATGACGTGCGCGTTCGTCCCGCTGATGCCGAACGACGAGACCCCGGCGCGGCGCAGCCGGTCACCGCCGGCCCACGGCTCGGCGTCGGTGAGCACCCGCACGGCTCCCGACGACCAATCGACGTGCGGTGACAGCTCTTCCGCGTGCAGCGTGCGCGGCAGCACGCCATGGTGCATGGCCTGAACCATCTTGATGATTCCGCCGACGCCCGCGGCCGCTTGCGCATGCCCGATATTGGATTTGAGCGAGCCGATCCGCAGGGGTTCCCGGTCGCCGCGCGCTTGCCCATAGGCGGCGATCAGCGCGTGCGCCTCGATCGGGTCGCCCAGGGTGGTGCCGGTGCCGTGCGCCTCGACGGCGTCCACGTCCGCCGCCGTCAAACCGGCGTCGGCCAGCGCCTCGGCGATCACCCGCTCTTGAGCGGGTCCGTTGGGCGCGGTCAGACCATTGCTCGCGCCGTCCTGATTGACCGCGCTGCCACGGACGACCGCGAGCACGGTGTGGCCCAGCCGCTGTGCGTCCGAGAGCCGTTCGACGACCAGCACGGCCGCGCCCTCCGACCACGCCACGCCGTCGGCGGCCGCGGAGAACGATTTGCAGCGCCCGTCCGAGGCCAGACCGCGCTGCCGGGAGAAGTCGAGGAAGACCGCGGGCGTGGCCATGACGGTGGCCCCGCCGACCAGGGCCAGGGAACTTTCCCCCTGCCGCAGCGCCCGGCACGCCAGATGCAGCGCCACCAGCGAGGACGAGCACGCGGTATCCACCGTCAGCGCGGGGCCTTCCAGTCCCAAGGCGTAGCCGATACGCCCCGAGACCACACTGCCCAGCGATCCGGTCAGCGCGTAACCCTCGACCTCCGGACCCGCGTTGCGGGTCAACGATTCATAGTCCTGGTACATCACGCCCGAATAGACGCCGGTATCGCTGCCGCGCAACGAGATCGGGTCGATACCCGCGTGTTCGAGCGCCTCCCACGACACTTCGAGCAGCAACCGCTGCTGCGGATCCATGGCGACAGCCTCGCGAGGACCGATTCCGAAGAAGCCCGCGTCGAAATCGGCGGCGCCGGTGAGGAATCCGCCGCGTCCCGAATAGGTGGTACCCGGGTTGTCGGGGTCCGGGTCGATCAGCCGGTCCAGCTCCCAACCGCGGTCGGAGGGGAAGTCGCTGGTCGCGTCCGCTCCCGCGAACACCAGATCCCATAGTGCGTCGGGGGATTCGACACCGCCCGGGTAGCGGCAGGCCATGCCGACGATCGCGATCGGCTCATCGGAGCGGGCGGGGCTCGAGGCCACCGGCTTCGCCGCTCGGGCCGCCGTCGGCGCGAGTCTCGACTGGACCAGCTTCGCTACCGCCGCGGGCGTCGGATAGTCGAAGACCAGGGTCGAGGGCAGCGACAGACCGGTGGCCTTGCCGAGCCGATTCCGCAGCTCCACACCGCCCAGTGAATCGAGGCCCAGTTCCCGGAACGGCGTCTCGGCATCGATCGAGTCACCGGAATCATGTCCGAGGACGGTGGCGACCTGGGCGCGCACCGTCGCCAGGGTCAGGTCGGCACTGCGGTCCGAACCCGCCTCGGCCAGCCTCGCGGCCAAAGTGTCCACCGTGCCAACGGATTTCGCGATCTCGGCGGGGCGGCGTACGAACCCGCGCAGCACCGGTGGCAGCGCGCGACCGTCGGATCCGCGACGCAGGGCGGTGGCATCGAAACGAAGCGGAACCAGGTGTGCGGCACGATGCGCGAGTGCGGCATCGAACAGGCGCAGTCCCTCGGCGCGTTCGATTTGCCCGAGCCCGAGGCGATCCCACCGGGCGACGGCGACGCGGTCCAGCTCGCCCGTCATTCCGCCCGCTTCACCCCACGGTCCCCACGCCAAGGACGTCGCGGCCAATCCGGCGGCGCGTCGCCGCTCGGCCAGCGCGTCCAGGAAACTGTTCGCGGCGGCATAGTTGCCCTGCCCGGCCGAACCGATCACTGCGGCGACCGAGGAGAACAACACGAATGCGGAGAGATCGATGCCCTCGGTCGCTTCGTGCAGATTCCACGCGCCAGCGACCTTCGGCGCCAAGACCCGGTCGACCTGCTCGGCGGTCAGGGAGCCGATGGTGCCGTCGTCGAGGACACCGGCGGCGTGTATCACCGCGCTCAGCTCCAGACCGCGCACCAGCTGTCGCACCGAGTCACGATCGGCGATGTCGCAGGCGATGATCCGAGCCTGGGCGCCCAGGGTCGCCAATTCTTCGACCAGGGCCGCCGCACCGGGAGCGTCGGGGCCTCGGCGGGAGGTCAACGCCAGGTTCCGGACGCCGTACTCGGTCACGAGATGCCGGGCGAACAATGCGCCCAATCCGCCTGTGCCGCCGGTGATCAGCACCGTTCCGGTACCGAACGGGGTGGCGTCGACCTCGGCGTCGGCGTGTTCAGCGCGAACCAACCGCGGTACCAGCACGTCGGAACCGCGAATCGCGACCTGCGGTTCATCGGTGCGCAGGACGGCGGCGAGCGCTTCGTCATCCAGCGGCGCCGCCGCGTCCTCGTCGACGAGGACGAAACGATCCGGATTCTCCGACTGCGCGGTGCGCACCACACCCCAGACCGCCGCCGCGAGGAGATCAGGGGTTTCGTCGGTGACTCCGACTCCACCACGGGTGACGACGACCAGCCGCGAGTCCGACGGCTGCTCGTCGCGCAGCCACGAATTCAGCAGGGAGAGCGTCTCGTGCACGGCCCGCCGGGTCGCCGAACGGATATCGGCAGGTTCATCACTCGGGAACTCGGCACGGTGCACCACCGCGGCCGGAACCTGCTCACCGGCGATCTCTCTGCCCGCGCGCTCCCAGCGAACCTGGTACAGATCGGCCGCGTCGTCGGTCAGACCTTCGAAGAATTTGTGCACGTCATACGGGCGCATGACGACCGCATCCACCGAGATGACCGGTCGGCCGCCGGAATCGACCGCTGCGACGGAGACGGTCTCCGGCCCCGTCGCGACGGCGGCGACTCGAAGCGATGTCAGCTGCGCCGATCGATCGGCCATCGGCCGGTGGAATCGCGCACCGCCCCAGCGGAACAACAACTTCCCCGAGTCCGGTGCGTGATCCAGTCCGCGCCACAGCAATTCGGCGAGTCCGGCGTGCACGGTCATATCCAGCAGCGTGGGGTGCAGACCGAAAGCGCTGGCCGCGTCACCGGCCTCGGTGCGCAGGGAGATCTCGGAGAAGACAGCGTCCGCCTGTTGCCAGACGGCATGGACGCCGCGGAACGCCGGGCCGTATTCGAGCCCGGAGCCCTGTGTCATCAGGCTCGGAATCCGTGTCGCGTCGAGCGCTTCCGCGGCGGCGGGCGGCCACGCCTGGTCCAGCAACCGCAATGCCGCCGACTCACCCGAATACTGGTGTGCGAGCGCACCAGTCGCGTTGAGGACCCACGGAGCATCCGCGGACTTCCGGAAGTAGAAGTCGAAGGGCCGACGCCCGAGCTCGGGAGCCCGAACGGCTACCTGGAGTTCGATCTCATCGTCGTCGGCGGGCACGATCGGTACCTGCAACGTGAGCTCGTCGAGTACAGCGCAGTCGATTCGCGTGCCCGCGACGAGCAGGAATTCCACCAGGACCGCACTCGGGACGACCACGACGCCGTGTGCCGCGTGGTCGGTGATCCACGGGTGTCCGCGCATGGACAGCCGACCGGTGAACAACCATTCATCGGTACCCGCGACCCCGACGACACCGGTCAGAATCGGGTGATCACCGGGGGTGCCCGCGGCGACACTCGGGCGCAGCCAGAACCGTTGGTGCTGGAACGCATAGGTCGGCAACGGGATTCGTCGCTCGGAGGCGGGCAGCAGGGGTCGCCAGTCGACGGGGTCACCGGTGACATGGAGCTGCGCCAGGGCAGAGAGCAGCTGTGGTACCTGATCATTCGACCGTCGCGAAGTGGCCACGACCGAGGTCGACGACTCGAGGGCAGGGTCGCTCGCCAGGTAGCGGGTGGTCGCCGCGCTGAGAATGGCATCCGGTCCCACTTCGACGAATCGCCGCACTCCGCTCGCGAGCAGGGTGGCGATGCCGGGGGCGAAGCGGACGGTGTCGCGCACCTGCCGCACCCAGTATCCGGGGGTGGCGATGGTCTCGCCCGCGAAGTCTCCGGTGACGGTGGAAACGATGGGCACCCGGGGCGGGTGGTAGGTGAGGGTCTCCGCGAGCGCGCGGAATTCCTCCAGCATCGGATCCATTCGTGCCGAATGGAAAGCGTGGCTGACGCGCAGCCGGGTGGACTGAATTCCCGCGGCGGCCAGGTCTCGTTCGACGGCGTCGATCGCGTCGGAGTCACCGGAGAGCACGGTCGCGGCCGGAGCATTGACCGCGGCGAGCGAGAGGCGGCCGTCGTATCCGGCGACGATGTCGTTCGCTCGGGCCTCGTCGACGGCGACGGCGAGCATCGCCCCGCCCTCGGGTAGTTCGCCCATCAACCGGCCTCGGGCCGCCACGAGTGCGCAGGCGTCGGGCAGCGACAGCACTCCGGCCACGTGGGCGGCCGACAGTTCGCCGATGGAGTGGCCCGCGAGGACGTCCGGTGCCGTTCCGAACGATTCCAGCAGCCGGTACAGGGCGACTTCGAAGGCGAAGAGCGCGGGTTGGGTCCATTCGGTGCGATCGAGCACGCCGGTGGCATCGGTGAACATCACGTCGCGCAGTGATCGCCCGAGGAGCGGATCCAGGTGTGCGCACACCTCGTCCAGTGCGGTCGCGAAAGCTGGGAAGGCGCGGTAGAAGTCGGCGCCCATGCCGACCCGCTGGGCGCCCTGTCCGGTGAACAGAAACGCGGTCTGGCCCGCGACGAGGGTTCCGGTGACGATCTCGGCGCCACTGCCCGCATCGGCTGCGTCACTGCCCGCCTCGGCGACGGCACGCAACCGTTCGAGCAGCTCGTCCCGGTCGCGTCCGAACACCACCGCACGCGAATCGAGGTGTGCCCGCGTCGAAGTCAGCGCACCGGCGACCTCGGCGGCATCGAGCTGCGGACGTTCCGACAACCACCTGCGCAAACGGGCGGCCTGTGCGCGCAGCGCCGCCTCGCTCCTGCCCGAGACGACCAGCGGCACCGCGCTCGTGTTCGGGAGATCCGAGCCGCCGCGCGGAGCGGCCGATGTCGCCGCGTCGACGGGCGCTTCCTCCAGGATCACATGCGCGTTCGTGCCGCTGATCCCGAACGACGACACCCCCGCCCGCCGCGGCCGATCCCCGCGCTCCCACGGTTCGGCCTCGGCCAGCAGCCGTACCGCACCCGCGTTCCAATCCACATGCGGGGAAGGCGTTTCCGCATGCAGTGTGCGCGGTAGTCGTCCATGCCGCATCGATTGGACGGTCTTGATCACACCGGCGACGCCGGCGGCGGCGACGGTATGGCCGATATTCGATTTGAGCGAACCGATCCGCAGGGGTTCCCGGTCGCCACGAGCCTGTCCGTAGACGGCGATCAGCGCCTGCGCCTCGATCGGATCGCCCAGTCGCGTACCGGTGCCGTGCGCCTCGACGGCGTCCACGTCGGCCGCCGATATGCCGGCGTCGGCGAGGGCCTGTTCGATCACGCGTTGCTGCGACGGCCCATTGGGTGCGGTGAGCCCATTGCTCGCACCGTCCTGGTTGACCGCGCTGCCACGCACGACCGCCAGGACGTGGTGTCCGAGTCGGCGAGCGTCGGAGAATCGCTCCAGAACGAGCACCCCCGATCCCTCGGACCAGCCGACACCGTCGGCAGCGGCGGAAAAAGCCTTGCAGCGGCCGTCACGCGACAGCCCGCGCTGCCGGGAGAAATCGACATACAGGTCGGGAGTCGCGGCGATGGTCACGCCTCCGGCGAGAACCAGTGAGCTCTCGCCCCTGCGCAATGCCTGGCAGGCCGAGTGCAGCGCCACCAGCGAGGAGGAGCACGCGGTGTCCACCGTCACCGCCGGCCCCTCCAGGCCGAGGACGTAGGCGAGCCGCCCCGAGATGACGCTGTGGGAGGTGCCGGTCAGCCGGAAGCCCTCCAGCTCGCCGGTGACGAGCCCGGAATACCCGGACGCGCAGGCTCCCACGAAGACGCCGGTATCACTGCCACGCAGGGTGGTCGGGTCGATTCCCGCGTCTTCGAGGGCTTCCCACGCGGTTTCGAGGAACACCCGCTGCTGCGGATCCATCGCCAGCGCCTCACGCGGGCTGATCCCGAAGAACCCGGGGTCGAAATCACCTGCGCTGCTGAGGAAGCCACCTCGCCGCGTGTAGACGGTGCCCGCCTTGTCGGCGTCGGGATCGTAGAGGCGATCGAGATCCCAACCGCGATCGGCGGGGAAATCACCGATCGCGTCGCGTCCCGCCGAGACCAGGTCCCACAGCTCCTCGGCGGAGGAGATACCGCCCGGGAACCGCGCACCCATGCCGACGATCGCGATCGGCTCGTCCGAGGAGGTTCGCCGTGTGACCCGGCCGCGCTTCTCCCCGGCCGCGGTGGCGCGTGATCTCAGCAGGTCGGCCACCGAGGTGGCGGTGGGGTGATCGAAGATGAGCGAGGGCGGCAGTTCCACACCCGTCGCCCGGGTCAGGCGTTTTTGCAGTTCCACGCCACTGAGCGAGTCGAACCCGAGATCGGTGAACGGCAGGTCTGAGCGAATCGACGCGGCCGATTCGTACCCCAGAACCGCGGCGGCTTGCTCTCGGACCACGGCGAGAACCGCTGCGCGGTGCTGATATTCGGGAATCGCTCGCAGCTCGTTCGCCAGCTGCGTCGGCGCGGGCGCGACCGGCTGCGACTCGACGGACTCGAGATCCGTGGAGTTCTCCCGGCGGCGAAATGCATACGGCGGCAGTGCTACCCGGACACCTGACGCCGGAGCCGTCGCGTCCATCGGCAGTCCGGTGCGGTCGGCACCGCCACCGTGCTCGGCGAGCGCCCCCAGCTCGACCAGCAGCTGCTCGCGGCTCGAAACGAATATCTCTGCGCGCCAAGACATCTGGGCGCGGGCCGTGAGCAGTGAATACGCCACGTCGGCAAGGGCGAGTTCCGGGTGGCGCACCAGCCAGTCACGGAGCCGACTCGCCTGCGCGCGGAGGCCGTCCTCATCGCGCGCGGAGAGCGCGATCGTCACCTCGTCGGCGTCTTCGGGCTCGAGGGTGGTCGCGAGGTCCGTGATCGGAGCCTCGTCGAGGATCAAGTGAACGTTCGAACCGCCCATGCCGAACGCGGACACGCCCGCCCGCCGGATGGTGGTCGCAGCCCACTGCTCCGGTGCGACGACCACACGCAGGCGCAGATCATCCAGGGGAATCGCCGGATTGGGCCGCTCGAAGTTGAGGCTTGCCGCGAGTTCGCGATGCCGCAGGCACAGTGCGGTCTTGATGAGGCCGATGATTCCGGCAGCGCCCTCCAGATGGCCGACATTCGTTTTGACCGACCCCACCGCCAGCGGCGAATTCGGTTCGCGATCAGCGCCATATGTCGCGCCGAGTGCGGCGGCCTCGATCGGATCGCCCGCCGGCGTTCCGGTGCCGTGCAATTCGACGTACTGCACGGAATCGGCGGGTACATCGGCCGCCTCGAGTGCGGAGCGAATCGCGGCGACCTGCGCTTCGCGACTCGGGGCACTCAACACCCGCCGCTCATTGCCGGTAGTGACCGCGCTACCGCGGATTACGGTGTGAATCCGGTCGCCGTCGTCGATCGCCTGTGCCAGCGGCTTCAGAACAATCACGCCACCGCCTTCGCCCCGTACGAATCCGTCCGCGCGCGAGTCGAAGGTGTAGCACCGCCCCTGTGCCGATTGCGCACCGAAGTGTTCGATCCGTTCACCACTGGTCGGCGAGAGGATCAGATTGACGCCACCGGCCAAGGCGATATCGGTTTCGCCCGCCCGCAGGCTCTCGCACGCCAGGTGCACCGCGACGAGTGAGGAGGCCTGAGCGCTGTCGACCAACAGGCTGGGGCCGGTGAATCCGAAATAGTTGGAAACCCGGTTGGCGATGATTCCGCGCGTCGCGCCCCATAGGGAGTGGCGCGTGATGCCGGGCCCTTCGGCGGCCGTGACGAGTTCCGCGAAGTCACCGCTGGTGCAACCGAGGAATACCCCGCCCCGGCGCGATTCGCGTACCGCCGCGGCGAGCCCCGCGTCTTCGAGAGCTTCCCAGCTCAGCTCCAATGCGAGCAATTGCTGTGGATCGATCGATCGGGCCTCATGGGGGGCGATGCCGAAGAACTCCGCGTCGAAATCGCTCACGGAATCCAGGAAACTCGCGCGTTCGCTGAGATTCGCGCGGGCCGCCGGGGCGGCGCCGACGGTGGCGCGTCCCTCGCCGAGTAGCCGCCAGAAATCGTCGAGATCAGCAACTCCCGGCAGCCGGCACGCCATTCCTACGACAGCTACGGGGAAATCTGATCGGGTAACCACTCGAGATCCTTCCTCACGACGAGCACGCACCTGCGCGCAACAGCACCGCGCATGTGTGAAATGTCTACTACACCAAGGGTTTTAGAGATTGTTCGAGGTTGCCCGACAGGGCGGAGGTCGACGCAGCCGGGATCGAATTCCCAGGAGCCGCAGGCCGGAAAGGCTGCGACTGGGAATATTCACGGCAGTGGCGATGCCAGACACAGAGTCTCCTCGGTAACTCGAGTCCCCCCCGAGAAGTGAGGTGCGGGTACGAACCCCGGGCGTTGCTACGATGCGGCGCCCCGTATCGATTCGCGCGCAACGACATTCAGGCCCTGACCGGTCCGGCTCATCGGTATCACGCCGCACCGCACGGCGAATGGCAACCTCGACCGTCTGATCAACACCTGCACCCCTACCCTGCCTTGCCGCGCTCGACCCGCCCGTCGGGCCGCCCATCGGACCCACGCTGGACCGTAACCTGAATCGAATACTGGTGAGTAGCTTACCTGAGGGTAGAACCGGACGCTTGGCTAGTTTTGTGCCGTATGGCATTTCGGTTTGCCGTTGATTTGCGACAGATCATCACCGACACTGCCGCCTCGGCAGCTGTTGCTGCATAAGGCAATTGGATCGAGCAATTCAGGGGGAGTTGCCGCACCGGCGCATCCGGTGCCGGGTGCCATGCCCAGCGAGTAACCGTGTGGCGCACTCCCGCAGATGTGTCGCGGCATCAGCTGGAATCGCTCGAACAGCGGTCGTCGTGGGTAGCCGTGTCCTGTTTGCTGATGCCGCGCTTTCCCGCACCGGAGGGGGTGCGCATCTGGGCTATGCTGAGTCAATGAAACGCCAGGTCAGAATAGGTAAACCACCCGCAAATGCCCTGGTCGGCGGGCGGTCGCGGGGGGCCGGACCCCGGTTATGACCGCGGCACGCGAAATCCCCGATCCCTGGGCGTCCCGGCGCCTGACTCCACACTGGGTCCCGTCGCGGGGCCTGAGCAACGGACTCGACGCGAAAGGGTGGGGAATCCTCGCCGATCTCGACGAGTCCCACGTCTATCGAGTGCTTTTCGCACTCTCCGATATCGGCGTCGCCGCCTATGTCCTCCCGGTCCGTGTCACCGTGCTGGAGGCCGGAGACCCGGAGGTCCTCTGGCGGCTGTGGGTCGACATCCCGCACTATCGCGCGGCGGAGGATCTGCTGATGATCCTGCTGCGCCACGGCCGCAAGCCCCGCCGTTCCGCGCAACCGGCCCCGGCTCGTCGCCGCCGGCGGCGGGTGGCTCTGGTCCGCAAGCCGCGCTGAGGGGCCCGTCGCCCCTCCCGCGCCGGCGGAATCTCTCGCCGCGCTGCCGCTGTGTGCGCACTCCCGTTCCGGGGCAACGCATCTCCTGGTCAGGTGTTGACACCTGGTTACACCTACTGCATTCTGAACCGTGTTCAATTTGAACCGTGTTCAGAATGGCAGGTAGATGGCCACGAAGTGGGGTGACCGCGAAGCCCGTCGGGGCGACATCCTCGACGCCGGACGAAGATTGCTGACCGAGCGGGGCTACGCCGCGCTGCAGATGCGCGATGTGGCCAAAGGCGCGGGCATCAGTCCGGGCACCGTGTACACGTACTTCGCGACCAAGGAAGCGCTGTACGCGGCCCTGTACGCCGAACGGCTCGGGGAATTCGTCGCGAAGGTCGAGCCGCTGTGCGAGAGCCTCGCGGACCCCGAGGACCTGTTCGTGGCGATCGCCACCGAATATGCCGAGATGTACCAGGTATACGGGCGGGAGCTCGATATCTGGGCGGTCCTGGCCGGTGAGGTGGACGTCGATCACGAGGTGGGCGGTCAGCTGGTGCTCGCGGCCGCGCGCGCCTACGACCTGATTCTGCGCACCGTCGAGCGGATGCGGATTCCTGGCCTCGGCGCGCAGATCGACACCGGGACCGTGGTGGCGACGCTGTGGTCGGTGATCACCGGTCTGGCCGACAACTTCACCAGTGTGCGCCACCACCTGCACGCCCGCGGCTGGGACGAGACCGTGCGATTGGCCGCACGGATACAGATCGCCGGTCTGCGGACCCTCGAGGCGGTCGCCGGGGCGGGGGCGCTCGCGGCGGAAAAGGAAGAGCGATGACGAACAGTGAGAACCCGGTCGTGCGCGCGGCCCGGATGACGCTGGACCGGGCGGTCAACCCGCCGCGGTCCTCCGGCCGGAAAGCGTTGCGGCGGGCGGTGTCCGGCAAGACCGTGCTCGTCACGGGCGCGTCATTCGGGCTGGGCGAGGCGGTGGCGCGCGAGCTGGCCGCCGCCGGCGCGACCGTGCTGCTGGTGGCGCGGACCGCGGAGCGGTTGGAAGCCCTTGCCGCGGAGCTGAATTCGAACGGCGGCCGCGCCTTCTCCTATCCGGCGGACCTGACCGACGAGGTCGCGGCCGCGGAGCTGGCCAAGACCATAACCGAGCGGCACGGCGCCCTGGATGTGATCGTGAACAACGCGGGCAAGTCGATGCGGCGCTCGTTGCACCTGCAGTACGACCGCTTCCACGACTTCGAGCGCACCATCGGCATCAACTATCTGGGCCCGATCCGGCTGCTGCTGGGCCTGCTGCCGCCCATGCGGGAGGCGGGCCGCGGCCAGATCATCAATATCTCCACCGTCGGCGTGCGGATCGCGCCCGGCCCGCGCTGGGGCGCCTACCAGGCGTCCAAAGGGGCCTTCGACGTCTGGTTGCGCAGTGTCACACCGGAATTGCGTGCCGACGGCCTCACCGTCACCACCGCCTACATGGCCTTGATGTACACCCGGATGAGCGCGCCGACCCCGATCATGCGGGTGCTGCCCGGACTGTATCCGGAGGAGGCGGCCCAGATCGTCGCCCGCGCCATCGTGCGGCGCCCGCGCGCCCTGGCCCCCTGGTGGGTGTGGCCCGCCGACGTGATGTCCACCGCCCTGCCGGGGCCGACGGCCGCGTTCATGCGGGTGTGGGCGCGGGCCACCCGCGACACCGAGGCAGCGAGCGCGGGGGGACGGCGATGAATCGGATCAAGCTGGCGCGCAATGGAATAGCGCTGGGAGTGGCGCTGACCGAGGCGCAGGTGCTGCGCCCGGTCGGGGTCGGGGCGGCGGTGCGCATGAGCTGCGCGCTGGCCGGTCACCGCACGAACCCCCCGGTCCTGCCGTCCCTGTCCGCGGCCCGGTGGCCGAATCGGACCGCGGTGGTCGACGACCGCGGCACGGTCACCTACGCGGAACTGTCGGCGACCGTCGACGCCGTGGCGGGCGGACTGCAGCGCGTGATCGGCGCCGGAACCGGCGACGGGGTGGCGGTGATGTGCCGCAACAGCCGGTATTTCGTCGCCGCGCTGTTCGGAGTACTGGCCACCGGCGCGGACGCGCTGCTGCTCAATACCGACTTCCACACCGAGGCGCTGCGCCGCACGCTCGACCGCCATCACCCGGCGGCGGTGCTCTGCGATGCCGAGTTCGTGCCTGTCCTGCGGTCGGCGGGCTACACCGGACCACTGGTGATCTGCTTCGGGTCGTCCGGGGCCACGGACCCGAGCGTCGACGCCTGGCTGCGGATGGGCCTCGCGGCGCCCGCGCGAAAGGCATCGGGCCGCTTGGTGATCCTGACCTCCGGCACGACGGGCATCCCCAAAGGGGTGCCGCGCGAACCGGGAGTGTCGATGATCGCGGGCACCGCCGCGAGCGTGATCCATCGCACCGGATTGCGTGCGGGCGCGGTGATCGCCGTCGGCATCCCCCTGTTCCACGGCTTCGGCCTCGGCATCGCCCTGCTCGGGATCACTCTGGGCGGAAAACTGGTGCTGCGCAGGCGATTCGACGCCGAGAACGCGCTGGCGACGATCGCCGCCCACCGGGTCGAGATGTTCGCCGGAGTGCCCATGATGCTGCAACGAATCATGGCCGTGCCCACCGAGAAGCGCGCCGACCACGACCTGGCGTCACTGCGCGTGGTGCTGTCCGGTGGTGCGCCGCTGGCGCCCGCCGTGGCCGAGGCGTTCATCGCGACCTTCGGCGACGTGCTCTACAACGGTTACGGCTCTTCGGAAGTCGGCATCGGCACCTTGGCCACACCGGCCGATCTGCGGGTCGCGCTCGGCACCGTGGGCCGTCCGGTCAGCGGCACCGACGTGCGCATCCTCGGCCCGGACGGGGCCCGGTTGCCCGCGTGGGCGGTCGGGCAGATCTACGTCGGCAGCGCGCTGGGTTTCGCGGGGTATTCCGGTGGCGGCGACAAGGACCGGGCCGACGGTCTGATCAGCACCGGCGACCTCGGCTACCTCGACCCGGGCGGGCGGCTGTTCATCGCGGGCCGGGCCGACGACATGATCGTCTCGGGTGGTGAGAACGTGTATCCGCAGGAAGTGGAGAACGTGCTCGCGACCCACCCGGCAGTGTGCGACGCCGCGGTGATCGGGGTCGAGGACGCCGACTACGGGCAGCGGCTGGTCGCCTACGCGGTCGCGGCGCCGGGGCAGGACATCAGCCCCGAGGAGCTGCGAACATTCCTGCACGACCGGGTGTCCCGGTTCCAGCGGCCCCGCGAGATCGCCGTCGTGCCGGAGATCCCGCGCAATCCCACCGGGAAGATCGACCGGAAGGCGCTGCGGGCATCCGCGGCCTCGTGACAGCCGGCCGGAACGTGCGAGCCCGTCAGATGCCGTCGAATTGGGCCAGCACGTCGAACGCGGACTCCGCGGTGCGGCGTTCCAGCTCGATCTCCGCCTCCACGGCCGGTGCGAGCGACGGATTCTCCAGCGCGAGACCATTGGCGAAGATGGTGGTGTTGGCCGCCAGATCGGCGAACACCAGCATCGGCTTGGTCGCCACCCCCTGACCGAGCGCGGCGTCGAGACCCTCGCCGAGGAAGTAGAAGCGCCACAGCGGGCCCAGCTTCGCGTGGTAGATCCGGTCGGTGCGCTCGGTGATGACATCGCCGATGCTCGCGATCCCCGCGACGATCGTGAAGTAGTCGGCGGCGTCGGCCGGAGTGGAGCCCGCCGCGGCCACGGCCCGGGGTAGGTCGACCACCAGGTGCGCGTTGTATCCGGCCAGCGCGACGCGGGCGGGGGAGGCCGAGCAGTCGGAGGCCAGGGCGAAGTAGTTGCGCCAGTGCGGTTCCGGAGTGCCGCCGCCGAACTCCGCGTGCACATTGTCGAGGAACCGGCGCAGCAGATCGAAGCTGACCCGATGCGCGTACTCCGGATCGGCGAACGCCCGGGGATCGTGCTGGAGTGGCATCACGGCGAGCTGCTCCACCGTGTCCAGACCGGTCGCGAAGGTGCCGCGCCGGTCGGTGTGGCGTTCGAGGATCTCGGTGAGGCGGTGATCCCGCGCGACCGCGTCGTCGAGCCGCGCGAGCTGGTCATCCCCGGCGAGGGCGCCGGTATCGGAGAGCCGCGCGATCTCGTCGATCTCGGCGGGGGACAGGGTGGGCGCGCAGTCCGACGGGTCGGCCGGCGCGGCGAACGCGGTCGCGGGGGTGACGATCGTGGCGGCGGTGACGGACAGTGCGGCCAGGGAACGCGCAAATGCATTGAGCACGATGGATTTCTAGCAGGAGTCCTCGTGCGAGTACAGCCCGACACTCGTGTGCGGCGGGCCGAGCTGTCAGGCGAGGCCGGGTAGATGCTCGAGGGGCTCACGCTGAGGGGCGAGCGGTTCACACCGCGGCGCGCTGATCCGGTCGGCCGGTGGCGTCGGGTCGGACCGGGATTCGGCGGGTGGGGCGTTCGTGGGGCGGATACCGAGGAAGAACTGCATGCGTCCCGGGTAGGTCGGGTCGTCGGTGACGCCGTAGAGCTGGGCGTTGATGGTGTACTCGCGGCCGGTCTCGGGGTCGCGCAGGCGCATCGCCGGGTCCGGTCTGCCGTAGCTGGCGGGGGCTTCGTCCCACAGTTCTCTGACGATGTCGAAACGCGAGAGTTCGGCGAGGAATTCGCGTGCCCCGTCGGCGGCGCTGTTGTCGGAGAGCAGTCCCCGCAATCCTTGGACGGCGAACCGGATCTCGTTGTCCAGATCCGGAAGTACCCGGCCGGAATTGTCGTCCGTGAGATACCAGTGCAGCAGATTGACGCCGATATCCAGTCCGGGGAAGGCCCGCCGGTAATTCTCGTTGCACGCCAGCACGGTGCCCCGGGTATCCAGATAGGCGGCCGGATTGGGTTCGTGCAGAACCAGCACCTGTCGCATTTCCGGGCTGACCGCCGCGGTCAGCTCCTCGGCGGTCGGGAACGCGGTGTAGCCGAGTCCGGCGAGGTCCAGCAGGTGCCGTTGCTCGGCCGACGAGATCGGGCTGTGCCGGTCCAGGAATCGGACGATCGCCGCGACCACCTCGTGGCCGGGATGGGTGCGGTACCCCTTCTCCAAATGCACGATGTAACTGGCGCTGGTCCCGATCCCGAATGCCAGCCGCTCCCGCGAGATTCTTCGAGCCCGCCGCAATCTGCTCAGCAGCGCCCCGAACGAGGGCGGTCGTACCCGCGGTTCGTCGAGCGCCGGATTCACCTGCAGCATTGCGCCATCCCACCGTGTCGGATCAGCGCGGCAACCCATCCGAATGACCCACATGTCACCAAGCCGATCGAATATGTAAATCCGCCCGAACGTAACACCCGGGAAAGGGCTTACGGATATTCGACACGGCCCGAAACATCACGGTTCGTCAGTGGGCCGCCGTGGCAACAGTTTTCGCTGCCTCAGCAAATATCAGACATAGGGGACATTGGAAACAATTACCCCACAATGGTATCCATCGGGCTCAGCGTAGCGAGTAGACGTAGCGGCTGGTGGGGATGACGTCGATGTCACGGTCGGCGCCGAAGCGGGAGGTGCTGTCGAGCATGTTGGAGAGGCGGCGTTCCAGTTCGGCGTTGTCGCCGCCGCTGCCCCAGTAGGCGTGTGGGTCGGACATGGCCTCCATGGGGAAGAGTTCCTCGACGATGGCGTCGGCGCGGGCGCCGGCGGTCATGGGGGCCAGGACCGGATTCTGGATGTAGCCGACGGCGGCCTGATTCTCCAGGGAGACCCGGGTGTGATCGCCGATCCAGGCCCGCATCCACTCGTCCCGGGGCATGCCCGGCGGAATGCGCAGGATCGCGATGCGCGCCAAGGCTTCTGCGCGGGTGCCGCTGTCGGTGCGAGGCGGGGCCACCGGGGTGAACTCGTCGACCAGGAAGCCCTCGAGCCGGTCGGCGAGCGGTCGCAGCAGCGAGGTGACGAAATCCGCGTCCTCGACACCGCGCATGGTCACCACGGCGTCGACGGGAGTGTCATAGGTGCAGAACCAGAGTTCCGCTGCGGCGACATATTCGTCGCGGATGTTGATCTGCAGTTCGCTGACGCCGGAGCGTGCCAGGGTTCGCCGCAGGTCACGGTCGTGCAGATTGGTCTTCAGTTCGGCCCCCCACAACAGATACGTCAGTTTCATAGCTTCACTTACCGTTGTGTGATGTGGATCATCCTGCGTACTGGACAGTAACCCAGACATTCCGTCGATGACCAGGTGATCTCGGTCACTGAGACTGGTAACCGGCGCGGGAGTGTGAGCTGGTGAAACGCTTCCCGGCCGGTGTAGTCCGCGGCGCGGCGAGGCGGAACCGCCGGACTCAGCAGTCGGAGACGATGGGCCAGATCGAGCCGACATTGGACCGCGAGACCCAGCCCTTGTGGCCCGCGCTGTTCTTGATGTAGACCCAGAGGTTGCCCGCGTTGTTCTTCTCGGTGCACACCACCTTGATCGCGGAGCCCTCGGCCACGGTGTACCCGGTGTGGTCGCAGCTCGAGGAGTTGCCGGTGTACAGGTTGTAGGTGTTGTACGGGCCGTCCATCACCGAATCGCCGTAGATCGCGTGGCCCACATCGCTCGGGTACCAGTTGCACGCCTGCCCGGCCTGCGCGGCGGGCGCGCCGGCGAACACCGACAGACCCGTCGATCCGATCGTCACCGCTGCCGCCAGCAGAAGTCTCGCCTTCATCACAGTTCCTTTCCCTTCCCGGGCACGACATTCCGTGCGCGAGTCAGGAGAACGTAAGTGGCGCAGACCTTTTGGCTCAATGAGATCGGGCTGGCAACTTGTTGCCTCTAGTCGCGGTCGTCCTCGCCCAGCAGCTCGTCCTGGACAACCTCGAGCATGCACGTGTTGTTGTCGAGCAACCCCAGCAGCTCGTCCAGTCGGTCATTCTTCATCCAGCAATCGTCCCGCCCCCGCCTCCCGGAGACAAGGCTTGGGGCGGCGAAGAGAATCGGATAAGTTCGTTCGGAAGAGCTTCATACAGGGGGAGATTCAATGCGCGGGATGATCGCGCCGTGCCTGTTCACAGTGGGCGTAACGCTCGCGGCCCTCACGGTATCCGGTTGTGATCCGCAGAACCCTGCGCCGGTGACGACCTCGAGCTCCTCGGCTGCTTCCGGCGCCCTGGTCCCCGACGTCTCGGGCCAGACAACTGGAAAGGCGAAGAACGTACTCGAAGCCGCCGGATTCACCGTGAAATTCGTGAACGGAACCGGGCGTGCGCCGAACGGCTCGGAATGCATTGTGAGCACCCAGGATCCGAAAGCGGGGACCCGGGCGACGACAGGCGCGACGGTGACCCTCCGCACGAGTGGCATTCTGCCGCCGCACAGTCAACCGGGAGATCCGGGCGCTACCTGCTGACTCCGGGGCCGCCCGATGTACGCCGGCGGGTAGGTGCTCGGCCGGATCCTGGCGCGGCCGACGCTGACCGGAGCCGTCAGGCGGGAATCCGCTGGGCGACGGCGGCCGCGACGGCGGCCGCGTCCCCATCGGCCAGTTCGATCTCGATGACCGCGTCGCCGACGACGCGGATCGCGCAGTTCCATTGGCGGTCGACGATATTCGGGTTCCGATCGTGGAAGGTCCACTCGGCGGAGTTCGTGTCGAGATGGACATTGTCGACGAGATAGGTTTCGCCGGGTGCGCCGGTGGTGGTGATCGTGGCGCCCTGGCACGTACGCAGGGCGCTGGTGATCGTCGCGAGGGCGGTGGTGACCGGGGCGGGATAGAGGGCCACGGCCTCGTAGCTGGAGGTGTTCTGCCTCTCGCCCTTGTCGATTTGCCGCTTGCGGTACGCGGTGTAATCCGAGCCGAACACCTTGGCCGAGCCGGTGCCCACCAACACCGCGCAGGCGGCGGGCTGAAGCGCGGACGAGTCCGAGGTCGGAGCGGTCTGCTGGTCCTTGGCGTAGTCGGCCGCGGCGGCGGCGTAGTCGGCGTTGTCCTTGGTCTTTGTCGCGGCGGAATGGGTGATCACGTCGACATCCTTGGGCGACAGTACGAGTGCGTCGATAGCGGGGTGCCCGCTCGCGGCGGGCTGATCCGGCCCGCAGCCCGCGAGAACCAGACCCGCGGTGACAATCGCGGCGATCGCGACCGTCGCTTTCTGTTTCTCGATCCTGGACCCCGAACCCACCCCGCCGTTGATCATGGTGTGCAAAATATGCCTGGCCGATCCGCGGTGCAAGCCGGAAACTTCAGGATCGGGAGGCCATTGCGCGGCCCCGCTCTCGGCCGGCGAACCGGATTCGCGTCGGCGGCCCTACAATTCGCGCGTGAGTCTCACTGTGCTCGACCTCGTCGGCTATATCGATCGCGACCTCGACAACGACCTCGCCCGCTGGTTCCCGGAGGCGGAACCCGTGCTGATCCCCGGCGAATCCCGGCCGGTCGCACCGTTTCTCGCGCGTCTGGACGATGAGCACGCGGCCGCGCTGGCCGCCTTCGACGACCGCGTCCGCTCCGGGCGGATGCCGCAATTCCTCGACATCTTCGACTGGTCCTACGCCTTCGACTTCGCCGGAAACGATTGCGGCCTGCTCGATTCCGACTACGAGACCGAACTGACCGACGACGACGTCTACTCCATCGGCGCGGACGGCGGCGGCAATCTGTTCGTCGTCCTCACCAATGGTCAAGTGGCCGTGTGGTTTCACGAGGAAGAAGTTGTCGAAGGCGGCACCCGCTTCGACAGCCTCGACGTCTTCGTCTGGTCCTTCGTTCGCTATCGCGCCGTGCGATCCGGGGCACTCGAACGCTCGGCAGTGGAGGCGGACTTCCTGGCGTTGGGCCAGGACGGTGCGCTCGAGCCCGAACTCGGGCTGTTGCGCCTGATGCGCTAGCCGATGGCGCCCAGCAGGGCGTCGGCCTCCGCGCGCACCCGGGTGCGCAGCGCCTCGACCACCGCGGCCACCTCGGGGCGGCGCAGCGTCTCGGCGCGGGAGACCAGCCAGTAGGCCAGACGCACGCCGACCTGGTCGGGCAATACACGCACCAGGTCGGCGTGGCGGTCGGCCATGAAGCAGGGCAGCAGGCCCAGGCCCGCGGCCGCCCGGGTCGCCTCCACGTGCACGAAGACATTGGTGGACGAGATGGATTCGCGCATGGCCGGGGCGAATCCGGGGGCCAGGTCGAGATCGTCGACCTGGAGCATGGACTCGATGAAGTAGACCAGAGGATGGCGCGGCAGGTCCCCCGCGGAGGTGGGGACACCGTGCTCGGCCAGGTAGGCGCGGGACCCGTAGAGGCCCAGGACGTAATCGCCCAGCCGCAGCGCCTGGGCCCGGCGCACTCGGGGCTCGCCGACCACGATCTCGAGATCC
This sequence comes from Nocardia sp. NPDC005825, assembly GCF_040630175.1. Taxonomy (NCBI): domain Bacteria; kingdom Bacillati; phylum Actinomycetota; class Actinomycetes; order Mycobacteriales; family Nocardiaceae; genus Nocardia; species Nocardia sp. NPDC005825. The sequence goes on from NZ_JBEXXC010000010.1 coordinate 122,364, forward strand.
ACACCCGAGCGCTGTAGCGAGGCGCGCCTGGTTCCGGTGACGATCTCCGCGCTCACCCCGGGGTGCCGCCGCTGGACCTCGGCGATCGCCGGGGCGGCCAGGTAGGCGCTGAATCCGTCGGTGGCGGACAGGCGGACCACGCCTTCCAGGGTGCGCTCGCCTCGCGCGGCGGTCAGGGACTTGACCGCGGTTTCAACGGATTCCGCGGCGCGCAGGGCCTCGCGGCCCAGGTCGGTGAGCTCCCATCCGCCCGCGCCGCGGTCCAGCACCCGGCCGCCGAGCGCGCGTTCGAGTGCGGCGATGCGGCGCGAGATCGTCGTGTGGTTGATGCCGAGTTCGTCGGCGGCGGACACGTATCGGCCGCTGCGCCCGACTGCCAGCAGGACCAGGAGGTCGTCGGGACTCGGGGTGGCGGAGGTCACGCTCATTTCTGCAGTTTTGCAGATGTTGGTTGCGAAAGTGGTCATTGCGGGGGTTCTCGATGTGCACGAATACTCGTCCTCACGATTGTGGGCCGTGTCACAACCCGGCCTGTTGGTGAAGGAGATCAGGCATGAGCGTCCGAGAGTCGGTGCGGCAGGCGGCCACCGGGCCCGCCGCACTGCGGAGGGTGGTGGCGGCCTCCATGGCCGGCACCGTTGTCGAGTGGTACGAGTTCTTCCTGTACGGCACGGCAGCGACACTGGTGTTCAACAAGGTGTTCTTCGCCAAGGGGACCAGCGATCTGGACGCCATCCTGGCCGCGTTCGTCACCTACGCGGTCGGCTTCGCGGCGCGGCCGATCGGCGGAATCGTGTTCGGGCACTTCGGCGATCGGCACGGCCGCAAGAAGCTGCTGCAGCTGAGCCTGGTCCTCGTCGGCGCGGCCACCTTCCTGATGGGCTGCCTGCCGACTTTCGGGCAGGTCGGCTATCTGGCACCGATACTCCTGGTGACGCTGCGGTTCATCCAGGGCTTCGCCATCGGTGGCGAGTGGGGCGGCGCGGTGCTGCTGGTGGCCGAACACAGCCCCAGTCGCGGTCGCGCGTTCTGGTCGTCGTGGCCGCAGGCGGCGGTGCCGATCGGAAACATGATCGCCACCGTCGTGCTGCTGGCGCTGACCTCCACCCTGTCGGACGCCGCATTCCTGTCCTGGGGCTGGCGGGTCGCCTTCTGGCTCTCGGCGGTGGTGGTGCTGATCGGCTACTACGTGCGCAGCAAGATCACCGACGCGCCCATCTTCCTTGCGGCGCAACGCCAGGCGGAGCAGGAGAAGGCCGCCTCGTTCAGCGCCCTCGAGGTGCTGAAGCGGTATCCGCGTGGCGTGTTCACCGCCATGGGCCTGCGTTTCGGCGAGAACATCATGTACTACCTGGTCGTCACCTTCTCGATCACGTACCTCAAAGTGCATGTCGGCGTGAACACCAAGGTGATCCTGTGGTGGCTGCTGGCCGCGCATGCCGTGCATTTCGCGGTCATCCCGCTGGCCGGGCGGCTCAGCGACCGTTACGGCCGCAAACCCATCTACCTCATCGGCGCGCTGGCGGCGGGAACCTGGGGCTTCTTCGGCTTCGCGATGATGGATTCCGAGCACAATGTCCTCATCCTGCTGGCCATCATCATCGGACTGGTGTTCCACGCCTTCATGTACGCGGCCCAGCCGGCGATCATGGCCGAGATGTTCCCCACCCGCATGCGGTATTCCGGTGTATCGCTGGGCTATCAGGTGACCTCCATCGTGGCCGGATCGGTGGCGCCGATCATCGCGGTGAAGCTGCTCGACGTCTACAAGTCCTCGGTGCCGATCGCGGTGTACCTGGCCGCGGCCGCCGCCGTGACCGTGGTCGCGGTGCTCTGCGCCCGCGAGACCAAGGGGCTGGACCTCGAGGCCGTCGACCGGGCCGACGCGGAAAGCCTCGCGGCGCAGCCTGATCCGAAGCCGGTGAACGCATGAACTCCGGCCGCGACCTGGGCGATCTGCACGGGCGGACGGCGCTCGTCACCGGAGGCGGCAGCGGGATCGGCGCGGCGTGCGCGCGTGAACTGTCCCTTCTCGGCGCGACGGTGACAGTCGCCGACATCGACGGCATCGCGGCCAAGACGATCGCCACCGAGATCGGCGGCACCGCATGGGAAGTCGACCTGTGCGACGTCGCCGCGCTGGAGAATCTGGAACTGGATATCGACATCCTGGTCAACAATGCCGGTGTCCAGACCGTCGCTCCCATCACCGAATTCCCGCCCGAGCGGTTCCGGACCATGCTCGCGCTCATGGTGGAAGCGCCGTTCCTGCTCACCCGCGCAGCGCTGCCGCACATGCAGCGGCAGCGGTTCGGGCGGATCGTGAACGTCTCCTCGGTGCACGGTCTGCGCGCGTCGGCCTTCAAGTCCGCCTACGTGACGGCCAAGCACGCCCTCGAGGGCCTGTCCAAGGTGACCGCGCTCGAAGGCGGGCCGTTCGGGATCACCAGCAATTGCGTCGATCCGGGATATGTGCGAACTCCCTTGGTGGACAAACAGATCGCCGATCAGGCCAAGGCGCACGGGATCCCCGAGCAGGAGGTGGTGGAGACGATCATGCTCACCGAGAGCGCGATCAAGCGACTGGTCGAGCCGGAGGAGGTGGCCTCGCTGGTCGGCTGGCTCACCTCCGGCAGGGCCGGGATGGTGACCGGCGCCTCCTACACCATGGATGGCGGGTGGAGCGCGCGATGACCGGGATCTTCACTCCCGCGGCGGCCGGCGCCGAGCCGCAGTGGACACCGACCGTCGAGGACATCGAAGGCGCGCGGCTCACCCGGTTCGCGCGCTTCGTGACCGCGCGCACCGGCGTTCCGATGCCCGACTATCGGACGCTGTGGCAGTGGTCGGTCGACGATGTGCCCGGCTTCTGGCGTGCGGTGTGGGAGTTCTTCGAACTCGGCGCGGCGCCCGGCGAGGTGCTGGCCGACGACTCCATGCCGGGCGCGCGCTGGTTCCCCGGCATGCGGGTCAACTACGTCGACCAGGTGGTGCGGCAGGCGCGCGCCGACCGCCCCGCCATCGTCGCGCTGCACGAGGACGAGTCGCCGCGCGAGGTGTCCTGGTCCGAATTGCTCACGCGGACAGCTGCACTGGCGCGGTCACTGCGGACGCTGGGGGTCGGGCCCGGCGACCGGGTGGCCGGCTACCTGACCGATATCCCCGAGGCCGTGATCGCCTTCCTCGCGACCGCGAGCATCGGCGCGATCTGGAGCGTCTGCGGCCAGGACTACTCGGCACAGGCCGCCCTGGACCGGCTCGGTCAACTGGAACCGACGGTGCTGATCACCGCCGACGGCTATCGGTACGGCGGCCGCACACACGATCGGCGCGAGGAGATCGCCGTGCTGCGCGCGGGATTGCCGAGCCTGCGCGCAACGGTGGCGGTGCCGCGGCTCGGGCTCCCCGTCGACGGTGCCCTGACCTGGGACAGCGTCTCCTCGACGGAGTACGCGGGCCGTGGAATCGAGACGGCGGCAGTGGATTTCGATCATCCACTGTGGGTCCTGTACTCCTCGGGCACCACCGGCAAGCCGAAGGGGATCGTGCACGGGCACGGCGGGGTGCTGCTCGAACACCTGAAAGCCCTGTCGCTGCACGCCGATATCGGGCCGGAGGACACCTTCTTCTGGTACACCAGTCCGTCCTGGATGATGTGGAACTACCAGGTCGCCGGCCTGCTGGTCGGCGCCACCATCGTCTGCTACGACGGCAGCCCGGCCTACCCGGGGCCGGACGGGGTGTGGCAGTGGGCGGCTCGGACGCGGGCGACCGTGGTCGGAACCAGCCCCGGCTACCTGCTCGCCTGCGCCAAGGCCGGTGTGGTGCCGCGCCGTGACCACGACCTGTCGGCGCTGCGGTCGGTGGGCGTCACCGGTGCAGCCCTGCCGCCGGCGTCGTCACTGTGGTTGCGCGACAACGTGGGTGAACGCGTGGCGGTGTCCTCCATCAGCGGCGGCACCGATGTGGTGTCGGCCTTCGCCGGCGGCGTGCGCACGGTGCCGGTCTGGCCGGGAGAGCTGTCCGCGCCGTATCTCGGTGTGGCGCTGGACGCCTGGGACGAACACGGTCGTCCGGTGCGTGGCGAGGTCGGTGAACTGGTCATCACCGAGCCCATGCCGTCGATGCCGCTGCGCTTCTGGAACGACCCTGACGGCGTCCGATACCGCGAGGCATACTTCGACACCTACCCCGGAGTCTGGCGGCACGGCGACTGGATCACCCGCACCGAGCGCGGCAGCGTACTCGTGCACGGCCGCTCGGATTCCACCCTGAACCGCAACGGTATTCGCATGGGCAGCGCTGACATCTACCAGGCCGTGCACCACCTGACCGAGATCGCCGACGCGCTGGTGCTGGGCATCGAGCAGCCCGGCGGTGGCTACTGGATGCCGCTGTTCGTCGTGCTGGCCGACGACGTCGAGCTGACCGACGCGGTGCGCGGGCGCGTGAACGCGGCCATCCGCAGCGAACTCTCGTCCCGGCACGTGCCCGACGAGATCATCGCCGCACCGGGAATCCCGTACACCCGGACCGGCAAGAAGCTCGAGGTCCCGCTGAAGAAGCTGTTCCAGGGCGGCGATCCCGCCGAGGTCGTCGCCCGCGGAGCCGTCGATCGCCCCGAATTGCTCGACTGGTTCGCCGCGCAGCGGCGCTGCACCTAGCCGGGGTGTTCACCCGCCGACCGCGCTGCTCGCCTCCGGCTCCTCGGGCTTGCGGGACTGCCACCAGTGCCGCAGCTGGTCGATGCGGGTGGCGCGGGCGGGCCAGAACTCTTCGACGCTGGCATTGAACTCCGCGCCCAGAATGATCGCGAAACCCAGGAAGAAGGTGAACAGCAGGAACGCGATCGGGGTGGCCAGCGCACCGTAGGAGATGCCGGTGCGGGTGACCCACGCCAGGTAGCGGCGCAGGCCCTCGCTGGCGGCCATGAAGAAGACGCCCGCGACCAGTGCGCCGCCGAACAGTCGATGCCACGGGAGCGTGCGGTGCAGGGCCATCTTGTAGAGGAACGTCAATCCGACGATGAGCAGCAGACCGGTGCCCGGGTAGTAGAAGGCGTCGATCAGGCGCAGGCCCGGTTCGCGCCAGCCGTGCGGGAGGACCCGGCCCATGAGGGTCGGGCCCAGCGCGATCAGCGGCAGGATCAGCACCGCCACGATCAGGAAGCCGACATAGAGCAGCAGCGCGAAGATTCGCTGCCAGACCGGGTGGCGCGCGGTGGCCTGGCCGTGCGCGGCGGTGATCGCGTCGACGAAGGTCGCCATGGCCGAGGATCCGGCCCACAGCGACAGCACGAAGCCCACCGACACCACCCCGCCGTGCCCGCGTTGCAGCACGTCGTTCACGGTCGGCTGGACCAGGGTGTCGACCACGCTGGGACTGAACGCCTTCCGCGCGAAGGCCACGATCTTGGACTGCACGATGTTCACCGTGTTCGGCCCGAACCAGTGCCCGACGTAGCCGAGACTGCCGAGGAGACCCAGCAGCAGCGGGGCCAGCGACAGCGTCTGCCAGAAGGCGGCCGCCGCCGATTTGGCGAAGATGGCGTCGCTCCACGCCTTGGCCGCGACATGCGTGACGAGCTGCCGGACGCGGCCCCAGCGGGTGTCGGCGAGCACGACGGGGGCGCCGGGCGGGGACGCGTCGGCGTGTTGCGAAGATTCGTCGTGCGCGTTCATCGTGGCCTAAGCATCGCCTACCAGGGCTTCGAATGGGATGGGACCCGCAATGTGTCGTGCGGCACTCGAAGGGGCTGTGTCGGATTGGAAAGCAGTCGGTCGCACTCGCTAATCTCTTCCGAGTGACTTCGGGTGGTGGCGGTTCGCTACGTGCATGGCAACGCAGGGCGCTGACGAAGTATCTGACTGCCAAGCCACGGGACTTCCTCGCCGTCGCGACACCCGGCGCGGGTAAGACGACCTTCGCGTTGCGGGTGGCCGCCGAGCTGCTCAACGACCGTACGGTCGACCAGGTGACGGTGGTCGCGCCCACCGAGCACCTCAAGCACCAGTGGGCGGCCTCGGCCGCGCGCACCGGTATCCAGCTGGATTCGAACTTCTCCAACTCGACCGGTTCCACCTCGTCGGACTATCACGGCGTGGTCGTCACCTACGCGCAGATCGCGTCGCACCCTTTCAAGCACCGGGTGCGCACCGAGAACCGCAAGACGCTGGTGATCATGGACGAGATCCATCACGCCGGCGACGCCAAGAGCTGGGGTGAGGCGGTCGAGGAGGCGTTCAGCGACGCCACCCGCCGCCTGCACCTGACCGGTACCCCGTTCCGCAGCGACGACTCGAAGATCCCGTTCATCACCTACGAGGCCGACGAGTCAGGGTTCGAGAAGTCGCGCGCCGATCACACCTACGGCTACTCCGAGGCGCTCGCCGACGGCGTCGTCAGACCGGTGGTGTTCCTCGCCTACTCCGGCGAGGCGCACTGGCGGGACAGCGCGGGCGAGGAGTACTCGGCGCGACTGGGTGAACCGCTGAACGCGGAACAGACCGCGCGGGCCTGGCGTACCGCCCTGGACCCGGCCGGCGACTGGATGTCGAAGGTGCTCACCGCGGCCGACACCCGGCTGCGGCAGCTGCGCGCCACCGGCATGCCCGACGCGGGCGGCCTGGTGATCGCCACCGACCAGGAGAAGGCGCGCGACTACGCCGAACTGCTGGAACACATCTCGGGCACCAAACCGACCATCGTGTTGTCCGACGATCCGGACTCCTCGGACCGCATCGGCGAGTTCAGCAACAACACCGACCCGTGGATGGTCGCGGTGCGCATGGTGTCCGAGGGCGTCGACGTGCCGCGGCTCGCGGTCGGCGTGTACGCCACCAGCGCCTCCACCCCGCTGTACTTCGCGCAGGCCATCGGCCGTTTCGTGCGTGCCCGCAAGGCCGGTGAGACCGCGAGCGTGTTCCTGCCGTCGGTGCCGGTGCTGCTGGACCTGGCCGCGCAGCTGGAACTGCAGCGCGATCACGTCATCGGCAAACCGCACCGCGAGGCCGATGGTCTCGAGGACGAACTGCTCATCGACGCCAACAAGCAGAAGGACGAGCCGGGCGAGGAGGAGAAGAAGTTCATCGCCCTCGCCGCCGACGCCGAACTCGACCAGGTCATCTACGACGGCGACTCCTTCGGCACGGCCACCTTCTCCGGCAGCGACGAGGAGGCCGACTACCTCGGCATCCCGGGTCTGCTCGACGCCGACCAGATGCGCGCGCTGCTGCGCGAACGCCAGTCCCGCCAACTCCAGGACCGCAGCGCCGCCGCCGAGGCCCGCCCGTCCGGGGCCGGTGTGGAGGCGGCCGCCGAACGCGCCGCCACCGCCGACCGCCTGGGTGAATTGCGCCGCGAACTCAACAGCCTGGTCGCCATGCACCACCACCGCACCGGCAAACCGCACGGCGTGATCCACGGCGACCTGCGCCGCGAATGCGGCGGCCCGCCGACCGCGCTGGCCACCGCCGACCAGCTGTCACAGCGGATCGCGGCACTGCGACGGGTGTGAGCCGGGGGCGCGCTCGGTGCTGACGGGAATGCTGTCGGCGACCGCGGCGCGCCCGCGTGCGCCCGGGATCGACGTGGGCTCGGCTATACGAGCGGCGTGGCCCTAGGCGATCTGTAGTTCGACTTCGACAGGGTCGCCGGCGGCCAGACCCTCGGCCTTCCGCACGGCTTTCTTCATCGGCAGCACATAGGTGCCGCGCTTGCTGTCGGGGAAGATCGAGGTGGACCAGCGGCTGGTTCCGACGGTGACTTTCACCTTCACCGAGCCGAATCCGGCGGCGGTGTGGCCGTAGAGTTCGTCGATCTCGTCGGTGATGGCCTCGGGCAGGCTCACGAAGTGCCACGCGGCCTGGGCTTCCCATTCCCAGAGCTCGGCGGTGAACGTGTACGTGGACTTCGCCATGGCCCGACGATAGCCGCGCGGACCGACAGATTCGGGGTTCGGGTCAGCGGGTGAAGTAGCGGGCGGGGGAGACGCCGACCTCGCGGTGGAAGGCGGCCACGTAGGCGCTCGGGGTGGAATACCCGACGCGGGCCGCGATCCGGGCGACCGGCAGACCCGAGGCCAGCAGCGGCAGCGAGGCGGCCAGGCGGAGCTGGGTCCGCCACTGGCCGAAGGTGATTCCGGTCTCGGCGAGGAAGCCCCGGGCCAGGGTGCGCGGGCTGGTGGCGACCGTCTCCGCGAGTTCGGCCAGGGTGCGCTGGTCAGCCGGGTCGGCGCGCAGTAGTTCGGCGACGCGGCGGGTGCGCGGCTCCTCGGGGGCGCGTGCGCCGATCGGGATCACCTCCACCGGATCGAGCAGGTCGAAGACGACCGCCTCGGTGCGCTCGCGCTGGGCGTCGGTGGTGGTGGTCGCGGTCAGGTGCAGGAACAGTTCGTGCAGGAGCCGATCCACCCGCAGCATCACCGGGTCCGGATAGTGCACCGGCGACCGCTCGGGGGTCAGGAAGATGCCGTGCATGATCGCGCCGTCGAGGGTGCCGGTCCGGTGGACCGTCCCGCCCGGGATCCACAGGGCGCGCGTCGGCGGCAGCACCCAGTGCCCGCCCGGTGTCTCGACGGTCAGCACTCCCTGTGCGGCCCAGGCGATCTGGTGCTGTTCGTGCTCGTGCTCGTCGAACCAGTACCCGGCGGGCAGCGTGCCGAGGCCGAACACCATGGCGGTCGGCCCCGACGGCGGGGCCAGCACCCGGGTCTGACCGTTTGGCGACATAATCTGTCACTGTAGTCTGTCGCGGCCATCCGCATCCCGCCCTAGCGTTATGGCCATGGGGATGAACTACTTTCACCAGCTACTCTGCCGCTCGCGCACCTGGGAACGGGCCAGTGCGAACCAGATCGTGCCGTGGGCGTTGCGGGGCCTCGACCTCGGCGACAACGCCCTCGAGATCGGCCCCGGCTACGGCGCGAACGTCAACACCCTGCGCACCCGCGTCCCCGCCCTCACCGGCCTCGAGATCGACCCGGGTCTGGCCGCCCGTCTGCGCACCCGCAAGGCCGACGAGATCCGGATCATCGAAGGCGACGCCACCGCGATGCCGTTGCCCGACACCGAGTTCAGCTCCGTGGTCAGCTTCACCATGCTCCACCACGTCCCCACGCCCGCCCTCCAGGACGAGCTCTTCGCCGAGGCCTTCCGCGTCCTGCGCCCCGGCGGCGTCTTCGCCGGCAGCGACGGCATCGACCGCCCCGTCTTCCGTCTCATCCACCTCGGCGACACCTGCGTCCCGGTCCCGCCCGAGACGATGCAGACCCGCCTCACCCGTGCCGGTTTCACCGACATCGAAGTCCACAGCGCGGCAACCAACTTCCGTTTCCGCGCCCGTCGCCCCGAGTAGGCCGGAAGACGCGGCGGCTGAAGGCTCAGCCGAAGAACACCGCCGGGTCGAGGGCGTCGATGGGTGTCCAGCGGGGAATCGACACCGGGGTTTCGATGTCGGCGGCGGGCGGGGCGAGGCGGTAGCCCTGGAGATCCAAGGCGAGCCAGGGGTTTTCGTCGATCAGGCGGACGACCGCGTAGCAGCTGGCCAGCATGTGCAGGCAGCGGGCGGTGCGAGCGCGGCAGGAGCAGTCGGTGGCGGCGAGGATCGGGGTGACCGAGATGCCCGCGGCGAGGACCGCGGCGTGCAGGTCGTCGCCGAGGGTGAGGCTGTCGGCGGGAACCACGGCGGCGATGGCGTCGATGGTGGCGCGCGGGAACGAGGTCAGTTCCAGGTGCGTCACCGAGGCTTCGGAGCCGCGGTGGATGTGGGCCCGGACCACGGTGCCCTCGATCTCGGTTCGGACGCCGTTGTTGCGGGCGATGCTGCGGGCGCGGGGGAGCAGCGGCTCGGGTTTGGTGAGGTTCAACGGTTCCGCGAGCCGGACCCAGTCCTTGCCCCAGGCGGTGTATCCGAATTCGTTGTCGGCCATGTCAGTTCCCCCGCTTCCGGCGCAGCAGTTCCAGGAGTCGTTCGTCGTCGAGGCGGGCGAGTTCGGCGACTCCGGCCGCGTCGGTGAGGTCGGTCAGCGCGGACTTGCGGTCGTGCATGCCGGCGATGTGCTCCTCGATGGTGGTGCCCGAGGTGAGGGTGGTGACGGTGACGGTGCGGGTCTGCCCGATGCGGTGCGCGCGATCGGAGGCCTGCGCCTCCACGGCCGGATTCCACCAGCGGTCGTAGTGCACGACGTCGGCGGCCCGGGTGAGGGTCAGGCCGGTGCCCGCGGCGCGCAGGCTCAGCACCAGGATCGGTGGGCCGTCCGGGGATTGGAAGCCGGAGACGATCTCGGCGCGCTGCTCGGCGTTCAGTCCGCCGTGGAAGAACGGCGCCGCCACCCCGAACTCCTCGGCGCAGTGCCGGACCAGCAGCTCGCCGGTCTTGCGGTACTGGGTGAACACCAGTGTGGGGGAGTCGTTGTCGAGATTGCCGGCCAGGATGTCGGAGCAGACGTCGAATTTACCGGAGCGCCCGGCCAATTCGTCCAGGTCGCCGGTGATCAGACCGGGGTGGTTGCACACCTGCTTGAGTTCGGTGAGCACGGCCAGCACCCGGGTGTGGCGTTGCGCGCCGCTGCCGAAGCCCTGGGCCTCGGCGCGTTCCAGCAGCTGGTCGTAGATCCGTTCCTGCTCCGCGGTCAGGTCGCACACCAGGTCGGTGTGGATCTTGGGCGGCAGGGTCGCGGCGACCTGGGTCTTGCGGCGCCCCAACACGATCGGCTCGAGGGCGTCGCGCAAGCGCAGCACCGCACTGGCCGAGCCTTCGCTGATGGGCCGCACGAACCGGCGCCGGAACTGCGCCTTGTGGGTGAACTCGCCGGGCACGACCAGGTTCAGCAGCGCCCACAGTTCGTCGAGGTGGTTCTCCACCGGCGTGCCGGTCAAGGCGATGCGCGCGTCGGCGGGAATCGCCCGCGCCGCCTTGGCGACCTGGGTGCGCGGATTCTTGAGCACCTGCGCCTCGTCGAATACGACGCTCGCCCAGTGCCGCCCGGCCAGGGCCTCGCCGTGCCCGCGCAGGGTCGGGTAGCCGGTGACCACGATGGCGCCCGCGTCGGCGTCCGGGGCGTCGCCGCCGCGCCAGGCCACGGCCCGCAGTCCGGGCGCGAACCGCTCGATCTCATGCGCCCAGTTGCCGACGAGTGATGTCGGACACACCACGAGTTGTGGCCCGTCTGCGGCCTTCCCGAGGAGGTAGCCGATGGCCTGCACGGTCTTGCCGAGGCCCATCTCGTCGGCCAGCACCGCGCCGCCGTGTGTGGCGGTCGTCTCACGCAGCCAGGTGATGCCGCGCGCCTGATACGGCCGCAGCTCGGCCTTCAGTCCGGAACGCAGCTCGGCGCTCAGCGTGACGGTGTCCCGCAGCGCTCGCAGCGTCCGGGCCGCGGACACCACGGCCGTTCCCGTGGCGTTGGGGACGGCGTGGGCGGCCGTGGGCAGGAGGCGCGTCTCGATATCTGTGTCGAGGGCTTCCCGTAACCGGTGTATCGATTCGCCGGGATTGGCGATAGCCAGAGTGCATAACCGTTCCGGTTCCACCAGAGCGCATTCCACGTCGGCGACGCCGATGCCGTCGCGGTCCGGGACGGCAAGGGTGAGGGTCTGCACCTCGCCCAGTTCGCGCGGCGCGCTTCCGGGACCGTGGCCGGTCCACGTCCACAGCGCGACCATATGGCGATCCTGCAGGTAGGTGGCTTGCGAGGTCTGCGGCACCCATCCGTTGTACCCGGCCGAACTCGCCGGGCGCACATGACGCTTCTCGCGTTGCGCGCAGCACTTTTCACGTGTCTTCGGCCACAGTTGTGACCGCTACCACTTTTTATAGCAGTCATGCATAGCGAAAGCGGGCGACCTGCCGGTCGCCCGCTTTCGGGTTTTCTGTTGGGAAGATGGAATTGTCGTGAGTTGGGAGGAGCTGTTACAGCGCCGGTGCCGACTCCGAGTCGATCACGGCCTCGAGCTCACGAAGGCGGTCCATGTGCTCATTGGCGTGATGCTGGCAGAAGAGCAACTCTCCACCTGCGGGCAAGGTAGCGCGCACGCGCGCAGCCGCCCCGCAGCGGTCGCAACGATCGACCGCGGTCAGTGGGGTGCTTGTCAGGGTTCCTGGCATGACTCCTCCGTCCTGGCTCTGGGTGTTCACGCACCGTTCGCCTGGTGTGGGGGCCCGCGGACCATTCCGCGAACCTCGCTACCGCTACTTCCCAGCAGTGGCTTGTTGACTACTCTGTCAGACGTTCGGCGAGAGGACTTTGTTCCCGTGCAGTTTCCCGTGTGTTTTCAGTAACACGACCTGGGATTTCGCTGAAAGCGAACAGGTCCTGGTGACTGCCCGTAGGGCGGAGGAACCTCCCGTTCGAACACGCTGATCGAGTTGTCTATCGGGAGACTACCCGGGCGCACTGACACTCACACTCCGATTGGCTGTCGTGCCCTGCGCGCCAGCAAACCGTAATCAAGGCGGCTGAATCGGAGACCGGCCCGCGACCGGCGCGACCTCGTGTTCACCTGGGCTTCGATACCGTCAGAGGGTATGCCCTTCCGGCATCGTTCGCCCGTCGCGAACAGCCATGCCGCTCGGCGTGTTCAGAACCAGGATTCGTCGAGTTCCACGGTGGTGCGATCGCCGGAGTCGAGCAGGTCGAATTGCGGTGCGGTGCGGGGGAGTTCCCACCGGAAGAAGTACCGGGCGGCCAGTCGCTTGCCGTGGCCGAAGGCCGACTCGGGCAGAGCGTGGGCGGCCACCGCCTGCTCCAGCCAGATCCAGGCCAGCACCACATGGCCGAACGCCTCCAGATAGACCGCCGAATTGGTCAGCGCCGCTTCGGGGTTGCCCGCGCCCCACAGGCCCGCCGTGGTGGCGGCCAGCCGGCCCATGGCGGCCTCCAGGGCGTCGGCGAATCCGGCCAGCTCGGCGTCGCCGCTGTCCCGGGCCGTGCCGACGGTGGCCGCCATGGTCTCCAGCAGCGCCGCCAGGGCCGCGCCGTTGTCGAGGGTGACCTGCCGGCCGAGCAGGTCCATGCTCTGAATGCCGTGGGTGCCTTCGTGAATCGGGTTGAGGCGATTGTCACGGTAGTGCTGTTCGACGTCGTAGTCGCGGGTGTAGCCGGCGCCGCCGTGGATCTGGATGGCGAGGTCGTTGGCGGTCAGGCACCACTGGCTGGGCCAGGACTTGGCGATCGGGGTGAGGATGCGCAGCAGGGTGCCCGCCCGTTCGCGGGCGGATTCGGTTGCCGCGGTGCGGTGCTCGTCGACGAGCTTGCCGCAGTAGAGCTGCAGGGCCAGTGCGCCTTCGGCGTAGGACTTCTGGGCCAGCAGCATGCGCCGCACGTCCGGGTGCTCGATGATCGGCACCTGCCCGCCGCCGCGGGCGGTGACCGGGCGGCCCTGCGGGCGGCTGCGCGCGTAGTCGAGGGACTTCAGGTAGCCGGTGTAGCCGAGCGCCGTGGACGCCAGGCCGACGCCGATGCGGGCCTCGTTCATCATCGTGAACATCTGCGCCAGTCCGTGATTCGGCTCGCCCACCAGATAGCCGACCGCGCCCGGCTCGCCGCCCGGGGTGAAGTTGCCGTCACCGAACACCGGCGCGGTGTTCACCGTGCCGCGCCAGCCCATCTTGTGATTGATGCCCGACAGCACGACATCGTTGTGCACGGTCGGTGTGCCGTCGGCGTCGGGCAGGAACTTCGGCACCACGAACAGCGAGATGCCGCGGGTGCCCTCCGGCGCGCCCGGGATGCGGGCCAGCACCAGATGCACGATGTTCTCCGACAGCTCGTGGTCGCCGCCGGAGATCCACATCTTGCGCCCGAACACCCGGTACGAGCCGTCCGCCGCGGGCACGGCCCGCGTGGTGATGTCGGCCAGACTGGACCCGGCCTGCGGCTCCGACAGGGCCATGGTGCCGAAGCTGCGGCCCTCCAGCATCGGACGCACATAGGAGTCGATCTGCTCCGCGCTGCCGTGCGCGGCAAGCAGATTCGCATTGCCGGTGGTGAGCAGCGCGTACGCGGCGGTGCCGACATTGGCCGCGTGGAACCACGACATGCACGCGGTGTAGACCGAATGCGGCAGCTGCATCCCGCCCACCTCGTAATCCATTGCCGCGCCGATCATTCCGGCGTCGGCGAACGCCTGCAGCGCCTTGCCGACCGCGGGAATGATGTGCACCCGCTCGCCGTCGAAGGTGGGCTCGTGCAGATCGCTCTCGCGATTGTGCGGGGCGAAGTAGGTGGCGGCCAGGTCCTGGCACAGCCGCAGCACCTGGTCGAAGGTGTCGCGGGAGTGGTCGGCGAAGCGGTCCCGGGTGATCAGGGACTCCACGTCGAGCCAGTCGTAGAGCAGGAACTCGAGGTCGCGCGCGGACATGATGGTGGAGGGGTTCATGGTTCCTCGAACGGTCGGGTACGTGAAGTCGTACCTGCCGGTCTACCAGATGCCCCGCGCGCTCCGCTGACCAGCATCGACGTGCCGGAAGTTACCGGACTCGGGTCAGGGTCGGTAAGGAGTTCCGGTAACCGCGCACCCGCGCGGCGGCGTCACGACCGCACCGCGTGGCGGCCGCGGTGGGCGCGGCCGAAGTGGCCGGGCGACTGGCCCTTCCAGGTGCGGAAGGCCGAGGCGAAGGCGGACACGCTGGCGTAGCCGAGTCGGTCGGCGGCCTGCTCGACGGTGAGGCCGGCGATGAGCAGCTCCTCGGCGAGCATGCCCACGGTCTCCAGGCTGAGCTCGCGGAAGGTGGTGCCCTCCTCGGCGAGGCGGCGGCGCAGGGTGCGGACGCTGACGTCGAGGTCGGCGGCGATGCGGGTCTGGTCGGCGGAGCCGCCGTGGCGGATGAGGAGCCGGCGGACCCGCCCGCTCAGGCCGCCGCGGCTGCGGCGGGACTCCATGAGGTCGGTGCACTGCTGCTCGTAGAAGCGGGCGGTGGACAGGTTCGCCTGGGGGAGTGGGGTTTCCAGGGTGGCGGCCTGGAATTCCATGCGGGACTGCGGCATCGAGAACCGCACGTCCTCGACGCCGAAGACCGCGCCGAACATCTCGTAGATGGGGTGGGCGTCGACGTAGAGCTCGACGCGGACGGCGGGAACACGGATCGGAATCAGGTCCTGCTGGACGGTGGCGATGGCCGCCAGATCCCGTTCCAGGGCGAAGCGCCGGATCTCGGCGGGCAGCGCGCTGTCGTCGCGCTGGATCCAGACCTGGGTGCCGCGGGTGTCGAGGGAGTGGCGGGCGGTGGTGAACGACAGGTCCGCGTAGCGCAGGGCGATGTCCATGGCGTGCCGCAGGCTGGCGCTGCTCATCAGCGCGAACCCGAGCACGCCCAGGGACGGCGGGTGGCACAGCAGTCCGGCGAGCAGTCCCATGCCGGGTTCGTCGTCGGTGGCGGCGACGACATTGGCCATGACGGAGTACTCCTGCGCCATGGTGATTTCGGTCGACGGGTCGTGCAGGGCGGGTTCGCGGATGCCGCTGCCGCGCAGCACGTCGGCCAGTGGAATGCCGCGGCCCACAGCGAAATCGGCCAGCAGCGCGGTGCTGGTGATGGAACGAATCTGCGCCAGCTCTTCCGTCACTCGGGAAGTCTCGCAAACTTCGGGCGTCCGCACTGCCGTTACCAGCCGGTAAGGGCCCGGCCCCAGCCGTACCGAGCCGCCCTCGCCTAGATTGGACGGGTGGGAATCGAACAGGACACGACACCGGCCACCCTGCTGCACATCTGCTCCCGCGCGGAGTGGGACAACGCCCGCGCCGCAGGCGAATACCGGGCGCCGTCGCTGGCCGAGGCCGGATTCATCCACCTGTCCGCCCCCTACCAGGCGCACCTGCCCGCCAATCGCCTCTTCGCCGGCCGCACCGATCTGGTGCTGCTGCACCTGGATCCCGCCGCGCTCGGTTCGCCGGTGAAATGGGAGCCGGGCGTGCCTACCGATCCGGACTCCATGCTGTTCCCCCACCTGTACGGCCCGCTGCCGCTGGCGGCCGTCACCGCGGTGTCCGATTTCCTGCCCGGACCCGACGGCGGCTTCGCCCCGCTGGAAGCGAACTGATCACGCCCCGGACGTAGCTCCCCGCGTTTCGCGCGGCTTGTCCTAATCTGGACGCGTGAACGTCGATGTGACTGCCCTGCCCGGTATCGGTGTCCGCAAGGACTTCGAAGTCAGATCGGGTCGGCGAATCGGAGTCGTCGCACACCGGGACGGTGGAATCGACCTGATCGTGTCCCAGCGCGACGACCCGGACGCCTGCATCGCGCAGGTGCCGCTGACCCCGGACGAGGCCGCGGTGCTGGCCAATCTGCTGGGCGCGCCGCAGCTGGTGCAGCAGCTGCGGGAGGAACACTCCGACCTACCCGGGATCACCACCCGCCAGCTCAGCATCAGCGGGAGCTCGCCGTACCGCGGGCGCATGCTGGGTGAGACCGGCATGCGGACCCGCACCAAGGCGTCCATCGTCGCGATCATGCGGGCCGGGCAGGTGCAGCCGTCGCCGGGTCCGGATCAGGTGCTCGATTCCGGGGACATCCTGGTCGTGGTCGGCACCCCGCACGGGCTGGACGCGGCCGCTCGCATCCTGGCCGACGGCTGAGCCCGGTGGACTCGACCGGCCTAGCCTTGTTCGAACTCGGCGCGATCTTGTTCGCGCTCGGCATGCTGGGCCGCCTGGCCGCCCGCTTCGGCATGTCGCCGATTCCCCTCTATCTGCTGGGCGGTCTGGCCTTCGGCCAGGGCGGCATCGTGAAGATGAAGGCCGCCACCGAATTCGGTCACATGGCCGGCGAGATCGGCGTGGTGCTGCTGCTGTTGCTGCTCGGATTGGAGTACACCGCCGCCGAATTGGTGACCGGGCTGCGTCGCTCCTGGCTGGCCGGTCTGCTCGACATCGTCGCCAATGCCACGCCCGGCGTGGTGGTGGCGCTCATGCTCGGATGGGGTCCGGTCGGCGCGGTCACCATGGGCGGCGTCACCTACATCTCCTCGTCCGGCATCGTCGCCAAGGTGCTCAACGACCTCGGGCGCCTCGGTAACCGCGAGACGCCGGTGGTGTTGTCCATCCTGGTGTTCGAGGATCTGGCCATGGCGGTCTATCTGCCGATCCTCACCATGATGCTGGCCGGTCTGAGCTTCGCCAGCGGGCTGCGGTCGCTGGCCATCGCGCTGGTGGCGATCACCGTGGTGCTCATCGTGGCGCTGCGCTACGGCCGGTATGTGTCGGCCATCGTGGACAGCAACGACCGGGAAGTGTTCCTGCTCAAGCTGCTCGGCGCGGCGCTGCTGGTGGCGGGCGCGGCCTCGGCATTGAAGGTGTCGGCGGCGGTCGGGGCGTTCCTGCTCGGCATCGCCATCTCCGGATCGACCGCGCAGGAGGCGGCCAAACTCCTGGAACCGCTGCGCGATCTGTTCGCGGCCATCTTCTTCGTGGCGTTCGGGCTCAATACCGATCCCACCGCGATTCCGCCGGTGCTGGGCTGGGCGGTGCTGCTGGCGATCGTGACCGCACTGACCAAGATCGCCACCGGGTGGTGGGCGGCCTCCCGGCAGGGGATCCGGCGGATGGGCCGGGCGCGAGCGGGCGCGGCCCTGGTGGCGCGCGGCGAGTTCTCCATCGTCATTGCCGGGCTGGCGGTTTCGGTGGGCGGGGTGGATCCGCGGCTGGCGGCGCTGGCGTCGGCCTACGTGCTAATGATGGCCGTGCTCGGCCCGATCGCGGCCCGCGTCGTCGAGCCCGCCATCCGGCTGGTCCAGCGCGACCGCGGGCGGATCGACCCGGTCCCCAGCTGAATTCGTGCTGTTTCCGGCCGCATCGGTCGGTCCGGCCGCATCGACGACAGCCGGATTCCGCTTCGCCGCCTTGCGCGCGCGGACCGCGATCAGCCGGTGCGAGAGCGCCACCGCGATCGCGCCCACCGCGAAACCGATGAGCAGCGCGAAGAAATGGCCGTAGTCGGTGAACGTGCGCCCGTGCCACACCCCGTACCCGTACCAGACCAGCATGGCCAGGGCCCACACCCAGCGGGCCGGACCGCGCAACCGGAAGGCCAGCACGGCCAGCATCGCCGAGATGCCGTAACTGGGGCCGACATCCGAGGCGAACGCCACCCGGGTCGGGATCAGCTGCTTGTCCAGCTTGTGCGCGATCCCGAGCACCGTGATCAGCGTCGCCCCGACATGCCCGACGGCCACCACCACGATCCAGCGCAGCGACCCCAGCCAACGCTCGGCCAGCGCCATCAGGGTGATCAGGATGACGATCTCGCCCCACGGGAAGCCGCCGTCGGTCCAGAACGCGGAGGCCACCAGCACCTGGATCGGATCCCGCTGCATATTGCGCAGATTCGTGGAGGCGGAGAAGATCAGCCGCCGGCCCACGATGTCACTGGCCCCGCGCAACGTCCACCACGTGATGAACAAGGTGAACGCATAGGCGATGCAGGCGGGAGTGACCGCGAGCAGGTCGCGATAGGCCTGGATCCCGCGCCGCAGCCGATGCGGCTGCCGCCACCACGTGGCGACTGCGCGGAGCTGCTCACCGAGGTCGACGGTTCGCAGCCAGGGCGGCTGATAGGTGCCCAATGCCATTGCGCCATGCTAACCCGAGGTCAGGGGCCCGTCAGTGTATCGCCGCGACCCGCATCCACACCGGACCGGGGCGATCGAGCTGTGTTCCCCCGAGGTCGGCCCGGCGCGGTGGCGGCGGGCGACTACCGTCGAAACGGTGCGCGGGCGTTCGGCCGAGCCGCCGTGTGTGAACGTCGATGCTGGAACCGTTGTCAGGGAGGTGCGACCGGGTGCGGATGTGGCGGGGCGTCATGCTGTGGGCGGGGGCCGCTGTGCTCATGCCATTCCTCGGTTTCACCGGATACACCCTCGGCCGGGCTCGACGCGCGCCGAGCCCGGGCGCGGACGTGGTCGTCGTGCTCGGCTGCCGACTGCGCGGCGACCGGGTCTCGCCGATGCTGTCCAGACGGCTGGACCGTGCGCTCGAGGTGATCCGCGCCGAACCGGGGCGCGGCCCGCTCGTCGTCGTGTCCGGCGGGCAGAGCGGTCGCGATTCCGTGGCCGAGGCCACCGCGATGGCCGATTATCTGGTGGCGCAAGGGATTCCGGCCGCGAACCTCATCGCGGAGGTGCGCTCCCGCAATACCGAGGAGAATCTGCGGTTCACCGCGGAGGAGTTGCGCGATATCGGCATCGATGCCCGCGCGACGCCGATCACGGTGGTCACCAGTGATTTTCATGTCCTGCGGACCGAGCGGCTGGCGCGGGGGCTGGGATTGCGGACGGCGGTCACCGGCGCGCGCACCACGCGATTGCTGACACGGAAATCGTTTCTGCGGGAATTCGTGGCCGTACTGGTGAACTTCGGCGCGTAATGTGCCGGCCGCGTATCGGCACTGGCCGGTGTTGGCCCTCTGAGGTGTTTATGGAGAAGGATCAGCTATCGCTCTGATCTGGCAGAGCACACGAGTTAGAGCTGCTTGACTATCGTTCTGGCGACACTATCCACACTACGTGGCTAATCTCTGGTAACTGTCCGATCGAATCCTTAATCTGCATGTATGACCCCGTCTGATAATGAGGATTCGATTCCGGATAATCCGCAGCTCGAGGCCCGGTCGGTACGGGGCAGGCTGTCGCGACGGTCGATGCTCGGCGGCTTCGCCGCCGCCGCGGCCGCCGTCCCGCTCGCCGCCGCGTGCAGCAAGGACAGCAAGGACGGCCCGCCCGGATACGGGACCGGGATCAACGAGGGGTTCGACGGCAAGATCGAACTGGACGTTCGTGATTCCAAGCCGGACTGGAAGCCGTTCGAGGTGAAGAAGGCGCCCGAGGGCGCGCCGAACGTCCTGGTGATCCTCTTCGACGACACCGGCCTGGCCTCGTGGTCGCCCTACGGCGGCCGCATCAATATGCCCACGCTGCAGAAGCTGGCCGACAATGGTCTCATCTACACCCAGTGGCACACCACCGCCCTGTGCTCGCCGACCCGGTCCACCATGCTGACCGGCCGCAATCATCACGTGAACCGATTCGCGACGATCACCGAGGGCGCCAACGGGTTTCCCGGCTCCGCGTGCCGGCTGCCGGCGCAGTGCATGACCATCGGGCAGGTGCTGCAGTCCAACGGCTACAGCACCTTCTGGGTCGGCAAGGACCACAACGTCCCCGAGGAGGATGTCTCGAGCGGCGGCAGCAAGTCCGAGTGGCCGGTGCAGTTGGGGTTCGACCGGTTCTACGGCTTTCTCGGTGGCGAGACCAATCAGTGGTATCCGGACCTGGTGTCGGACAACCAGTTCATCGAACAGCCCTACAGTCCGGAGCAGGGCTACCACCTGTCGAAGGATCTGGCCGACAACGCCATCAAGATGCTGCGTGATCAACGCTCGACCAATCCGTCCAAGCCCTGGTACATGTGGTTCTGCCCCGGCGCCAATCACGCGCCGCACCACAGTCCCACCGAATACGCCGAGAAGTACCGAGGCAAGTTCGACGACGGCTACGAGGCCTACCGGACCTGGGTGCTGGGCCGGATGATCGACAAGGGGATCATGCCCAAGGGCACCGAGCTGACCCCGCTCAACCCGCTGCCGAAAGATGTTGCGCTGGACGCGGATGCGGTGCGGCCGTGGGATTCGCTCAACCCCGATGAGAAGCGGCTGTTCTCCCGGATGGCCGAGGTGTTCGCGGGCTTCTCCGAGTACACCGACGCGCAGGTCGGCCGGATCATCGAGTTCCTGGAACAGACCGGGCAGCTGGACAATACGGTCATCATGTACTGCGCCGACAACGGCGCTTCCGGTGAGGGCTCCCCGAACGGGTCGGTCAACGAGAACAAGTTCTTTAACGGCTACCCCGACGACCTGGCCGAGAACATGCAGTACATCGACCAGCTCGGCACGCCCGCCACCTACAACCACTATCCGACCGGTTGGGCGGCGGCGTTCTCGACGCCGTTCCAGATGTTCAAGCGCTACTCACAGTTCTCCGGCGGCACCTGCGATCCGATGATCATCTCCTGGCCCAAGGGCATCAAGGCCAAGGGCCAGATCCGCCACCAGTACCACCACAGCACCGACATCGTGCCGACCATTCTCGACGTGACCGGGGTGTCGATGCCCAAGGAGTTCAACGGGGTCGAGCAGTATCCGATCAACGGCGTGTCGATGCGATACAGCTTCGACGACGCCGACGCGCCCACCAAGAAGGAACGCCAGTACTACGCCATGCTCGGCACCCGCGGCATCTGGGAGAACGGTTGGAAGGCCTCGGCCCTGCACGCGGCGATCAGCGACAAGGGCCACTTCGACCAGGACAAGTGGGAGCTGTACCACGTCGACGAGGACCGCTCCGAATCCAAGAACCTCGCCGATCAAAACCCGGACAAGCTCAAAGAGCTGATCGATACCTGGAACACCGAGGCCAAGAACAACTACGTACTGCCGCTCGACGACCGCACCGCCGCCGAGCTCCTCGGCATCGAGCGCCCGCAGGCCGAACCGCCACGAGACCGCTACGTCTACTACCCGGACGCCGCCCCGGTTCCCGAAGGCGTCGCGGTCAATATCCGCGGCAAGTCCTACAAGATGGTGGCCGATGTCGACCTCGGCCCCGACGCTCAGGGCGTGATCTTCGCCCACGGCTCCCGGTTCGGCGGGCACACCCTGTTCGTCAAGGACGGCACCCTGCACTACGTCTACAACTTCCTCGGCATCCAACCCGAACAGGACTTCGTCTCCTCCACTCCGCTCACCCCCGGCAAGCACACCCTCGGCATGGAGTTCACCCGGGAGAAGAGCGGCGAGCACGGCGAATCCCTGGGCACCACAACGCTGTATCTCGACGGCAACCCCGTCAACAAGGGGCCGATGCGCTCTCAGGTCGGCAAGTTCACCCTCGCCGGCGATGGCTTGTGCGTCGGTTACGACAGCGGCGACGCCGTCTCACAGCAGTACCGGACACCGGGCACCTTCACCGGGGGCACCATCAAGAGCGTCACCATCGACACCGGCAAGGAGTCCTACGCCGATCTGCAGAAGGAGGCCGCCGCCGCGCTCGAGAAGAACTAGGCGGCAGCACGACGTGCGCGCGGGCCGGGCGGATTCGACCGCCCGGCCCGCTGTGCGGACGGCGTGATCAGTTCGCCGCGCCGCGCAGGTCCAGTCGGCGCATCACGCGGTCGACCACGTCCGGGGGGACGCCGGGTTCGCGGCGGGCGGCGAGGGCTTCGGCCCGGCCCGCCTCGAGCACGTCGCTGGTGATCGCGCGCATCTTTGTGGTGAAGGCCAGGGCGCGGTCGGTGGCCATGCGGGCGTTGTCGTCGGCGGCCTCGGGATCGGCGTGGGCGAGGCGCCGTTCGAAGGTGCCGCGCAGCCGGTCGTAGACCTCCTCGGGCAGGTGCTCGGTCTCCGAGATCTCCTCGAGCCGAGCGAGTTCCGCCCGCAGCACGCGGGTCCACAGTTCCCGTTCGATGACGCGTTCCGCGCCGGTATCGGCGCGCACGCCGGTCGCGCGCACCACCGCGGGCAGGGTCGGGCCCTGGAGCAGCAGGGTGAACAGTACGACCGCGAACGCGGTGAACAGGATCTCGGTGCGGCCTGGGAACGGCTTCCCGGCGTCGGTGGTGAACGGAATGGCCAGGGCCAGAGCGACGGTGGCCACCCCGCGCATACCCGCCCACCAGGTCACCACGGCCTCGCGCCAGTTGTAGGGCTCGTCGCGTTCGCGGGTGCGCCACCAGGATCGGAAGATGGCGGTGGTGATCAGCAGCCAGATCAGGCGCAGGCCCACCACCACCGCGATGACGACCGCGGCCCCGCCGAGGAAACGCGGCCAGTCCGGGCCGGCGTCGCGCAGCACCGTGGCCAGCTCCAGCCCGATCAGGCCGAAAGCGAAACCGGTGACCAGCATTTCGGTGATCTCCCAGAAGGAGTCGCCGACCAGCCGGTAGTCGCTGTCGCCGAAATCGGTGGCGGCGTCGGTGAGATACATCGAGCACACCAGCACCGCCAGCACCGCGGACCCGCCGCGCGATTCGGAGAACCCGTAGGCCGCGAACGGCAGCAGCAGGCCCAGCGCCACCCGCCACGGGGCCTCGTCGAGGCGCTGCATGAGTGTGCTTCCGGCCCAGCCGAACAGCAGTCCGACCGCGGCCCCAACCAGCGCCGAGAGCCCGAAGTCGAGCAGCGCGCCCCAGGCCGAGAACGCGCCCGACACCACCGCCTGCACGGCGACCGTGTACAGCACGATCGCGGTCACGTCGTTGAACAGGCCCTCGCCCTCGAGCACCGCGACCAGTCGCCGGGGCAGGCCGAGCCGCCCGGCCAATGCCGACACCGCCACCGGATCCGGTGGGGCCACCAGCGCGCCCAGCGCGACCGCCGCGCCGATCGGGATCGCCGGATACCAGAGGTGGAAGGCCCAGGCCACGGCCGCGGTGGTGACGATGACCAGCACGACGGCGCGCAGGCCGATGGCCACCCAGTTCTCGGCGAACTGCCGCCAGGAGGTGCGTCGTGCGGCCGCGTACAGCAGCGGCGGAAGCACCAGCGGCAGAATCAGTTTCGGTTCGATCTGGATATTGGGGACCTGCGGGATGAGCGCGAGCACCACGCCGAAGGCGGTCATCAGGACCGCCGGGGCCTGGCCCAGCCGTCGTCCGAGCGGCTGCGCGAGGATCGTCGCGAACAGGACCGCGAAGATCAACTCCAGCTGATGGTGGTCCACGGCCCTCAGTTTGCTGTGGATGCGCCCGAAAGTCGAACACCGCAGACCGATTCTCAGCGAACGTGAACCGTGATTCTCAGGCTGCCGGGCAGGTGGTTCTCAGCCTGCCCGGCCGGGCGGCTCAGCCGGCGCGGTAGCGGTCCGAATGCCAGTCGCCGGGCACGGCCAGCTCGTGGCGACCGGGCGCCTGATAATCGGCGGCGGGCGGATACAGCCCCGCCGTCCGGTAGTCGTGCGGGACGGGTTCGTCCTGGCCCGAACCGCGCGCGGCGGCGGGTGAGGTGGCCTGCAACGACCAGCCGGGCCGCTGTTCCGGGGCGGGCCGGCTTTCCGGCATGGGCCGCGCGGGACCGGGCATCATCGACCGCTCGTCCACCTCGGTGAGCCCGACGTGGATGAGCAGCACCAGCGTCACCATGCTGACGCTGATCATCAGCGGGGCGAGCAGTTCCATCGCGCCCGCGCCGTGCGGGGTCTGGGCGTTGTCCATGTGGTGCGCGTTCATCGACGCCATGCCGGTGTAGTGCATGCCGCACACCGCGACACCCATGATCAGGGCGGCGCCGATGGTCGCCCAGATGCCGGTGATGACCAGGGTGAACCACAGCGCGACGGTCGCCGCGACCACCGCGATCACCATCGACAGGGTGACGATCCAGACGTCGTAGCCGATCATGGCGTCCGAATTCATGGCGTACATGCCCGAATAGTGCATCGCGCCGACGCCCAGTCCGGTGACCGCGCCGCCCGCGAACAGCGAGTAGCGGCCGAACGGCTCGCGTGCCACCACGAACAGCCCGGCCCACACGACCAGGATCGAGATCACGGCGCTGAGCAGGGTGAGCGGTACGTCGTAGCGGATCACGGCGCCGCGAATGGAGAAGCCGAGCATCGCGATGAAGTGCATGACCCAGATGCCGGTGCCGCCGATGGCGATCGCCGCCGAGACGAGCCAGCCGCCACGTCCGTCCCCCGACCGGGCACGCGCCGTACACCGCAGACCGAGCAGCGATCCGGTGACGGACATGATGTAGGCCAGGACGGGGGTGATCCATCCATAGCTGAAGTGGTGAATTTCCAGCACTCGAACTCCATTGCCAGAACAGGGGTTTCGCAATCGCAGATGCGACGGGGGCACACTACCGGGCATGATTCGAATTGGGAAATTGAAAGGGAATGTTTCATCTTAATTAATTCCGGGTGGGATGGTTCCGGGCGGCCAGCAACCTGTCGGTTGCCGGAATGTCATGTCCCCGTGGGCGTTTCGCATGTGAAACATAAACGATTCATGTGTCATACGCATGACGACTGACGTGATTCTGTGGCGTAGTTATCATTCGGCAGTCTTGTCGGCGAACAGCTTTCGGCTCCGAGACAGACCTGTTCGCGTACCGTGCGGAATCGGTAGCCCTTCATTCACCTGCTCGGGGGAACGCATGACCACGCGACTGACGACCTTCACCAACGACGGCCTCACTTTCGACGTCGTCGACGAGGGTCCCCTCGACGGCACCCCCATCGTGCTGTTGCACGGGTTCCCGCAGACCGCCGCCCAGTGGACGCGGCTGACTCCGCACCTGCACGAGCGCGGCTACCGCACCATCGCGCCGACACAGCGCGGCTATTCGCCCCGGGCCCGGCCGCGCGGTCGCTCGTCCTACCGGGTGAGTGCCCTGGTCTCCGATGTCGCGGCGCTGATCCGGGAGCTCGGGACCGGACCGGTCCATCTGGTCGGGCACGATTGGGGTTCCACGGTCGCGTGGTCCACGGCCGCCACCCATCCGCATCTGGTCCGCACACTGACCTCGGTGTCTGTCGCTCACCCGATGGCCTTCATGCGGTCGATGCTGAGCAGCACCCAGTTCTTCCGCACCTTCTACATGGTGCTGTTCCAGCTGCCGTGGCTGCCCGAGGCCGTGATCACCGGACTCTTCCGGGCCCTCGACGCGCCCGGCAATCCGGGGCGCCGGATGCGCGCGCTGGCCCTGTCCGGCATGGACGAGGACCAATTCGACCGGCTCGCCCGCGATGTCATCGCCTCCGGGGCACTGCCCTACGCGCTCAACTGGTATCGCGCGATGCTGCTCGTCGACCCGCGCGAGACCACCCGGAGGATCACCGCCCCCACCACCCATGTCTCCAGTACCCGGGACCCGTTCATCGCCGCGAAGTCCGCCGCGCTGACCCCCGGCTACGTGGCCGCGCCCTTCGCGCACGAGGTCCTCGACGCCACCCATTGGATCCCCGAGGAGCGGCCCGCCGAACTCGCCGCCCTCATCGCGGCCCGGGTGGCCACCGCCTGACCCGGCGAGTGGGACAGGTCGTGTCGCTGCCTTATTCCGGTGGCGCGCAACGACCATCATGGACGGGACCGGGGCGGGTGCGCATCCGCCCGGAACCGACCAGGAGGCAGCAGTGAGCGACCACGAAGTGAAGATGATCATCCTGTCCACCGATGACCTCGACGAGTCGATCAGCTTCTACACCGAGACTCTGGGCATGCCGTTGAAGTTCCGCGACGGCGCGCATTTCGCGGCGATCGACGGCGGGCCCATCACGCTGGCGCTGGCCACCGCCGTCGACCACCCGATCCACGGACAGGTGGTCGTCGGCATCAAGACCGCCGACGTGGACGCCGCCGCGAAGGCGATCGAGGCCGCCGGCGGCGGCATCGTGACCGCGCCCTACAACGACGCGCACGAACGCCGCGCGGTCGTCTACGACAACAAGGGCAACGGCCTGGTCTTCTACAGCCCGCTGCCGAAGTGAGCTGCCGCGCCGGACTACTCCGCCGCCTCGCCTGACTCGCGGGCGGTCGTGCCGCGCGAGGCCAGGGAGGCCGCCGCGGCGACGGTCGGCCAGGGCTTGGGGCGTGGCGGCTTCGTGACGTCGGCCCGAATCAGGTGGTCGCCGTAGGGTTTCGCGGCCTCTTCGTCGAGGCCGTGATCGGTGATGAGGGTGTGGATCTCGTCGAGCCCGGCGACCCGGGCCAGGGCGCGGTGACCGAACTTGGAACTGTCGACGACCACGGCGGTGGAGCGCGCGGTCGCGATCATCGCCCGCTTGACCGGGACCTCGAGGGTGTTGGTATTGGTGATCCCGGCGTCCACGTCCACCGCGTCCGCGCCCAGGAACGCCCAGTCCGCCGCGTAATCGCGCAGGAATTCGACCGTGCGGTCACCGGCGAGGGTGTAGACCGAGCCGAGCAGTTCGCCGCCGGCGACCAGCAGCCGGAAGCGTTGCAGGCCCGCGATGTACTCGGCGATGCGCAGGTCATTGGTGATGACGGTGAGACTCTCGCGGCGGCTCAACGCGACCGCGACCTCGTAGGTGGTCGAGCCGCTGTCGAGGATCACCGTGTCGCCGTCGGCGACCAGGCCCGCGGCCACCCGGGCGATGGCCGACTTCTCCTGCAGCCGTGTGTTTCTCTTCGCCGAGTACGGCAGATCCGAGGTGACGCCGGGGATGGGCCGCGCGCCGCCGTGGGTGCGCTGGATCTGGCCGTCGCGTTCGAGCGCTTCCAGGTCACGGCGGATGGTCGAGGTGTCCACTCCGAGCTCGCGGGCGAATTCCTTCGCCTCGACGTAGCCGTCGGTGGTCAGCCTGTCGAGGATCTGACGCCGGCGGGTGCTGGAGAGCAACGGACCTCCTGAAGGGTTGTCGAGCCATCGTCGCCGTCTCGGATGGTACGCGATCCTGCGCGAAACATTGACAGCGTTCGGTCCCGGTTGCATGATTTCGTGCAACATCTGCTCGAAAACGAGCAATCGCAGACTGTGTCAGAGGTATTCGAATGAGTGATCCGTTGCAGCTCCTCGCCCGAGAAGGCGTCTCCCTCTGGCTGGACGACCTGAGCCGCGGCCGGATCGAATCCGGCGGACTGGCCGAATGGGTCGACCGGGGCATCACCGGCGTGACCACCAACCCGGCGATCTTCGAGGCCGCCTTGCGCGGGTCCGAGCAGTACGGCACACAGCTGCGTGAATTCGCGCAACTCGGTATGGGCACCGCGGACGCCGCGCGCATCCTCACCAGCTGGGACGTGCGGGCCGCGTGCGACGTGCTGCGGCCGGTGCACACCGCGACCGACGGGCTCGACGGCTACGTGTCCCTCGAGGTCGATCCGGCATGGGCGCACGACACCGAGCGCACGGTGAGCGAAGCGATCCTGCTGTCGTGGCTGGTCGACCGCCCCAATCTGATGATCAAGGTTCCGGCCACGCCCGCCGGACTGCCCGCGATCACCGCCATCCTGGGGCGCGGGATCAGCGTCAACGTGACACTCATCTTCTCGCTCGGGCGGTATCGGGATGTGCTCGACGCCTTCCAGGCCGGGCTGGAACTGGCCCGCGAGAACGGGCACGACATCACCGGGATCGCTTCTGTCGCTTCGTTCTTCATCTCGCGCGTGGACTCCGAGGTCGATGGCCGGCTCGACGCGCTGGGCAGTGATGCGGCGATGGCGGTGCGCGGCCGCGCCGCCATCGCGAACGCGGTGCTCGCCTACGAGGCATTCGAGCAGACGCTGCGGGGCGAGCGCTGGGCGGCACTGGCCACGGCGGGCGCACGGCCGCAACGGCCGTTGTGGGCGTCGACCGGGGTGAAGGATCCCGCCTACGACGACACCCGGTACGTGGTGGACCTGGTCGCGCCCGGAACCGTGAACACCGTGCCCGAGCCGACCCTCGCGGCGGTCATCGATCACGGCAAGGTGGCCGGCGACCAGGTCACCGGCCGCTACGACGACGCGCACCGGGTGTTCGGGGAGCTCGACGCGCTCGGCATCGACATGAACGACATCTCCGCCAAGCTGGAACGGGAGGGCATCGCCAAGTTCCAGCAGGCGTGGCGCGAGCTGATCGCCGGGGTCGAATCGGCGCTGGCCGACCGTGGCGCCGCGGTGCGGGGATGACCGGCGCCCCGGCGTGGGCGCGGCTGGCCGCGCACCGCGAAGAGCTTGCGGGGGAGCGGATCTCGGAGCTGTTCGGGCGGACGCCCGATCGGGGTCCGGCCATGACCGTCGAGCACGACGGGATCGTGCTGGACTATTCGAAGAATCTGGTCACCGGTGAAACCATCGACCTGCTGGTCGAACTCGCCGCCGAACGCGGTCTGGCCGCGGGCGTCGAGGCGATGTTCAGCGGTGCGCCGATCAATGTCACCGAGCGGCGCGCGGTGCTGCACACGGCGTTGCGTGCGCCCGCGGACGCGGTGGTGGAGGTCGACGGCGTCGATGTCGTGCCCGCCGTGCAGCGCACCCTCGAGCGGATGGCGGGCTTCGCGCAGGCCGTTCGGTCGGGGGAGTGGCGTGGGGCGACGGGCGAGCCGATTCAGGCTGTGGTCAATATCGGGATCGGGGGCTCGGATCTCGGACCGGCGATGGCGTGCCTGGCGTTGCGCGAATACGGCACGGGCACACTGGAATCGCGATTCGTCTCCAATGTGGACGGGCATGACCTGACCCGGGCGCTGCACGATCTCGACCCGGCGACAACGCTGTTCGTGGTGTCGTCGAAGACGTTCACCACCGTCGAGACCCTCGCCAATGCGCGAGCCGCCCGCGATTGGCTGATCGACGCGCTCGACGATCCCGCCGCTGTGGCCAAGCATTTCGTCGCGGTGTCGGTGAACGCTGCCGAGGTCTCGTCCTTCGGCATCGATCCGGCCACTATGTTCGAGTTCTGGGATTGGGTCGGCGGACGCTACTCGCTGAGCTCGGCGATCGGCCTGTCGGTGATGATCGCGATCGGCGCCGAGCAGTTCCGGTCGTTCCTCGCGGGCGCGCATTCGATGGACGTCCACTTCCGTACCGCCCCACCGCATCGCAACCTGCCGGTCCTGCTCGGACTGCTCGGGATCTGGTATCGCAACTTCTGGGACGCCCAGACGCACGCGGTGCTGCCCTACGATCAGCGGCTCGCGCGGCTGCCCGCGTATCTGCAGCAGCTCGAGATGGAGAGCAACGGCAAGTCGGCCGATCGGGACGGGAATCCGGTCGGCGTCGGCACCGCGCCGATCATCTGGGGTGAGCCCGGCACCAATGGCCAGCACGCCTTCTTCCAACTGCTGCATCAGGGAACCGTCACGGTCCCTTGTGATTTCATCGGCGTCCTCACCGCTGCGCATGATCTGACCGGGCATCACGACCTGTTGATGGCGAACCTGTTCGCCCAGTCGCAGGCGCTCGCCTTCGGACGCGGCAGCGACGACGCGGGGGAGCACCGCGCGTTTCCCGGCAACCGGCCGAGCAGCACCCTCCTGCTGGATGAGCTGACCCCGTACTCGCTGGGTGCGCTCGTCGCCCTCTACGAGCACAAGGTGTTCACGCAGGGATGGATCTGGAACATCAACTCGTTCGACCAGTGGGGCGTCGAACTCGGAAAGATCCTCGCGACCCGGATTTTCGACGACATCGAGTCCGGTTGTGAACTGTCACATGACAGTTCGACCAATGCCCTCATCGAACGTTACCGCCGCCTGCGCAAGGCGGCCGATCACCCTGAGAAAGCGGTACAGCGATGACCCTGAAGATCGGCTACAAGGCCTCCGCCGAGCAGTTCGGCCCCCGCGACCTCGTCGAATACGCCGTGCGCGCCGAGGAATTGGGCCTCGACAGCGTGGTCGTGTCCGACCACTTCCTGCCCTGGCGGCACAATGGCGGGCACGCGCCGTTCGCCCTGTCGTGGATGTCGGCCGTCACCGAGCGCACCAGCCGCGTCCAGATCGGCACCAGCGTCCTCACCCCGACGTTCCGCTACAACCCCGCCGTCATCGCCCAGGCCTTCGCGACCATGTCGCTGCTGTCCAATGGTCGCGTCATGCTGGGTGTCGGCACCGGTGAGGCGCTCAACGAGATCGCCGTGTCCGGCCGCGAATGGCCGGAATTCAAGGAACGTTTCGCCCGTCTGCGTGAATCCGTCACCCTGATGCGCAAGCTTTGGACCGAATCCGATGTGTCGTTCGAGGGCGAGCACTTCACCACCGTGAAGGCCAATATCTACGACCGCCCCGAGCAGCCGGTCCCCGTGTACATCGCCGCGGGCGGCCCGGTCGTCGCCAAGTACGCGGGCCGCGCCGGCGACGGCTTCATCTGCACCTCCGGCAAGGGCATGGAGCTTTACAACGACAAGCTCATGCCCGCCGTCGCCGAGGGCGCGGCCGCCGCGCAGCGTGACCCCTCGAGCATCGACAAGATGATCGAGATCAAACTCTCCTACGACCGCGATCCCGAACTGGCCCTGGCCAATACGCGTTTCTGGGCTCCGCTGTCGCTGACCCCCGAGCAGAAGCACAGCGTCGACTCCGCGGTCGAAATGGAAGCCCTCGCCGACCAGCTCCCCATCGAGCAGGTCGCCAAGCGCTGGATCGTCGCCTCCGACCCGGACGAGGCGATCGCCGGCATCAAGCCGTACCTCGACGCGGGCCTCAACCACCTCGTCTTCCACGGCCCCGGCCACGACCAGGAACGTTTCCTCACGCAGTTCGCCACCGACCTCCTCCCGCGCCTGCGCGAACTCGGCTGAGCCACAGCCGATCCCGGATATCGAAGGATCCTCCATGCACATCGGAATGGTCGGCGCGGGCCGCATGGGCTCCGGCCTGGCCCGCCGACTGGTCCGCGCGGGCCACGCCTGCACGGTCTACGACCCCAACCCGGCCGCCGTCGCGGACCTCGCCGCCGACGGCATCGCGGGCGCGGGCACACTCACCGAACTCGTTGCGGCGCTGCCCAAACCGGGCGTCATCTGGATCATGGTGCCCGCCGAGCTGACCGGCGACGTCATCGACGACCTGACCCCTGCGCTCGACCCCGGCGACATCCTCATCGACGGCGGCAACTCCTTCTACCGCGACGCTGTCACCAGGTCCCACGCCCTGTCCGACCACGGTATCCACTACCTCGACGTCGGAACCAGCGGCGGCACCTCCGGCCTCGACCGCGGCTTCTGCCTCATGATCGGCGGCCCCGCCGCCGTGGTCGAGCGCCTCGACCCGGTGTTCCGTGCCCTGGCCCCGGGCCTCGACGCGGCCCCGCGCACCCCGGGCCGCGTCGGCGAGGCCACCCCCGCCGAGTACGGCTACCTGCACTGCGGCCCGGCGGGCGCGGGCCATTTCGCGAAGATGATCCACAACGGCATCGAGTACGGCCAGATGGCCGCCCTCGCCGAGGGCATGGCCGTTCTCCGCCATGCCGAGACCGCCGATCACGACACTTACGACTTCGACGTCCCCGCCATCCTCGAGGTGTGGCGGCGCGGCAGCGTCATCACCTCCTGGCTGCTCGACCTCACCACCGCCACCCTGCACGCCGACCCCGACCTCACCGAATTCACCGGCCAGGTCCCCGATTCCGGTGAGGGCCGCTGGACCGCCCACACCGCTCTGGACCTCGCCATCCCCACCCCCGTCCTGACCGCGGCCCTGCACTCCCGCTTCGCCTCCCGAGGCCGAGCCGCCTACGCCGACAAATCCCTGTCGGCCATGCGAAAGGCCTTCGGCGGCCATACCGAACACCCTGCCCCGGCGCATCCCGCCGGTGATCGGTTACGCTGAATACGGGTTTCACCGAATACAACGATTTTGCGTTCCATCTTGCGATTCAGCGGATCAGAAGATTGGAGTCACGTCGATGCCCGACACCCGGGACTGGTCGCGACCGGCCGCGACGGTGCTCGGGCTCGAGGCCTCGTGACCC
Source organism: Nocardia sp. NPDC005825 (assembly GCF_040630175.1). Taxonomy (NCBI): domain Bacteria; kingdom Bacillati; phylum Actinomycetota; class Actinomycetes; order Mycobacteriales; family Nocardiaceae; genus Nocardia; species Nocardia sp. NPDC005825. The sequence goes on from NZ_JBEXXC010000010.1 coordinate 154,772, forward strand.
ACACCCCGCTGCACACGGTCCAGACCTATCTGGACGCGTTCAACGCCGCGGACCCCGTGGCCATGTCGGCGGCCTTCACCCCCGACGGCTCGATCCTCGACGGCATGGCGCCCCACCGCTGGCTGGGCCCCACCGCGGCCGCCGACTGGTACCGCGACGTGCTCGCCGAGAGCGCGCACCTGGGCGCGTCCGGTTACCACGTCACGATCGGCGACCCCCTGCACGACGAGGTCACCGGCGACGCCGCCTACCTGGTCGTGCCCGCCACGATGACCTTCGACCTGAACGGCACCCGGATCACCCAGACCGGCGCCCGGTTCACCGTCGCGCTGCGCCGGCTCGCCGACGGGTGGCGAATCGCCGCGTGGGCATGGACGAAAGGCTCACCGCAGCAGTGATCGGGCCGCGAACCATGCGGGGATCATGGTGCGGACGTGGTCGCTGATGCATTCGAGGGTGGGGCCGGACAGGATTTCACCGAGGACGTAGATGCCGTCGCGGCCTTGGATCGCGCCGACACGGTCGAGCCAGCCTTCGCGGATCGCTTCGGCGCTCGGGTAGGCGGGCCATTCTGCGATGGTCTCGGTGATGAGTTCCGGTGCGGGGAACAGGAACAGGCTGTCCTTGGCCAGGGCCCAGGCTTCGGCGGCGGAGATCGAGAGGTCGGAATTGCTGAAGCAGACCCAGTAGGGGCCGGGGTGCTGTTTGTTGACGGCGGTGATGCGGTGCAGGGATTGGGCGGGGTCGGTGTCGGTGTAGCTGCCGTAGGGGTCGATCAGCCAGAAGCCCAGGGGCTCCGGGGAATCGGGGTGGCGGGGGAAGACGAGGGGCTCGTGATCGGTGCGGATGAGGTAGCTGCGGGTCCAGGCCGGCGGACAATTCCGTTCGGAGAACAAGGCGTGGAATTCGCCGGTGGGGAAGAGCTGCCGGATCTGGGGAGGACGGACGGTGATGATGACCCGGTTGTAGATGTCGGATCGCTCGGTGCCGTCCAAGATGTGCGTGACCAGGACTTCGCCGGGGCGAAGGGGTTCGATTCCGGTGACCCTATTGCCGAGCGCGATATCGAGGCGATTGTCCTCGGCGATGCGCCGCAGGAAGCTCCGGAATCCGCTCGGGAAGCTGAGACTGATCGGTTTGGCCGAATTCATCTGCGCTATCAGTGATTCGGGCATTCGCGCGAGCAGCGCGGTCCGGTGCTCCGGATACAGGGCCAGCAGCATCTTCGCCAGCTGCGACACATGCCCGCAGATGTGCGCGTTGGCATTGATGACGGTGTCGGCGGGCTGACGCGGGCGGCGCATGTTCGCGTAGATCATGAGTCCCTGCAGAACTTCTCCGACCAGCGGGGCATGCCGGGCCCGGTAGGACTCCCACGTCTCGCCCGGCACCCGGTCATATGCCAAACCGTCCAGCCCGGGCCCCGTCCTCGCGCGAACCGCCCGCTCGACAATGGTCCACGCCTCGACCAGCTGATCTGCGGCCTGCTCGGGCGACAAGCTCTGCAGGAGCGGAACGAAATGCGGCGGCACCGCCATCCGCGGCTTCCCGGACCGTGATCGGGAAACGAAGTGCAGTGCCTCGGCTTGTGTCTCGAGTGGATGCCGGGCCATCAATTCGTCGACGGCGGTGCCCGCCATATCCGCGCCGAAATCCTGCTGCGCGACGAGATGCGCTTGGAAATCATAGATTTCCCCGTCCACCTCGACGTTCTGGCTGTACCCGCCCAGCTGGTCCCCGGCCTCCCGGACGACGATGTTCTCGAACCCGAGGTCCCGCAAGGCGGCGGCCGCCAGAATCCCGGTCTGCCCTGCTCCGACAATGCATACGGGTGCGGCGCGATCCATCGAAACTCCCTGCGTCGCTTCGAGTATGCGCGTGTGCCCGGGCCTGATCCGCCGAACCTGCGCGGTCTGTTTCGCGCGGGCCGGTCGTGACTACCGGCAGGCGGTCAGGCCGGTCAACCGGGCCAGATCGATGGACTCGGCCTCGCGCTGCGAACCGAGGTCGTTCGGATGCACATTGTCGGTGTCGGGGGACAGGCCGGGCGCCCAATGGTCGGGGCGAGTGGGATCGGAGACCGCGGCGTCGAAGTCGAGGACCTCGTCGAATTGCCCACTGTTCCTGATGAAGTCGTTCACCTCGTGGCGATTCGCGATGATGCTCGACAGCCCGTAGCTGGTCGCCGGGAAACGGGCATCCTGCGTGGGGGTGAGCGTGGCGCCGATGACCTTCAAGCCCTTGCCGTGCGCTTTGTCGATGATGCCGCGGTAGGCGGCGATGACGTCAGCGGGGGAGACGCCGAACGCGAGGTCGTTCATGCCGAGCATGACGATCACGGCCCGCGCGCCGGGCACCGCGGCGACATCGGTGTCGAACCGGTCCAGTCCGCTGGGGCCGCCGATGCCGACCAGGTCGGGGCCGACGAGATTCGGGTGGCCGAGGCCGGTGAAATTGAACGGCAGGGACGCGTCGACCACGGACAGGGTGCTGCCGTCCGGGCCGGACTGCAGCCTGCGGGTGAGGAAGTCCGGCCAGCGGTGATCGTGGTCGAACGCGGTCGCGGGACTGTCGGTGAACGAGTCTCCGAGCACCACGACGGCCGACGACCCGGCCGGGGCGAAGACGTCGACGCCGTCGACGTAGTACACCGAATTCGTCTGATCGGGGAACGCGGCGCCCGCCTCCTCGCCGGCATGATCACCGCTGAGCGGCCGCGAGAGGTACGACGTGTGGTTGGCGACCCAGTGATAGGTCGGCTCGAGCGCCGGGACGTTCGGCACATGGAAGCTCACCGCGAGATGCTCGAACGGGTGCACCTGCAACGCCACCGGGTCGCTGACCGCGTCCTGGCCCGGAGCCACGGTCACTTCGCCCGCGCCGGAGAAGGTCAGCGGCGTGTTCGAGCCCGGGACCAGGTCGGCGCCGGACAACTGTCGGCCGACCCGCACGTCCCGGAACGTCACCGGGACGACGCCGTAGCGATTGCTCAGGTGGATGCGCACCGCCGAACCCGAGGACTGCGGCACCACGATCATGCGCAAGGTCTCGTCGGCGATGGGGCGCGGCACGGTCAACGGGTAGCTGTCGCCCACGAGCAGCGGGCGGTGCGCGTCGACCTGAATGAACCGCTGCGCGCCGCCCGGCGGCGCGGACCACGCCCCCACCCAGCCCGCCGCCGCGCACGTCGCCGGGGTGGACGCGAACTCCGAATCGGCCCCCGCGGACGGTGCCGTCACCGCCGTGCAGGCCAAACCGGCGGCGATCATCGCGCCGAGTCGCCATCGGAAAATTGCTGGTCGAGAGGCCGCCATGATTCCTCCAGGAAAGAAACGGAACGAATGTTCACTAAGGTAGGGAGGGGGTCATGCCTAGTCAAGGCGTACGATCCGTTCGTGGCCACCGACACAGAGAACGATCGATCCGTTTCTGAATCGACAGCTACGCGATCCAGGCGAACACAGCGGGAACGCCGCGAGCACACCCGGCAAGCCTTGATCGACGCCGCGCTGAAGCTGACCGAGGACGGCTCCAGCTTCGACGCGCTGAGCCTGCGGCAAATGGCGCAGGTCGCCGGCGTGGCCCCCTCCGCCTTCTACCGCTACTTCCAATCCCTCGACGATCTCGGCCTGGCCATCGTCGAAGAGTCCTTCCGCCGGCTGCGCGCGATCCTCGTCGACATGACGGACGCGAACCCGACCTCGCTGACCGAGGTCATCTCCACGGGCATCTCCGCGCTGCGGGCGGTCGTCACCCTGGACAGCGCCCACCTGGGCTTCATTGCCCGCCAGCGCGCAGCCAGCCATCCCATCCTGCGCCGCGAGATCCGCGCGCAGATCCGCCTCCAAACCAGCCAGATGGCAACCTATCTGGCCCGTTTCGAACCGATCAGCTCGTGGCGTGTCCGCGACGTCGAGATGCTCGCCAACCTTTTGATGAGCACCGTCGTGAACGGTGTCGACAGCATGCTCGAAGCCTTGTCCCTCAGCCTCGAGGCCGAGGCCACCGAACGCGAACTGGACAACGTCACCACAGCATTGGAACGCCAGATCTTGTACCTGTTCATCGGCGTCCCCGGCTGGCGCAGTCGCTGAAGCGGAACAGGCCGACGTGTGCGAGACTCGCCGCATGGGTTTTGCTGTGCCGCACAGCATTCAGGACCAGGCAGATCGCGAGGAATCGGGTGTCTTTCGAACAGTGGTGCACGCGTTGGGAATCGGTGCCCATCGACGAGGCGGCGGAACGCTACGACATCGGCGAGGCCAGCGACGACCGGGTGGAAGACCTCGACGAGATCTTCGGGGACGAGCCGGAGTTCTTCTTCGTTCACGAGGGTGACCTCACCATCGATGGGCCGCTGTCGATCGGGAACGACCCCGGGCTCGCGCCGGACACCGTCTACGTCATCGACGGCGACCTGACCGTCAACGGCCCGCTGCGATTCCTCAACGCCGACGTCAACACGCCGCTGTATGTCACCGGCTCGGTCACCGCGCAGCACCTGATGTGCCTCATGGACAGCAATCTGTTCATCGGAGGGACACTCACCGTCGAGGGCCTGCTGCTGACGGAACTGTCCGACATGGGAATGCTCGTCGTGCACGGTGCCGCATCCGCGGGCGCCTGGCTCGAAGCCTGGGACCGGGGCGACATCGCATTCGTCGAGGCTCTGAACGCCCGCCGCCTACGCGTGGCCGGTGGCGACTACTCCGACCCGGGTGCGGCGGCGGACATTCTCGCGCCCGAACTCCTGGACGGCGGCGCCGAAGACGCCTCGGACAAGCTCTGGGCCGCCGCGCTCGAAGGACGTCCACTGCTGCGCGCCTGAGCGACGCGCATCAGAGGTGGAGGGCCACCTGACCGGAATCGGTCTTCCAATACTTCCGGTTCAGTTGGGCTTTGCCGGTGCCTTCGGTGTACGGCACCAGCACCGGCAGCCCATTGGTCGGCTTCAACGTAACGGACCAGGTCTCGATCCGACCCGTGCATTGCAGGGTCACTCCCGGTGGGGAGCTGGTCAGTTGAATCGTGCCGCTGCCGCTGGTCGCCATCTGCGCGGTGACGTCGAGGTAGCCGATTACGCCGTCGCACAGGTAGGTTCCGGTGGCGTGCAGGCCGTCGGGCGATGACGTCACCACCGAATTCAGCGTGATGAACTCGTCTTCCGGGGCGGCGCCGGCCGGGCCCGAGCCCAGCATCATCGTCGCGGCGCCCGCCACCGCGACCACCGCGCATCTGGTTCCGAACATCGATCAGCCTCCTGGAACATCAACTGCCACGGGAAGAATCGATCTCGATGGTAACCAGTGGCGGCTCAGGCCACGCAGAATTCGTTGCCCTCGGGATCGGCCATCGTCACCCACGCGAACGGCCCCTGCCGCCCCTCGTGCAACACCTTCGCGCCCATCCCGATCAGTCGCTCGACCTCCGCCGCCCGCTTCTCGTCACCGACCCGAATATCCAAGTGCAGCCGGTTCTTCACCGACTTCGACTCGGGCACAAGCTGAAACAACACCCGAGGCCGCTCCGGATGCCGGATCGCCCCACCGACCTTCCACACGAGTTTCCCCTGATGCGTGGTGGTCTCGTCCCCGCTCGCATGCCCCTGCTCGACCATGCTCCGGATGAACCCCTCATCCTGCGGCTCGACCTCCCACCCGAGCGCCTCGGCCCACCAATCGGCCTGTGTATGCGGATCGGAACAGTCCACGACGACCTGAAACTCGTATCCCATACCCGGCACCCTAACCGCGTACCCCGACATCGAGCGGAACCCTCTCAACGCGGGTAACCGATGTCGTCGAGGTCGGCCGGATCGACATCGGGATCGAGTGCACCTCGCACGCTACGCTGCAACTGAAATGGCGAACAGCAAGAACGAGGGACCGAGACAGGTCGAACTCATCGGCCCATATGCCGGTGTATTCGCCTACGCCACAGGCGTGGTCCTGACGCTGTTCGGCCCCGTCCTCGGCCTGACCGGCGACGGTTGGGCCGACGGCCTGTGCGCCGGCGTCTTCACCTTCCCGATCGGCCTGGTCATGGTCGCCAGCGCGTACGAATGGCGCCGAGCAGAGCGACGATTCCAAGCAGTCGGCGTCCCCGGCACCGGAGAAGTCCTCTCCGTCAACGAGATCCGCCCCGGCGGCGAAAACCCCGACATGGCCGACCTGACAATCCGCATCACCGGCCCCGCCTTCGAAACTTTCACCGCCGAATGCAGCCTCGAAAACCACTCGGGCATGACCCGGGGCCACACCTTCAACCTCATGGTCGACCCCACCGACAACTCCTTCGCCATCGGCTTCGACCACCTCTTCCCCAGCATCTCGGACGAGGACACCCCGCTGAACTGACCTGCTCGGTCACGGTGCGTTCGACGCTTGGATTCGACCGAGGCAACGAACGGCTCGGGTGCATGAGAATGGAAATCGTTCGACCGGGTGGATGCGGGCTGCCTACGCTACGGGCATGTGCATCTACCCGAGCCGGACACACCGCGTGTGCGTGCACTGCCGGGTTTCGTATAAGGGCTCGATCGATATCGGGCCGGGCTGGTGTGTCCGATGTGCTGGGGCGCTTATTGACGCGGGGCCACACCTCGAGGTTCCGAGACGGGTCGATCGGGCTGGGTGGCGTGCGCTTGCCGCCGTTCTCGATTCCGGGCTCACGTTCTATGGCGGGTGTTGCGGTACCGGCCCAGGTTTTCGGCCGCGCACGCCCCGGCAGGTTCGTGAGCGCTTGCGGTTCGCCGACCGCACCGGGATTCCGATCGCCGAGGCTCTGGCGACCGCCGATCCCACCGTGGTTCGCCGAGTGGAGTGAATCCGCCTCAGGGTCGCGGCGGCGGGCCGCCCACACCGCCATCCGGCGGGTTGCCGCCGGGACCCCGACCTCCCTGCTGTCCGGAGCCATTTCCCGGCGGCTGACCGGATCCACTGCGGCTCGGTTGCCCGGAACCATTGCCGGACTGGGTGTTCTGCGATTTCGCGGCGACACCGACCGTGAGCGATACCTTCATTCCCGTGGCGGGAGTGCCTGTCACCGTCGCGAGTTCGGCGTCCCAGCCGTCGCCGAAGACATTGTCGGAGGACAGGGACACGCCGCTCATATTGGAGATGCTGCGTGAGTAGTTGGAGTCGTAGTCGTAGACCGAGGTGCAGACGTCTTGCGGCAGTGCGATCTGTGAAGTGAGGCGGGCTTTTTCGCCTGCCACCGCGCTGCTCAGCGAGTCGTAGACCTCGAAGTGGATATGCGGCCAGCGGCCCGAGTAGCAGGCGGGGAAGATCGAGGCGAAGGTGACGACGCCGTTCGCATCGGCCACTTGCACACCGCGCAGATAGTTCTGATCGGTGACTCCACTGCTGTACAGCGAGTAATTGCCGTCGCGGTCGCAGTGCCAGACGTACACGGCCATGTCCGCACCAGCCGCCCCGCTCTTGGTGAGGTCTTTCAGATTCAGCGTGAGCGTCATCGGAACACCCTTGGCCACACCGGAATACGAGCCGAAACTGGCAGTGATATCCGACCGCACCACCCCGGACTCGATCAGCACGTTCGGTCCGTTGGAGCCGTCACCCGGATAAGGGCCAGCCGTTTCCTGCGGCGCGGCGGCCGTCGTGCCGGAGCCGCTCGCCGCCGAAGTGGTAGCGCTGCTCGTCGTCGATGCTTCCGTTCCGGCATTCCGCGAACAACCCGCCGCCACCGCCGCGACCCCCGCAGCGCCGACCGCCCACAGCGCGCGCCGCCGATTCATCACCCGCATGTCGTGGGCCAGTCCGAGATCGTGCTCGTGCTGTCCGTGACCACCGTCGGAATGCTGTTTCACCGCAGACCTCTTTCGTCGTCCTCACTGTTCGATGTCGAACGGTAGAGCGACCCGCGACGCCTCGACCTCGGGCGAAGCTGTGAAGTAGCCGAGAGTGGGCTCGCGCTCCCGGATCAGCCCTCCTGGCCGCATCCCCGGCAGGTCCCCGGCACGATCAGCCTCCGCACAATGGTGTCGCCGCCCGCACCAGCGCCGCCGTATGCAACGCGTCGAGCCGCTTACTCCCGGCGACACCGACCACTCCCGCCGCGACCCGCTCCGGACAATCAGGCGCAGCAAATTCCCCTCGCTCAGAGGCTAATTCAGTGAGGATCGCATTATTGAGCCCGTCGATCACCGGCCGCACCCCCGCAAGATCCGTCCCCGGCACCTGAGCCGCCACCAGCCCATACCGCCACTCCGTCACCAACCCCCGCTGCACAATCTTGTTGGCCTCGATCTGCCCCTCGAACACCTGCCGCACCAGACTCCCCGGCAACCCCCGCTCCGCCCCCGCCTGAGCCATCGCGTCATAAATCGCCGCCTCCCGCCCCGGATCATCGATCACCGGCTCACCCCCATCCCGAACCGCGGCCTCCCACTTGATCGCCGCGACGGTATCCGCGGTAGCGAGCCGCTCCGCCAGCAGCCCCACCAGCCGCTCCGCACTCCCTGAATCCGCCTCGGCCACACCGCCCTGACCGGCCAGCAGAACGGTCGCCGCCACAGCCGCGATCGCCACACTCTTCATTGCCCTGTCCTTCCCGATAGAGATAGTCAGTGCTCAGCGATGTACCAGTCCGGCGCGGGTTCGACAGCCTGCAGTAGTCCCCAATCGACATAGGCGAAGTACTTCCGCGGACACCCGCTGTCGGAATCTGCTGCAGTGAAAGAGAGTACGTCTCCGACCGCGCCGAATCCATCGACGCAGTCGACCGGTTCCATGCTGAATTCTCGTAGCTCGCCCGCGGTGTACGACCATGGAGTCAGATCGGCGACGGAGTCGATCCGCCGTGGTGCCGGCTCTGGCTTGCGAACGAGTTGTCTGAACATATTGAAGCCACGATGAAGCTCCATGAACTCGACCTGCAATCCCGGCCAGAAGGAGAGATCCCACCGGGCATAGCGGATCTCCCGGCCACTGCCACGGTCGCTCCACTCCGAAGTCGGTGCACCCCACGCGGTTACGTACTCATCGATGGACCTGAAGTTATTGACCGCTTCCCCGGAGAACCACCGCTTCTCGGCGATAGCGGTGTCGATCCGGGTAGCACCGATTCGATGGAGCAGATCCGCGGCCTGAGCAGGAGCGCTCTTGCACATCGGATTGGGCATCGCCAATTGATAGTCGTGCAGCGTCGTAACAGGCTTGCCGGCCATCATCCCCCCAGTCAGCTGAATCCCCATCGAACGTACCAGCGCCACCCGAACTGCCAGCAGCATGTTGATTGCGCGCTCAGGGGAGTTCATGTGGCCCCCGGTCAACTGGACGCGGGTCGTAGATTGTTCACGATCAGGCCCAGGGTGAACTCGAAGCGGTCGGGGCCGGTGCCGGAGATCAGCTCGGCGGCATGGCGTCGAGTCTGCGGGAATCGATCGGCGGGCAGTGCGGTGAAGCGGTCCAGCAGCTCCTCGTGGCTGAGTACCCATTCCTGCTCCCGATGCCGGCGCCGTTGCTGGACCAGCGACTGTTCCAGCGCATAGGCGCTGACGTAGAGCGACAGCGCGTCGCGGGCCCATCCGGCGGTTCTCGGTTCGATGCCGCCCGCGAGCAGGATCGCCAGGATTCCTTCGCCGACCCGCAGCGTTTCCAGGTTGGTCGGCACCGTGGCCAGCGCGGCCCGCGAGACTCCAGGGTACTTCAGGTACAGGTCGCGGATCTGCGTGTACACCTCGAGCAACTGCTCACGCCAGGTGTCCGAATTCGGTTCGGGGAGAACGACTTCGGTGTACAGCCTGCCGATCAGCAGATCGTCGATGTCGTCCTTGTTGACGATGTGCGCGTAGAGCGACGACGGACCGGTGCCGAGCGCGGCGGCGACCCGGCGGATGGTCAGCGCGTCATACCCCTCGGTGGCGACGACCTGCAGGGCGGCGTCGGTGATCCGTTCGACGGTGATGGGCTTCTTGCGTGGCGTCGACACGGCAGCCTCGGCTGTGGGCTGGGCGTGGCGGGCTGCGCGGCGTTGGCGGGGATCGGCGGGCACATCGGCCACTATAGCTTGACGCGAACTTAGTTCGTTCTGTAGAACTTAGATCGACATAACGAACTAAGTTCGTATCGTTGTCCGGGAGGTGCGTGATGCGAGTTTCCGTAATCGGAGCCGGTCTGGGAGGTCTGGCTCTCGCGCAGGGTCTGCGTGGTGCTGGGATCGAAGCCGACGTGTTCGAGCGAGACCCGGGGATCGTCGCGCGGTTCCAGGGCTACCGGCTCGTACTCGATCCGATCGGTTTCCAGGCGGTACGCGCCTGCCTGCCGACGAGCTGGCACCCGCTGCTCGACGAGATCGTCATGGACGCCTCCGCCGAACAGCTGATCCTGGACCCGTGGCTCAACGAGATCGGCAGGCTCGGCGCAGGCCGTACCGGCATCGTCGTCGACCGGCAGGTGCTGCGACACCTATTGCTGACCGGTCTCACAGTGCACACCGATGCCGCATTGACCGGCTACGACGTACTGGCCGACGGCAAGGTCCGAGCCCGGTTCGCCCGCCGCGACCCGGCCACCACCGACCTGCTCGTCGGCGCGGACGGCATCACCTCCGCGGTCCGCGGGGTCCTGTCGCCGCACACCACCCCGACCGACACCGGCGTCCGCTTCGTCATCGGCCGCACCCCGTTGACCGACGAATTCACAACCCTGTCCAAGGCTTTCGGCTCCAAGATCGCCGGCGCCGGCGTCAGCCTGCTGCTCGGCGCGATGCGCTTCCGCACCCCGCCGAAGCAGGCCGCCGAGCAATTGGCCCCCGAAGTCACGCTCCCCGACATCGCCGACTACGTGCGCTGGGCAATGATCCTGCCGCCGAACAGTTCACTCGACGAGCTGACCCCGCAGGACGCCGTGCTGTCCAGGATGGAGGGCTGGCACCCGACCCTGCGCGCGCTGATCGAGCAGGCCGACCCGGACAACAGCACCCTGCTCTCGATCCGAGTGGTCGAGCCCGGCGAGCGCTGGCCCTCCGGACCGGTCACGCTCCTCGGCGACGCGATCCACGCCACCTCCCCGACCGGAGGCAACGGCGCGAACACCGCCCTACGCGACGCGGACCTGTTGCGCCGCTACCTGATCGAGGCCGACGAAGGCCGCCACGATCTGCGCAACGCGGTCGACACCTACGAGCGCCAGATGTTCCAGTACGGCGCCGAAGCCGTCCGCAGCAGCCTCGAGAAACTCCCCGCCTTCGCACCCGAGGCGAAACTGCCCTGAGGCTGCCGTGAGAAGGCTCGAGTGGCACGGAATCGATTGCTGCGCAGTTGATTCTGTGGTTCTGAGCACTCGATACCCGTCGGGGCTGGGAGCGGTGTGCGTAGGTCCTCATACGAGTTCGGGCCGCTGAGCAGAAGCTCAGCGGCCCGAACTCGGGTGATCGCTAATCCAGGTAGTCGCGCAAAACCTGCGAGCGGCTGGGGTGGCGCAGCTTCGACATGGTCTTGGACTCGATCTGGCGGATGCGTTCGCGGGTGACTCCGTAGACCTGGCCGATTTCGTCCAGGGTTCGGGGCTGACCGTCGGTCAGGCCGAAGCGGAGACGGACGACGCCGGCCTCGCGCTCGGACAGCGTCTCGAGGACCGACTGGAGCTGGTCCTGGAGGAGCGTGAAGGAGACCGCGTCGACGGCGACGACGGCTTCGGAGTCTTCGATGAAGTCACCGAGCTGGGAGTCGCCCTCGTCGCCGATGGTCTGGTCCAGGGAGATCGGCTCACGCGCGTACTGCTGGATTTCCAGCACCTTCTCCGGCGTGATGTCCATTTCCTTGGCGAGCTCTTCCGGGGTGGGCTCGCGGCCCAGGTCCTGGAGGAGTTCGCGCTGGATGCGGCCGAGCTTGTTGATGACCTCGACCATGTGCACGGGGATGCGGATGGTGCGGGCCTGGTCGGCCATGGCGCGGGTGATGGCCTGCCGGATCCACCAGGTGGCGTACGTCGAGAACTTGTAGCCCTTGGTGTAGTCGAACTTCTCGACCGCGCGGATCAGACCCAGGTTGCCTTCCTGGATCAGGTCCAGGAACGCCATGCCGCGGCCGGTGTAGCGCTTGGCCAGCGAGACCACGAGGCGGAGGTTGGCCTCCAGCAGGTGGTTCTTGGCGCGGTTGCCGTCACGCATGATCCACTGCAGATCGCGGCGCGACTGCACGGGCAGCTTCTCGCCCTTGTCGGCGAACTCGCGCAGCTTCTCCGTGGCGTAGAGGCCGGCCTCGATGCGCTTGGCGAGCTCGACCTCCTCCTCGGCGTTGAGCAGCGCGACCTTACCGATCTGCTTCAGGTAGGCGCGGACCGAGTCGGCCGAAGCGGTGAGCTCGGCGTCCTTACGGGCCTGGCGCAGCGCCTCGGATTCCTCTTCGTCCCAGACGAAGTCACCGGACGCCTTGTCCTTCGCGGACGGCTCGTCGGCCTCCTCGGAGTCCTCGGCCTCGGCGGCGGCAGTGGCGGGCGCGGCGGCCGCGCCCTCCTCCTCGTCGTCGGACTCGTCGACGATCTCCTCGTCCTCGAGCTCGTCCTCGTCGAGCTCGATGTCACCCAGGTCGTCGAGTTCCAACGACTCGTCGTCGATGGCCTCGTCGCCCTCGCCACCCTCGGCACCGGGCTCGGCCGCCTTCTTCGGCGACGCCTTCTTGGCAGCCGTCTTCTTGGCGGTCGCCTTCGTGGCCTTCTTGGCCGCGGTCTTCTTGGCCGCGACCTTCTTCGCAGCGGCCTTCTTGGCCGGAGCCTTCTTGGCTACGGCCTTCTTGACCGCGGGTGCTGCGGTGGTGTCTGCTGAGTCGGCGGCTGCTGCCGAATCGGCGGTGTCCTGGGTATTCGTGGCTACCACGTACGCCCTTTCGTGACGGTCTCGTGCGGCGTCACGCCAGAGTGATCATCCGGCGGAGCGGTTCTGTCGGGGGGATAAGCCGGCTCTCGTGCCGGTGTCGGTTTCCGGCTCACCGCCGGGCATGCGTTCCATTGTAACGATCGAACCAGCTTACTTACGGTGCGATACCGGCTGACACCGCCATGGCGGCTCCGACGATGCCCGCGGTATTGCGCAGAGCGGCCGGCACCACGGGGGTTCTGTTGGTGAGCAACGGAATCCACTCCTGGTGATCGCGGCTGATGCCGCCACCGGCGACGAACACGTTCGGCCAGAACAGGTTCTCCAGGGTGACCAGCACCTTGGACACCTCCACCGCCCACTCCGGGTAGGACATGCCGACCCGATCCTTGACCGACGCGGCCGCCCGATGCTCGGCCTCCCGGCCGTCCACCTCGATGTGCCCGAGCTCGCTGTTGGGCATGAGCACACCGTTGTACATGACCGCCGAACCGATCCCGGTGCCGAAGGTGAGCAGCATGACCAGACCGCTGAGATCCTTTGCCGCGCCGAAACGGTCCTCGGCCATGCCCGCGGCGTCCGCGTCATTGAGCACTGTCACGTCGCGGCCGCCCAGCGCCACCGAGAACAGGTGCCGGGCGTCGATGCCGATCCAGGTCTTGTCGATATTGGCGGCCGTGCGCACCTGGCCGTGCAGCACCACGCTGGGCATGGTGATGCCGACCGGGCCCTCCCAGCCGGCCTGCGCGACCAGCTTGGCCACCGCCTCGGCGACCGCGTTCGGAGTGGCCGGGTGCGGCGTCGCGATCTTGATCCGCTCATAGACCAGCTCGCCGGTCGCGAGATCGACCTCGGCGCCCTTCACACCGCTGCCACCGATATCGATGCCGAACGCGTGTCCGGGATCGGACATGGACCACACCTCGTTCTCTCCCTCGACCTGCACCTTGTGTCGTGCACGACAAGCCTAATGCGCGCGATGCCGGATCTGTGCTGCGATGGAGCTCGTGCCGGAATCGAATTTCACTTCCATCGCCCCCGCCGACGCCACGAACACCGACACTTCAGATATAGCCGAACTGCGCCGGGTCGCGGTGCATCTCGCCGAGACCGCCGCCGCGCATGTGCGCGAGCGCCGCCCGCAGGTCTTCGGGCCGGGCGCGCACGCCACCGACGCCGTGCAGTCCAAGTCCACCCCCACCGACCCCGTCACCATCGTCGACACCGAGACCGAACAGCTGGTCCGCAAGCTGGTCGCCGACCTGCGCCCCGGCGACCGGGTGGTCGGCGAGGAGGACGGCGGCACCATCGCCGCCGACCCGGACCTGGTGCACTGGGTGGTCGACCCCATTGACGGCACCGTCAACTTCGTCTACGGCATCCCGTCCTACTCGGTGTCGGTGGCCGCGGTGCGCGGCGGCCGACCGGTCGCGGGCGCGGTCGCCGACGTCGCGCACGCCGTCACCTACAGCGCCGGGCTGGGCCTGGGCGCGCACCGCGCCGCCTCCAGCCCCGACGGCACCGCCCCCGGCGGCGACCCGGTTGCGTTGCGCGCCAACCCGGTCGACACGACGTCGATGGCACTGGTGGCCACCGGCTTCGCCTACGCCACCGAGCGCCGCACCCGCCAGGGCGAACTGATCGGCAAGGTGCTGCCGCACATTCGCGACCTCCGCCGCTTCGGTTCGGCCGCCCTGGACCTGTGCGCGGTGGCCGAGGGCCGCACCGACGCCTACTTCGAGCACGGCCTCAACCTGTGGGACTGGGCCGCGGGCGCGCTGATCGCCACCGAGGCGGGCGCGCGGCTGATCCTGCCGCCGGAGCTCGACTCGCCGGGTGCGGCAGGCGATTTGGTGTCGGCGGCGGCACCCGGCATCGCTGACGAACTGTTCGGCCTGTTCGAACGGTTCGATGTCACCACCCCTATCCCGATTCCCTGACAGAGGGCTGAACAGCCGATCGCCGCGACCGAGGAGGTCGCGGCGATCGATTCGTCCCGGGGCATCGGGCCCCGAGACATCTATTCGGCTGTGACGGCACGAGATTCGCGGACGGCGCGAACGGTCAGAGCCGCGTCGTCCCGAAAGAGATTCTCAACACTTCGCGTGGCGCGCGGCGTCGAGCAGTTTCGGGTCCACCGCGGGCGCGGTGCCCGGCGTCGGGTTCTTCAGCGCCCGCAGCACCTCTTCGGCATCGGTACTGGGCCGGATGTCGCGGAACAGCGAGCCCAGCACCATGTCCACGGTCTCGTCCTGGCGCTGATCCTCGATCAGCTCGGCGCACGGCACCACCAGCTGGACCGCGGCCGCGGCGGGCCGGCCCTTCACGCCGAAGCGGATCTGCCCGGTGCACTCCAGATCGCCGTTCACGTAGACCGGGTCATTGCCGATCTGCACGTCCGGGGCGCTGGCGAAACCGAGATCGCCCAGCTGGGAGGCCACATGCGCGGCCTGGCCGCGCTGTCCGTTGGCGTTGAACACCCGCACCTTGGAGGCGGCGAGCGCGGCGGGCTGCACGTCGCGCAGCCGCGAGTTGCCGACCCGTTCGCCGAGCGGAGCGGGCTTGGCCGCGGAGGTGCTCGAGGCGGGGCTGGGGGAGTTGCAGGCCATCGCGCCCTGGTCACCCTCGCTCGTCGTCAGCGCCTTGAACCACACGACGACGCAGATCAGGGCGATGACGCCGACCATGGCGGCCCAGGGCTCCCAGCGTCGGCGAATGAAGTTCCGCCCGCTCGGATCGGTCGTTTTACCTTGGGTGATCAGTGAAACCACGACCACACTCTACGAAAACGTCGGGAATGTCGTGTGAACGGCTGCGGCAAGTCGGGCACCGGTGTGGCGCGCGGGGTGTCGCGGAGGTGGAGGGGAGGTCTCGAGGCGGTGCGGAAGATCTCGGACAGTTCCCTCGCCGGTGACGATTGCCCCTCAGTTTCAACTCGCGCGGGTTTTGATTGCGACTTTGGTCCCGGGGTCCGCTATTGTCTGGCGGCCCAGATCGTACAACCCAGGTGAATCTGGGGTTCGATTTCGGGAACAACAAGGGCATGTCCTGCGTTGACCGAGCGCGATCCGGTGCGGATGAGGAACTATCCGGCCCGGATCTGTGACCGGTGTACGCGTGACGTACACCACGGGCGGGGCGGTATCGCGGCCCGGTCAGGCTCCGGAAGGGCCTGGTCGAGCGGGTGCCGGTCCGGGATATACGGAGTGAGGACGAGGGGAAGACGACATGGCAACCGACTATGACGCACCGCGGCGCAATGAATCCGACGACGTTTCGGAGGACTCGCTGGAGGAGCTGAAGGCTCGCCGCAACGAAGCCGCGTCCGCCGTCGTGGATATCGACGAATCCGATACCGCGGAGTCGTTCGAGCTTCCCGGCGCGGACCTTTCCGAGGAAGTGCTCTCGGTCCGGGTCATCCCGAAGCAGGCGGACGAATTCACGTGTTCGAGCTGCTTCCTGGTGCACCACCGCAGCCGTCTGGCCAGCGAGGCCGGCGGTCAGCTGATCTGCATGGACTGCGCCGCCTAAGGCTCGGTCCCTCAGAGCGTGTCCGGCCAGCCCGCGCTCGGTTCGCCGAGCGTGGGCCGGGCCGGATCGCGCAGTACTTCTCAGAAAATGTGATCGAAGGGGATCAGGCCGATTCGGCCGCGTTCTCCAGGCCCAGCGCCGCGATCACCCGTTCCGGATGACGCGTACTGACCAGCCAGTACGGCGTCGGATCCTCGGGATCGTCGAGGACGAGCAACACCATGGGCCCGATCCAGGCCCGATGCTGGACGAAGGCGGCGGGGTCGAGTTGTCGGCCCAACGCCGCACTCTTCGCGCTGGTCGGAACCGGCGCCGCCCGCTTGACGAAGGTCGCGGGCAGATGCGCGCGGCCGGTGCGCAGTTCCGGGACGCCGTCCGCGTCCGGGGCTACTTCCAGGCGATGACGCGAGAACCACAACAGCACCCATGCCGCGATGGGGAACAGCAGCACGTACGGCAGCCAGGCCCGCACACCCGGTGCGCCCATGTGGATTTCGGCTGCCAGCAGCCCGGTCACGACGAGCGCGGCCGGCCACCACCACAGCGGCACCCAGAGGCGCTCGGTGTAGAGGGGCTTGGTCTGCGGCTGAGGTTTCACCTGAGGGGGCTGGTCGGACACGACCTCAGACTAGGTCAATGGCTGAGCGGTCGAACGCGTAGGCTCGGCGCACGTGACCGGTATTCCACCTATCCCACTGCTGCGGCTCGATCCCGGCATCCCCGTACCGACGCGTGCTCACGAGGGCGACGCCGGCGTGGACCTGTGCACCACCGAGGACGTCATCATCGAACCGGGGGAGCGGGTGCTGGTCGGTACCGGCATCGCGGTGGCCCTCCCGATCGGCACGGTGGGGCTGATCCATCCGCGCTCCGGGCTGGCGGCCAAGGCGGGCCTGTCGGTCGTCAACACCCCCGGCACGGTCGACGCGGGTTACCGCGGTGAGATCAAGGTGTGCCTGATCAACCACGATCCGCGCACCGCGATCGAGCTCCGGCGGGGTGACCGCATCGCACAATTGTTGGTGCAGAAGGTCGAATTGGTGGACTTCGTCGAGGTGGAGGAGCTCGACGACTCCGCGCGCGGCGCGGGAGGATACGGATCCAGCGGTGGGCATGCCAGCCTCGCGCAGTCCGGTGGGGCGGGTCAGGCGACCGGCAAGGAGGCATGACGATGGTGTTCGGACGCAAGAAGAGCAAGGGCGGCGACAGAGACGACGCGCCGCAGTACGACGACGAGTACACCGAGTACGACGAGTACGAGGACGAGTACGACGAAACCGCCGACGCGGCAGACGAATACGACGACGAGCCGGCGCCCGCGCGCGGCCCCGAGATCGGCCCGTACGACTACGAGGACGTCGCCGACCGGCTCGAGGCCATCGCCGAACAGCGCCTGGACCTGGGCTCGGTCATCGTGCCGGTGCCGCCGGGCGGGCAGCTGCAGGTCGAGATGACCCCCGACGGCACCCCGCAGGCGGTGCACCTGGCCACCCAGCACGGCCGCATCACGGTGGCGGCCTACGCCGCGCCCAAGTCCGCGGGCCAATGGCGTTCGGTGGCAGCCGATCTGGCGGAGACGCTGCGCAAGGACGGCGCGCAGGTGTCGGTGGTGCAGGGTCCGTGGGGCCGCGAGCTGCACGCCGTCACCCAGGGCGCGGATCTGCGGTTCATCGGCGTGGACGGTCACCGCTGGATGGTTCGCCTCGTCGCGGCCGGACCGACCGGCGCGGCGGACGAGAACACGCCGCTGGTGGCGGCCGCTCGCGCGGTCATGGGCGAGACCGTGGTGCGTCGCGGCGACGAGCCGCTACCGGTCCGCGAACCCCTCCCCGTGGTCCTACCCCAGGAGTTGGCCGACCAGTTGGCCGCCGCCCACCAGCAGCAGCTGGCGGCCCAGCAGCAGGCCATGCAGGCCCAGATGGACGCCATGCAGGGCGGCCCCGCCTTCCAGCCCGAGCAGGCTCCGACCGAGCCGCGGCGCGGCGCGGAGGGCTCGGCCATGCAGCAGCTGGGCCTGAACTGACCGCGCTGTAGAGACCGTTCACCGGGCTGTCCGGGTCGCGATCACCGACCCGGATTCGGCTCTGACACACGAGGAAACGGGGCACCGCCACACCGGCGGTGCCCCGTTTCGCTATCGGCTGAATCGGTGTCCGCTCAGCGGACAGCCGGGCCTCGGATCCGACGATCGTGGTCGGGTGGGCCGGAGTTGTGCTGCGGTGGGCCGGAATTCGATCAGGGGGTGGTGACGCGGCGAGGGAAGAGGGCATTGATGCCACGGGTACCCAGAATCGAGGGGTCCGAACCCAACTCGTCGAGGGTGATCCTGTGCAGCGTGGCATGGGGGAGGTGCACGGCCCACTGCTCGGCCACGGCCAGCGGGTGCACCGGATCGTCGACCGCGGCGATGATCTCGACGGGTGCGCCGACCCGGCTGAGCAGCCCGGGTTCGGGCCAGGCGTAGGCGGCGGCCTCCTCCAGCGCGGACGGCAGTTCCGGCCACTGGGAGGTCCAGGAGCGGGTCAGGGCGTCGGCCAGCCAGGCGGGGCTGGAGGCACGCATCCGGTCGATGACGGCGTCGAGGCCGTCGGCGCGCAGCTGGGCGGCGGTGGCGGCGGCGGACAGGGCCGCGGGGCAGCCGGTGGTGTCGGCGCCGGTCCAGGCGGGCAGCGCGGCGACCACTCCGAAGACCGAGTCGGGGTGCTCGGCGGCCCAGTCCACGGCGACGGCCGCGCCCAGTGAGATCCCGGTGACCAGGACGGGTCCGGAGCGGGCGGCGGCATCGAGTGCGGCCCGGTAGCTCTCGATCACGGCACGCGGGTCCGGGTCGACCGCCAGGAACGGCAGATCCAATGCGGCGCAGGCGGATCCGAAGGCGCGGCGGGCGAAGTGGGCGTCGGAGCCGGTTCCGGGGAGGGCGACGGCGACCGCCGGACGGGGAAGATCGGGCACCGGCCGACTGTAGCGGGGACGGGCGCGCGTGGCGGGTGCAGCCCGTCCCATCTACAGTGGCGGAGGTACGGCCACGAGCGGCCGGGTGGCAAACCGCCGGCCGACGTGGAAGGAACGAACGACGTGAGACCCACGCCGTCCGAGCTCTACAGGAGAGCGTGCGAGATGCCATCCGCGGGTGGGAAGGACACCCCGTCAGGCTATTTCCGGCGGCTCGGCCGCAGACTGACGGAGGACCTGGATCGTTTGGATGCCGAGGAGCTCGCCGAGACGTCGGAGGCGTCGGGCGCGTCCCGGGCATCGGAATGCCGGCGTGGTGAGGAAGTCACCATGGTTGGCCGGCTCCGCAGTGTGGAGGCCTGTCCCAAGGCCGGCGGGGCGGAAGTGGCCGCCGAATTCTTCGACGGCACCGACAGTGTGGCGCTGGTGTTCATCGGCAGGCGTCGTATCCCCGGAATCGAACCGGGCCGTCGTATTCTGGTCCGCGGCCGCGTCGGTGAACGCGATGGCGGCAAGGTCATCTACAACCCCTACTACGAACTGCGCGGGAATTCCTGACACTCATGCCGAACCCCACCAGCAGCGGCGACGAGGGCCGCGGCCCCGCCGAGCCCGCCTTCGATCCGCCCACGGTCCAGCTCAACGCGGTACCGGAAGCCGGTGAGATCCCGTGGCGGCTGGACAAGGCCCTGCTGGACGACGACATGCAGGCGATCGTCGACGCCGAACGCGCGGCCGACCAGGACCACGAGGGCGCCGAGGACGGCCCCGAGCCCACTCTGCTCGAGCAGATGGGCGGCCTGTCGGGCCTGATCTACTCCTCGCTGCCGGTGCTGGTGTTCGTGCCGGTGAATTCGCTGCGCGGCCTGACCGCCGCGATCTGGGCGTCGCTGGCCGTGGCCGCGGCGATCCTGGTGTGGCGCTTGGTGCGTCGCGGTCCGATCCAGCCCGCCATCTCCGGTTTCCTGGGGGTGGGCGTGTGCGCGTTCATCGCCTACCGGATGGGTGAGGCGAAGGGCTTCTTCCTGTTCGGCATCTACGCGAGCCTGGTGTACGGCGGGGCGTTCCTGCTGTCGCTGGTGGTGCGCTGGCCGCTGGCCGGTGTGATCTGGGGCGCCCTGAACGGGCACGGCACCGGGTGGCGGTCGGACAAGCGCGCCATGCGGCTCTACGACATCGCGACCGCGGTGTGGGCGCTGGTGTTCGTGGCCCGGTACCTGGTGCAGAACCACCTGTACGCGGCCAACAGCACGGGTCTGCTGGCGGTGGCGCGTATCGGTATGGGGTGGCCGTTGACCGCGGTGGCGGCGCTGGTGACCTTCTGGGCGGTCCGCAAGGCCGGACATCTGCCCTCTGCCACGGCGAAAACGGCCGGGACCTCGGACTCCGCCGTCTAGCTCAATCGTCCAATTCGGGCACTTATCGCGCTAAATCCGCGTCGCGCAACACCTTCGGGGCCCTCGGGGGACGGAAGGGGGTGACCAACCCACCCCTGGGGTACCTATTTCGGCGGCCCCCCGGCGAGCACGATCTTTCTCAGAAGCTCTCACAGGCTACGGAGAAAGGAACGCGGAGTTGAGTACCGACGGCAAGGCAGTGGCAGCGCAGGAACGGGGCGAGGGGCTCGGGACCGCGGTGCAGATTGCAGCCTCGCGCCGGCACCCGGCGGGGCGGGGAGGCAGCAAGACCGGCAGTGTGGCGACGTCGGAGTCCCGGCGCGCCGCAGCGGAATTGGAGAAGCTGATCGGCCCGGCCGCCGCCGGTGACCGCGCCGCCGTCTCCGAGATCCTCAAGATCGTCTACCCGCTGGTGCGCCGCTACTGCGCGGCCCGCCTGGGCGGCGCGGGCCACCTGCACGTGACCGCGGACGATGTGGCGCAGGAGATCTGCCTGGCGACGGTGCAGGCCATCCCGCGCTACCGCGACCAGGGCAAGTCCTTCCTGGCCTTCGTCTACGGCATTTCGGCGAACAAGGTGGCCGACGCGTTCCGGCGGGCGCAGCTGCACCCGGCCTATCCGGTCGCGGAGTTCCCCGACGCGCCGAACACCGAGGCGGGTCCGGAGGAGCGGGCGCTGGCGATGGAGACCCGTCGCGCCACCCGCGACCTCATGCAGGTGCTGTCCTCGACCCACCGTGAGGTGCTGGTCATGCGGATCGTGCTGGGCTGGACCGCGGCCGAGACCGCCGAGGCCATCGGCACCAGCCCGGGCGTGGTGCGGGTCATGCAGCACCGCGCGCTGAACCGGCTGCGCGCCGAACTGCGGGAGGCGTCCTGAGGGTTCGGGGGTCGAAGACGGCGAATGGGCCGGGCGCAGGGGGTGCGCCCGGCCCATCGCCGTTTGTGGGGGTTCGCGGGTCAGGCGGTGGCTTCGGCCGAGCCGAGGCCATTGGCGCCGAGTCCGTTGACTCCGTTGACGCCGAGCGTCTTGCGCAGTTCGTCCTCGGCCTCGACCGAGGTGACGAACAGCAGTTCGTCCTCGCCTTCCAGCGGATCGTCGGCCTGCGGGACGATGACGCGCCCGCCGCGCAGGATGGTGACCAGGGCGGCGTCGCGGGGCAGGGTGAGGGTGCGAACGGCCTTGCCCGCCAAGGGGGTATCGGTGGGCAGGGTGATCTCGACCAGGTTGGCCTGACCCTGGCGCAGCGTCATCAGGCGCACCAGGTCGCCGACCGAGACGGCCTCCTCGACGAGCGAGGCCAGCAGACGCGGCGTGGACACCGCGACGTCGACGCCCCAGGAGGAGTCGAACAGCCACTCGTTGCGCGGGTCGTTGACGCGGGCCACCACCCGCTGCACCCCGAATTCGGTCTTGGCGAGCAGGCTGAACACCAGGTTCACCTTGTCGTCGCCGGTGGCGGCGATGACCACGTCGTAGGTCTCGAGTCCGGCTTCCTCGAGCGTCTCCAGCTCGCAGGCGTCGGCGTGGGTCCAGACGGCGGTGGGCGCGCTGGTGGGGTCGATGTGGTCGAGGCGGCGTTCCAGCAGCATGACCTGGTGGCCGCCGCGTAGGAGTTCCTGGGCGATGGAGCGGCCGACGGCGCCGGCCCCGGCGATGGCAACCTTCATGATCAGTCCTCGCTCGCAGGCGGGTTGGCGGCCAGGGCGACGGCCTCGCCCACGGTGCCGGAGGTGGCGGCGATGTAGACCAGGTCGTCGGCCTGCAGCATGGATTTGCCGGTGGGCAGCACGCCCTGACCGAAGCGGATGACGAAGGCGACCCGGGCCCCGATGGCCTCCTCCAGCGCGTTCACCGAACGCCCGAACCAGTTCTCGTGCAGGTCGAGTTCGGTGACGGCGACGGTGCCGGTGGGGTCGCGCCAGGTGGTGGTGGACTGGTCGGCGACCAGATTGCGCAGGAACCGATCGGTGGTCCAGGGCACGGTGGCGATGGTGGGGATGCCGAGGCGCTCGTAGACGGCGGCGCGTTTGGCGTCGTAGATGCGGGCGACCACGCGCTCCACGCCGAAGGTCTCGCGGGCGACGCGCGCGGAGATGATGTTGGAGTTGTCGCCGGAGGAGACGGCGGCGAAGGCGCCGGCGCGTTCGATTCCGGCCCGGGTCAGCACATCTCGATCGAAGCCGACGCCGGTGATGCACAGACCCGGGAAGTCGCGGCCCAGGCGCAGGAAGGCGCTCGAGTTCTGATCGATCACCGCGACCTCGTGGCCGATGCGGACGAGGGCGCGGGCGAGCGAGGATCCGACCCGCCCACATCCCATGATCACGACGTACACCGTACGAACCCCATTCCCGAAAACCGTGGTGTGCGGTCTGGTTGCTTGATCGAAATATCGGCCGGGTGGCAACCGTACCGCTCGAGTTTCACTGCGGGCACTTTCCCCCTCCGGAACCTGTTCAAACCGGAACCGGAAAAACCTCACAGCGCCCGAGGTCACCCTACGGCCGCGGGCGGCCCGCGTCGCGCCGCGAACACGGTCCCCCGCGGACTGACCTATGCTGCCAGGAGTGTCGAAGTTGACGACGGCCGCCAAGCGCATGCTGGTGGGCCGCCCATTCCGCAGCGATTCTCTCGGTCATACGCTGCTGCCCAAGCGGATCGCGCTCCCGGTCTTCGCCTCGGACGCGCTGTCTTCGGTGGCATACGCGCCCGAGGAGATCTTCCTGGTGCTGTCGGTGGCCGGTCTGTCCGCCTACGTCTACGCACCCTGGATCGGTCTGGCGGTCGCGCTGGTGATGGCGGTCGTGGTGGCCAGCTACCGGCAGAACGTGCACGCCTATCCCTCCGGCGGCGGCGACTACGAGGTCGCCACCAAGAACCTGGGACCCACCGCGGGGTTGACGGTCGGCAGCGCGCTGCTGGTCGACTACGTGCTCACGGTGGCGGTGTCGATCTCCTCGGCGGCGTCCAATATCGGGTCGGCGGTGCCGTTCGTCTCGACGCACAAGGTGCTGTTCGCAGTGTCCGCGATTGTGATCCTCACCGCGATCAATCTGCGCGGTGTGCGCGAATCCGGCACGGCGTTCGCGATTCCCACCTATGCCTTCATGATCGGCATGTTCGTCATGCTGATCTGGGGTTTCGTCCGGATCTTCCTGGGCCAGACCGTGCACGCCGAGTCGTACGGGTTCGGACTCAAGGCCGAGGACGAGCATCTGTTCGGCCTGGCGTTCGTCTTCCTCATCGCCCGCGCCTTCTCCTCCGGCTGTGCGGCGCTGACCGGTGTCGAGGCCATCTCCAACGGTGTGCCCGCCTTCCGCAAACCCAAGTCGCGCAATGCCGCGACCACCCTGCTGCTGCTGGGCTGCATCGCGGTCACGCTGTTCATGGGCATGATCGTGCTCACCCAGAAGGTCGGCATCGTCTACGCCCACAACACCTCGGACCTGATCGGCGCGCCCGCGGGCTACGAGCAGAAGACCCTGGTGGCGCAGCTGGCGGGGGCGGTGTTCTCGGGCTTCCCGGCCGGGTTCTACTTCATCACCATCGTCACCGCGCTGATCCTGGTGCTGGCGGCCAACACCGCCTTCAACGGCTTCCCGGTGCTGGGTTCGATTCTGGCGCAGGACCGTTTCCTGCCGCGTCAGCTGCACACCCGTGGTGACCGGCTGGCGTTCAGTAACGGCATCCTGTTCCTGGCGGGCGCGGCGATCGCGTTCGTGGTGCTGTTCGGCGCGGAGGTGACGCGCCTGATCCAGCTCTACATCGTCGGCGTGTTCGTGTCGTTCGTGCTGAGTCAGACCGGCATGCTGCGGCACTGGACCCGGCTGCTGCGCACCGAGACCGATCCCGCTCAGCGGATGCGGATGAAGCGGTCGCGCGTGATCAACGCCATCGGCCTGACCATGACCGCGACCGTGCTGATCATCGTGCTGGTCACCAAGTTCCTCGCGGGCGCGTGGATCGCCATCATCACCATGGCGGCGATCTTCGGCCTGATGAAACTCATTCGCCGCCACTACGACTCCGTGTCGCGGGAGCTGGACGAGGCCGACTGGGACGGGGTGCTGCCCAGCCGCACCCACTCCATCGTGCTGGTGTCCAAGTTGCACATGCCGACCCGGCGCGCCCTGGCCTACGCCCGCGCCACCCGGCCCGACACCATCGAGGCCATCACGGTGAACGTCGACGAACCCGACACCCGGGCGCTGGTGCGCGCGTGGGAGTCCAGCGATATCGCGGTGCCGCTCAAGGTGATCGAATCGCCGTACCGTGAGATCACCAAGCCCGTGGTGGATTACGTGAAGCGGGTGCGCAAGACCTCGCCGCGCGACGTGGTCACCGTGTTCATCCCCGAATACGTGGTCGGCCACTGGTGGGAGCAGCTGCTGCACAACCAGAGCGCGCTGCGCCTGAAGGGGCGTCTGCTGTTCGAGCCCGGCGTCATGGTGACCAGCGTCCCCTGGCAGCTGTCCTCCTCGGCGGGCCGGGCCCATCCCAGCCGCGTGGTCAACGCGCCCGGTTCGGTGCGTCGCGGTTTCGGGGACGAGTCGTGAGCGGACCCGACTGGTACGGCGAGGTCTTCGAGGTTCGTCTCGGCCCGCCCGGCCACGGCGGATTCTGCGTGGCCCGCCACGAGGGCCGCGTGCTGTTCGTCCGCCACGGCCTGCCGGGTGAACTGGTCCGGGCCCGGATCACCGAGGATCGCGGCGGCTCGTTCTGCCGTGCCGACGCCATCGACATCCTCGACCCGTCGCCCGACCGCGTCCCCGCCACCTGCCCGGTCTCGGGCCCCGGCGGCGCGGGCTGCTGCGACTTCACCTTCGCCACCCCCGAGGCCCAGCGCGCCCTCAAGCATCAGGTCGTCGCCGACCAGCTGCGTCGCCTCGCCGACTGGGAGCCCGACTTCGTCGTCGAACCGATCCCGGTGCCCGTCGGGCTTCCGTCCGGTGCGGTGGCGCACGGACCGGGATCCGAGTCACCCGCTGCGGGACGCCCGGACACGTCCACCGGTGTCGCGCCGGGCCGGATCGGGGGAGTGGCCACGCGGGTGGCGAGTGCCCTCATCGGCAGCCCGGCCGCCGAGTCCGGACGCGGCGTACGGCGGGTCGGGCCGCCGTCGGCGGACGCATATGCCGGTGGCTGGCGCAGCCGGGTGCGGCTGGTCGTGGACGCCGACGGCCGCGCCGGGGTGCACGGGTATCGAAGCACCGAGGTGATCGCGGATCTGCGATGCCCGCAGCCGATGGCGGGAGCCATGGACGGCATCGCCGAACGGAACTGGACGCCCGGGGCCGATCTCGTGGTCGCCGTGGACGGGGACGGGATGCGGCATCTGGTGGAGCTCGTGCCCGCCGGGGACGAACGCGGCGGGCAGCGCGAGCGACGTGACCGGGGCGGTCGCGGCGGGGATCGGCGCAGTACCGCCGCGCGGCGGGCGGCGGCGCACAGCGCCCGGACCGAGCGCGTCGTGGATGGCACCGGGCGGGCGGTGCAGTATGTCGCCGAGCGCCGGTGGGAGCTGTCGGCGACCGGGTTCTGGCAGCCGCATTACGGTGCGGCGCAATGCTATTCGGATGTGGTGGCCGAGTGGGCCGATGCCGCGCCGGGCGCGCTGGTGTGGGACCTGTACTGCGGTGTCGGCGTGTTCGCGGCGCGACTGGCCGGGCAGGTCGGCGACACCGGTTTCGTGCACGGCGTGGAGTTCGCGCGCACCGCGGTCACCGAAGGTCGGGCCGCGCTGCGGGACCTGTCCTGCGTGGACCTGACCGCCGAGCGGGTCGAGCGCTGGATTCACGAACAGTCCGGCGCCGCACCGGATGTCGTGGTTCTGGATCCGCCGCGCGCGGGCGCGGGCAAGGACGTGATCAACGCCCTGAGCGAGCATTCCCCGCGTCGGATCGTCCATATCGGCTGCGACCCGGCCTCTTTCGCCCGCGACGTGGGTCTCTACCGCTCCGCCGGGTACCACCCCGTGGCCCTGCGCGTCTTCGACGCCTTCCCCGGCACCCATCACGTCGAATGCATCGCCGCCTTCGAACGCTGACCCGCGGGATCAGGGAGCTGTCACCGACCGCTCCCTGATCTTGTTGTGGCGCAGGTGGGTTGGCGGGCGGCGGATTCGGGGGCTGCGCCAAGATGTTGCCCATGAGTACGTTGTCGGACCCGACGGTGGCGTCGGTCCTGGAGCTGATCTACGGGGATCAGTCGAGGTTCCACTCGCTCGAGGCGCTGCTGCTGGGGGTGGATCTCAAGCGGCCGGAGTACGGGGTCCCGATGTGGGTGAACGCCGACAGCTACTGGGGGCGGCTGGTGAGTCCGGTGTACGGGGCGCGAGTCGCGGCGCAGGGCGGGAACGCGGAGGCGGATCGGGCGCTGCTGGATCTGGTCGAGGTGACGGTGTCGCGCTTCCTGCAGGGGGAGTCGTTGCAGCGCAAGAGTCTTCCGGCGTGGATGCCGGAGCTGCGCCGGGCGCTGCTGGCCGACGGGTATCGCATGAAGATCGACCGGGTGACGGGGGAGGGCCCCGACAAGACGGTGCGCTGTCGCCTCAAACCCACCGGCGATCTGCCGGTGCGCCTCGCCGATCGGGTCGCCCTGCTGGAAACCGAGCTGGAGGTGCGCGGCCAGCAGACCGCCCTCGATCACCTGCGCGCCGCCGTCAAACATTATGGGCGCGGCCGTTTTCCGGCCTGTGAGAAGCGCCTGCGTTCGGCCCTGCTCCAGGTGACCGCCTACGCCACGGGCACCGGCGACCTCGACGGCACCCGCAATGTCCGCCATCTCGTCGACACCGGCCGGCTCACCATCGCCGAGGGCACCCGCCTGCTGCACGATCTGCGCGGCCTGACCGGTGAGGACCCGTTCCCGCACCGAACCAGGGCCGATGCCACCAGATTCCGCGTCCAGCTGACCCTCGTCCACGCCACCGCACTGCTGGCCCAGGTCCAGCACTGACCGGGCGTGGCTAGGCGAGCTGCCAGGTGACGCGGATGCTGGTGGACATCTCGCTCTCGCCGAGCTCCACCGGCATGGCCGGGGCCCCTCCGGCTTTCGCGGCGGCCGCGAAGGCGACGCGCGGGGCCGGGGTCGGGCCCGAGATGTTCTCGGTGATCTCGACGACGGGACCGAGCTTGCGGCCCGCCCGCGACACGTACTGTTCGGCCTTGCTGACCGCGTGGTCCCAGGCCTCGTCGCGGGCGCGGACCATCAGCGATTCCTCATCGGCCACGGTCAGCGTCAGTCCGCCGAGGCGCACATCGTCACCTCCGGCGGCGACGGCGTGGGCGATGATCGCGGCGGGCCCGCCGTCCTTGCCTGACTCGGCTTCCCCGTCGGGCCCGGCGATATCGCGCAGTGTCACGGTCAGCGACGTCCCCGCCGAGTACCCGACCAGTTTTTCCCGATTGCCGTCGGTCCACACGGTGTCCGCCCGCACGGTCAGCCCGCTGGTGGAGATGTCGCGCCCGTGCACCCCGTCCCCGCGCAGCGACTGGATCACCGCGTCGGCCCGTTCCCCGGCGCGGGCGTAGGCCGCGGCCACGGTGTCGGCGCGGGTGTCCACGGAGATGGCGACCCGCATGATGTCCGGTGTCGCACTGGCGCTCCCGGATCCGATCATCGTGATGGTGCCGACGTTGTCGCTGGTCACGCGGTCCTCCTCGGTCGATGCGGGCGCAACCCAGCCGATGCTACCGACGCCGGGTGACCGCTCGCCCGTGCCGCGCGGACGGCCCGCGTCAGGCTGCCGGATGTCCGCTGCCCGTGGCCTCGGCGAGGGTGTCGGCGAGTGAGCGTGCGCCCGTGGCGATCTCGCTCGCCGCGGCCAGATCGAGCCGCAGGTCCAGGTCGGGCGCGTCGGCCGGTCCGTCGTGGTGGGTGA
Organism: Nocardia sp. NPDC005825; assembly: GCF_040630175.1. Lineage (NCBI taxonomy): Bacteria > Bacillati > Actinomycetota > Actinomycetes > Mycobacteriales > Nocardiaceae > Nocardia > Nocardia sp. NPDC005825. Next base: position 183,375 of record NZ_JBEXXC010000010.1, read on the forward strand.
GGCCGGTCTCGGTGATCACGTAGTGGAAGGCGGTGTCGCCGATGCGCACCGTGACCGTGCCGGTGGGGACGAGTTCGGCGACGGCCCGCCCGAGGGGGAGCGCGAACCAGTGGGCGCGGACGGCGTCGGTGGCGCGCTGCTCCCCGAGCTGGGCGGTACCCCAGGCCGAGAGGGTGTCGAGGACCGGTCGCAGCGCCGCGCCGGAGTCGGTGAGTTCGTAGAGCGCGGTGCCCGCCCGCGGCCCGATGCGGCGTTTGGTGAGAATCCCGTCACGCTCGAGGTCCTTGAGCCGGGCGGCCAGCACGTCGGTGCTGATGCCGGGCAGGTCGGCGAACAGGTCGCTGTAGCGGCGCGGGCCCGAACAGAGTTCGCGGACCACCAGCAGATTCCACCGGTCGCCGACGATGTCGAGGGCGCGGCTCACGGTGCAGTAGTGGTCATAGCTTCGGCGTGGCACGATCCCACTGTAACCAACAACTTGGAAATACCAAGTGCAAACTTGGAAATTCCAAGTAGAGTGTGCGGCAACCACACCGAGAAGAGGTCGTTCATGCAGGTGAAGCAGTCGAGCAAGCTGTCGGGCGTGTCCTACGAGATCCGTGGACCGGTCGCCGAGCATGCCGCACGGCTGGAAGCCGAGGGGCATCACGTCGTGAAGCTCAATACCGGTAACCCACTGCCCTTCGGCTTCGAAGCACCCGCCGAACTCCTCCAGGACATGGTCCGCAACCTGCCCCAGTCCAGCGGCTACTCCTCGTCCAAGGGCCTGCTCTCTGCGCGCCGCGCGGTGGTGCAGTACTACCAGACCCTGGGTCTGAGCGAGATCGACGTCGAGCAGGTCTTCCTCGGCAACGGCGTCTCCGAATTGATCATGATGGCCATGACCGCGCTGCTGGAGAACGGCGACGAAGTCCTGGTTCCGGCACCGGATTTCCCGCTCTGGACCGCCGCCACCGCGCTCAACGGCGGCCGCCCCGTGCACTACATCTGTGACGAGCAGGCCGACTGGATGCCGGATCTGGCCGATATCGAGTCCAAGATCACCGACCGCACCCGCGCCCTGGTCATCATCAACCCGAACAACCCCACCGGCGCCGTGTACTCGCCCGAGGTGGTGCGCCAGATGCTGGAGCTGGCGCGCCGCCACAACCTGGTCGTGTTTTCCGACGAGATCTACGACAAGATCCTCTACGACGACCTCGAGCACACCGCCACGGCCGCCCTGGCCCCGGACGTGCTGTGCCTGACTTTCTCCGGACTCTCGAAGTCCTACCGCGCCGCCGGTTTCCGCGGCGGCTGGCTGGTCGTCTCCGGCCCGGTCGAGCACGCCGAGAACTACCTCGAGGGCCTGACCATGCTGGCCGGTCTGCGCCTGTGCGCGAATGTGCCCGCGCAGCAGGCGATCCAGGCCGCCCTCGGCGGACACCAGAGCATCTACGACCTGACCCTGCCCGGCGGCCGCCTGCGCGAGCAGCGCGACCGGGCGTGGGAGGCGCTCAACGCGATCCCGGGCATCTCGTGCGTGAAGCCCAAGGGCGCGCTGTACGCCTTCCCGCGCATCGACCTGAACATGTACAAGATCCACGACGACGAGCAGTTCGTCCTGGATCTGCTGCTGCGCGAGAAGATCCACATCGTGCAGGGCACCGGCTTCAATTGGCCGCGCCCCGACCACTTCCGGATCGTGACGCTGCCGCACGCCGATGAGCTCGAAGCGATCATCGAGCGCATCGGCCGCTTCCTGGCGACCTACGAGCAGTAGGCACAACGCCGAATGGCGCACCGCGGAGGAGGATTCGGGTGAATCCCTCCGCGGTGCGCCACTCGAACGGAAGGTTAGACGGGCCGACCGGCCGTCATGCCGCCGTCGACGACGAATTCGGCGGCGTTGCAGTAGCTCGATTCCTGGCTGGCCAGGAAGACGACCACGTCGGTGACTTCCTGGGGCGTGCCGAGGCGGGCCAGGGGATTGGCCGCGCGATCGGCGGTGGTGCCCTCGGGCACGCCGATCATCGGGGTCAGGATCCCGCCCGGGTGCACGGAATTCACCCGAACCCCGTGCGGGGCGAGCTCGATCGCGGCGGACTTGGTCAGCCCGCGCACCCCGAATTTCGAGGCGGTGTAGGCGTGCGCGCCCGGCACTCCCTGGATCCCGGCGGCCGAGGAGATGTTCACCACCGAGGCCGGCCGCGCCGCCACCAGGGCGTCACGGGCGGCGGTCAGGCCCAGGAACGGTCCCGTCAGATTGATGGAAAGCGCGCGCTGCCACTGTTCTTCGGTGTATTCGCCGATCGGCCCGAAGTCGAGGATGCCGGCATTGTTGACCAGCACGTTCAGCTTCCCGAACCGTTCGACGGCCGTGTCCACGGCGACCCGCCAGTCCGCGGCGCTGGTCACGTCGAGGTGGATGAACGCCGCCGCGTCACCGAGTTCGGCGGCCAGCTTCGCTCCGGCCTCGTCGGAGATGTCGCCGATGAGCACCGAGGCGCCCTCGGCGACGAACGCGCGCGCGTGCGACGCGCCCATTCCCGATGCGCCGCCACTGATCAGGGCTACGCGCCCGTCGAGCCGTCCACTCATGCCTGCTGTCGCTTTCCGTCGAGATCGATCAGGGTGTGCTCCGGCCGGAACACGCACCGGGTGCCGGTGTAGATGGTCGGCATGCACTTGTTGCAGTGCACGCACGCGGACTGGGTGGACGCCTCGGATTCGATGCGCCGCAACAGGTTCGGTTCGCGCAGCAGTGCGCGCCCCATGGCGACGAATTCGAAGCCCTCGGTCCGGGCCAGGTTCATGGTGTCGAGATTGGTGATGCCGCCCAACAGGATCAGCGGCATGGACAGTTCGCGGCGGAACTGACGGGCCCGCTCGAGCAGGTAGGCCTCCTGGTACGGGTACTCCTTGAGGAAGGCCCGCCCGACCACCTTGAATCCCAGCCGGGCCGGGCCGGGCAGGACCTCGGCGAACTCCTTGCGCGGCGCGTCGCCGTGGAACAGCAGCATCGGATTGAGCAGCGAACTGCCCGCGGTCAATTCGAGGGCGTCGAGGGTGCCGTCGGCCTCCAGCCAGGCCGCGACCTGCAGGCTCTCGGGGATGGTGAGTCCGCCGCGGCGGCCGTCCTCCATGTTCAGCTTGGCGGTCACCGCGAGCCGGCCACCGACGGCTTCCCGTACGGCGCGGGCGATTTCGCGGGCGAGCCGGGCTCGGTTGACCAGGCTGCCGCCCCACTGATCGCGGCGACGGTTGAGCAGCGGGCTCAGGAACGAGCTGACCAGATAGTTGTGGCCGAAGTGGATCTCGACGGCGTCGAACCCGGCCTGCTCGGCCAGCAGCGCGGCCTGCGCGTGGGCCTTGATCAATTCGCGGATCTCGGCGTCGCCGGGCACCTTCATGGTCTTCATGCTCAGCGGGCTGAACATCGGGCTCGGCGACAGCGCGGGAACCCGGTTGGAGGCCGCGTTGGCGACCGGTCCGGCGTGCCCGATCTGGGCGCTGGCGGCCGCGCCCTCGGCGTGCACGGCGTCGGTGAGTTCCCGCAGTCCGGCGACGGCTTCGGGCCGCATCCAGATCTGGTGCCGGTCGGTGCGCCCGCCCGGCGCGACCGCGCAGTAGGCGACCGTGGTCATGCCGACCCCGCCCGCGGCGACCTCGCGATGGAAGTCGATGAGCTCGGGGGTGACCAGCGCCTCGGGGGTGCGGCCCTCGAAGGTGGCGGCCTTGATCACCCTGTTGCGCAAGGTGATCGGGCCGAGTGTCGCCGGTGCGAAGATGTCGTTCATGGTTGTTCTCCCGATGCGGTGAGTCCGGCCACCACGAAGGTGCGCAGGGCCGTGAGCGCCGATTCCGGCATGCCGTGATCCTCGATCTCGGGTGCGCCGAATCGCATGATGATCAAGTCGAAGGCCAGCATCCAGCGCTGCGCGGCCTGGCCCCGGGACAGTTCCGGCAGTAGCGGCGCCCAGGCATCCATCTGGAACCACGGCCCACGCCAGGTGGTCAGATGCCGTCCCAGGACGAAGCGGGCCAGCAGCCGTAAGTGCAAGCGCCCCAGCGGATCCTCGGCCAGCGTGACGAACGGCGCGAGGATGGCGTCCACCACCGCGGGCACCGAATCACGTCCGCCCCGCGCCTCGGCCAGTCCCTCGGCCCACAGCGGCCCGAGTCGATCCTCGATGAGCGCGCCGACCAGCGCCTCCTTGGACCCGAAGTGGTAGTGCACGGCCGCCGGATTGGCCCCGGCCGCCGCGCACACCGCCCGCACGGACACCTCGTCGTACGGCTCGGTCAGCAGCAGTTGCTCCGCCGCGCCGATCAGCCGTTCCCGCGTACCCGCGGACACCTTCTCGACCATGCCAAGCAGTGAAACACGATTCAAACAGCAATTCAATCAGTGATTGAAATACTGATGGAAAGATCCCGGTGAACGGCTACTCGGTCTGCGCCCACGCGGCCACGGGCAGCGTCAGATACACGCCGATCGTGGCGTCGACGAACTTCTCGATATCGGCCAGCAGCCGGTCACAACGCTCCTGCCGGTTCGTGGCCCGGCTCTCGAAGAACTTCGACCGAACCTCGATGACCACGTCCAGCCCCGACCGGTCGAACTTGCCCAAGGGCCGGAAACGGATCTCCACATCCCCGGGCTGCAGGTCCTCGTCATAAGGCTCCTCGGGGCATTCGACCGCCAGCGACACCAGATGCGGCAACCATTTACCCAGCTCCCGCAGCACCGTCTCGGGCAGTTCGGCCTTGTGGGTCACCTCGACGAGCGGCATCGCCCCAGTCTATGGATCGCGATTCAGCGGGCGTCGAGGGCGCGCGCGACGATCTCCTCGATAACGTCGCTCTTGGCATTGGCGTAGTGCTGCACGTACTTCCACCGGCGTTGCGCGAGTTCGCGTTTGGCGCGCTCGTACCGGGCGCGCTCGTCGTCGTGGGTGCGCAGGCGGTCGCGGAAGGCGAGGATGCGCTCGATTTCGGAGGCGGCGCGGTCCGGGGAGAAAACGTGCAGGTTGACGCTGTGGGGTGCGCCGTCCTCGACCCGGCGGACCAGGCAGCGGTGCTCGAACCAGTCCGGTTCGCGCACGCGCAGGGTGAAGCCGAGCGCTTCGAGGGCCGGGACGTAGGCGGTTTCGTCGGCGGTGTCGGCGACCAGCAGCAGCATGTCGATGATTGGCTTGGCGGCCAGACCCGGGACGGAGGTGGAACCGGTGTGCTCGAGACATAAGACCTTCGCGCCCAGCGCTTCGCGGATCGCCTCGGCCTCGGCCTCGTACCGGGCGGGCCATTCCGGGTCGTATTCCTCGAGGATCACCGGCACCGAGTAGGGCTGCACTTCGACGAGGAAGGCGTCGGCGATGGCGTCGTCGTCCATGGTGGCCATGGGGTCAGCGTAGGGGTCAGGAGGTGCGGACGCTGGCGATGATCTGCTTGGCCTGGTCGGCGGCGAGTTCGCCGGTGGTGCCGCGGTCGGCGAGGATGGCCAGCACCAGCAGGGCGTTCTTGGGGCCGGTGAAGGCGAAGGTGTAGATCGAGTAGGTGGTCGTGGTGCAGCCGGCCGGGTCGGGCTTCCAGCTGCCGGAGGTCTCCACCTGCTGGCCGGCGATGCCGCTCTTGGTGGTCACCGCGGTGGGCGCGCTCGCGGCGCCGCCGGACTTGTCCATGTAGCCGCCCTGGGCGGAGATCTTCGCGACCTTCAGCGCGGCCGCGGCGGGATCGCTGCCGTCGGCGCGGGTGACGTAGGCGAGCGAGCGGTACGCCGAGCCGGGGCAGTAGCCGCCGCCCTCGGTGGCCTTGCCGTGGCCGGTGAAGGTGCCGTCGATCCCGGTCTGCGGCACGGTGGCGGACGGGTCGCCCACGGTCCAGCCGTTCGGCACGTCGTAGCTGACGCCGTAGGCCGGCACGACCACCGTCCCCGCGCCCGGCTTGGGCGCACCGGACTTTGACGGCCCGGTCGACGGACCTCCGGATCGGCTGGTGGGAGCCGGGCCCGGGGTAGTGCTGGTCGCGGCGGTGGTGGAACTCGACGAGTCCCGGGTCAGCGCGTACGCCGCGATCCCGCCGCCGACCACCACGATCACGGCCAGGACGGCGGCCAACACGATCCAGGTCCGATTGCCGCCGCCGCCCGGCGTGGGCTGCGGCTGGCCGTACCCCGGAACAGGCTGCTGGCCAAAGTAATTCGGCACCGACTCCTGACCCGTGTACGCGCCGGACGGGTAACCGGGAACAGACTGACCGGGGTAGATCGCCGTCGGATCCTGCCCCGGGTATCCCGGAATCGGCTGCTGCCCGGTGTATACCGCCGTCGGCTCGTATCCGGACTGGTTCGGGACCGGTGCCTGCCCGGGGTAGACCGCGGTCGGTTCATAACCGGGGTGGTTCGGGATCGGCGCTTGCCCCGGGTAGACCGCAGTCGGTTCGTAGCCAGGATGATTCGGAACCGGTGTCTGGCCGGGGTGCACTGCCGTGGGCTCGTAGCCGGGCTGGTTGGGCACCGGGTTCTGGCCGGGGTACACGGCGGTCGGTTCGTAGCCAGGGTGATTCGGGACGGGCGCTTGTCCGGGGTGCACGGCCGTCGGGTCGTAGCCCGGGTGGACCATGGTCGGGTCCGGCGTTATCGGCTGGTGCCCAGGGTAATTCGTGGTCGGCTGCTCGCCCCAGGCGCGGTTCGGGTCCTGCGGGGCGTGCGCGGGTGTCGCCGGGCTGTCGGGGTTGCGCCACTGATCATGGTTGTCCGTCACGGTGTTTCGCCCCTCGTCCCGGCTCGTCGCCTATCGGGGCCCACCCTAGCGGCTGGGTATCAGGCGTGCTCGGCGGGCGCTTCCGGGTCGGCGGGCGGCGCGGGCGGGGTCGCGGGGGACACGCGGATGACTCCCGCGTCCAGGTCGAGACTCACGCGCGGCTGGTGCAGCTGGCCGCCGCCGTCCTCGCTGCCGTCGTCTTCGAGCTTCTTGCCGGGGAACAGTTCACCGAATACACCCACGGATCCACCATAGCCGTCAGCCGCGGTGGTAGCGCGGACCGTGATAGCCGTAGCCGCGCCGGCCCCGCGCGAACACGAAGAACAGCACCGGGAACAGGAAGAACGGGAAGATATGGGTGACGATCGCGAACACGAACGCGAGCACCACCAGCGCCCCTGCCCCGACCGTTACCAGCGGCAGCGCGCGGCGCGGAGCGGGTGGCGCGGCCTGGACCTGCGGTGCCGGGGGCTGCGGCCGGGGTAGGTCGCCGAACAGCGCGGCCAGCTCGCCCGCGGTCTTGGCGGCGTAGGCGCGTCCCACCCGGTCGTCGTATTCGGCGAGGTCGAGGCGGCCGGCCGCGAAATGCTCACCCAGCGCCGCGGCGGCCTGCTCGCGTTCCGCGGTGCCGACACGCACGGTGGGCGGTCCGTAGACCGCGGGATCGAAATCGGTCATGACATCCGCCTCATCGGAGGGAAGGAATTTCGTTGTCCGCCAGCGTAGGCGCGTTCCCGGCGGCGCGCCTGCACGCGTTGGCGTAATCCCGCGTACGCCCGCCGACGTACGCGTGCCGCGATATCGGCGGCGGTGTGGCCGAGCGGGATCGCCATCCCGAAGGGGGCCCGGGCGTGGCGGAGGTCAGACCCCGCCGTGCGCCGAGACGGCCCGCACCGCGGCGTCGGCCTGGGCGTACGCGGCGACCGCCAGTCGTTCCAGGAGCGCGAGTTTGATCTGCGGGGCCTGGCTGGTCAGCTCATCGAAGCGCGCGGGCGGCAGCACGGCCAGGCGGACGGTGGTCTCGGCGTACACGTCGTTGGCGTAGCGCATGTCCGCCAGCATGGAGGTCTCCCCGAACGACATGCCCGGGGTGAGGGTGATCAGCCGGTGCCGCCGGTCGTCGCGGTCGGTGAAGGTGAACCGGACCCGTCCGTCGAGGATCAGGAACAGTCCGCAGCGCGGGCTGTCGCGCGGCACGATGAGTTCGCCGCGGGCGACGGTGCGAGTCTCGAATTCCTTCGCCAGCCGCTCCCGGTCGTCGGCGGGCATGTCGGCGAGCGCGGGATGCTCGTCGACGGTGAGGGCGGCGGGGCATTGCTGCCCGACGGGCCGGTGCTTGTCGAGGACGAGTTGTTCGCACCATTCGGTGGCGGCGTCACGGTCGATGAACACCCGCCCGTTCACGTCGGCGGGGTTCAGGCTGGAGGCGAGCCGTCCGAGTTTGGCGTCCGGATCGACCAGCCCGACAGGGCAACCGGCGGCGGCCAGCTCGGCGCGCAGGTCCTCGATCATGCGGACCGCGATCGGGCTGACGTCCCCGACCTCCTTCAGATCCAGCACCAGGGCGTCGAGTTCGCCGGGGGTGTCCTCGACGGCGCGCACCGCGGATTCGGCTCCGGCGAACAGTAGGTCGCCGTTCAGTTCGAAGATGCGCGCGTGGTCGCCGAATTCGTGCAGCACCGCGAGTTCGTCGGGGTCGCGGCGCAGCCGGGAGGGCGCGTCGGCGACGGTGTAGGCGGTCCGGATGGCGGTGTGCGCCGCCCGGGTCACGTGCAGGAAGTGCAGGCCCAGCCGGGTCGACAGTTCCCGGCACGCCTTGACGCCGCGCACGCTGCTGCCGTGCGCGTCCAATCGTGGTGAGTACACCGCGATTCCGATCTGTCCGGGCAGCACCGCCAGGATGCCGCCGCCCACACCGCTTTTGGCGGGCAGTCCGACGGTGGTCACCCAGTCCCCGGCCGCGTCGTACATGCCGCAGGTGGTCATGACCGAGAGCACCTGCTGGACGAGCGGTCCGGTCAGGGCGCGTTCCCGGGTGAGCGGATTGACGCCGTTGTTGGCGAGGGTGGCGGCCATGACGGCCAGATCGCGGCAGGTGACGTCGATCGAGCACTGCCGGAAGTAGCGGTCGACCGCTTCGTCCGGGTCGACGTCGATGATGTCGGCCCCGCGCAGCAGATACCCGATGGCGCGATTGCGGTATCCGGTGCGCGCCTCGGAGGCGTACACGTCCTCGTTCATGGTGAGTCCGCGCCCGGCGAATCGGCTGTAACTGCGCCGGATTCGGGCGAATCGGTCAGCGGCGTCGGTCCCCTTGACGAGTCCGGCCGCCGCGATGGCCCCGGCGTTGATCATCGGATTGCGCGGCCGCTGGGTCTGCGGGTCGAGGCTGATCTCGTTGAACGGCTCGCCGGTCGGCTCCACGTCGATGCGCCGCGCCACCTCGGCCAACCCCTGGTCGGCGAGCGCGAGCGCGTAGGTGAAGGGCTTGGAGATCGATTGAATCGTGAAGGCGGCGTCCAGATCTCCGCTGCCGTAGACGCGCCCGTCCGCGGTTGCCAGGCAGATGCCGAACGAATCGGGTTGCACGGCGGCGAGTTCGGGAATGTAGTCGGCGAGCGTTCCCGACGTGTCGGCGCGACAGAGCTCGTACACTTCCTCGATGATGCGGGCCACGACGCCGCCGGAGGGGACCACAGGCCCAGCGTAACGGGCGTAATCTGTGTTGAGCCTCACATCTGTTACGGATGTCGCAGGTGGTGTTTCGTTCCTGGCATCGGGGGCCGGAAAGGGCTCCGTAGACTGTTGCAAACACAGGAGACATCCGGAGGGAGCAATAGCCGTGGGAGTGCTTTCCCGGGTCGACATGCCCGAGGATCTGCGCCGGCTGTCGGTACCGGAGTTGCAGGAGCTGGCCGAGGAGATTCGCGAGTTCCTGGTGCGCAAGGTCGCCGTCACCGGCGGGCACCTCGGGCCGAACCTCGGCGTCGTGGAGCTGACCATCGCGTTGCACCGGGTCTTCGACTCGCCTGCCGACCCGATCATCTTCGACACCGGGCATCAGGCCTACGTGCACAAGATCCTCACCGGTCGCAAGGACGGGTTCGACACGCTGCGCAAGGAAGGCGGGCTGTCGGGTTATCCGTGCCGCGCCGAGAGCGCCCATGACTGGGTGGAGTCCTCGCACGCGTCGGCCTCACTGTCCTACGCGGACGGGCTGGCCAAGGCGTTCGCGCTGACCCGGCAGAAGCGGCATGTGGTCGCGGTGGTCGGTGACGGCGCGCTCACCGGCGGCATGTGCTGGGAGGCGTTGAACAATATCGCCGCCGGGCAGGACCGCTCGGTGATCGTGGTGGTCAACGACAATGGCCGTTCCTACGCGCCGACCATCGGCGGTCTGGCCGAGCGGCTCGCGGGCCTGCGCACCCAGCCCGCCTACGAGCACGCGCTCGACGCCACCAAGCGGATCGTGCAGAGCATTCCGCGCGTGGGGGATTCGGCGTACTCGATGCTGCACGCCATCAAGACCGGCATCAAGGACGCGGTCGCGCCGCAGGAGCTGTTCAGCGATCTCGGCGTGAAGTACGTGGGCCCGGTCGACGGGCACGATCAGGTCCAGTTGGAGGCGGCGCTGCGTCGCGCCAAGGACTTCGGTGGTCCGGTCATCGTGCACGCGGTGACGCAGAAGGGTCGCGGGTACAAACCGGCCGAGGATCACGAGGCCGATCAGATGCACGCCATCAACCGGATCGATCCGGAGACCGGTGTGCCGGTGGGCGGCCCGTCCGCGCCGAGCTGGACCTCGGTGTTCTCCGCGGAGCTGATCGCGCAGGCCGAGCAGCGGGACGACATCGTGGCGATCACCGCCGCCATGCCCGGACCGACCGGTTTGACCCCGTTCGGAAACCGCTTCCCGGACCGCATGTTCGATGTCGGCATCGCCGAACAGCACGCCATGACCTCCGCGGCCGGCATGGCCCTGGGTGGTCTGCACCCGGTGGTGGCCATCTACTCCACCTTCCTCAACCGCGCCTTCGACCAGCTGCTCATGGATGTGGCGCTGCTCAAGCTCCCGGTGACGCTGGTGCTCGACCGCGCCGGGATCACCGGTGACGACGGCGCCTCGCACAACGGCATGTGGGATCTGTCGGTGCTCGGCATCGTGCCCGGCATCCGGGTCGCGGCGCCGCGTGACGCGGTGCGCCTGCGCGAGGAGCTGGGGGAGGCCCTGCACGTCAGCGACGGTCCCACCGCGATTCGTTTCCCGAAGGGCGTCGCCGTCGAGGAGATCGAGGCGGTCGAACGTATCGAGGGTGTCGACGTGCTGCGGCTGCCCGAGACGGGTGATGTCGCGTACTCGGTGCACGCGGATGTGCTGCTGGTGGCGGTCGGCGCGTTCGCCGGGCTCGCCCTCGAAGTCGCGGATCTGCTGGCGGCCGAGGGTGTTTCGGTGACCGTGGTCGACCCGCGCTGGGTGCTGCCGGTCTCGGACACGCTGGTGAAGCTGGCCGGCAACCACCGGCTCGTGGTCACCCTGGAGGATTCGGGTCTGCACGGCGGTATCGGTTCGACGGTGTCCGCGCGGCTGCGCAGCGCGGGTGTCGATGTGCCCGCCCGCGATCTCGGTGTGCCGCAGCACTTCCTGGACCACTCCGCGCGCGGCAAGATCCACCAGGATCTGGGCCTGGTGCCCGGTGAGGTGGCGCAGCGCGTGCACGGCTGGCTCGGTGCGGTCGCGACCGGCGACCTCGCGACCTCCGGTGATGATCTCGCCGAGGCGCTGCTGCCCGCCGCCGAATGACGAGGCGGACCGCGGCCGGGTGACCGGCTCGCAGCTCACGGACCCGCGATCCTCGGATCGCGGGTCCGTTTTTCTAGGCGGAGCTGGACTTCTCGCGTAGATTCTGTAACAGGTTACAGTTTCCTGGTCAGGAGTTCGGATGTCGTTTGTGCTGGTCGAGAAGCCGCGTCCCCAGATCGCGCTGGTCACGTTGAATCGGCCGGAGCGGATGAACGCCATGGCGTTCGATGTCATGGTGCCGCTGCGCGAGGCGCTCGAGGAGGTCTCCGCCGACAACGAGGTGCGCGTGGTCGTCCTCACCGGCGCCGGGCACGGCTTCTGTTCGGGCGCGGATCTGCAGCACGCGGGCAAGGTGCCGGGTGTAGAGGGCTTGACGCGCACCACGATCGGCCGTCGCTCGATGGAACTGCTCGACAATGTGATGCTCACGATCAAGCGCATGCACCAGCCGGTGATCAGCGCCATCAACGGCGCGGCCATCGGTGGCGGCTTCTGTCTGGCCATGGGCACCGACATCCGGATCGCCTCGGAGGACGCGTACTTCCGCGCCGCGGGCATCAACAACGGCCTCACCGCCGCCGAACTCGGCATCAGCTACACGCTCCCGCGCGCCATCGGCTCGACCCGCGCCTTCGAGATCATGCTGACCGGTCGCGACGTCGATGCCGCCGAGGCCGAGCGCATCGGCATCGTCTCCCGCGTGGTCCCCGGCGACAAACTCCTCGAGGCCGCCTACGACACCGCCGACCAGATCCTGCGCTGGAGCCGCAGCGGCGGCGAACTCACCAAGCGCCTGCTGTGGAGCGGCCTGGAAGCCGGCAGCTTCGAATCCCACATGCAGACCGAGGGCATGGCCCAGCTCTACGTCCGCCTCACCACCGAGAACTTCGACGAGGCCGTCCGTGCCCGCCGCGACCGCCGCCCACCCAACTTCCTGGACTGACCGGCGGCCCGGGCCCCTCGGCTCCCTGCCGAGCCGAGGGACAGGATCACTGGCGGGTGGCGCTGCCGGTCGGGAAGAGCTGGTCGAAGCTACCGGTCGGGAACAGCTTCGAGCTGCCCGCACTGGGGAGAACGATCTTGGGGAGCGCGGCGCTGCCGGAGATCGTGCCGTCCCCGTGGCAGGCGTTCTGTGCCGGCGGCGTCACGGTGACCGACCCCGGCGGCGCGTCGAGCACCGTGATCGTGGCGTCGGCGAAGTTGCCGTACTGCATCACTCTGATTGTGTGCTTTCCGGGGGTCTTCGGAACCCAGGTGATGGCCGTGTAGTTGTGGTAGTCGTTGTCGCTCACCGCCATGATGCCCGCGACGCAGGCGCCATTGTCGAAGGCGTCCACATAGGCGAAGGCCGTCGGATCGCTGCTGCTCTGCCCGCCGAGGTTCGGCTGGTACGTGGCGCTGATCGTGTAGGCCTGGCCCACGAAATACGAAGTCGGTGTCACGCACGGTGTTGTCGACGAGGGGTTCGCCGGGCACGCCACGACCGTGACCGGCCCCACCTCGGCGAGGGCTGTCGGTGCGGTCGCCGCGATGACCGCCGCACCAACGGCCAAAGTCGTTGCGCCCCAACCGATATGTCGAAGGGTCCGATTCGTGTTCGGCATTCGTGAGCTCCTTGTCCATCCCCTGGGTTCGGGGTCGACAGAATCTAACGTCCGCCAAATGTGAGTTGCCCTTGTTCCGCAAAATCGGTGTGCCCCAACTTCTTTGGGCCACAGAGCCGGGGGCGGTCGGCTCGGCGAGGCTGCCGCTACGCCTTCGGGTAGAGGGCTTCGCTGAGGCGCGGCACGGTGAGGGCGCGCTGCCAGGGGCGGGCGCCGCCGGCGGAGAGGAAGTCCTCGATGAGGGTGGGCGCCCCGCCGTTGGTGACGGACTTGGGGAGGCCGTCCCAGCACATGCGGCGGAGCAGGTCGGGGGTGAGGAGGTTCTCGACGGGGACGGCGACCTCGGTGGAGAGTTCGGTCATGGCGGCGCGGGCGCGTTGCAGGCGGGCGGCGGCGGCCGGGTCGCGGCGTTCCCAGCGGTTGACCGGGGGCGGGCCGTCGAAGGGCTGGGTGAGCGGGGGGAGCTCGGTGTCGGGGAGGGCGCGGGCGCGTTCGACGGCGCCGAGCCATTCGCGGGAGTAGCGGCGCTGGCGGGGGCCGCCGAAGATCGGCAGGGCGCGCAGGGCGGCGATGGTCTTGGGCTCGCTGGTGGCGGCGGAGACGATGGCCGAGTCGGGGAGGATGCGGGCCGGCGCCACGTCGCGCAGGCGGGCCAGGCGGTCGCGGGTCGTCCATAGTTCGCGGACGATGGCGAGCTGGCGGGTGCGGCGCAGGGTGTGGATGCCGGAGGTGCGCCGCCAGCGGTCGGCCTTGGGGCCGGAGGGTTCGGCGGTGCGGACGTGCTCGAATTCCTGTGCGGCCCACTCGGATTTGCCCTGGTCGGACAGGTCGGCGGCGACGGCGGCGCGCAGTTCGAGGAGTAGCTCGACGTCGAGGGCGGCGTAGTTCAGCCAGTCGTCGGGCAGCGGGCGGGTGGACCAGTCGGCCGCGCCGTGGCCCTTCCTCAGTTCGCGGCCCAGCAGCTTCTCGACCATGGCGGCGAGCCCGACCCGCTCGTATCCGGCCAGCCTTCCGCCCAGCTCGGTGTCGAACAGTTCGGCCGGGTACAGCCCGAGTTCGGCGAGCCCGGGCAGGTCCTGGTCGGCGGAGTGCAGCACCCATTCCAGGCCGTTGATGGCGTCCGCGAGCGGGGCCAGGTCGCCGTCGACCGGGATGGGGTCGATGAGGAAGCTGCCGGCGCCTTCGCGGCGCAGCTGGATCAGGTAGGCGCGATTGGAGTAGCGGAAGCCGGAGGCGCGCTCGGCGTCGACCGCGAGCGGGCCGGTGCCGGCGGCGAGGCGGCGGGCGGCCGCGGCCACTTCGGTGGCAGAGTCCAGTACCGGCGGTACACCGTCCACTGGCGCGAGCAACGGTACCGCGGCAGTGGCTTCGGGTTCATCTGGTACGGACATGGTCTTGAACTCTACGGGTTGGGCAAGCGCGAGCCGCGTCACGTCGGTGAAACGACCGGCCGTGACACTGCGTCGGGCCATGGGGAATCGTACTCACCGGCTGTCGATTTCGTTGCAGTACAGATGTTCTCGCAGGCGGGAGGGGGTTTCCCGCCCGGACGGGCGGGAATTCGGCGATCCGTGGGCGCGACCGGGGCCGCAATCTACTCGGTGCCCTCGCCCCGGCGCACGTCCAGCCGGGTGACCCCGGCGGGCGGCAGCCCGGCCGCGTACGCCAGCACCTCGCAGAACGCCTCCACGTGGGGGCGCAGGTTGGTGTCGGTGACGGTCCAGGAGGCCCGTACCTCGAGCTGGTGGGCGCGCGGCGGCCCGGCGATGTCGCCGTAGCGGACCGAGCTGGTGGCGGTCACCGTGCCGCCCAGGGCGGTGAACGGGGTGCGCGAGTCGAGCGCGTCGACCAGCCAGCTCCACGCCACCTCGGGCAGCAGCGGGTCCGCGGCGAGCGCGGAGTCGATATCGGCCTGGCAGTACGCGACCAAGCGGAACACGCCGTGCCAGGCGTCCTGCCCGGCCGGGTCGTGCAGCAGGATCAGGCGGCCGAACGCGTCCCCGTCGGAGTCGACAGGCACCACATTGCTGTCGGGTCGCGTGACTTCCGCCCCGAGGGCGTAGGAGTACGGGGCCAGGCGCTGGGGCGGGCGGATCGGTGCGAGTTCGATGCGGGGATGCACTGACGCGGTTCCCATGGCCTCGACCGCGGCGCGGAACCGGGCTGGTTCTTCGGGCTCCGGGGTCGGGGCAGCGCCGTCGCGGAAGTCGAGCGGTGTCACGAGACGCAACCGTAGACCTCTCGGGTACCCAGCAGTGCGAGGCGCGCCGCCGCGCCCCTTTACGATGGGCGGCGATGACTACTCACGCCCGCCGCCAGCTGACCGATGCCCCGTTCCTCGCCGCCGCCACCGGTGGCGTGCCGCATCGGCGTCCGGTGTGGTTCATGCGACAGGCCGGTCGGTCCCTTCCCGAGTACCGGGAGGTGCGCGCCGGAATCGGCATGCTGGAATCGTGTTTCGACCCGGAACTGGTGTGTGAGATCACCATGCAGCCGGTCCGCCGCCATCAGGTCGACGCGGCAATCCTGTTCTCCGACATCGTGGTTCCGCTCAAGGCCGCGGGTATCGACCTCGACATCGTGGCCGGTGTCGGCCCGGTCGTGGCCAGCCCGGTGCGCACCGTCGCCGACGTGCGCGCCCTGCCGCGGCTGCGCCCCGAGGATGTGGGCGCGGTCACCTCGGGCGTGAAGCTGCTGCTCGATGCCCTGGGCGAGACCCCGCTCATCGGATTCGCTGGTGCCCCGTTCACTTTGGCGTCGTACCTGGTCGAGGGCGGTCCCAGCAAGAACCACGAGCGCACCAAGGCGATGATGCTCGCCGACCCCGAGACCTGGCACCAGCTGCTGGGCGTGCTCACCGATATCACCATCGAGTTCCTGCGCGCGCAGCTCGCCGCGGGCGTGGACGCGGTGCAGCTGTTCGACTCGTGGGCGGGCGCGCTGTCGCTGGCCCAGTACCGCGAATACGTTATGCCGCACTCGGAACGGGTCTTCACCGAGATCGCGGACGCCGGCGTGCCGCGCATCCACTTCGGTGTCGGCACCGGAGAACTGCTGGGCGCCATGGGCGAAGCGGGCGCGGATGTCGTCGGCGTCGACTGGCGGATCCCGCTGAACGAGGCCGCCCGCCGCGTCGGCCCCGGAAAAGCGTTGCAGGGCAACCTGGATCCCGCCGTCCTGTTCTCCGGTCCGGCCGCCATCGACGCCGAGGTCCGCCGCATCGCCCGCGAGGCCGACGAGGCGATCACCCTCGGTGCGAAGGGTCATATCTTCAACCTCGGCCACGGCGTCCTCCCCAACACCGACCCGTCGGTCATCACCGACACCGTCGCTCTGATCCACAGCCTCCCCACCCCGCTCTGACGAGTAAACCCCAGGTGACGGGAGGCGCCTCCCGGTGCCTCCCGTGTCCTGATCCCGTGCGAACGGCCGCTGTCGGCGAGACACCGGCCACCGGCGCGTCCGAACGCCGGGAGTAGGTTGAGCTGCGGAGCGGCTCGACGTCGAGGTGCGGGTCGCGCGCCGCGGGTCGTGCGTTCGCGGCGGTGACGAGCGGACGAGGAGTGGTCGATGCGGGTCGCGGTGGTCGGTGGCGGGATCAGCGGACTGGTGGCCGCGTACCGGCTGCGGCAGGCCCTGGGGGAGTCGGCGGAGCTGGTGCTCGTCGAGGAGCGCGACCGCGTCGGGGGGATTCTGCGGACCGTCGACATCGACGGTGATCCGGTGGATCTGGGGGCCGAGGCGTTCGTGGGGCGGCGGCCCGAGATCCCGGAATTGATGCGGGAGTTGGGGATCGAGGATCAGCTCGTGTTCCCGGCGGGGAAGCGGCCCCTGGTGTGGTCGGAGGGGCGCGGGCATCGCCTGCCCGAACGCACACTGATGGGCATTCCCGCCGGACCGGAATCGGTTGCGGGACTGGTGGACGCGGACACGTTGGCCCAGGTCGAGGCGGAGCCCTCGCGGCCCCTGCGCTGGAAGCCGGGCGCGGATGTCTCGGTGGGTGACCTGGTCGGTGACCGTTTCGGTGAGCAGGTGGTGCGCCGCAGCGTCGACCCGCTGCTCGGCGGAGTCTATGCGGGCCTGGCGAATTCGATCGGCGTGCGCGCCGCGCTGCCGACCCTGGCCGCGGCCCTGGATCGGGGCGCGAGCAGCCTGACCCGGGCCGTCTCCGAGGCGCTCCCGCCCCCGAGTACGGCGCCGGTGTTCGGCGGCATCCGCGACGGCTATCGGGTCCTGCTCGAGGCCCTGCGCGCCGCCGCCGAGGTGAAGTCCGAAATCGGCACCGCCGCAACCCGTCTCACCCGTACCGCGACCGGCTGGCAGCTGGACCCGATCGGCGCGGTGGACGCGGTCGTGCTCGCGACCCCCGCCCCCGTCACCGCGCGCCTGCTGCGCGAGGTGGCCCCCGACGCCGCCGACCTGGCCGCCGGTATCGAACTCGCGTCCTCGGCCGTGGTCGCCCTGACCCTTCCCGCCGACACCGCCCTGCCCGATAACTCCGGCATCCTCGTCGCCACCGGTGAGCCCTTGCGCGCCAAGGCCTTCACCCTCTCCAGCCGTAAATGGCCGCACCTCGCCACCCGCGACGTGGCCCTGGTCCGCGCCTCCTTCGGCCGCTTCGGCGACGACTCCACCCAGTCCTGGTCCGACGCCGCCCTGACCACCGCCGCCGTCGAGGACCTGACCACCGTCACCGGCGTCGATATCCGTCCGCTGCACGCGGTCGTCCAACGCTGGCCCGGCGGCCTGCCGCAGTACGCCCCCGGCCACGTCACTCGCATCCTCGACCTGCGTTCCACCACAACAGATCTCCCCGGCCTGGCCCTGGCCGGCGCCTATCTCGACGGTGTCGGCGTTCCGGCCTGCGCCGCCAGCGGCAGCAAGGCCGCCGCCCGCATCGCCGCCCACCTGACCTGACGCGACTACCGCGCGACGAGGTCCGACGGGTCGGTGTTCGCGCCGCACACGATGACTGCCACCTGCTCGTCGGGGGAGGGGACGTAGGCGCCCGAGAGGAGGGCCGCGAGGGCGGTCGCCGCGCCGTGTTCGACGGCGAGTCGCCGCGTGTCCCACAGGGTTTGGCGGGCGGATTCGATCTGCTTGTCGCTGACCAGGACCGACCGGACGTCGCCCGCGGCGGCGGCCGTGAGGGCCATGGGGGTGACGCGACGGGCGCCCAGGGAGTCGGCGGCGATGGAGTCGATGTCCACGTCGACGGGTTCACCCGCGGCGAGGGCGGCGTGGAAGGCCCGGCAGTGCTCGGGTTCGACGGCGACCACCCGCACGCCGTGGTGGTTGGCGGACACCGTGATTCCCGTCAGCAGCCCGCCGCCGCCGACCGCGACCAGGACGGTGTCGAGGTCCGGGAGCTGGGCGACGATCTCCTCCAGGAGGGTCCCCGCGCCCGCCGCGATGTACGGATCGTCATAGGCGTGGGAGCGCAGTGCCCCGCTGACGGCGGCGAAGCGCTCGCATTCGGCGGCCGCCTCGGCGTATCCGCCGTTGCCGCACAGCACCTGCGCGCCGAGCTGCTGGAGTCGGGTCAGTTTGACGGCCGGGGTGGCATCGGGCAGGAAGACCGTGGCGGTGGAGTCCGCCAGTCGTGCCGCCCACGCCCCCGCCACGCCCGCGTTCCCGCCGGAGGCCAGCGTGATGCCGACCTTCGGCAGCCGCCCCTGTTCCTGGTGCGCCAGCACGAAATTCGCGGCCCCGCGCGCCTTGAAACTGCCGGTGTACTGCGTGTGCTCGAGCGCCAGCCACACGTCCCCGGCCACCGGCGCCGTCTCGGCGTCCGCCCGGGCGAGGACGACGGGCCGGGTGCGTCCGGCGATCCGTTCGGCCGCGGCTGTCACGTCGGCATGGGTCAACTGCACCTGCGCTCTTTTCGCTCGATCTGGTCAGATTTCCGGTCGGGCGCGTCGTTCCGCGCGCACGGCCTGCGGGAAACCCCGGGCCGATCGACCCCCTGGTTACACTGTAACTTACGATGGATACATGCCCAGGAACTCCCAGTCGCTCGCCGAGGCGACTCCCGAGGCGATCGCCCGCGCGGGGTTGGAGATCATCGAATCCCGCGGCGCGAGCGAGCTGAGTTTCCGCACCGTCGCCGCGCATCTGCGGGTCTCGCACACCACCGTGGTGCGCCGCGGCGGCGGCGATTTCAACGGCCTGGTCGAACTCGTGGCGGACGTCCTGGCCCTCGAGCTACCCGAGGTCCCGCCCGGCTCCGGCGACTGGTCAGCGTCCACCGAGCGCCGTTTCACGGCCTGGTACGACCTGCTGACCGCCTACCCGGGCCTGGTCATGCTGCGCGGCCCGCGCCCGTGGGTGGGCCGCCGCGTCCTGGCCCGGCTCACCGAACCGCAACTGGCCGACAACATCTCGCTCGGCCTGACCCCGGAGCAGTCGTTCTTCGCCTACCGCGAGTGCTACCTGTACACGCTGGGCTGCGCGAGCCTGGTCGAGTTCCGCGACCGCAAACCCACCCAGCTCGCCACCCGGGGCCGCCTGGCCGCCCTGGATCCCGATGAATTCCCGATCATGGCAACCCATCTGGACACCGTCACCGAATTGCTCACCAGCGACGCCGTCTTCCATGACGGCCTGCGCCGCATCATCGCCTCCTGGGCGGCCACCGCCCGCTGAATCCGCTGTCCGTGCTGCCCGATTCCGGGCGGTCGGGGGCGCAGTGGCACGATGGGGGCCATGGCGCGACTCGACTTCAAGGCCCTCAACGACACCATCCGCTACCTCATGTTCTCGGTGTTCCAGGTGGAGCCCGGCGAGCTCGGTGAGAACCGGGCGGCGGCGATCAAGGAGGCGAAGGCCTTCTTCGAGTCGCTCGAGGAGCGCGGTGTCGTGGTGCGCGGCATCTACGACGTCGCGGGTCTGCGCGCCGACGCCGACTTCATGATCTGGTGGCACGCGGAGAAGATCGAGGATCTGCAGGCCGCGTACGCCGATTTCCGCCGCGTCACCGAGCTGGGCCAGATCTCGAACCCGGTGTGGAGCCAGGCCGCGCTGCACCGTCCGGCCGAGTTCAACAAGTCCCACATCCCCGCGTTCCTGGCGGGTGAGGAGGCGGGCAACTACATCTGCGTGTACCCGTTCGTGCGCTCCTACGACTGGTACCTGCTGCCCGACGAGGAGCGTCGCAAGATGCTCGCCGACCACGGCAAGGCCGCCCGCGACTACCCGGACGTGCGCGCCAACACGGTCGCGTCCTTCGCGCTGGGCGACTACGAGTGGATTCTCGCCTTCGAGGCCCCGGAGCTGCACCGCATCGTGGACCTGATGCGCGATCTGCGCGCCACCGAGGCGCGCCGGCATGTGCGCGAGGAGATTCCGTTCTTCACCGGTCCGCGCGTGGAGCTCGAGCAGCTGATCAACGCGCTGCCCTGACGTGTTCGGCGGGTTGCTGCGGCGGTCTCTGCCGTCCGGTAACCCGCTGCCTGCCCGCAGAATTCGGGGCATGCGCGACATCGCTCCACCCCATAGCGTTTGTGCGACCCGATCCGCCTGCGCCGCCCGAGGGGTGTGGCCCGAGCGTGTCGAGTCGACGCGGTAGCGCTTGTTTGCGGGCGCGGGTTGTCCTTCGCCCCCGAACATGTGCTCCCCGTATCCCAATCTCCCCGCGACTGGCCGGGTTCGAGAAGCCACACCTGTCAGTTGCTGGTCGTTAGCCTGTATGGGTGGACTCATTCGCGGCAGCGCTGGGCCAGGAAAGAGCCGATATACCTGCACAACTCGGATATAGCGGACTCGTCCGGAAACGAATGGCGACCGGACTCGCCGATACCACGATCGGCCTCGGAGCCCGACAGACTACTGTGAGCGCGATCGATTGGTCTGCAAGTTTGTCTCTACCGACATCGGAGGGCTTTGCATGGCGAAAGAATTGACGCAACTCGAGCTGCTGACCGAATTGGAACCGGTCGTCGGCCAGAATATCGATCGGCACCTCGCCATCGCCAAGGAGTGGAATCCGCACGATTACATTCCGTGGGATGAGGGCTACAACTTCGCCGCGATGGGCGGAACCGATTGGGAGCCCGGGCAATCCAGGCTCTCGGAGGTCGCCAAGGTCGCGATGATCACCAATCTGCTCACCGAGGACAATCTGCCGTCCTACCACCGCACCATCGCCGAGAATTTCTCGATGGACGGCGCGTGGGGCACCTGGGTGGGCCGCTGGACGGCCGAGGAGAATCGCCACGGCATCGCCATGCGCGACTACCTGGTCGTCACCCGCGCGGTCGATCCGGTGGCGCTCGAGCACGACCGGATGGTGCACATGACCCGCGGCGTGAACGCGCCCGAGGGCTTCGGCGGGGTGATGGACCAGGTCGCCTATGTCACCTTCCAGGAGCTCGCCACCCGCGTCAGCCACCGCAGCACCGGCCGCGTGTGCGAGGACCCGGTGTGCGACCGCCTGCTCGCCCGCATCGCCGCGGACGAGAACCTGCACATGATCTTCTACCGCAATGTCGCGGGCGCCGCGATCGACCTCGCCCCGGATCAGGCCATCGAGTGCATCAATTCGGTGGTGATGAACTTCGCGATGCCGGGGCACGGGATGCCGAACTGGCGTCGTAACGGCGTACTCATGGTCAAGCACGGCATCTACGATTTGCGGCAGCACCTCGACGAGGTCCTGTGGCCGGTGCTGAAGATCTGGAAGATCTTCGAGCGCGACGACTTCACCGCGCGCGGCGAGAAGGCCCGCGAGGAACTGGGCCTGTACATGGAGAACCTCGAGAAGGACGTCATCCGATTCGAGGAGCAGCGAGCCCGCATCCTGGCGCGTGAGGCGGCCAAGGCCGAGCGCGGTCTCGCCGCCAGTCGGTGAGCTCAGCTGGTGGAGTGCTCCGTGGGCTGCAGTCGCAGTGAGAGGGAATTGATGCAGTAGCGCTTGTCCGTGGGCGTGGGGTAACCCTCGCCCTCGAACACATGCCCCAGGTGACTGTGGCAATTGGCGCACAGCACCTCGACGCGTCGCATGCCCAGGGAGTTGTCCTCCACCAGCACCACCGCGTCCGACTCGGCCGGGTCGAAGAACGACGGCCAGCCGCAGTGCGAATGGAATTTCTCGGCGCTGCGGAACAATTCGGCGCCGCAGGCCCGGCAGGAGTAGACGCCCTCGGTCTCGGTGTCGGTGTATTCGCCCGTGAACGCCCGCTCGGTGCCCGCTTCGCGCAGGACGCGGTATTCGTCGGGGGTCAGTTTGGTGCGCCATTCCTGCGGGGTGAGCTGGATGCGCGGGACCGGCAGGGCGGTCGGGGTGGGTTCGGCGTCGGAACTCATGGCTCCACGCTAGTACGCCGCGCCCGCCTTGGTCCGGGGCGCGATGACCGGTTCCGGTTCGGTGGCGGCCCACTCGGGATGCATCCAGGCCGGGTCCAGGGACTTGCCGACCCGCAGCCGGCCCTCACGCTTGGCGGCCAGGTACCGGTCGCCGAGGACACAGAACGCGACGATGAGCAGCAGGCCCCAGCCGAAGGTGGTGCGCAGGTACTCGACCACGCGGCCGGGGTGCTGCCAGCGGTCGGAGAGCCACTTGTCGTAGGACATGAACCCGAACACCGCGACCCACGCGGGCCAGTTGCGCATCACCGAGTTGGGAAGCACCACGGTCATCAGCAGCGGGAACAGGTACATCGAGTAGTACATCTGGCCCAGCGAGCCGAGCAGCAGCGTCGCGGTGATCATGATGCCCGCCGAGGTGCACACGAAGAACACCTCGTCCTCGCGGTAGTAGCGGTACAGCAGCCACAGGGTGAGCGCCACGATGGCGCCCATGGCGATCCGGATGACCCAGACGAGCCAGTCGGCGACGCCGTAGTAGGCGCCGTTGCCGACGATCGCGCTGTTGAAGTAGTCGCGCGACTCGGTCAGGTAGGGCAGCGTGTGCGACCAGAACTGGTCGAAGTCCACGATCAGCGGCCAGGCGATCAGGTTGAGCGCCACCGGGATTCCGAGCGCGGTGATGAACACCTTCCACTGCCCGCGGGCCAGCGGGATCAGCAGCAGCGGCGCCAGCAATGGCCCCTTGACCGCGATCGCCAGCCCGAGCGCCACGCCTGCCCACAGGTCCTTGCGCCTCAGGATCAGGTGGATGAACACCATCATCGACAGGAACAGGCAGCCGTTGATGTTGGTGAACACCAGCGTGTTCGTGACCGTCTCGGAGGCGAACATGCCCAGCAGCAGCGCGGGCGCGGCCACCGACCTGAGCGAGTAGTCGAACAGCTTGAGCAGCAGGTACCAGGCCAGCAGGATGGCGATCGCGTTGACCAGGATGAACCCCCACCGCGACTTCTCCGGGTCCAGGATGGCCAGCGGCGAGATCAGCAGCGTCCCGCTCGGCGGGTACAGGTAGTGGGGGTCGGTGGTGTCGTAGTTCTCGCCGTAGATGGCGTGATGGTTGAGGAACGCCAGCGAGGCGTTGTACACCGGACGGAAGTCGTCGGTGATGAACCCGTTGACAGCCTTGATGAACACCCGGTTCAGCACCGTGAGTATCGCGAACGGCCACAGGGCGAAGTTCAGTACTTCGGATGTGGTGCGAGCGGTGCGGGGCTCGAGCTGGCGAAGGAACACTCGGGCACGGTACACCGAATCGCCCAGTCACACATGCGCCGACCCGCCTGGTTCGGCCACCACCCGCCCCGGAAGCCACCCGGGTCGCAGTGAAATCACCAGTCACATTGGCATACGAACCGCCGTCGCGCGCGCTAGGCGGGGCAGGCGGTGCCGTCGGCGGGGAGCTTGCCCTCCTTCAGGTAGTCGGCCAGGGACTGCTGGGCGCAGCCGGAGTGGGCGAAGGTCGGGTGGCCCCAGCCCTGCCAGACCACGGTCGCGGTGCGGGCCCCGGCGGTGCCGAGGGCGCCGGTGACGGTGGGTCGTCCGTCCTGGCCGGTGACCGGGTCGGCGCTGCCGCCGAGGACCAGAACCGGGAGCGTGAGCTTGTCGGGCAGCGCCATCGGGGTGGCGGCGGGCCAGGCCGAGCAGGCCATCAGGTCGATGGCCGCGACCTTGCCGAACACCGGATAGTGGGTGGCCCAGGCGGTTTCGAGTTCCTTGGCCTTGCCGGGGGTGGAGGGCTCGTGATTGTCGGTGCAGCGGTTGACGAATTGGCCGTCGGTGGCGATCGCGGCGGTGGCGCGCAGCACGAACGGGGTGATCGGGCCGCGGTCGCCCTTGCCGAGGGCGGTGAGGGCGTCGGCGAATTCGGTGATCTGCTGATTGCCCTGGGCGCGGGAGTCGCCGAGGAATCCGCTCAGCGTGGTCACGAATGCGGAGGCGGACAGATCGGGCAGCTGCCCGGCGGCGGCCCGGGTGGCGAGGTCGACGACCGTCGCGCGCGGATCGGCGCCGAGCGAGCAGTTCAGGGACGCGCAACGCTGCGCGTAGGCGGTGAGCGCCGCCTCCTGGCCCTTCACCTTCTGCTCCGCGCGCCCGTTGGCGTCGAGTCCGACGGCCTGGGGCGAGTCGAGGATCAGGCGTCCCAGATGCGATCCGTACTTCCGCGCGTAGTTCAGCGCCACGTTCGCGCCGGTGCCCGTGCCCATCAGCGCGATGTGGTCCACCTGCAACTGCTTGCGCAGCTGTTCGATGTCGTCGGCGGCGTGCGGCGCGTCGTAGAGGCCCTGGCCGGGGGCCAGGAAGTCCAGGCAGGCCACGGTGGCCTCGCGGCCGGCGGTGGCCATGGCGTCCACGGGATCGGTTGTGCCGCGCGTGAATTGGGCCTGGTCGGCCAGCACCCGGCGCTGCGGGTCGGTCATGCAGCTGACCGGCACCGAGCTGCCGATGCCGCGCCGGTCCACCGCGATGATGGGCCGCGCGGCCAGCAGCGCGCTGGCGGATCCGGCCGCGAGTCCGGCCAGCGTCGAGGTGGAGGACCGGTCGGAGCCGGAGGTCAGCACCAGCGGCGCCACGTCCTTGGGCGTCCGGTCGTAGCGGGCGCGCATCACCGCGTTCTTGAAGATGCCCGACACATTGCCCGCGATGTCGATCTGCGCGGTGTACTCGGCGCATTCGAGCACCAGCCCTTGCGGCGGCGCGCCGAGCGAGAGCAGGTTGAACGTCGGTGCGGTGCAGTCCTTCCACTGCAATTCCGCCTTGGGCACCTCGGGTGCGGGCGGGGCGGTGTCGGCGGGCGCGGTGGTGGGAGCGGTTCCGGCCTGGTGCGGGTGTTCCACGGCGACGGCGGGCCGGTCGGACGGCCCGGCCCCGCAGGCGGTGGTCACCAATACCGTCAGTGTCGACGCCAGCAGAGCGGCCCGAGTCCAGCGCATGCGCTACAGCCTGCCAGGTCGGGCACGCGGTTTCAGCCTCGGGTGTGGGCGCGTTGGCCATCGGATGTGATCCGGGTCGGGCACGGCATGCGATCCGGGTTCGGCCGCGGATGGGTTCTGTGAGCTGAATCGCATTCGGCACATGCTGCGTAAAGCCCCACGCGGGGCCGGATCTACGCTGACGCAGTGCAGAAACGCCTCGTCGACAGCCACCCGGAGGTTCCGGCCGACCAGCTCGTGGCCCAGATGGTTCCGCCGCCCACCTTCGACGATGTGAGCTTCGGTTCCTACATCCCGGATCCGAAGGAACCGTCGCAGGCCGCGGCGGTGCTGAAGGCCGAACTGTTCGCCGATCAGGTCACCAAGTTGCGCAAGGCCGCGGACAAGAAGAGCCTGTTCGGCAAGAAGAAGCCGGTGCAGGGCATCGGCCTGTATCTGGACGGCGGCTTCGGTGTCGGCAAGACCCACCTGCTGGCCTCGATCTTCCACAGCGTGCCGAACCCGAAGTCGTTCGGCACCTTCGGTGAGCTCACCAATCTGGTTGGCGCGCTGGGCTTCAACAACGCGGTGGAGCGCCTGTCGGCCAACAGCGTGCTGTGCATCGACGAGTTCGAGCTCGACGATCCGGGCGACACCATGCTGGTCTCGCGGCTGCTGACCGAGCTGACCGCGCGCGGGGTCTCGGTGGTGGCGACCTCCAACACGCTGCCGGGTCAGCTGGGCGAGGGGCGTTTCGCCGCACAGGACTTCCTGCGCGAGATCAAGAAGCTGGGTTCGCTGTTCGAGCCGATCCGCGTGGACGGCCCCGACTACCGGCACCGCGATCTGCCGCCCGCCCCGGAGCCGACCTCGCAGGAGCTGCTGGTCGAACGGGCCGCGGCCACACCGGATTCCACGCTCGACGACTACGACGAGCTGCTGAAGCACCTGAGCACCCTGCACCCGTCGCGCTACGGCGCGCTGATCGACGGCGTGTCGGCGGTGTACATCTCGGGCGTGCACCCGGTCACCGATCAGGCCGTGGCGCTGCGCATCGTGGTGCTGGCCGACCGGCTCTACGACGCCGGTACCCCGGTGACGGTGTCGGGCGCGAAGCTGGACGAGATCTTCACCCAGGAGATGCTCGACGGCGGCTACCGCAAGAAGTACCTGCGCGCGATCTCGCGTCTGCTGGCGTTGTCGCGTTTCGAGGCTCCGGCGCACGTCTGATCCGATTCCCGCCCGGGGTTTCCAGCGGAGATCCCGGGCGTTTTTCCACCCCGGTGGCTTTCATAGTTTGCACGGGTAATAAATTTCGGTGGTCAGCCAAAACCGGGTCGAAGACGGTTTTCGGCCCCGGAAGGGAGTACCACCTTGCGTAAACGTGCTGTTCAAGCCGCCGCGGCGGTCACCATCGCCCTGTCCGCGAGCCTCGGTTCGGTGGCGCCCGCCTTCGCGGCCGACCCGCCGGCCGCCACCAGCAGCGTGCTGGTCAACACCGACACTCGGGCCCTCGGCCTGACCGGCGTGCTCAATGCCCGCGACGCGGGCGGCTACCGCACCGCCGACGGCCACAGCGTGCGCACCGGCCTGGTCTTCCGCACCGGCGAGCTGAGCAAGGCCACCGACGCCGATCTGGCGAAGCTCACCGCCGACAATGTGGTCTCCATCCACGACCTGCGCACCGGCTACGAGCAGTTGATGGGTCAGGACAAGGTGCCCGCCGGCGCCACCGAGCACCACGACGACGTCATCGGCCAGGCCCCGCCGCAGGTGATGGCCTCGACCCTGTCCGCGGGCACCGACCTGTACCGCGCCTTCATCACCGCGCCCGGCGCGAACGAGGGTTTCGCGAACGTGCTGCGCGACATCGCCTACAACCCGGGCGGCGTGCTGTTCCACTGCACCGCGGGCAAGGACCGCACCGGCTGGACCTCGGCCGTGCTGCTCACCCTCCTGGGCGTCGACAAGGACACCGTCTACTACGACTACCTGCTGTCGAACTACTACCGCGGCGCCAAGGACGGCGACATGCTCAACGGCGTGGCCGCCTCGGCGCTGGACTCGGCCTTCGACCAGGCGACCAAGAGCTACGGCAGCTTCGACGGCTACGTGCGTGACGGGCTGCAGCTGACTGACGCGGACATCGCCGCGCTGAAGGCGAAACTGCTGGCCTGACAAGGCGTTTCACAACACCGGAGCAGCACGGTCGAGCGCCGGGCGGGTGATCCCGCCCGGCGCTCGCCGTCTGTGATCCACATCAAAGTGGTTGACGACCCCGCCGCGTCCCCGCTACCGTTCGAGTCCTCATGGGTTTCGGTTTCCTTTTCTTGTGATCGCGTCGCCGCGTTGAGCAGCTGCTCCGCCGCGACTCCCTCCCCACGCGCATCCGCTGGTCAGCGGCTCGTATTCGCCTGTCGGCGACCGATTTTCGCGTGGGTTCCCCCACGATCCGGCTCATGTTAGAGCCAGAACAGGAGACCCCTGTGCTTACCCTCCAACCCTCCGCGGTATCCCAGCTGACCCTGTCCGGCGTCACCAAGCGCTACGCCGATCGCGTGGTGCTCGACGAGGTGAGCCTGTCCATCAAGCCCGGGGAGAAGGTCGGCATCGTCGGCGACAACGGCGCCGGGAAGTCGACTCTGTTGCGGCTCATCGCCGGTCGAGATCTGCCCGACAACGGCGACGTCGTCGTACAAGCGGCGGGCGGTATCGGCTACCTGGCGCAAACCCTGGAGCTGCCGCCCACCGCCGCCGTCGCCGACGCGATCGACCTGGCGCTCAGCGATTTCCGGGACCTGGAGTCCCGGATGCGCACGGCCGAAGCCGCTCTCGTCGCCCCGGGCCCGCTCGGCAAGCGGCTCGACGCGTACACCGACGTGGTGGCCCGCTTCGAGGCGCGCGGCGGCTACACCGTCGACGCCCGGGTGGACGCGGCCCTGCACGGCCTCGGCCTGCCGGACCTCGATCGAAACCGCCTGCTGGGCACGCTGTCCGGCGGTCAGCGGCGTCGTCTGGCGCTGGCGGCCACCCTGGCCTCCTCACCGGAACTGCTGCTGCTCGACGAGCCCGCCAACGATCTCGACGACAGCGCGGTCGAATGGCTGGAACGTCACCTGCGGGAACATTCCGGCACGGTGGTCGCGGTGACCCACGACCGTGTCTTCCTCGAGCGGATCACCAGGATCGTGCTCGAGGTGGATGCGGGAGCGGTCACCCGCCACGGCAACGGCTACACCGGCTACCTCACCGCCAAGGCCGCCGAACGCCACCGGCGGCAACAGGAGCACGACCGCTGGCGGGCCGAACTGTCCCGCAACCGCCGCCTCGCGGATTCGAATGTCGCACGCCTGGACGCGATCCCGCGCAAGCTCCCCCTGGCCGTCTTCGCCGCGGGCCCCTTCCGGACCCGCAGCCGCGGCCACGGCGCGCAATCCCGCATCCGCAACGCCAAGGAAAGGGTGTCCCGCCTGACCACGAATCCCATTGCCCCACCCCCGGATCCGCTCCGCTTCACCGCCGACCTCCGCCACCCGGGTGCGCCCGCCGCGCCGCTGCCGCCCGTCGCCGAAATGAGTTCGCTTGTGGTGCAAGGCCGTCTGCGTCTGGACGGGCTGGGGATCGGTGCGGCCGATCGGCTGCTGGTGACCGGGCCCAACGGTGCGGGCAAGACCACGCTGCTGCGGCTGCTGGCCGGTGAGCTGGCCGCCGACTCGGGCGTGGTCACGGTCCGCGGCCGGGTCGGGCATCTGCGGCAGGAGGACACGGCGGGTCCGGCGGATCGAACGGTGCTGGAGGCGTTCGCATCCGGCCGCCCTGGTTATCCGGACGAGCATGCCGACGCGCTGCTGGCGCTGGGCCTGTTCCGTCCGGCCGACCTGGGCCTGCGGCTGGGTGAGCTGTCCTACGGTCAGCGTCGCCGCGTCGAATTGGCCCGTCTGGTCACCGATCCGGTGGACCTGCTGCTGCTCGACGAGCCGACCAACCACCTGTCCCCGAGCCTGGTCGAGGATCTGGAGCAGGCTCTGGACGGCTACACGGGCGCGGTGGTCCTGGTGACCCACGATCGCCGCATGCGGCAGCGGTTCCGGGGCCGTCGCCTCGAGCTGGGCTCGGGTGTCAGAACCGATGCAGCATGACGTAGTCGTGGTGCAGCTGGCTGCCGACGGTGAAGGTCTTGGTGCCCGCCACGGTGAAGCCGTGTTTGGTGTAGAAGCGCTGGGCGCGCACGTTCTCCTGGTTCACGCCCAGCCACACCGCGATATCGCCGCCGGTTCGCGCCGCCTCCAGGGCGGCGCGCATCAGGGCCGCGGACACTCCGTTGCCGTGCTGGCCCGGCAGCACGTACATCTTGCTGAGCTCGGTCACCGGCCGCTGCGTGACGACGGCGGCGACGTGCGGGTCCGCGGGCGGCATCGTGTTGAGCAGCGCGTAGCCGACGATCTTCCCGTGCAGGACCGCCTTGAGGACCGCCCGCTCGTCGTCGCCGAGGTATTCGCGGAACCGGTCCGCCGACAGCACCTGCGCGATGAACGCCGCCATGTCCTCCGGCGTGGATCCGGGCGGGCAGGCCAGGGGGAAGGTCGCGGCGGCCACGGCGGCGAGCTCATCGGCATCGTCCGCGACCGCCGGTCGGATTGCTACGGCGTCGCTCATGGTTCCAGTCAAGCAGGCTCGGCCGCGGGTTCGGTGGTCGAGGGCGCCGTGGTGGCGCGCGGGTGGAAGACCCGCGCGAACCCGATCAGCAGGATCGCGAAGGCGAGCGGAATCGTGAATCCGGTCCGCATGTTCGCGGCGTCGGCGACCACGCCCACCACCGCGCCGCCGACCAGTGTGCCCGCGTAGTTGAACAGGTTGAGTCGTGCGATGAGCGCGTCCAGGTCCCGCCCGCTGGTGAGTTGCCCGGCCTCGCTGAAGCACAGCGGCGCGATCACCGGCAATCCGATTCCGGCGACCAGGAATCCGAGGATGGCCACGGCCGGTCCCGGCGCGGCGACCACGATCACCAGGCCCACCGAGCCGACGGCGGCAGCTACCCGCACCACCGTGCGCGGGCCGAAGCGGCGCACCCACAGGTCGCCGGTGAGGCGTCCGATCATCGAGGCGCCCTGGTAGGCGGCCAGCGCGAGCGCGGCGGTCGCGGAGGAGGACAGCAGTTCGTCCTTCAGGTACAGCGCGGACCAGTTGCCGACCGCCAGGTCGATGGCGAAGGCGAGCGCGAGCACCGCGCCGAAGATCCAGAAGACGCGGACCGGCACCGAACTGGTCGGGACGTGTTCGGCCGGACCGGCTTCGGCCTCGTCGGTGCCCAGCAGTCGCGGGCCCGCCGCGACGCACCCGGCCGCCACCACGGCCGCGGCGGTCAGGATCGAGGCCCACAGTGGCACGTGTAGCCTCTCGAACCCCGACACCAGCAGCGCGCCCGCGATCGATCCCGCACTCCAGGCCGCGTAGAACGACACCAGGACGAATCGGCCGTAGCCGTGCTGGATGAAGACCGCCTGCATGTTCGTTCCGGCGTCGACGATGCCCAGCGCGATGCCGTAGACCGCCAGCGCCACGAAGAGCGCGATCTTGTTGGGCGAGGCCGCGATGGCCACACCCGACACCGCGATCAGGGCCAGCCCGATCCGCAGCGCGGTCCGGCTCGACCAGCGCAGCGCGATCCGCTCGGCGGTGATGCTGCCCGCGCCGGCCAGCAGCGAGATCATCGCGACCGACGCCACGATCAGGCCGTCGGTGAGCCCGAATTTGTCCTTCTGCTGCGGAAGTTCGGTGAGGATGACGGCCAGGAAGAACCCCTGCAGCGCGAACGCCACCGAGTTGGCGGCGCGCGCCGCCCTCAGGGTCGGGTGTAGCGCGCTGAGCTGGGGGTTCGGGGACTGCGGCGGGAGCATTTCGAAAGAGTAGCGGCGGGGGCGCGAGCGGGCATCCCGGACATCACCGGGGGCGTCGCGGACAGACCGGTCGGCGGGTGCTGTCGAGATCGGTCTCGGCATCGTGGACGACGATTACGAACCGCGCCGCGCTTGATCACACGCGGCTCCCGGTTGGATAACGAATCTGGTCGCTTTCCTGCCGGTGGGTGCCTGCGCTGCGGCACTCTGGAAGTGACGGCTAGGGCTGGTGGTTTCCGATGAGGCGGAAGCGGCCCCTGCGGTGAGTGTGGTGGCTGGGGTGATCTTGTGAGCATGAGGCGAGTGGATGGTCCGCGCGACCGGTCGGTGGCTCTCGCCGACCCGGTTGAGCGCGCGAATCCCGCGGCGGCGGTGACGGATTCACCGGCCACGGCGGGCAAAGGCCATGCGGCGGGGGAGCGCTGCCGGGAAACCGACTGCGCGGACTGCCGCCGGGATGTGCGCCGGCTGGAGTTCTGGTTGCGCGGGCAGCTGCTCGCGGCCGGAGCCGAGGACGTGCGCCTGGGTGCGGTGATCGGAGCGCACACCGTGGATGTGTTGTGGCGCAAGGGTGATCGCACCTGCGCCATCGAGGTGTCCAGTGCGCCACCGGAATTGACGCGCGCCCGGTTGATCACGGCCGAGCTGCGGACCGGCGGGTGCGGTGAAGTCCTCTGGATCTGCCCGCCGGGGTTCTGGACCGCGCAGCTGCCCGCGCTGGGGCTCGACGATTTCGCCGCCGCGGGCCGCGAGTACCGGGTGACCAGCGGGTTGCTGACCGCTGGTCCGGGCGGTGTAGTGTCGGCGCGCCAAACCTCGTGCGAACTGGACGAATTCGTGACGGGCTGGGTGGCCGCCGAGATAGCGTTCGGCTGCCGCGACGAACACACGGGAGGATGGGCGACAGTGACCGACTGGGAGCGCCACACCCGCACGCAGGCCGCGGTCATCGCACGCCAGCGTCAGGAAATCACGAATCAGCGCACCGCGCTGGCGCTGGCCCGCAAGGCCACCCGCGACAAGTCCAAACAGCTGCTGCGCCTGACCCACCGCCTGGAGCGTGCCGAGATCGCGGCTCAGCAGCAGGCCGACGACCTGGCCCAGACCCGTCGCCGCATCGCCGACCACAATCGCGTGGACGCCACCTTGCGCCTGACGGTCGCGGCCCAGAAGTCGGCGATCATGCATTGGCAGCTGATCACCTGGTTCGCGGTCATGGTGATCGTGACGTTCATCGCGGCGGGACTCGTCCTGAAGTAGACGATCGCGTTCGAATTTCCCTCCCCCTTCAACATATATCGCAGTGGGGGGCTTGCGGCAAGGCCCCGGGTATGCCGCAGAATCGTCGACCGTAAGGCGATGACCTGCGGAAATCAGGAGGGCGTTCATGGTCGATGTGATCATTGTCGGGGCCGGGCCGACGGGGTTGATGCTGGCCGCGGAGCTGCGGTTGCACGGGGTCGGGGTGGTGGTGCTGGAGCGCGATCCGGAGCCGACCAAGGTGGTGCGGGCGATGGGGATGCACGCGCGCAGTCTGGAGGTGCTCGATCAGCGCGGGGTCGCGGATCGGTTCGTGGCGCTGGGCAAGCAGCACGACCCGAGCGCCTTCTTCGCCGGGATCGTGCCGTCGAAGCCGTTGACATTGGACAGCTCGTTCCCGTTCGTCCTCGGCTTGCCGCAGCCGATCACCGATCGCCTGCTGGCCGAGTGGGCGGTCGAGCTCGGCGCGGAGATCCGCTACGGCGCGCTGGTGACCGGGCTGACCCAGGACGCGACGGGCGTGACGGCCGAACTGGGCGACGGTTCCACCCTCCGTTCGCGCTACCTGGTCGGCACCGACGGCGGCCGCTCCACCATCCGCAAACTGGTCGGCGTCGATTTCCCGGGTGAACCGGCTCGGTTCGAAACCCTGCTGGGCGAGGTCGAACTGACCGCCCCGCAGGACGAGGTGATGGCGACGGTCATGGAGGTCCACAAGACCCACCGGCGCTTCGGCGCGGTCCCGCTCGGCAACGGCGTCTACCGTCTCGGCGCTCCCGCCGACGGCCTCGCCGAAGACGGTGACACCCCGCCCACCCTCGACGACCTCACCCGCCGGGTTCGCGCCTTGGCGGGCACCGACTTCGGCGCGCACTCCCCGCGCTGGCTGTCCCGTTTCGGCGATGCCACCCGCCTCGCCGACCGCTACCGGGTGGACCGCGTCTTCCTCGCGGGCGACGCCGCCCACATCCATCCCCCGAACGGCGGCCAGGGCTTGAACCTGGGCGTCCAGGACGCGGTGAACCTCGGCTGGAAGCTGGCCGCCGCCGTAACCGGCTGGGCCCCAGCCGATCTGCTCGACACCTACGAATCCGAACGCCGCCCCGTGGCCGCCGACGTCCTCACCACCGCCCGCGCCTCCAGCGAGCTGACCTCCCTCGACCCCGGCCAGCAAGCCATCCGCCGCATCCTCACCGAACTCATGGAGTTCGAGGACGTCCACCGCTACCTCATCGAAAAGGTCACCGCCCTCGATATCCGCTACGACCTCGGCTCCGACGACGACCTCATCGGCCGCCGCCAACGCGACGTGCCCTTGAAGAACAGCCGCCTCTACGAACACCTGCACCGGGCCCGAGGCCTCCTCCTCGACCAGACCGGCACCCTCTCCATCGCCGGCTGGTCCGACCGGGTCGACCACGTGGTCGACATCAGCGATCAACTCCCGGCCCCCGCCATCCTCCTGCGCCCCGACGGCCACATCGCCTGGGCGGGATCGACCCAACAGGAACTGGACACAGTCCTGCCCCGCTGGTTCGGCGCCCCCACTCCCTGATCCGCCTCTGCCGCCGACCTCGCGCAGCCCTGGGCGGCACCGCAGACTGAATCCGTCCGATCCCGGTGCGCCACTCCGTGTTTCCGCACCGGCCGTGGTCGGGCCGTCATGGGTGACCACGGCCGGTCGCGGCCCGCTCCGGGGGGAGCCGTCGGCCGAACGCCCTAGGAGGCAGCTCCCTGATCTCGGTTGGTCAGCGGGTCAGGCGGAAGGGGCCTCGGTGCCATTGCCAGTCGTGGCGGTGGACCAGGGACGCGAGGTCCAGGAGGGTGAGCCCGCTCTCGGTGCGGAAGGTGTCGAGGGCGGGCCAGGTGAGGGGGCCTTGGGAGAGGCGGCTCATCAGGGTGGACTCGTGGTGGGTGTCCACCTTGCGGGACAGTAGTTCTGGGAGGCCGTGGCGGCTGCCGGTCCAGGTGAGCCAGCCCCAGCCGCGGGTGAAGGCGGCCGCGCGGGAGGCGGCGGCGCGGGTGCGCTGGGGGTGCAGGGCCGTGTGGGCGAGGGGGGAGACGTCGATGAGGACGGTGCGGCCGTCGGTGAAGGTGGCTGCGGCCGTGGGGTAGTGGACGCGCTCGCTGCCGTCGAGGTCGTAGGTGACGGCGACGGGGAGCTCACGGAAGGTCTCGATCCGCGGGCTGGTATCGAGCAGCCGGAGCAGGCGGGCCTGCAACGCGGTGTCGAAAGTCACTTCGCGGCCGAGCTTTTCGGAGAACATGTGGCCGCGACTGTCGTCGTCGTAGTCGAGGCGGCCCGCCGGGAGGCTGGGCAGCGGCTCCGGGCTCCCGCCGCCGGGCCATTCGACGCGGCGCAGCCACGGAGCCCAAACATCGTCTCCCGCATCGGCTGTCGCATCCTTGGCGGCCCGGTCAGCGAGAGTTGCTCGTCCCGTCGGTGCTGAATCGCGTGCGGCATCGCTCGCGCGACCCGTGTTCGCCGTATCACCCCCGGCGCTGGCCGCGTGGTCGGCGGCGGAGCCCGCGGTGCCCGGCACCCGCCGCGCTCCGCCGGTCACGTCCTGCCCCGGCACGGGCAGCAGATGCCAGCGCCCCTTCTGCTGCCAGCCCGCGATGCGCTGGAAGACGAAGCCCGCCAAGCGTTTCGCGTCCTGGAGGTCGTGTCCCGCGAGGCGGAGTTTCAGGTACGCCCAGTCCTGGGCGGCGATATCGCCGTCGGTGGCATAGGTTTCGGCGAGCAGAGCGCGCACCAGGCGCTCGTCGCCTTGGCCGACGGGGTACCGCTGGGCGAATACCGACAGGTCGGGCCGGCCGGTGGCGAGGGTCTGGCGCAGCATGGCGCCGACCGCGCGGGTGTAGAGCTGGCGGGCCCGGTCCCGGGAGACCCCGAACCGCGCACCGAGCAGTGTCAGCGTTTCGGGGTTCTCGCCGTCGAGTCCGAGTCGGCAGGTGATCAGTTCGGCATCGCGGGGCCGGTCGGCCGCCACCTCGGCGGCGAGGCCCGCCAGGACTTCGTGGACGTGCTCGAGCCCGAAGTCGACCCCGTCTGCCGGGTCGTCGCGCGGTACGGTGCGCGCGGTGCGTGTGTCGCTCGTCGTCAAGGCGGCCCCTACCCGTGTTCGCCAGTCTGTTCGACGAGCGTAGCCGGGGCCACCGACAGTCGGCGCTGTACGCGCGGGAGGGTCAGAGGACGGCGTTCATGATGGTGCCCGCGCTGGTGGCGACGATGCCGCCGATCATCGCGCCGGCCACCATCTTCGGCGAGGCGAGCCCGCTGCCGGACCATTTCTCCCAGGCGAACCGGCCGCCGGCGTAGGTGATGGCCATGACGCCCGACAGCAGCACGAACCAGGTGAAGTAGCGAACCAGCTTCATGAGTTTGTCCGCGACCGGGGGAGTCTCCGGGGTCGGGTTTCCGAGCTGGGCGAGTGGGGCAGACACGAGGTCATACTGGGAGAGCACAGTGTCGTGGAAGGCGCTGAGCAACATGGTCACCCTGCAAAGGTACCGCGAATTCGCGCCGACATGCCCGGGAATGTGCGCCAGATCTAGTGCGCAAGAACAACTTTCGTTGTCGTGTTGAGCGGATGACGAGATTCGAACTCGCGACCCTCACCTTGGCAAGGTGATGCGCTACCAGCTGCGCTACATCCGCATCGCTTCCGTTCCGGCGTCTCCGCCCGTCCGGCTGCGAGAGAGAACATTAGCCCACCCGCGCGCCAATTCCAAAACGCCCTGGCAAACCCTGGGTACCCCTGCGTGCCACCTCGCCTTCCGTGCCGGGCCGTACCGGCTATTTCGGGGTGTCCTCGTTCATCGGGACCAGTGCCGAGATGAGGGTCGCCCCGCCGAACTGTGTGGTCATGACCAGCTGCGGGGCCCAGGTGCGTTTGGTGGCGTCGGGATGCTGCTCGGTGACGACCATGATGTGCTGTCCGTCGAACGGCCCGGGCATGATCTGCACGCAGTAGGTGGTGCCGACCGGTATGGAGTCGATGCCCGCCTGGATCTGTTCGATGGACGGCGCGGGCGCGTCGGGGGCGTACATCTCGCGCACGGCCTTGCCGGATCGGTCGACGTAATACCGGTTCTGTAGTGCGAGGATCGCGTCCGGCCCGGACCGCGTACTGCCCGGACCGTTGCCGCGGACGGTGCCGCCCTTGGCCTCGTTGGGGCACAGGTTGGCGGGCAGCCCGGACGCGGGTTGATCGAGGGCTGGGGTCGTGGCGGGAGCGCTGGCGACCGGGGCCGCCGCGGGCGTGGTGGGCGCGGCCTGCGCGCGCTGGTCGTCGCCTTGGCCGACCTTCGCGATCTGCACGACGATCGCCGCCGTCACCACGATCGCGGCGAGTGCGCCCAGCACCGGGACCGCCCACCCGCGTTCGCCGGTGGCGGGGAACCGGAATCGCGGCCCCGATCGGGTCGGGTGGGGCGCTCGCTTCAGCGGCCGGCGTTCGTCAGGGAACCCCCATTCCGAGGATCCGCGCTGGCTGGGCGGGGTGAAGTCGCTGGACGCCCGATCCTGCAAGGAGTCGTACACCGCCTGGGCGCGGGGGGAATCGTGCGCGGTCCGGGTGCGGTGCGCGGCGGCCTCGCGCGACGACGGTGTGAGGTGTGAGGTTGGCTGGTGTGCAGATGACGCCGGGTGCGGGGTCGGCTGATGTGCCGATGTGGCCGGGTGCGCCGCCCGATGCCGCGAGGCAGGGTCGTTCTCCCAGGTCTGTGGCTCCGAGGCCCTCGCATGCGATGGCCCATCGCCTGTCCCGGCAGGGGAGGCGTCGTCCGCTGTCCAGGCATCGGGGCGTCCGTGGGCCGATCGGTTGTCGGTCGTGCTGTGTTCGGCCCGGTGCCGCGCCTCGTACTCCGCGGCTTCGTAGTCCCCGGTCTCGTCGTCGTAGAACTCGTCGTATCCGTCGTCGGGGTCATCGTAGGCGTTGTAGACGTCGTGGCCGCGCGTCGACCCCGCATACTCGTCGCGCGGCGGCGGCCCGCTCGCGCCGGTGATCCAGTCCGCCCAGCTGCCGGTGTACGCGCCCTCGGTCGCGGGGGTGGGCGGTTCCGCGCCCGGACCCGTTGTCCGCGACCCTGATTCGGTGGTGCTCATGGCGTCGCCTGCGGGATGAGGTTGGGGATCAGCGGAGCCCCGCTGCTCGGCGTCGTGGTGAGCACGCCGCTCGGCAAGGTGGCCGCACCGCTCGATGGTGTGGTCGTGGCCCCGCCGAGCGGGAACTGCCCGCCCGGCACGACCGTGGTGGTCGCGGTGGTGGTGCCCGCGAAATCCATTCCCACGCTGGGCTTGTCGCTACCGCCGCGCGGTGTGGCCCCGGGTGTCGCGGCCCCCGACAGATCATGCGCGACCGCCGCGAACCACCGTCCGACCCAGTCGGTGGGGCTGGCCCCGAATCCCGCGCCCTGGGCGTGGGTGT
The DNA here is from genome assembly GCF_040630175.1 of Nocardia sp. NPDC005825. Classification (NCBI taxonomy): domain Bacteria; kingdom Bacillati; phylum Actinomycetota; class Actinomycetes; order Mycobacteriales; family Nocardiaceae; genus Nocardia; species Nocardia sp. NPDC005825. The sequence goes on from NZ_JBEXXC010000010.1 coordinate 221,387, forward strand.
AGTCGTGCTTCTGTGCGGTGTCCCAGTACCGCACCCACGTGGTGATGTCGAGCAGATCCTTGTTGTCGGTGACGTTCTGGGTGACGGCGGAGAACGCCTGCGTGGTGAGCCTGCTGATGGTGGTGGGCGGCACCAGGTTGGCCGCGGCCCCGACCAGTTTGGCCCCGAACACGGCCAGTCCGGCGATCGGGTTGGCGAGCCCGGCGGTGGCGATCTCGGCGATATTGCCCGGTGTGAGAATGTCTTTCACCACGGCCACGATGGAGTTGATGGCGATGGTGCCGACCTTGAGCAGCGCCTGGAACGCGCCGGGGATGTCGACCTGGGTATTGGGGTTGGAGGCGTCGGCGATGCGCTGCGAGATGGATTTCTGCGGCTGATACGACATGTCGGTGAGCGAGGTCCCCGACACGTCCTTGTTCACCACGGAGGTGGCGGTCTTGATGGAGGTGAACGCCAGCGCCTCCGCGATCGACTTCAGCGATCCGATCGGGTCCCCGGCCGAAAGCTCCACCTGCCCGGCGATATTGGCGACGGTCCGCACCAGCGGCGCGCCGACGGGGGTGTCGCAGGCCAGGTCGCCTTCGGTGCAGAATTCGGCGACCCGCCCGACCAGCGACCCGAAGTTCTCCAGGGTGCCGCTGTCGGGTGCGATGCCCGCGCCGGAGGCGGTCTTGGTGGCGGGCGGATCACCCAGCCCGGCAACCGTTTTCCCATCGGTCCCGGGTGCGGCGGTGGGCAGCTTCTGGTCCGGTTTGCCGGGGAACAGCGGTGCGTTGGCATTGCGGTTCGGGTCGCCGAACAGGGCGACGGCCGCGACCTTCTCGGCGGGCACGGTTCCCTTGCCCGCCCCGACTTCCTGCGCGAACACCGACGCCACGTGCGCGCCCTGCGAGTATCCGGCGATGGCCAGCCGCGTGTTCGGGCACCGGTCGGTGATCTGTTTCGCCATGGACCGCAGGCGTTCCAGCCCGCCGGTCACCGACTGGCTGTAGGTGGTCTTGGAGACGGCGACCACGCCGCCGAAGGACGCCTCGTAGGGCACGTAGGCGCGGTCGACGAGCCCGTCTCCGGCGTCGGCCATCATGGGCCGGAACACTTCCGACAGCATCCCGGTGTCGGTGGTGACGGCGGCGTCGGGGGAGGATTCGCCGGTGCCCTGGATGCCGAGCGCGTAGAGGGCCGGGCATTTGTCGATGGGCACCGTGGTATCGGGCGGGCCGCCGTGGGCCACGGCGAGGTCGAACACGCCGGGCCCGGCGGCCGCGGTCCCCACCACGCAGACGGCGGCGGTGAGCAGCGCCGCGCTTCGGAACCATCGGGTGGACAGCAGTTTTCGATGCACGACGCACCTCGTTCAGGTTATGGGCCGACTGGGTCCGCGCCGTGTTGCGCGCGTTCGGTGATCCGGGTCCCGGCTATGCGTGCCGCGGTGAGGATCTGCTCGGCCAGGAGCCGAACCGGTTGCGGGGGAGTGCGGGTGGGATCGCCTTCTTCCATCGGCGAGACTCCGGCGGCGGGATCCCAGGCCGCCAGCTCGTAGGGTTCCAGCGCCCGCCATTGTTCGAGCCACCCGAGTCGCCAGGTGCGGGCGCCCAGCTCGATGGCCAGTCCTTCCATCTCCTCGCGCCGTTGCGCGACCGGAACCGGCAGCGGCCGAGCCGAATCCGCCACCGTCAGCACGCCGACGACCGCGCTCCCGGCGGGCGTCGCCCGGGCCTGATGCGCCAGCAGCGCGCGGTGCAGCGCGTTCACCCCGCGCAGATGACTCCGCCCGACCAGCACCACCAGCGGCGAATCCATATCCGCGCCCGCCCCGATCCGCGCGGGCCACCGCTGCCCGGCATCCCCGGCCCAGCGCAGACTCGCGGCGAGACTGCTGACTCCCGCCCCGCCGTGCACGCCGACCAGCCACAGCAGGGGTGGACGCGGCGGGCGATTCGGTACGGCCCGATGCCACATCGCCACGGGCGGCACATCCGGATTCGGAGGATTCTGCTCGACCGCCTCGAAAAGCATGTCCCGGCCAGGTGATCGCTCGCCGACGTCGGGTCGGTCGGTTCCGTCGGGTGTCTGCGCTGCGCCGGGGTCGGCCGTCGCGCCGATGCGCCAGGCTCCCGCGCCGCGTGGCTGCCACTCGGCGGACGGTCCGGGAGTCGCGGCGCCTGGGAGCTGGGTGCTGGTCATCGCAGCGCTCCCAGCAGAGTGAGATAGGCGTCGCGGGTTTCGGCGGCGAGCCGGTGCCAGGAGATCGGGCCGCCGGTGGCGAGGTGCAGGTCGAACGGGATCTGCACGACAGCGCGCACCCAGGAGCCCAGGTGGGTGCGCACATGGTCGATGACGGTGGCGGCCGAGCCGGGCACCTGTTCGGTCAGCACGATGACGGCGTCGCCGACGACGAATTCGCTGAAGTTCTCGTCCAGCCAGGCCAGTGCGGGCTGCAATCGGTTGATGGCGTCGGGCCGCGCGGCCACCGTGATCACCAGTCCGACGCGGGGATCCGACAGCAGGGGAGCGGCCAACCGGCTGGTGACCGGCGCGCCCGCGTCGAAAACACCCAGCAGTCCGGCGTTTTCGAGATGTCTGGCCACCGAGGTCAGGGATTCCCTGCGCGGCAACGGGTCCGGTGTCCGGGTCAGTACCCGCACGCCGGTGGAGGTCTGCCCCGAGCAGGCCCCGACACTGGCGGCCGTCCCGGGATCGCGGGTGCCGAGCCAATTCTGGAGTGAGCTGACGGGTGCGGCGGTGTCGCAGCCCCGCAAGGCCACGTCCCCGCCGCCGAGCGTGGCGTCCACCACGACCGGCCACACGTCGCCGTCACTGTCCACCGCGGCCGCGGCGGCCAAACCGAGCGCGGTGGTGCTGGCGCCCGACGCCCCGGATCCGCCCAGCACCAGCGCCGCGGGAACAGCGGCCCGTACGAGCCGCCCCCGCCCGCCGTGCAAGGGCACCGCGTCGGTGGGTGACCCGGCGGGGCCGGGGCGCATCAGGTCACTCTCGGACGAATCCCCGTCGCCCGGGCCGGCGGGTGGCCGGAGCCGGTCGTCGATATCGACCATGGCTCACCGGCTTCCGGCGATGATCGAGGTGATGGTGGTGCGCCCGTCGCGGGTGGCGGTGGTGATGACCTGCTGCCACGAGGTCTGGGTGCCGTCGGGATGCTTCTCGTCGACGGTGACGTTCCACCGCTCGCCGTCGGCCTCGGTGATGGTCACGCAGTGCTGGGTCCCGGCCGGTGTCGCCGAGATCGCGTCGCGCGTGGCCTGTTCCGGCGCGACCCGGGCGTCGGCGCTGAGCACCGACCGTACGGCGGCCGCGTCCCGCAGCACGTACCACGCGTATTCGAGCCGCATGATTACCCCGGGCCCGCTGTTCAGGTTCCCGGCCCCGGCCCCGCTCACCCGCTGCGGCGTATCAGTCTCCCGGCACCACACGGCCAGCCCCGGCTGATTCCCGCTCGCCGTGCTCGTCCCCGCCGTGGCCCCGGGCGTGCTCCCCGCACTGTTCCCCGGAACGGCTTGCGGCTCATTCGAATCCCCGGCCGACGAGACCAGCCACGCCACGCCCGCCACGACCACCAGCGCCAGCGAAACCCCGGCTATCGCCAGGGCGCGGGCCCGGATCCGCAACCGTCGCTGCGTCTGCACCGACCGCCGCCGCGCCTCGTCCACCAGCGCCGCCATCGGATCCTCGGCCCGCAGATCCTCCACGGCCCGCCACTCGTCGTCCCACCCGGAATCCCGCCCCGCCGAAACCGGCTCCGCGGCGGCCCCTTCCGTCAGCCACGAGGCCCACCCCGCCGCCTCCACCGGCTGCGTCGCCGCCTCCGGCACGGCCCCGACCGGCACGATCTCCGGCATCACCGGCCGCCGCCCAGCCCCGTCACCCGCCACCGAGCCCGCACGGACCGCGGGTTCGGTCACCGGCTCCGGTTCCTCGCCAGGAGCTTCTTCGCCAGGAGCTTCTTCGCGTCGATGCCGTGACGCGCCAGGCTTGGGCACCCGCCGCGTAGGCGCGGACGTGTGGCTGCTCGCCTGCGTGGCCGCTGCCGCTGCGGGTTCGGGCGCGCTGGGTTCGAGTCGCAGGAAATCGCCGTCCGGCCGGTCCGGGCCGGGCTCGTGGTGGCGCGCTGCGGCGGCCGGGCCGGCGGCGCGGGGTTCGGACTGGGCGGGTAGTGGGCCGGGGACGGAGTCGCTGCCGGCGTTGTTGTCTGCGGTCACGGCGTCATCCGTGTCGTTGCGGTCACGCGCCCGACGGGGCGGGCTGCAGGGCGGCGATGAAGGCTTCCGGGGTGATCGCGGGCATCTGTGCCACCGCGGCCCGGAACGAATCGACTTGCGCGTTCACGCCATCCACCACCTGCTCCACCACGGGCGCGGCCTGCGGCACCGCCGCGACAACCTGCTGCCCCGCATCGGCGACCACCTGCTGCACCACCGGCGCGGCCTGCGCCACCGGCTGCTCCACCACCGGAGCCACCGCCTGCGCGACCGGAACCACCTGCTGCTCGATCGCGGCCCCGACCTCCTGCACCACGGGCACCGCCTGCAGCGCCACCGGCGCAACCTGCTCGATCGCCGTAGCGACCTGCTGCACAACCGGAGCCGCCCCTTGCGCCATCGGCGCGACCTGCTCGATCGCCGCCCCGAGCTGCTGCAACGCGGGCGCGAGCACCTGCGCGATCGGCGCGGGCACCCCGATCAGAGCCGAAACCGGCTGCACCCCGGGCGAACCCACGGCGGGGGCGGAACCCGGCACCTGCGCGGCGGTATCGATCAAAGCCGGGGGAGCGGGAGGCGCGGGCTGGGTTGCATCTCCGCCACTGAGCGCGCCCGCTCCGAGCGCGGCGAGTGCTCCGCCCCCGACTACCAGCGGCACACTGACGAGTCCGCCGAGCGAACCGCCGCCGACGCAACCGGCGATGCCACCGACGATTGCGCCTGCGGGCGCTCCGATTCCGGCGGTCGGGATGCCTGCAATGGCGGCACCGGCGAGGGCACCGACTGCTGCGCCGACGCCACATCCGATCGGGGCTAGCACGGCGGGCGCGGCGATTCCGACTGTTCCCGCGCCGATCAATGCGCCCATCGAGCTCGAGGCCGCCATGCGATCGGCGTCATCTCGGGAGAAACCCATGCGGTCGTAGGCGGCTGCGATCTGCCATTCCGCCATATCAAGATAGGCCTGCGCCTTATCGCGGGTCTTCAGGTCGATCCAGTCAGGCAGATCGACTCGTCCTGTGCCGACGCGCAGCTTGTGCGGGTCGGCGGGAACGACTTCGGGCGCTTCGACCACAGGCTGATCCGGCTGGGCCGCGTCGGGCTGCGTGCTCTGTGGCTGCGTGGCCTTTGGCTGGATGATCGTGTCCTGCTGCGGCGTCGTCTGCTGCTTGGGCCGCGGCCGGTTCGGAGCCGGGATGGGCGGGTCGGGGATGTAATCCGCCGGGCTGGGCGCCGCGGGCGGCGGAGGCTGGGTGCTCAGTCCCGGCTGCCCGTCTCCGGGCACCGCGAGCCCCGGTTGCCCCGGCGCCGCGACGGCGACCCCTTGGCCCGCGACCAGCGCGATGGGCAGCATCGACAACAGGAGCGTCGTGCGTTTGGTCTTCATCTCCCCAGTTCCCCTTCCCCGAACGGACAGCAGCGGGCTCGCGACCCGATTCCCCCGAACGCCAGGGCATTACGCACCACTGGCAGATGACACAGGCGGCCCACCGGAACCGGGTCCCGATGCTCCAACATCAACCCCACCACCTGCGATGATCATGTTGCGGCCCTGATGTTACCCGGATCGTGGGTCCCCGCAACCGGTTCCGTGACAGGAGTGACGAATTGTTAAACCGAACCGATCAACACTGCTAGACCCGCCACTGTGCCCGCCCGCGTCATAGAGTGAGCCCGACAGCGCGGCCGCCGAACTCGCGTCCCCGCAACGCTTCTCGACCGTTCTCGGGTTCTACGGGAGGAATCATCGTGCGCGCCAATTCAGCACACCACGCGCAAACTTTCACCGCCGTAGTGGCGGCCCTACTCGTCGCGGCGACCGCATTCACCGTCTCTGCCTGCGGTCTAGGCGATGAACCCGCCACCAAATCGACTACCGCGGCGGCAGATCCGTTTCGCCCGCCCGCCGACGTACGCTGGGAAAACTACCAGGGCGTCCAACTCCCGATCGGCGGTCATGACGGCCCCAGCAAACTCGGCACCACCGCCGCCGGCTACACCCGCACCCCCCAGGGCGCGGCCTTGGCCGCCATCAACCACAGCACTCGCCTGTCCCTGGCCCCCGATGGCGTCTGGCCGCAGGTGGCCGCGATTTCCCTGATTCCTGGAGCCGCCAAGGATTCCTGGGTTCTGGCCCGAGCGCAGATCTCGATCACCGCCCCCGCCAATCAGACCGTGGCCCCCCACATCGCCGCCTACAAACTCTCCGCTTACACCCCCGACCGCGCCGACCTCACCGTCTACGCCACGTACTCCGACGCCAGTATCACCGTGTCCGCCCAGACCGTCGTGTGGGTCTCCGACGACTGGCGACTGCAACTCCCCGATCCCACCGCCAAAACCCAGACGGTCCAATCGGTCCCCGCCGTCCCCGCCGACGCGGTGAAACTGACCCCCGCCAAATAGCCGTCTATCCGACCAACTTCAACCCGATCACGCACGCCACGATCCCGCCGAGTAGCAGCACCTTGACCGCACTGACGGCGGCCTCCCCGGTGGCCATCGAATACACGACCGTCAGCACGGCCCCGATCCCCACCCATACCGCGTAAGCGGTCCCCACGGGCAGCCCGCGCATCGCATAGGCCAGCCCGGCCATGCTCAAGACGAGCCCCACTCCGAACACTGCGCTGGGGCCCAGTCGGGTGAACCCCTCCGACTTCCCGAGCGCGGTAGCCCACACGGCTTCCAAAACCCCGGACACCAGCAACACCAGCCACGACATGACAACCTCCGAAGGCCGTCTTGTCGCACGCCGGGTACGGCTCCCTCGTCCGGGCCCCTGATGGGGGCTACCTACACCATGGCAAACGCTCAGCGACCGGGCAAATTTCCATATGGTGATATCGGCCTCCACCTCGGGGCCGTGCGGCTCACGTCATTGGTTCTGCACGGCCAGCCGTCCCGCGAGCGCGATGAACGAGACCCCGAACACGCGGCGCATCCACGTCATGACCGCCGGACGGGAAATGACGCGGCTGCGCACTCCCGCCGCGAAGGCGCCGTACCCGGCGAACACCACGAAGGTCGCGAGCATGAACAGCCCGCTCAGTTCGAGCATGCGAACGGTGGCGCCGGTCGAACCGTTCGGCACGAACTGCGGCAGGAACGCGAAGAAGAAGATCGTCAGCTTCGGATTCAGCACATTGAGCAGCACGGCGGACACGATCACCCGCCCGGCGGTGGGCGCGGCCTCCGAACTCTCCTCCGAGATGGCGAGAACTTCCTTGTCCCGCAGCGTATTCCACGCCATGTAGAGCAGATACGCCACACCCAGGTACTTCAACGTCTGAAACGCCACTGCACTGGCATTGAGCAGCGCCGCCAGCCCGGTGATGGCCGCCACCATATGCGGCACGATCCCCAGCGTGCACCCGAACGCCGCGACCACACTGGCCCGCACCCCCCGCGCCAACCCCGCGGCCAGCGTGAACAGCACCCCGGTACCCGGCGTCGCCACAATGACAAGCGTCGTCAACAGAAACTCGATGCTCATCCCCCGCACAGTAACCGAGCGCGGAGTCCACCGCCGCGACTAACGCCGCCAGACTCCACTGCCCAGGAACCGATCCCACTGCTCCCCGGAGAACACGAGCACCGGCCCACCCGGATCCTTGGAATCCCGCACCCCGACGGTGTGTGCGTGCTTGCCGGCGAATGCGACCTCGACGCACTCGGACGCATCGGCGGACCTGGAGGACTTGAACCATTCGGCGTCGCGCAGATTGTTGATCACTTCGCGTACTCCTTCGCGGTGGCCGACAGCAGCTCCCTGGTGTCGTCTTCGCTCAACGCTACTCGCCGGAGATCTGTGATCGCTTGCTGGAAGCGGACGATCACCTGCTCCTGGTCCAAGTAGAGTGCGCCGACGGAGCCTTCGACGTAGACCACCGGCGGTTCCTTGAGATGGTTTGTGAAGGGCGGGAATTCGAGCAGTCCGAACGACTGTAGCGCGAGACCGGCATGTGCGCCGACGCCGAACGGCACTACCCGAACGGACACGTTCTCGCGCGTGCCGATCTCAGCCAAGTGCAGCAGTTGCTCGACCATGGCGGCGAGTCCGCCGGGCTGGTGCTTCAGTGTTGCCTCCGAGAGGATGGCCTCCAGTCGAAAGTTCGTGTCGTTGAGGCGTTCCTGTCTCTTCGCGGCGAGCTCGAGTCGGCGCTCGACATCGACGTTCGAAAGGTCGGGGTGTGTCGCCTTGATCAGGCTGCGCCGGTATTCGGGCGTCTGCAGTAGCCCGTGAACCATGACGAGTTGGTGGGTCGTGAGGTGGTTGGCGGCCGTTTCCAGGTTCAGATAGTGGTCGAAGTGTGGTGTGAATTGGTCGCTGTACGACCGCCACCAACCCTTGGATGTCCCCAGTGCCCTCGACACCAGATCCTGCTGCTTCACCTCTTCCCACAGTGCGAGCAGGTCATCGCGTTCCTGGCTCGGATTCGCGATGCCGTAGAACTCGAGTAAGTCGCGTATTTGAGCCGTCGATATTTTGACCCGCTGACCATCTTCCATTCGGCTGATGCTCTGCGGCGACATATCGACATGCCGACCCGCGACGAATTGTCCCTTACTGGCACGTAACCGGAAGCTGCGCAGAGTGCGTCCAAGTGCCCTGCGTGGAAGTGTCGATCCAGCCATTTTGTTAGCCTCGCTATCTGGGGAGCGCCGTACTGGAATAGGCCAATCTGGATGTCCAACAATATCGGTGGAATTGTGCTCTTCGATGGTGCCAATCGCCCCTGTCTGATGTCTACTGGGATTCGGCGCGCCACACCGAATTTCGAAATGTCATCGAAAATGGAGGCCGAAATGCCCTGGGACGCATGGGCCCTGCTCGCCATCATCGCCCTCTGCACCGTGATCACCGCCCGCACCGCCGTGGACTCCTACCGCCTGTCGCGTGAGTCCCGCGCCGACACTCTCCGCCTGTCGCTCACCGGCGGCGGCCACCTCGATATCCCTTGCCCGCCCGGCCATCCCACCGGCCGCCACCGAACCCACGACCCGAGGTGACCCCCATGACCCCCGCCGAGATAGCGGTCCTCGCCGCCCTTCACCCGGACCGCACCCTCACCGCCCCGCAAATCCAGCAAACGGCCGCCCTCACCGGCCACCGCACCCGAACCGCCCTGTCCCACCTCGAATCCCGGGGCCTGATCACCCCCAGCCGCCCCCGGGGTCGCTACCGCATCACTCCTCGGGGCCGGGCCGCCCTCGCCACCAAGGCCCGCAGGTTCTCCTGATGCCGAGCGAGAACAAGGGTCAGAGTTCGATGGCGTCTTCCGGCCCGGCAGGCTGGTCGTCCACCCGCTCCGCCTTGCTGCGGAACGCGGCGGCGAGCAGTACCAGGGCCGTGACGATCAGGACGTGGGCGGTGAGCATCACCGCCATGGGGAGGACGAAGCCTTCGTCGGTGAGAATGCCGTGGTCGCCGACGCAGTACAGGGTGTAGTTGGTGGACGTGCCCTCGGAGTCGTGGAAGGTGTCGGAGACGACCATCGGTTCGGTGGCCGGGGCCGAACAGAACAGGGGAGCGGTGAGTTTCGCTTCGCCGGGCCAGATCGCGACCGGCACGACGATGCTGAAAGCACCGACGACGAGGCCGGTCGACAGGGCTGCCATCACACGGGCCATCGCTTACACCTGCTGGGCTCGGAGGAACACGCCGGCGCGGTCGAACTCCACGACCACCTCCGAGCGCGCGGACACGACATTGGCGACCATGCGGATGTCCCGCCCGAAGCGGCTCACCAGAACGGCGGTGACCTGCCCGTCGGGGATCTCGCTGCGCGCCCGTGCCGTGTCGACGATGTCTTCGATCCGCGAGAGCCCCGGCGCCTCGCTGACCTTGAAGTTCTCGCCGTCCAGGTCGTCGAAGGAGGAAACCCGCACCGGCCGTGGGTCACTCAGATCGCCCAGCGTGAACGAGTAGTCATCCATCACGCGAGACTGTCCGGGCGGCCGGACCCGCACCCGGACAGTCGGTTCGCGCACGGTGAAGTCGCCCCCGTCGAAGAACTTGGTCACGTGGGCGGGCTGGTCGTTCACGACCATCCGGAACTGAGTCGAGTTCGGCGCCGTCAGCAGAATGACGTTCACCTCCGGATCGCTCGCCCCGATCCGCTGCCCCAATGCGGCGATCGCGGCCTGCGGCAGCGCACTCACCAACCCGCCCCCGCGTGCCCGGATCTCGTTCTCGAAATCCGCCCGGTCCACCGCCCCGATACACCCGCTGGTACTGCCGAGCACGGCCAAGCACACCACGACACGAAACCAGCCGCCACCACGCATATCCCGAATGCTATGCGGCGCGATCCGCTCGCGCTGTGCCGCTCCGCGACCGAATGCGCTTGTCATGAGCGGGCCGCCGCCAGCCGCAAGTTCTTGCTATCGAGTGAATATGACTGTCGCACATACGGTTTGCGGCAACCCGGGCTGACCGTACAGCTCGGTGTCGATAAGGAATTGCGATGAGAAGACTTGCCGCCGCCGCAGCCGTGCTGGTTTCCCTGCTGGGCGCGTTCACCGCCGCCAACGCCCCGCAGGCCTCGGCCGACTCCATGCGAGGTTGCTCCTACCCGTACGTCTGCTTCTATCTGACGAAGTCCAACTGGGACAACCACCAGCCCACCGCCATGTTCCAGGACAAGGGCTACTGGCAGAACCTCGGCTCCAACAGTCGCGGCGCATGGGGAGTGGTCAACACCAGAAACGACGACGCCGCCCTGATCAAGGACTCCTCCGGCTACATCTCCTGCGCGGGCCCGAACGGCAGCCTCTCCGGGCCCGGCATCGCCCCGTTCACCCAGATCAAGATCGTGGACACCCCGCACTGCTGAGTTCCGGGCAGGCCTGCCCCGCCCGCATCGGCAACCCCATACGCCCAACACCCTTGGAGGCCAGCCGAATTCGAATGCTCTGTTCAGCGGTTGCGGACGGCCGAAGACTCCTGGTTCTCAGCCGGCACGTCGAGCAAAGGGCTCGGCTTGTGCACGTACACGTGCTGCGATCGCGGCCGGGTCGGTGACGGCTGGTAGTTGGGAGATTCCGTCGGCGAGCTGGTGTAGCGCCAACGTCAGGATGCGCCATTCGGAGGGACCGTTGAGTAATGGGCGCAGCGCGCGCGGTGCCTCGAACGTGAGTCCGGCGTTGATTCCTGGGTGTGTCGTGGAGGCGGGCAGTTGCGCCAGAGCCGTTCCGAGTGTGCTGATGATGCCCATCATGCTGATCGCGGTGTCGATCAACGCCAATTTGTCGGTGGGGGCGCTGTCGGCGGGTCGGCCGTAAGCCTGGTTGAGGCAGCACAGCATCAGGGTGTAGACGGCGTTGCCTGCGTCGTTGACGGCGGCGGCCTCGGGCGCGTCGATGTAGATCTTGCCCGCGGGTTCGGGCGGGCGGCGCATCACCGGATTGGTGGCAACCGGCCATGACGGAGTGAATGCCGGGTCCTCGGCGAGGATCTGCTGGTATTCGGTCCGTAGGGCTTGTAGCCGCGCGAAGTGGTTGTGATCGCCGTAGGCCGGTCCGCCCTCGCCTTGGGTGATGATGGTGTCGATGGCCGCGGTCGCCTCGGCGAGGTTCGTGATCGAGATGAGGCCGGGCAAGGCGACTACATCGGGGCCGACCTGAGCCGCGGATCCCCCGCAGAACAGGATGTCCTCGCCCTGGGAAGAGGCCAGGTCGGTCAGTGATCGTGCAATGGCTTGGTAGAGGTCGCCGATGGTCGGATAATCCTGGCCGGCCGGGAAGAACCTGCCGGCGGCCGTGCCGCGAAGATAGTCGGGACCCCCGCCGAATGCCGGTGGGTCGGTGACCGTGCTGCCGAAGGGCCGTTCCAGGAAGATCAGGTGGTCGAGCGCCTCGAGGTCGAATCCCGCCAGGGCCAGCCGAATGTCGGCAGGGTGGCAGCCCGGTGGAACGGGAAAGTTCTGCCGACCGAAGTGGGGGTGGGCTCCGAGTGCGACCATCAGGTTGGACACCAGCGCGAGGTGAACCATTTCCTCGATAGCGATGCTGATCAGCTCATCGCGCCAGCGCCGCACCGCTTCGGCCTGCCGAGGTGGCAGGCCCCCCGCCGGATCTGTGCGTAGCCCGAACGCCGCGTACAGGTAGCCACACATCACCCCGTGTTCGAGTTCGGCGGCCTCGGCCAGTACCGAGAGCAGTTGGGCCATGGTCGGGATCCGCAAGGTCGGTTCAGCGCCGGCCGTCATCGGGCACCTCCGAGGTCGGGCAACAGCGTCGCGCGGCGACGCAGCAGGGTGAGCGCAGGTTCGGCGTGCCGGTGAAGGAGCGTGTAGCCAGGTACAAAACCGATTTCGGTGAAGAATTTCCACCGCGAGAATCGGGAGTAGCGCGTGGTGCTCGATTCCATTCTTGATCATACGACCCGAAACGGGCAAATGGACTGAGTGTCGAAAGCGCAGCGCCCTACCTGCGGAAGGTCAGGGAATCCGAGTACGGCTATCTCGATTCCGACATGCAGCGGCCGTTGGAATCCCGCTGGGCGGAGTCCCTCCCCGAACTCCGGTCCATCCCACCCGATTTGATCGAGGAGGTCCACACCATCCCCCGGTGGCCCGGGTGCAGGCCATGCGCGAGGGCACGCGCCGCGCCCGGGCTCGCGGCAACAGCTGACGCCTCAGGCGTCGTCCGGATGCCGCGTCAGCAGCCGCTCGGCGGCGTCGTACTCGTAGAGTTCAGCGTAGCGGCCCCAGTCGATGGCGATCCGCAGCTGTCGCCGCGCGACGTCCTCGGTGAAGCCCCGCCGCAGCAGGTCGAGGAAGAAGCCGTCGCGCAGTCGGTGGTTGCGCGCGCTGGTCAGCGCGTGGTCGATCGCCGCGATCAGGGGCGCATTGGCTCGTGCCAGCCGCGCGAAAATGGCCTTCGCACTGTCGATATCGGCCTCGGTGAACAGGGTGCCGTCGAGGGTGAGCTCGATATCCCCGTCGGCGGTGGTGGCCAGCCCCAACATGGTGGCGGCGTCGACCAGCGGCATCAGATCGTCGACCTCGAAGCGCAGCCCGCCGGCCAGATCTGGCAGGTCGGCCCGCCCGCCCTGGGCGGCAACAAAATCCAGCATGCCGCCGATTCCGTCCACCCCGGCATCGGGCAGCGGCCGGGTGGTGGGGGTGGGGGTGATGCTCGGCCAGCCGCCATCGAAGGTGGCGTCTGTGAGCATCCGATAGGCCTGGTCCACCAGCGCCTGGAACCCCGCGCCGCGCGGGTCGCGCGGCTGCGGGAGACGCACCTGGATCTCGCCCTTGATTCGCCCGGGATTGTTGTCCAGCACCAGGATTCGGTCGGCCAGCTGCACCGCCTCCTCGATATTGTGGGTGACCATCAGCATGGTCTTGGTCGGGAAGGCGGCCTCCGCCCACAGTCGCATGAGTTCGCCGCGCAGGTTCTCGGCGGTCAAGACGTCCAGCGCTGAGAACGGCTCATCCATGAGCAGCACCTCCGGCTGCACCACCAGGGCGCGGGCGAATCCCACTCGTTGGCGCATGCCGCCGGAAAGCTCCTTGGGATAGGCGTTCTCGAAGCCGTCCAGGCCGATCATGTCGATGGCGTCGGTTACCCGCTCGGCGCGCTCCCGGGCCGAAATACCTTGGGCGCGAAGGCCGAGTTCGACGTTCTGCCGCACGGTCAGCCACGGCATCAACGCGAAGGTCTGGAACACCATGGCGGTATCGGCATTCGGCTCGGTGATCTCGGTCTGCCGGATGCGCGCGGACCCCGCGGAGGGGAGCATCAGGCCCGCGATGATCCGCAGCAGCGTGGACTTTCCGGAGCCGGATTTGCCCAGCAGCGCGACGATTTCGCCCTCGCGCAGCTCGAGGCAGACATCCGAGAGCACCGGTAGCTGCTCGCCGGAGGGGTTGGTGAAGTTCTTGGTGACACGATCGACGGTGATGATGGGGGTCGACACGGCGTGTCCTCCTTTCGAAAAGTGTTTCAGCTCAGCGAGAATCGCTGCTCGGCGGTGCGCTGCAGGCGTCGCCACAGCAGGCGGTTGATGGCCACCGTGACCACGCTCATCACCACGGTGCCGAGCAGCACCTTCGCGAAGATGTCGTCGGTGGTGGCATTGGTGATGTACGCGCCCAGGCCGTATGCCTCCATATGCGTGTTTCCGGCCTCCACGACCTCGCCGACCAGCGTCGCGTTCCACGCGCCGCCGAACGCGGTGATCGCACCGACCAAGTATCCGGGCGCGATCGCGGGCAGGATCAACGACTTCCAGCGCTGCACACCGTGCACGCCGAGATCATCCATGGCCTCACGCAGGTCCGTCGGGATCTGCCCGGCCGCCGCGATCACGTTGAACAGCACGTACCACTGCGCACCCAGCGCCATCAGCACGATGCCGCCGACATTCAGTGAGATGCCGGTGTAGGTGAGCGCCGCGATGACGAAGATGAACAAGAACTGGGCCGGGAAACTGGCCAGCACCTGCACCACCGGCTGAGCGAACCGGCAAATGCGCGGATTCATCCCGATCCACACGCCGACCGGAACCCACACGATGGTGGAGACCACCAGCAGCACTGTCACGCGGCTGAGACTGGCCAGCCCCATCAGCGAGGTCGGCCCGAATTCGGCCAGGCCCACTGTTCTTTCGAAGTAGGAGGCGAGTTCCCAGGTGCCCCAGGCGAGTGCGGCGAAGAGCAGTCCGAAGAAGAACACATCACCGATGCGGCTGCCCGCGCGGTCGTCGTAGGCGGAGCGGGTGCTGCGCCCGAAGACGCGCATGAGGCGATCGACTCGCTCGCCGACCGGCCGTAGCACCCGAGCCAGCCGGCCCGGGACCGTGCTGTGCCGCAGCAGGTCGAGCACCAGACTCCGTGGGGCCTGCGCACTTTCGGTGTGCTCCACCCGGAATCGCTCCGACCACGCCGTGAGTGGCCGCCAGAACGCCACGTTCACCAAGACGATGGTGAGCACCATGACCAGCGCACCCACTATCAGGTTGCCGACCTGGGCCTCGGAGGTGGCCGCCGCGATGAAGCTACCCATGCCGGGCAGCGCCTCGTCCCGGCCGGATACCGTGATGACCTCCGAGGCCGCGAGCATGAACCACGCGCCGCCGAAGCTCATCATGCCGTTCCAGATCATCGGTACCATGGCCGTCGGCACCTCCAGCTGCCACAGCCGCTGCCAGCGGGTGAGCCGCATCGTGCGGGCCGCATCATCCAGCTCCCGGGGCATATTGCGCAACGCCTGGTAATAGGCGAAGGTCATGTTCCAGGCCTGCGCGGTGAAGATGGCGAAGATACACGCCGCCTCCGCGCCCAGATACGAGCCGTCGAACAGGGCCACGAACGCGGTGACCGTGATCGAGACCAGCGCCAGCACCGGTACCGACTGCAGCACGTCGAGCGCCGGGATGAACACCTTCTCGGCCCGCCGCGAGCGCGCCGCCCACTGGCCCGCGATCAGTGTGAAGAGGATGGACGCCACCAGGCCGATGAACATGCGCAGCGTGGTGCGGGCCGCGTAATAGGGCAGGTTCGCGGGATCCGTTGATGCGGTCTCGGTTCCGGTATCCGGCGTCCAGGGCACCGACATGTCCCGAAACAGCCGCAGCACCACCAGGGCCAGCAGCACACCCGCGCCGATGATCAGGTAGTCCACCGTTCGGCGCCGCCCGCGTGCCCGCGGCGCCTCGGGAGTCGACTCGGGGCGGTCCGGAATTGCCAATTCAAGAGTCATTGCTGTTCGCCTCCCTCGGAGCGGCGTCGTCGCAACTCAGTTGGTCGATTCGGCGGCGACCGCGGGCGGTGCGGTCATGACGTTGTAGGCGTGCACGGCCGAGGCCAGCACCGCCGGTGCGCCGACGAGCAGGTTGAAAACCACGACGCCAATCCCGGCCCCGGCCACCGCGCCCTCGAGGCAGCCGGTGACGGCGGCGGGAATCGCCAACGTGCCCAGCGTGACTGCGCCGATCGCGAGACCCTGGCCCGCGCCCAACAGGATGCAGCCCAGCGGCGCGCCGATGACGGCACCCAGCAGCGTGCCCACCGCCAGGGCCACGGTGAGCTCGTTATTGACATTTTGGAAGACGGTATTCATCCGGTCCTCGAAGCTGTCGGGTTCGGCAATCTGCTGTGCCGCAAGGCCTTCGGCCTGCGCCTCCGCGGCGGCGTGCAGTTGCGTGGCGATGTGTCGTTCCTCGGCGCTGACCGGTCGGGCGCGATCCGGGCTCGGGGTGAGGGTGGCGCTGTCGCCGTCGATGCGGGCGTCGATCGGGTACGTCGTGTCCTGCTTCGTAAGGGTCAGCGGGATCGCTCCCACCACCACGCCCTGCGGGTCGAGGATCTGCAGCTGGTCGCTGGTGGTTCGGAACGTGCCGGTGTCGGTGCGCAGCACCACCGATCGGTCGACGATCCGGGCACCGCCGGACACGGTCTGAACCGCGGTCGCGGCGTCGGCGAGCTGGACATCCTGTCCGGGTGCCGCGGCCGAACCGGCGGCATGAGCGACCAGTCCGGCGGCGGTCAGCGCCGCGGTGGCGAATGTGAGCAAGTGAAGTCTCATCGGGATGTTTCCCCTCGGGATACCGCTGCCCGCCACGGTTTGCGGGCAGCATCGAATACCGCCGGGCACGGTGGTGCCGACGGGTCGGAAATAAATGTGAATCTCCGAATTCATTCGTAAAATATGCATGCGAATAATCCGGTGCCGCGCGGGCGGCATCGGGGTATCGGAGAATTACACGCGTCGAGATATCGACGCAGTGTCGGTGTGCTGGCTAGCGGCCCGGACCGAGGCGGAGGGGCCGGCCCGGAGATCCCGGGTCATCATCGGGTGCCATCTTGCTACCCGACCTCCTCACTGGTAGAACGTGATTCGTCAACGCACGGGGGAGGTCGCCCGGACCTCTCGGGACGGACGCACACCCCTCTCGTCAGAGTTTTGGCACTGCACGACGTGTTCCGAATCGGAAAGCCACTTTGGATTACCCCTTGATCCGGAGAAATCTGTCCTAACCTTGGGCGTCTCTCGACGTCGTCAGATCAGTGGCCTGTGTTCGTGCAGGAGCCTCGCCTATCGAGGTGCAACAGGGAACCTAGTTAAAGACTCGTTAAAAGTCAAAGCCGCTATTCGCATATCGGCGAGCCCTACGTCACAGCGGCGCGCCGGACCGTCGATCGGACATTTCAGATGTGTTGGCGCCCCTCGGCGTGGTGAGATCCCTGTTCGAGCCGGAGGACTGCCTCCATGGCCGCGCCATCCAGGGCCGCACCACCTCCGACTGGATCGACACCGCGGTCGCCCAGGTAGGCATGTGGTCGGGCGAGTTCACGATCACGAACGGGGTCGACACGCTGGCGATGACCGACGATCAGGTCAACAAAGCTGCCGACACCCTGATCGACGCCCTCAAGACCGTCAGCCAGTAGGGGATCGGGACGGGACTGCGCTACCTCGCCGATCGAACCGGGCATCGCTGCGGAAGATCGACAGGTCGAAAGCTGTTCGGATGTTGGTTGTTTCGAGCCATGAGAGCATGAGGGACGTGACCGAAAGCTTGCGAGCCATCGCCGTCGACAACGAGCAAATCATCGCAGCCGGAGGGTATTTGGCGCCTGGTGGACAGTATGTCCCGTTGGCGTCGAGCGTGCAGTCGGCGGTGGAGGGCACCCGGATGTACGGCCCCGACCCGGTCTCTGTCATCACCCGCAGCGAGGCCACGACCGTCATCGCGGTGACCGGGGAGAGTGCTCTCGCCGCGGCGCGCCGAATGCTCGCCACCGATCCGGAGCCGGTCGCCGTCCTGAATTTCGCGTCCGCCCGCAATCCCGGCGGCCACTACCTCCTTGGCGCTCGCACCCAGGAAGAAGCCCTGTGCCGAGCATCCGCCCTGTACACCACCCTGCTGGCCGTGCCGCAGTACTACGAGCACCACCGCCACACCCCGGACCCCTTCTACAGCGACCGCGTGATCCTTTCTCCCGCAGTGCCCGTCTTCCGCGACGAGACGGGCATCCTGCTCGACAACCCCTATCCGGTCAGCTTCCTCACCTGCCCGGCGCCCCGGACCAACGTGATCGTGCAGGAGCAGCCGAGCGAGGCGTATCGCATACCCGCGGTACTGGCCACCCGCGCCGAACGCATTCTCGAAACAGCGTCCGGCTACCGGCATTTGGTACTGGGCGCCTGGGGCTGCGGCGCCTACGGCAACGACCCAGCCCTAGTGGCCGGTGTCTTCCACACACTCCTGGCCGACGGCGGCCGCTTCCACCGACACTTCGACGAAATCACCTTCGCGATCCTGGACCGAACCCCCGGCGAGACCACCCTCACCACCTTCCGAACCGTCTTCGCAGCGGAGTAGACCCGAATACCGGTAGAGCTGATGCGCCCCACCGGGCGCGTTGTAGGCGCTTCGCTCGATCAGTGCCGGCCGCGTTGATCGCCGCCGGCTCCCGCGCCGACCGCGGACAACCCGGCCGAGGTTCCGGGCGGGCCGAAGACGGCACGCAGGACGGGTCGGGTGCCGCGGGCCTCACCGATGTCGGTGAGCATGGCCAGCAATTCGTGGAAGTTGGTCTTGATCGGGTTGAACGTGTTGATGTTCTTCGTGAGTCCGTAGGTGACGGATGCGGATTCGTGGGCGTAGGTGCCGAACAGGCGATCCCAGATGATCAGGATCCCGCCGTAGTTTTTGTCCAGGTAGGGGTTGTCGGCGCCGTGGTGGACCCGGTGATGGGAGGGTGAGTTCAGGACGTATTCGACGGGCCTGGGGAGGAAGCCGATGCGTTGGGTGTGCAAGGGCCACTGGAAGATCGAGCTGGCCATCAGCCCGAACATGATGATCAGCGGGGGGACGCCGATCAGGGCGGCGGGGACGAAGGCCGCGTTGTAGAGGAAGGTCGCGAACGGCATCAGCGCCGGCATTCGCAGGGCCGTCGACATATTGAACTGCTCGCTGGAATGGTGCACGCTGTGCGCGGTCCAGAGGATGCGGACGCGGTGTTCGGCGCGATGGCCCCAGTAGTAGCAGAAATCGGTGGCCAGCAAACCGATCACCCAGGTCCACCAGCGGTCGACAGGGAGGTGGAACGGGGTCAGTGCGGCGGTGACCAGGAGGAAGGAGAACGGGACGAACAGGTTCTCCAGTGGGATGGTTGCCCTGCTGACCATGCCGAGTACCAAGCTGTTCGCGGTATCCGGAGCATAGAACCCACGCTTCCGATCCTCGCCCGCGCTGCGCCGCCAGGCCACCCATTCGACGGCCATGGCGAGCAAGTTCACGGGTACCGCGAAGAGGAGAATGCGACTGAAATCCACCGTGAGTCCTAGTCCGAATTCATCTGACGGGGTCTGGAGTTCGACTATCCGACGCCTGCGCCATGACCCGTCGCAGGAACACCAAGGTGCAAGATGCTGAGGAGGGGGGCGAGCAAGGACGCGATCCCGCTTTGCGCCGACCCTGTGGCCTGGTCGGACGAGCCGGTCGTGGCGACGGGCTGAGGGGCGGTCGGTGCGGCGTAGGCCATACCCTTGGCGGTGGCCAGGCCGGTGAGAAGCACTGCGATGGCCAGTGTTCCACGGACCTTGGTTCTGGCGTTGACTTTGGACACTCGAGGCTCCGTTGGTGGTAGGTGTACGAGGTCTCGACGCTAACAACTCTGAACTGCACCGTTTTCGGATTGTCTGCCCAGAATTCCTGGGGCACTGGATTCCCGCGCCCGGCGCGAAGCAGGCGGAACCCACCCTCCCGAGCGGGGGCCGCCTGCTCATGACGCTGTAGTCGCAGGCCCACTCGAAGCGGGAAGTAGCGCTGGTCGCTTAGGATTTCGCTGTGAGAAGCGACGAACTGGACGAATCGCTCACTTTCGCGACCGCGGAGGCGATCGACGCCGCATGGACTTCTTGGGGGCGTCTCGACACCGACGTGATCGCCCACCTGATCAACCCTGCCTTTCTTGGTGGCCCGGCTTGGCCGGCTCTGCGTCAGGCCCACACGATCACCCGTCGTGATAACGCCCTGCTGGTCGCCAGCAGCGGTCTCGCCGACCCCACCGCCTGGGACGACGCCGAACCGACCAACGGCTATGAACTCGAGGTGTATGGCATCTCCGCGGACCCGCCGGCCGACAGCGACACAATCACCGTCGCGACCTCATGGTTGGGCGAGCTGGTGCGATCGGTGTCGAATCAGGTGGCGCACTTCGGGTTCCGGGTTTCCGGCATGCTCGACCGGTACGACCTGATCACGCTGGCTCTGCCCGACTTGGACCTCGCCGATGGCGCCGACACCTATCTGGACGACGGGATGGCCGTGGTTATGCTCGGACTGACCGATACCGAACTACCCGCCACAGTCCTGGGTCCGCTCTCCTCGATCCGCCTGGTCAACGTGAAGCTGCTGACCGCCGCCGAGGGCCGATTCTGTGTGAACAACGCGATCGGTGACGACAACGCCCGCCATGAGCTCGCGCGACGCTTCGCCGAACAAGGTCGCCCACTCTGGTCGAGCCTGGGCCGTCCTTCCGTCGTCTGACGAATCCGGAGCAACTCAGGCTTCAGCGGAAGAGGAAGTCACTCACACACCCGACAATGCCGCATACCGCGCTGACCGAACCGGCCAGCGCGGGGCCAGTCCGCGCGGGCATCAAATGTGACGAATTCCAACCGCGGAAAGTGATGCAGGTCATTGCCCGAGGCGGCGTGTTTGGGCATCGTCGTCAAAATTCGTTTTTGGAAAGAACCTGGTTGGAGATGCCGAAATGGCCGACCACAATTTTGCCTACGACCTCACGCTGGACGAGATGCGACGCCGCACCGCCGTAGTCGCGGCGCTCGGTGACGACTGGGATCCGGTCGCCGTGCTCGCCGAGGAGGAGCGGGCGTACGACATGCTGTACTCGAATCTCGACGATGAGCAGCAGCGGATCTACGACGAACTCGTCCAGGCCGGGATCCTGCCGGATCGGGCGATGCGCCCTATCACCGACTGATCTCACCGCCGAGTAAGAACCACGACTGGTACTCGGCTGATTGCCTCCAGTGAGCGGTGACCTGGCCGCACCGGCTCTCGGCTGAGTTCGTGACCAGCGAGGTCCGAAGCGGTCGGCCGACCTGCGGAAGATCAATGGGCAGAGTGCCTTATGACCGACAGCGGTGCGCGCTCATGCCGAATGCCGAGTGAGTGGCACATGGTGGAGGTGAATCTGGACAAAAGCCCTCCAGGATGCGCCCCTCGGCGACGATGGCGCTGACCGCGCTGTCCGAACCGGCTGGGTAGAGAGCCACACCAAACCAGACGGCGGGCAGCCGAATATAGGGAGCATCCTGGCCGGGACCTGACCCTGGTAGCAAGTGTCTAACTAGCCGCATACCGCGCTGACCGAACCGGCCAGCGCGGGGCAACCGAAGATCAACGGGCAGAGTGCTGTACGGCCGTCGGCTGTGCGCGCTGATGCCGAGCGCCGGTTGCTCATCTGCGCGGTTGGAAGGGGTGGAAGCATCCCTGCGACCAACATCGAAGCTGGCCTTTTGCTCCACTTTCGGGCCTCTGCGTGGAGGAAACTGCTCGAAACCGCTCGGGAGTGGAGCAAAAGGCCAGTCCGCCGCTCATGAGTTTGCCGCCGAGCAGTTCCGCGACGCCCTGTAATGCCGCATACCGCGCTGACAGAACCGGTCAGCGCCGGGCGGTGGAAGATCAAGTGGCCGTGCCGGTCCGAGGCCGCAGGAACGCACCATCATGCCGAAGAGCGTGCATGGCACAAACGCAATAGTGTTTGCGTCCATGCCGCTACCGAAACCCACCCCGGCATTGTGGGAATGGTTCACCGAAGCGCTGGCCGCAACCCTGACGACCATGCCGACGAACAGCCGACTGACCCTGACAAGTGGACCCGGGCGACTATCTGGCCGACAGGTCATCCTCACCATGCGTGCTGACCACCTGCTGGCAGAAACCTACGAACCGCTCGATGCCCTCCTTAGGTTCATACCCGCGAAACACGGCGGGGTACATGGTGGACTGGTGGACATGACTTCGTGGGGTGGATGGCTTCCACCCAAGCGGTGGAGGGGCAGACAGAGGTGGTACAGGATCACGCCGCTCCCGGCATCCTTGCCCGATTTACAAACCGTTGCTGAAGTTGTCGCAAGAGCGTTCCGATTCGTCAGCGTCGCCAACATGCCGCACGAGCTCATCGCCAAATCGTCGAGAAAGCACTTCGATACCAGGTTGCTGGCTCGACTGGGGCAGTGCCCGGACACTGTCTCCGAGCAGCAACTGCACGAACTGCTGGAACTCGAACGACGAGAGCTCGACTTGTTCCTCAAACCCTGAACAACGGCCCAAGCTGCCGCTCTCAGCACCTGCGGCGACGCGCTGTAATGCCGCATACCGCGCTGATCGAACCGGCCAGCGTGGGTGCGGGCGGTCGGAACCTGTTGCGGTGCAGAACGTTCGCTATTGCCGATTTCAGGTCGTCGGGGTGGAGCCAGAGCTGAGGGTTCGACCATGGTGGGGTTGGTGGCGCGTGTGTCTGCTCAGGTGAGATAGACAGCCACACCGGCTGCTGCGAGACACGCCACGGCTAATAGCTGCAGAGTGCGGTCGCCCAACACGATCTCTTCGGGTTCACCGGCCTCGCCGCCATCGATGTCGACCGAGTAACGCAGGACGCTGATCGTGAAGGGAATCATCGAGATTGCGAACCACGGGTTGTCCTTGTGATCGGCCTCGAACGCCCACAGCCCGTAAAAGACCACGGCCGCAGTACCGGACAAGGTCCAGACGAAACGCAGATAGGTAGGCGTGTAGTACTGCAGCGACTTGCGAATCTTCGCACCGGTGTCGAGCGCGATCCTCAACTCGGCGTAGCGCTTGCCCGCAGCCATGAAAAGCGAGCCGGAGGCTGCGATCAACAGGAACCATTGCGACAGATGAATGTTCGCCGCCGCACCACCAGCGACCGTGCGCAATACGAAGCCCGACGACACGATACATATGTCGAGAACCGCCTGATGCTTGAGTCCGAAGCAGTAGGCGAGTTGGATACCGATGTAAATCGCCATCACCGCGGCCAGCTGCCACGAGGCCACGAACGAGATCAGGATCGAGGCGCCCAGTAGCGCCGCCGACAGTGTGTACGCCAGATTCACCGGCACGACACCGGCGGCGATCGGCCGGAAGCGTTTGGTCGGATGCGCTCGGTCTGCCTCCACGTCTAGCGAGTCGTTGACCAGATAAATGCCCGAGGCCGCCAAACAGAACACCACGAAAGCGACACCGATATGCAGGTCGCGGGTGAGGTCGGACAGGACGAAGGTGTCGGTACCCGGAATCGTTCCGGCGGCCAGCGGTGCGGCCAGCACCAGGACGTTCTTCACCCACTGGCGTGGCCGCACGGCTTTGACCAGGCCGCCGACCAGGGTCTTGGGCGGTCCGGTCAGGACAGCGTCGTCGAGTTCGATGCTGGTCGGCTCTTCGCTCATATCAACCTGACTGCTTCCCCGTAGCGGTACACGAATCTAGTTCCGCGGCGGCACTGCCGCTTCGGCGCCCCCCCGGCGAATGTGTCGACCCGCAAGACCGCCCACGACATACTCTCAAACACCCAGCCGTATGTCTTCGGTCAATTTCTCGGCAAGCTCCGCCGGTTCGTCGGAATGATGACGAAGCCAGCAGTCCACACGCCCGCACAGGCCGTTGGCCGAGCAATCGGCAGGGCGAGATCGACTGCCCTGCAGAAGATCCGATATTGCCGCATACCGCGCTGATCGAACCGGCCAGCGCGGGTACGGGCGGCCGGAACCTGGCGCGACTTGGATGAACCGCGACACCATGCGACGTGTGATGGACAACGCTGAGCGCGAATCGGGTGGGCTAGGAACTACCAGCGTTCAGCAGCCGATCCAACTGGCTACAGCCCAAGGGGAGTACCGGTGTGGCCGGTGTGGATCCGGCGGGCGCCGGCTGGATGTCCAGCGTGAGGGTCTGCGTTGTCTTGCCGTCATTGGCCGTGATGACGTGGCGGCCGGCCGTCGACGGAACCCAATTCACCACCGCCACCGGCGCCGTCCCGACCTCCGCATTGCCGTACCCGCGACTGCCGCCGATGCACTGCCCGTTGTCGGAGAAGGTCACGTAACTTGTCCCAGTGGAATTGACGATCGTGACCGCGATACCGTAATTGGTTCCGACGTAATAGGTTTGAACACCTTGATCTGCGGCGATGTGGAAATTGACCATATCGGCGGATGCGGTGGGCACGCCGGTCGTGATGGCGGCTGCGGCTACTGCGGTGATGCCCCAGCCGATTTGGCGGGCGCGGCGCTGATGCGTGGTCATCGTTCTCCTGCTGAGGGTTCCCGTGGTCCGGGGTCTCGGGAACCCTACCGACCCCAACAAGTGAAACATGGGCAGTTCACTAATGTGGGTTGCCCCGAATTTCAGGGGCGCCTGGTCAATTCAGACGCCGAAACTGCCGGTGGGGCTGTTGGCCCCGCAGCTGGTCTGCGCCGGGATCGGGGTGCCGGGCGGGGCAGGTTCGACCGTGACCGTCATGGTTTTCGCGAACGAGCCCATCCTGACCTGCAATGTATGCGTGCCGGCAGTCGTCGGTGTCCAGTCCATCACCTTTCTGCCGGTTCCGTTCATCCCGACGAGGTCATAGTGGACACATCGGCCGTTGTCGTAGAGGTAGATCGAAGGGCCGCCGAACGGAGTTGATGAGCCGGTACTCGTTTCGTCCGAAGTGACCGTCAGATCGTCCACCACCTGGTAGGTGCTGCCCACCTGCACTGGCATCGGACTGCCTTGGATCGTCAGGCTCGGCGAGTCCGCCATGGCGGAGCCCCCCGTCCCGAGAACAGCCGCGCTCACGACCGCCAATCCACCTGCAGCCCAGCCGATTCGAGTCACAACGTGGCTCGGTGTCATTTGTCCTCCCCGTTTGTTCGTAGCGCACCCGCCAGACCCCGGATGGTGCCGGAGCCGGTCGGGCGCCGTGAATACTAGCGGTGTCGACTTCCCGCGCGGCCCGATTCCAGTCGGCAGGAGTGCCCCGACTTCCCGGGGCGAAGTGCCTGCCCGAGATCGGAGGCAGGCCAGTCCGTTTACACGAGATTCGAGCTGGCCAACGTCCTGTAACGCCGATTTCAGGGCATCGCGCTGGACGTGTTCTGGGGCTTCACTCGCCCCCTGTCAGGGCCTCCACTAGCCTCCCGGTTGTGTCACAGAGCATCGCGATCCAGTTCGTCATCACTGACCTCACCGACAGGTCACAGGCTCACTTTGTACAGTTCTAAGCGTCAGCAGTCAGTTACATCAAATTCGCAGAACCACGACGGCAATGGGTTAGGCGCGGAGCGTCAGCACGCAGACCGCACATAGCAAGCGACAACGGCTCAAAACGCCTACTGGCAACCCGTTCCTACGCCCGGGTGCATGCAGGATGACGACTGCCGCGAAGAAGTCCCCTCGCCCGGGCGCTTCCTCCAACCCCGATAAGGACACCATGCGCGACTTGCATGCAGCGAGCTAATGAATACCACCCGGACAACCCCGGTCATCAGAAGGCAGGATCGGCTCGCATCCAAACTGTCACCTGAACGCCACGATCGCACTACTAGCGTTGCGACGGGGCTGGGCGTGTTCGGAATGGTTTGGTCTCGAAATTTCCTACATACCAGATGGTTTGGGTCCGATGGTGCTGGTTGCTGGATCGTGTTCCGTGGGTGTGCTGGGAGTTCTATCGTTGTCGGCAATGGCGTATTCCGAGTCGTCTGTGTGGGGCGGCAGATGGGGGTAGCAGTGATCGGCCTGGCTGTCGATGACGGTGGCTTCGATGTCGTGGTAGAGGATGCGCGAATCGGGTCTCGCCGCGTCCTAGAGCCAGGCGATGTCGAGTTCCTCAGGCAAGCAACCGTCCGATATGGACGGATGGTGCATTCACGCTCCGACCAGGGCGAACTGGCCGCTTTGGGGCGGGAGTTGTTCGATTGGCTCGACGGGGGTCAACGTCAACTAAGCGTGCTGCTGGAGCGGGCGCCGTCGCCGTTGGTGTTCGAGATCCAGAGTCCGCGGTCACCGTCGGAGTCGGTGTGGGCGTTGTTGCGCGCGCCGTGGGAGTTGCTGGCACGGTCGCGCACGGGCTTTCTGGCGGCGGATGAGTTGGTCCGTTTCAGTGTGGTCCGTCGGCTCGGACCCGTGGAGTCTGCTCGTGCGTTGGATGATTTTCGGTTGGGGTTGGCGTTCATGGCCTCAGCGCCGGCCGGCCAGCACGAACTGGATTACGAAGCCGAGGAAGCAGCGATCCTGGAGGCCGTCGGCGACGGCCGGGTGGATCTGACGGTGGAAGACACCGGCGATCCCGTTCAGTTGGGGACCCGTTTGGCGGAGTCCGGGGAGATGACGGCCGTGCATGTGTCGTGTCATGGGCTCAACAATTGGCGTGCCGAGGGTTCGAGTCTTGGTGTGCCGGTATTGTTGTTGGAGAACGAGTTTGGTGGGCCGCGACCGACGACAGCGGCCGAGTTGGTGCGGTTGCTGCCGGCGATGCCGCGGTTGGTGTTCGTGTCGGCGTGTTTGACCGCGACCAGCGCGGACGCTCCCGTCCCGATCGGGTCGGGCACCGGGCGCAAAGCCGGTCCTGATGGCGAGGGCAACGGCGAGTTGGTCGTGCACTCCCTGGCGACGGCATTGGTCACGGCGGGGGTGGGTGCGGTGATCGGATGGGATGGCTCGGTACAAGATCGGTCGGCGACGCTGTTCGCCGAAGCGCTGTATCGCAACCTGGCCAACGGTGTGGATCTTGCGGTGGCGGTGGGGGATGCCCGTCGGACATTGCTGCGCGCGAATGATGTCGTGGTGGGCGCCGATTGGCATCTGGCCCGTGTCTGGTTGGCCCCTGCCGGTGGTGGTCAGCTGGTAAGAGGACGTCGTAAACGGTCACTGGTGACGGCCACCCGCGGTACGAAGATCTTCCTGGATCGCAAGCAGCAGGTGCCAGTGGCGTCGCCGCAGATGTTCGTGGGCCGCCGGCTCGAGTTGCAGGCGGCGCTGCGGGCGTTGCGGGAAGGTCGGCGAGCGGGTGTGTTGCTGCATGGGCAAGGCAGGTTGGGGAAGTCGAGTTTGGCAGCGCGGATCGCGGACCGGTTCCCCGGCTATGCGGTCGCGGTGGTGTTCGGTCGGTATGATGCAGTGTCGATTGTGGATGCCGTGGGAGTGGCGGTCCGCGCCAACCGCGATGCCCGGGAGCTGATCGAACGGGAATTGCCGCGGATACGACAACAGCCAGAGGCGATCGAGGCGGTGCTGGTCGATTTGCTGTCGGGTCCGTGTGCGCAGAGCGGAGCCGGGCAGCAGCCGTTGTTGTTGATCATCGACGACCTCGAGCAGATCCTGGAAGACAACCCAGCCGGCCCACATCGTATGGCTGCAGCATATGCACCAACGTTGGCTGCTGTGCTGCGGGCATTCGAGCCTTCTGAGACCGACAGTCGCCTGCTGATCACCAGCCGCTTCACCTTCACTCTCGACGGGCTGGAATCCCGACTGGAACCGGTGCAGCTGCGATCGATGTCGCTAGTCGCCCAGCACAAACTCCAGCGTCGCCAGCAAGGACTGGCCTCGGAACAATGCCGTAAGGAACGCGCCGAACTGGCCGAACGCGCGATTACCGTCAGCCGTGGAAATCCCGGCTTGCAGGATCTCATCGGTCAGCGCGTGGTCTACAACGAACACGTCCCCAATGCACGCGCCGAAACTACCGTCATAGAGATGGAAGCGTATCTGCACCAAGGTGATCTGCCGGCAGACGCCGAGGTACGAAGCTTCCTGGAAAACCTCGCCCTCGACGCCCTGCTGGGCGAGGCCGGAACCGCCAGCGTGGCCTTACTGCGCGCCGCCACGCTGTTCGACCTGCCCGTCCCCGCACCGGTTCTCGACAACCTCGCCGGCCAGCTCGGTGGATCCCCGACACGGCTGCGCGGTTTGGGCTTGCTCGAACCGCACCGTGACCGCTATGACCCAAACCGTCCTGCCATGGCAGTGAATCCACTGATCCGGGGACGACTTCAACCACTGACCGCCCACGAACACACCACGCTCGCCACAGCCACAATCGACGGATTGTTCAGCGCTTGGGGCGGTGAAAAACCACCGCTGCCGCGGGAGACCGAGCTGGACCTGCAACTGACACGGCTGGCCTTGGCAGGTGATCGGCCAACCGTGGTCGCCGCCTGTGCAACGCCCGCCATGGCACAGTTACGTGCCGGTCCGGCCGAGGACGCGGCAACGCTGGGGAAGGACGCAATCGCTCTGCTGGACCGCCACCACCAGCCCGCACCGCTGCCACTGCTCCGACTCACCGCGGAGGCCGCCTTGACCAGCGGCGCTGCGGACACCGGCGAAGCACTGCTGGACCGCGCACTACACACCGCCGCCGACGTCGGCGACAACCTCGAGCCCGCCCGTGTCATGGCAACTCGCGCTGACCGCCACCTTCTCACTGGTGAGCGTGATCAGGCCGAACAGCTGCTGGAGCAAGCACATCGGTTGTTCACCGCCGCAGGCGCAGAAGGAGAAGCCACGGTAGTCACCGGGCACCTGGCCGAGGTGGCCGAGCAGCGTGGTGAGTACGCAGAGGCCGAACGGATCCGTCGTCAGGTCGTCTTGCCAGTGTTCGAGCGTCTCGGCGACGTTCGCTCGGAGGCGGCCACCTGGGGGCAGTTAGCGGATCTGGCCGAGGGGCGGGGTGAGTACGGGGAGGCCGAACGGATCCGTCGTCAGGTCGTCTTGCCAGTGTTCGAGCGTCTCGGCGATGTTCGCTCGGTGGCGGTCGCCTGGGGGCAGTTGGCTGATCTGGCCGAACTGCGTGGTGAGTACGAAGAGGCCGAACGGATCCGCCGCGAGGACGTGTTGCCTGTTCTTGAGCGTCTCGGTGATGTGCGGGAGGCCGCGGTTATCTGGGGGCAGTTGGCTGATCTGGCCGAACTGCGTGGTGAGTACGAAGAGGCCGAACGGATCCGCCGTCAGGTCGTCTTGCCAGTGTTCGAGCGTCTCGGCGACGTTCGCTCGGAGGCGGCCACCTGGGGCAACTTGGCTGACCTGGCCGAACGGCGTGGTGAGTACGAAGAGGCCGAACGGATCCATCGCGAGGACGTGTTGCCAGTGTTCGAGCGTCTCGGCGACGTTCGCTCGGAGGCGGTCACCTGGGGCAACTTGGCTGACCTGGCCGAACGGCGTGGTGAGTACGAAGAGGCCGAACGGATCCGTCGCGAGATCGAATTGCCGGTCTACGAGCGTCTCGGCGACGTTCGCTCGGAGGCGCTCACCTGGGGGCAGTTAGCTGATCTGGCCGAACTGCGTGGTGAGTACGAAGAGGCCGAACAGATCCGTCGTCAGGTCGTCTTGCCAGTGTTCGAGCGTCTCGGCGACGTTCGCTCGGAGGCGGTCACCTGGGGCAAGTTAGCTGACCTGGCCGAACGGCGTGGTGAGTACGAAGAGGCCGAACAGATCCGTCGTCAGGTCGTCTTGCCGGTCTACGAGCGTCTCGGTGACGTTCGCTCGGAGGCGGTCACCTGGGGGAAGTTAGCGGATCTGGCCGAACGGCGGGGTGAGTACGCAGAGGCCGAACAGATCCATCGCGAGGTCGTCTTGCCGGTCTACGAGCGTCTCGGTGACGTTCGCTCGGAGGCGCTCGCCTGGGGGCAGCTGGCTGATCTGGCCGAACGGCGTGGTGAGTACGAAGAGGCCGAACGGATCCGTCGCGAGATCGAATTGCCGGTCTACGAGCGTCTCGGCGACGTTCGCTCGGAGGCGCTCACCTGGGGCAACTTGGCAGATCTGGCCGAACAGCGGGGC
Source organism: Nocardia sp. NPDC005825 (assembly GCF_040630175.1). Classification (NCBI taxonomy): domain Bacteria; kingdom Bacillati; phylum Actinomycetota; class Actinomycetes; order Mycobacteriales; family Nocardiaceae; genus Nocardia; species Nocardia sp. NPDC005825. The sequence goes on from NZ_JBEXXC010000010.1 coordinate 251,441, forward strand.
GAATACGACGAAGCCGAACGGATCCATCGCGAGGACGCCCTGCCGGTCTACGAGCGTCTCGGCGACATACGCTCGGAGGCGCTCACCTGGGGGAAATTGGCGGATCTGGCCGAACGGCGGGGTGAGTACGCAGAGGCCGAACGGATCCACCGCGAGATCGTCTTGCCGGTCTTCGAACGTCTCGGTGATGTACGGGAGGCCGCGGTCACATGGGTGAGACTGGCAGATCTGGCCGAACAGCGGGGCGAATACGACGAAGCCGAACGGATCCATCGCGAGGACGCCCTGCCGGTCTACGAGCGTCTCGGCGACATACGCTCGGAGGCGCTCACCTGGAGGAGATTGGCGGATCTGGCCGAACGGCGGGGTGAGTACGCAGAGGCCGAACGGATCCATCGCGAGATCGTCTTGCCGGTCTTCGAACGTCTCGGTGATGTTCGTTCCGTCGCGGTCGTCTGGGGGAGGCTGGCTGATTTCGCTCAGCGGCGCGGGGACTATGACGAGGCCGCCCACCTCCAGAATCAGCGGCTCGACGAGAACACAAAGTTGGGTGATCTCGATGGCATAGCCGCCGCCCGATGGGATCTCGCCCAGACCGACCTGGCACGACAGGATCGCAAGTCCGCTCTGCCGAATATTGTCGAGGCGTTTCAGATACTCCGACAGATCCAGAGAGCCGACGGAATCGCCGTCGTCGGCATAACTCTCGGCGCACTACTCCTGGCCGACGATCAGCATGATCTCGCGCGGGAGGTACTCACCGAAAGCCTGTCGGCCGCCCGCAAGATCGGCGCAGACGAGCTCATCACCGCAGCACAACAATTACTCGATCAAGCAGGTGGAAGCGAGAACCAATGAAGATCCAAATCGCGGGCAGCACAGACAACCTCACCCACGCCAAAGGCAAGCTCGCTGATCTACTGCGCGAATGGGACCAAGAACTGACCGAGATGCCGGAAACCGGCGTAGATGGATCCAAGGGCGAGGACGGCCGCAAGACCATCGATCCGTACGCCATCACCACACTGGTGCTCTCGATCCCCTCGACCGCCTTGGCCGTACTCGATATCGCCGACCGGATCAGCAAACGCCGCCGCGCACAACAACTCCTCCAACAAGCTCAAGAACTCACGCAGCAAGGCGTCACCATCACCCTGCTCACCCAAAACGACACACCAGACGTCGCCACCCTGACCCCTGACCAACTACTCGACCGAAACACCGACACATAACAAACCGGGCAGGCTCGCAACTTCCGACTCGAGCCGCACCGCTCAAGCCTGCCCCCTGGCACACAGACCAGGGGGCAGGGGCATCAGCTCGTGCGGATCGAAATCAGCTGGGATGAAAAGCATTCGAACGAGTACGGCATGCCGCAAGTCGGTGGAACAGGCCACCGGACCGTGGGATGACGCAGTCGGCGATGCATGGTTCAGCGCGTCGTCACCACAGCCGAGAACATCTATCGCCCAAGGCAAGTCGTAGGCTCAACCGAACCAGTTCTCTAGACCCGCCGCAACCTCAACGCCCCAATCGGTGCAAAGCCGCCGCCAACCACTGCGGCCAGCACCCGATTATCTACTGAGCCATCCATCTGACAACGCTCAGATTTAACCAAGACATCCCGGAGCGACATTTCCCACGACTCGGCCACCACCCGCACCACTTCACCTAGAAGGCTATTACGCTCCCACAACCACCAACGTAATTCCGGAGAGTCATTCACATCCAGGGTAGCACCTAAATCCCACGGCCTACTTGGAAGAGTATAAAGGTTGTCACTCATATGATTGTCAGATACGACAATCTGCCCATCAGAAGGAATGAAGAATCGCCCACCATACCTTACACACGTATACTCCTCCTCTCCGAGGAATATATTCTCTAGCATATGATCGAGGATGATTACCTCGTCTCGACTAGCGCAATACTCTGCAAGCTCCGACGGACACAGGTGACCTTCATTTCCATACGCCAATGGCAGATCTTCCGATCTAATACCGAAATAGACGCCGATCGATTGAATAATGCCGCGATGATAATCCGATACTCCACTTATATCAACCTTGGACTTACAACCACGAAACCAAGTTTGCATATCATCCAACGTCAATTCAAGACGTACACGATCCCTACTAGCCCGAGCGGGAGAACCATCAATAATTCCCCAGAGATACAGGCCAGCGTCATTAGCAAGTAGGCCGCCGGCATATTCAGCACCAACTTCCCAGTTCAAACTGCTTTGCAGCCCCAGGGGGGTATGACCGAACCCTATACGCCCAACACAGTCACCCTTCGAATTTAGCAGCGGGTACAGACCCGAACCGAACAATGAGCCAGCTCGCTCAAATACTTCAGGTTCCTCCAAGAACTCCAGTCCAGGATTCAAGGCATCAAACAGCTGCACTCCAGACATTGAACGCCACTCATTGCGCACAACGGCGGGCAGCATCTCGGATCCACCCAAATTGGTCACCCATATGTCCTCATCTGCCATTAGTGCCAGTTTACGAATAAAACGGACCCCAATCTCTGAAGTCGATGTCTCCATGCCGGATATCCGAACCAGATCGGACCCATCACCGAAGCGTAGCTTCAGGCGTATCTCAACCTTCGTACCAGGGTCTATCAAACGCTCATTGGTACGGGCTTCACGAAGCACCGGCCTGCTCAGAGGGCCACCCTTAAATTCAAGCACAACCGTGTCATCCCATGATCCTCGGATCGACCGCGTTGTGACTATAACATCGTCGGCGATCATGAAAACTGAGAAGAATCCGATTCCAAATCTTCCAGTGGGAGAAAATCCATGCGCCAGCACTCCCGGCATGAGGTGCGCAATTTCTTGTCCGCGCCACCCAGAGGTCCCAAAATTGCAAAGGTAATTGACGATTTCAGTCTCGGTCATGCCGACGCCATAGTCTCGCACTGAAACATAGTCCCATTGATCAGTTGAGCCGAACACGACTTCGATCGGCTGCATCCTTGATTGCCCGAGTCCATGTCGGCGCGCTCTGGTTGCGTCAAGTGCATTGGCCAGTATCTCCCGGACAGGAACAACTAGCGGACCATCGTCATGGCCATAGAGCTCGAATCCACCGAGCGTTGAGATAATGCGGCTGGGATCAGAGATATGCGGACTGGCATCGACAGGCCTCCAACCTGCAGTTGAAACGAATCTCGAGAATCGCTCGGGTGAATCAACCCCCGCCACTGAATATACCGAAAATCTCGGCTTTCCTAAATCACCACAGAGCGCATCGACGCTCCTTAGTTCACCGTCGATCGCCTTTGCGGTCTCATATGCGAGCCACCAAGCATCAGAGTCTTCCGATCCTAGCGCAGAGGCGCTGGTATAGACTAAGCGCCGACCCTCGATGTGCGGGTGAAGCATTCTTTCTTGAAATTTCCAATGATCCCGAGAAGCCCCCTGAGGATTTCGATGAGGCGTGTGTAGCGGATCGGCACGCCTGGAATCTATATGAGCGGCGTCAGCTAGCCTCATCAAGCACGCCAATTTCAGCGGATCAATTGTCCACCCGACAGGATACCCAGCCGGCGCCCCTAGAGTATTTCTAAATATGTCTGGAAGGGAATTGACGTCCAACCAGTGACTACGAGCAATTTTTCCGATCAACTCCGAATATCTGAATCTCAGATCCGTGTCAGCAATTAGGTAGAATTTCTGGCCATTCGACAGGGACCACTCTTGCGCAAGAATTGTATCGGCCCGCTCGGCGTGATTCCACCTCAGGAACGACGTCAGAGCAGACTTAACCCGAGAGTCTGTCAAACCGTCCCAATTCGGATTCTTCTCGATGTCCCGACGAAATCCATCCTGCAACTCCGCGTAGTCGTCAGGATAGAGCCGCGCAAGGAGATCGAGCCACTCAACCAAGCCGGCGATACCTTTTAGACCGTCATCGTAGGCTTGGATTCCCATACCCAAATCATGGATTAGAAAGGCGCCCCCCAGCACGAAGGCTTCAGCCGGGTTTATCGGAAATTCAGCACCGGTCAGCATCGACGCCATATCCCATAAACTATCGCAATGCTGAATACTATGATCTGTATATCCCGGCACCGAGAGTGGTATATCGGATGCCAACGGCTCGACATGCCCTCGGAACTGCTCGTAAGCAGCACGCAGTTTCGACCGAGATGCCTCCTCCGCATCGTCCGATCGATGCGCAAGGGTAGCTCGCCAAAGCATCGATTCCTGATAATTCACTTCTAAACCCCCTCGTCGTCGTGCTTTTGTTCGCGCTTCGCTCGGTCATAGAACCGGTCTGTCACAGAGGGGCAATCTTCCAGCAGGGAAGAGAACTTCTCAATTAGAATCCGGAGCTGCTGTAGCGCCTCATCTGGATCAGGCACCACTAAGCGAATATGGAGGGATAACACGTCAAATTCGCGTTTTGTTGAATTGAATGCAGCCGCAGCAATACCGTGCTGCTTTTGCTTGTCGGCCGAACCCAAAAATGTCTGGAGGGCCGCCAATACCGTCGCCAGCATTGAAACGAGGCCCGCAACGAGAACAACACGATCACCCGCATCCTGCCCTCGCGTCGACAGGATGCTCGCGCCAACTACCGCAGATAGAACAACAAGAGGAATTCCAATTGCATTATGCAACGAGCCCGCCCGGTTCGCCGCGAGCTGCTGCGCGCGCGCCATTCGATGAGCTCTAAGGCGATATCTATCGAGAAGATCAAGGACATCCACTAGCGACGCGGGTGCGGCGTCACGCTCACCAGCCGACATACCATCCATTTGGTTCCTTTACCCAAGCAGCAACTCCAAGCCAGGACTCATGAGCCCGATCGCATCCTAATGGTCGGTGCTGGATATGCCACCACTACTATCTACCAGCTATGAAGCTTTAGATCCGAGCCTTCAGTAGCATTAGGACCATACGGTCTTTTTGGGTACGGTAGAACAGTCATGTAGAAGACAAGTGCGCAGGCAGCGGCAGTGGAAACCTCGGTCACAGAGGTCGTGAAGGAGACGGGTGCCGGGAACGTTTGGGTCTACCGTTTCGAGGTCGGCGAAGGTGATTGGCTTGTGTTGGGTTTGTCGTGCGAGCCGACGATCATGAGTCGCGTTTGGCTCTGGGAGCCCAAATTCGAACAGGCCCTGAGCGGTTGCGTCGCGGGCATCGCGCCGGCGGCCGAAATAGTCCTGCATGTGTACGACATCGATGAGGAACGCGCCCACCCAGGCACGGCCACGGCCATGCGGAGGAAACTCATCTCGGCACTGCCGAAGGGCGACGCCCGCCGTTTCTTCAAGTAGGCGCGGATCGTTGCCCGCGACCAGACTGCCCGACACACCCTCATGCCGCATTGAGCGCGGTGAGAAGGGTCGCGGCGGGGCGCGGAAGGTTCACGTACCGAGATCATCTCGGCCCGCAAAGGGACCTATCGAAGGTGAGAGCCACTGCGGCGCACACAGATCCGCAACGGTTGACAAGCAGTGACGCTAGTGGTCTCGCTCGTTACCAGCCCATGTCCTTGGCTACATCCGCCTGGGCGGCCGCGATTTCCTCCTCGCTGCACTCCATGACGTTGTAGTCGCAGGCCCACTTGAACCGGGAGCACAGGTCCGCGAGCGCTTGTTTCTGCGCCGGATGCGTGATCGGCACCGTGTTCAAGTCCGTGGACGTCAGCCAGTCGAACAAGACGATTGCGTCTGCGCGCCACAGCCGGATGTTGACCGTCGGAATGTCGTCGTCGCCTGCCATAGCGATCATCGTGGCCTGACCAATTCTCGTCGGCAAGGCGACGCGTTACGGCAACGCACTCACTTGCCGAGTTGCGCGCAATCGGGTAGCGCCTTTGTCGGCCCGTGCCGGATGTCAGTTCGGTTCAGTGGGTCTGGGCGGGAGCGATTGTGCTGTACGTGAGTCGCAGGGCGGCTGGGCCCCGGAGGGTGACATGGTCACGGTAGGGCGGTTGTCCGATGGCGAGGCGTGGGTTGCGGACTCGGCGGGCGAAGCGGGTCAGTGCGATGGCGGCTTCGCGGCGGGCGAGGGGTGCGCCGAGGCAGAAGTGCTGGCCGAGTCCGAAGGCGAGGTGGCGGTCGCCGCGGGCGGGGTCGAAACGGGCGGGGTCGTCGAAGGTGGCGGGGTCGCGGTTGGCGGCAGCGAGGAGCAGGACGACGAGATCTCCTGCCGCGATATCGATCTCGGGGAGTGAAATGGGTTCGCGGGCGATGCGCGGGACCAGTTGGACCGGTGGGTCGTAGCGCAAGGTTTCCTCGATGATCGCGTCGGCGAAGGCCGGGGCCGCGCGCAGGATGGCCAGGTGGTGGTGGTGTCCGTTGCGCAGTAGTGCGAGTGCGGTGTTGGTGATGAGGTTGACGGTGGTTTCGTGTCCGGCGATGAGCAGCAGGGCGCATGTGGTGATGAGTTCGTCGTGGGTGAGGGCGTCGCCGGATTCCTCGGCGGCGATCAGCTCGGACAGCAGATCGTCACCCGGCCGGGTGCGGCGGTGCCGCACGAGGTCTTCGAAGTAGTCGTAGAGCGCGTTGTCGGCGTGGATCAGCGCGGTCGGGCTGGGTCGGTCGGTGGCGGTCGTCGAGACCGGGTCGAGGCTGCGGGCGAGCAGGGTCGACCATTCCCGTAGCTGGGGTTCGTCGGCCAGCGGGACGCCGAGGAGTTCGCAGATGACGGTGATGGGCAGCGGGTAGGCGAGATCGGCGACGAGGTCGAATTCGCCGCGTTCGGCAGCGCGGTCGAGGGCGGAGTCGGCGATGGCGGTGATGCGTGGTTCCAGATCTCGCACCGTGGCGGGGGTGAAGGCTTTGGCCACCAGCCGCCGCAACCGGGTGTGATCGGGTGCGTCGCGGAACAGCATCGAGGGCGTGCCGCGCAGCTCGCCCGCCAGGATTCCGGCGATATCGTGGGTGGGCGTGGGCCCCAAGGGGATCGACGCGTGATGGCGTTCGACGCTCGCGGCGCGGTGGCGCAGCACCGTGGCGCAGTCACGGTAGGAGGACAGCACCACGACGGGCGTGCTGCCCAAGCGCAGTGGGCCGTGTTGACGGATGCGGTCGTAGAGCGGATACGGGTCGGCGCGTTGAGCGGGGTCCAGGATCTGGGCGAAGAGTCCCGGACCGGGTGCCGGTGGGGTCGTCGCGGTCATGGGGTCGCCGCAGGTCTCAGTCATGTCGGATGGTCCGGTGGGTGAAGGTGGGAGTGGTGCCTGGGTTGAGCAGTGCGCCGGTCAGCTCGCTGGAGGGGAAGAATTGCAGGAAGTGTGAATCCTTCTGGGAGACATCGGCGATAGTCTTCTCGATGATCAGCGAGTTGTACTGCTCATAGGTGGTTTCGATGGTGTTGGCATTGAGTACCACCTCGTGCCCCCAGGATCGGGTGGCCCCGGCCAGACCGGGAATCTTCGAGTGCTCGGGGGTGAGGCATTCGGTGGCGATGGCGTTCTCGCTGATCGCCCAGATGCCGGTGTCGGTGTTGAGCACCAGCGACTGATTGCCCATGGCATGGCCCGGCGTGGAGATCAGTGCGACACCGGGGCCGAGAAGCACACTGCCGTCGAGCGGCAGGATCTTCTCCGGCGGCACGTCGACGAACGTGGCGGGCTGATACCACGGCCGCTGGAATGGATGCAGATCCGCCATCGCCTCGAGCTCGTCGCGCTGGGCGAGTAGCTTGGCATTCGGAAATGCGGATGTCACAGGCTGTTTCGGGCTGATGTCGGGTTGTGGGCGGGTGGTGCCGAGCCAGCGGCGCACGTCCTGGGTATGCAGGTGGTCGAAGGCGAGGTAGTCGACGTCGGCCGGGTCGATGCCGGCGGTGCGGCAGGCGGCCAGGACATCGGTGTGCTCGTGGACGAAGAGCTGTCGCAGTGGCCCCGGGGCGTACTTCTTGGTGTCCTCGAAATATGGGGTGTAGGAGTCGAGTTCGTGGTCGCTGGGCTCGAACAACAGCGTGCGTTTGGTGCCGTCGCTGTCGGTCCAGCGCACGATGAGCATGCGATTGGTGATGGTGACGAACGGTGTCGGGCTGATCGCGGCCCGGAACAGCCCGTAGCGGGTCGGGTAGGGCAGCGAGATCAGGTCATGGGTCCGGACCGAATCCGGTGTGCCGGTGGCGGCGAACTCGCGTTTGAAATCCAGTGCGGCGGTGCGGCATGCGCGCAGCCGGGCCCCGTAGCCGCCGGGTGCGGCCAGCGCCGTGTCGAAGGTGTCGATACGGGGGAACGGCGCGGTGACGGCTGGTCGCGGAATGGCGACCGGCTCGGTGATGATGCGATCAGCGATGCTCACAGGAGCCTCCTCGGGCAAACAGACAGGGCGGTCACAGGATCCGGGGACGCAGATGAGTAGCGGCGAACAGCGGGCTCAGCGGCCGCAGCGGAATCGGTGGCAGGTTGGTGCTGAACAGGTCGACCCGGTGCAGTCGGGCCTCGACGACGCGCCCGAGACCCATCTGATCCAGCGGATCGCGTTCGGATCCGCTGATCTCGAGGGTGAAGTCCTCGACGCGACGGACTTCGATGTTCTTCTCGGCTGGGGTGAATCCGACCAGCCAGGACGGGAAGGCCACACCTATCAGCCCCATGACGTTGCGGTGTGGGCGGCCCAGGAACGGGGGTGCGTCCTGGATGATCTCGCCGAGCCGTCCGCTCATGGTGAGCAGTTTGTGGCCGCGGCGGCCGGCCTCGGCGCGGATCTCGGTATCGGTTTTCGACCAGGTGATCTCGCCGAGCTTCTTCGGGTAGCCGGCTCCTTCGCGGCCCAGGATCAGTGCGACGTCGTCGTCGAGGATCATCCAGGGGCAGTGGATTCCGGTGCCCTGCAGGGTTTTGACGTGCACGAAGATCGCGGCTTCGTGGTAGCCGGTGTCGCCGAAGTTGTAGTCGGGGAACCAGGCGGTGAACACGTCGGCGCGGGCCGGTTCGGCCAGCCGCAGGCCGGCCGGTAGCCACTGCCGCATGGCGTCGGGGTCGGCGATTTCGACTGTCGCGGAATAGTAGTGGGCGTCGCGGTACAAGCTGCCCCGCGGATTCGCGATGGTCAGCAGACGGTCGAGATCGGCTCGCAGGGAGCGGCCGAGGGTGCGGACGGCGGGTTCCCAGTTCATGGTCACTTGACCTTTCGGTAGACGGCGCGCAGGACGGGCCCGATCACCGCGCGCGGGGTGTACTGGCCGCTGATGGTCTGCACCTTGGCGAAGGCGCCGGGCACCACGCGGCGGCGGCCCGCGTTCAGACCCGAGATCGCTTCGGCCGCAGCTTGCTCAGCGCTCACCCACAAAGGTCCGGGAACCAGGCGATCCAGGTTCGGGACCTCGGCGACTTCGGCATATTCGGTGCGCACGGGTCCCGGTGCGAGCAGTGTGCAGGTGACACCGGTGCCCGCGAGCTCGCTGTGCAGTGATTCGGCGAGGGTGTTGGCGAAGGCTTTGGTGGCTGCGTAGGTGGCGTTGCCGGGGCCGGGCTGATTGCCCGCCGTGGACCCGGTGACCAGGATCGCGCCCGCCCCGTGCTCCAGCATGCCCGGCAGTACAGCGAGGGTGAGGTCGTGCACGGCAACGGTATTCAGTTCCACCTGCTGACGTTCGCGGGTCGGATTCGCCTGCGCCAGTTCGCCGTAGGTGGCGAATCCGGCGTTGTTGCACAGCACGCCGATGTGGCGGGCGGCGAGCTCCGCGCACAGTGTGCCGCGCGCGCTGCGGTCGGACAGGTCTACGGCGCGGATCTCGACCTCGATGCCGTAGGCGGCTTCGAGCCGGTCGGCCAGCTCCTCGAGCCGGTCTTCGCGGCGCGCGACCAGGATCAGCGAATAGCCGCGCCGGGCGAGCTCCTCGGCGAGCGCGACGCCGATACCCGAGGACGCTCCGGTGACGACCGCCCGCGTAGTCGGGGTTGGGGTGGGCAGACTCATGAAGACTCCTGGACGATCAGAATTGAGTGAGGGCACGGGCGGTGACGGTGGTGCCCGCCGCGAGCAGGGTTCGGGTGGCTCCCGGTCCGCTCACCTGTTTCTCGCCCGCCGCGATGCTGCGGAAATTGGCTGCGTGCCACGCGAGTTGGAGGTAGGAGTTGATCGGCGTCGCGCCTGGGATCGGCACCCGGGGCGCGGCGGGCAGCACCTGCGGTTCGACGCTGCCGGTCAGCAGATCGGCCGCGATGTCGGGCCGGACGGCGAACGGACGACCCAGCCCGATCACATCGACTGCGCCCTGTGCCAGCATGTCGTTCATGAAGTCGAGGGTGCGGATGCCGCCGGTGAGCATGAGCGGGACCGTCGAGCGGGCGCGCAGCGCTTGCGCGTAACGCAGGAAATACGCTTCGCGTTCGCGGGTGCTGTCCTGCACGACACCGGTCATCGCGGGGGCCTCGTAGTTGCCGCCGGAGATCTCCAGCAGATCGATCCCGGCCTGTTCCAAAGCCCCTGCGACATCGAGTGATTCGGCTTCCTCCAGCCCCCCGCGTTGGAAGTCGGCCGAGTTCAGCTTCACCGACAGCACCGCGTCCGGACCGATGGCCGCGCGGACGTCGGTGACGACCTCGAGCAGCAGTCGCCGCCGGTTCTCCGGGCTGCCGCCGTAGTGATCGACGCGCCGGTTGGCGATCGGAGACAGGAATTGCGAGAGCAGATAGCCGTGCGCAGCGTGCACCTGGACCCCGGAAAAGCCCGCTGTCACAGCTAGTTCCGCGGTACGCGCGAATCGCCGGCGCACCTCGGCGATGTCGTCGACCGATAGCTCGCGGGGCTTGCGCAGGTTGAAGCCGAGGGCCTGCGGCCGCAGCGCCGACGGGCCGACCGGGCGGCGGTGCAGCGGACCCACCGCGACACGTCCGGGATGGTTGATCTGCATGACCATTACCGCGCCCTCTCGCGCGCCCGCGCGCGCCCAGTTGCCGACGGCTTCCAGGTGCCGGTCGTCTTCGAGGGTCACATTGCGGGGCTCGACATACGCTCGGCGGTCGATCATGACGTTGCCGGTGATCAGCAGACCCGCACCGCCGCGCCCCCAAGCGCTGTACAGGCGGGTCAGGGTCTGGCTGGGCGCGCCGTCGAGCTGACCGAGCTGTTCGCTCATGGCGGCCTTGGCGATCCGATTGGGCAGCGTCACCCCGCACGGCAGGGCCAGGGGGCTGCCGATGGCGACGATGCGGGAGGTGCGGTTCTTGGGTGGCATGGACGGGCCTCCTTGGTATTACGGAAGGAATTCGGGGTCAGGCGCTCTGTCGGGCCAGGGCGAGGATCGGGCGCAATACCCGCCCGGGCAGTCCAGTCGCATCGCTCGACGGCGTCCGCGTGGAGTTGGTATCCGACTGCGGCAGGCCATCGTTCGAGTCGATATCGGCAGGGAACACGGCAGGCAGAAGAGCGCGCAACGCGGTCAGTCGAGTCGCGGTGCGTACGATCCAGCGCCCGCGCAGCGCCTCCCAGCGCAGTTCCGGCCCGCCGGCCAGGATCTCGGCTGTCGGCTTGGCGATATAGCGGTAGAGGTCGCCGGCCGGTGTACGCAGATGCGGTTGCAGCAGTGCTACTTCGGCCAGCAATCGCGCGCTGTTCATCAGCAGCATGCCCGCACCCGACCGTGGCGCGACCAGCCCGGCGAAATACAGGTTCGCCAACCCCGGCGCGAAGGTGTGCGCGATCAGCCGCGGCTGGCCGTGCTCCCACTCGAGTAGCCCGTCCCGCAGGAACGGGAAGGTGGTGCGGAACCCGGTCGCCCAGACGATGGTGTCGTAGTCGCCGCTGGTGCCGTCGGTGAAATGCACTGTGCGACCGTCGAATCGGGCGATCTCCGTGCGGACGGCGATGCGGCCGTGCTTGAGGAAGTACGGCAGCTGCTGATTGACCACCAGATCCTGGTCGAAGATGCGATGCTGGGGCTTCTCCAGCCCGAAACTGCCGAAGCTCCCCATCCCGAGTGCCACGATCGACCGGAACACTGCTTCTTGCACCGGCTTCGGTACCGGCACCGAGCCCACATCGAATCGCCCGCTCGGGATGCCGAACACGTACTTGGGGATGAACCAGTAGCTGCGGCGCAATGAGATATCCGCGTTCCCGAACGTCACCGCGGCTTCCACGGCGAGGTCGCAGCCGGAGTTGCCCGCGCCCACCACGAGCACGCGCGGGCCGTCGAGGTCGGCGGGTCGCTTGTAGTTCTTGGAATGAATCTGCTTGCCGGTGAACTCACCCGGATAGGCGGGAATGTTGACATCCCAGTAGTGCCCGTTGGCGACCACGACGCCGGCGTACTCGCGCACCTGCCCGTCTGCGAGCTCGACCCGCCACCCCCTCAGACCGGAAGCATCCAGCGGGGCGACGTCCGTCGTCAGCGTGCCGAGTTCGATGCGACTGTCGAGCCCGAACTCCGAGGCGAAGGCCCGCAGATAGTCACGCATCTGCGCCGCACTCGGGAAGTCGGGGTAGTCGGCGGGCATCGGGTAGTCCGGGTACTCGGTGACGCCCTTGGAACTGATCAGGTACGTCGAGTCGTACACCCCGTGCGACCAGTTTCCGCCGATAGCGTCGGTCGCCTCGAGATGGTCGTAGTCCAACCCCAGATCCGTGTACGCCTTCGCCACCGCCAACCCGGTGTATCCCGCCCCGATGATGCAGTACCGACGCGCCATTGCGACCTCCACAGAATTACTACAGTGAGTGTAGATACAGTGAGTGTAGTATTTGCGCGGATGCTCGCCGCTGTCAAGCGCAGCCGGAATCCTGGGAGGATGAACGACCGTGGCCGAACAGAAAAGACGGCCCTACGCACCGCGTATGGCACCCGAGGAGCGGCGCGAGCAAATCCTCGACGCCGTGCTGCGCGTCATCGTCGAGCACGGCATACACAAGGTGTCCATCGACACCGTGGCCCGCGAGGCCGGCATCAGCCGCCCCGTCATCTACGGCCTCTTCGAGGACTCCAACGCGCTACTGCGAGCCTCACTGGATCGCGAGGAAACCGCCGCACTGGCCCAGATGGCGGCGGTGGTGCCCCTGGCGACAACCGGAGATCCGGCGCACGCCATGACCGACAGCCTCGAAACCTTCCTCACCGCTGTGCAATCCGCACCCGACCGGTGGCGTGCGGTCTTCCTGATTGCCGACGCCAGCACTCCCACCTTCCGGGGTCGCCTCGAACGCGGCCGTCAAGCCTTCATTGCCGCCCTGGCGGCATTCGTGCGCGCTGCCGCCCCACCCGACCGCATCGCTACCATCGACGTCGAACTCACCGCCCGCACCATGTACGCGCTGTTCTGGGAAGCCGGGCGCCTCGTCCTCGCCGAACCCGAAACCTTCCCGCCGCAACGGATTCGCGACTACGCCGCAACCCTCATCCCCGCCCTACCCGCATTCCACAACACGGCCGCGGAGAACTGACAGGTAAACCGAGGCTCTCGCGACGACCTCCCCAACGCAATATTCTGCCGCATCGAGCGCGGTGAGAAACGGTCACGGCGGGGTGGGGAAAGTTCACGGACCGAGATCATCTCGGCCCGCAAAAGGGGCGGTGCCTGGGTGTTGATCGGATCATGCGAGTGAGCAGATGATGGTGGTCAGTGTGGTGGAGAACTGGTCGTTGGTCTGTTCCGTGTTGACGCTGATGGTTGCGGCGGTTCCCTCGGGCGTGGCGATGGTCAGGGTGCTGAAGCCGGGAATGCCGCCGGAGTGGCCCCAGACTTCCTTGTGCTGTTGACCGCAAGGCACTTGGAATCGGATCAGGCCCAGGCCGTAGTTCATCTCGGCGCCGGGTGCCATGGGAATGGTGGTTTCCATTTGCGCGAGTTGTCTTGTGGGAAGTAGTTTTCCGGTTGTCAGTGCGGTGATGAACCGGTTCAGGTCGGCGCCGGTGGAGACTATCGCGCCGGCGGCGCCTGCCCATGCGGCTTCCATCGTGGTGGTGTCGATCCACCTGCCATCGACCTTGTGATAGCCGAGTGGGTGTGGATCGCGCAGGCCGGTCTCGCCTGCCACGGGGAAATAGGTGTCGTGCAGGGCCAGCGGTTTCAGGATGCGCGCGTCGATCTCGGCTGCGAGCCGTTGACCGGTCAGGCGTTCGATCATCATGCCCAGCAGCACGTAGTTGGTATTGGTGTACTGAAATTGCGCTCCGGGCTCGAACTGCGGTGGCATGGTCATCGCAATCCGTATCAGGTCGGCGGGGGCCAAGTCGCGGTAGGCCATGCCGTCGGAGGTCTGATCGAGTTGCTGAGGCAGTTTGTGGGCGACGTCCTCGGGGGCGAAGTCCGCAAGGCCACTGGTGTGCTGAAGCAGTTGGCGCACCGTGATCCGGTTGCCGTCATTGCCGCCACCTTGCACGACGCCGGGCAGGTACCGTTCGATCGGGGTGTCGAGGGTGACCACGCCCGCCTCGGCGAGTTGCATCACCACGGTGGCGACGAAAGTCTTCGTGACACTGCCGATTCGGAAATGTGCACCGTCGGCGTAGGGTGCGCCGGTGCCGAGGTCGCCGCTACCCGCGGTGACGATGCGCTGACCATACGGCCCACTGATGACCGCCTGCGCGCCGGGCAGACCGGAACGGACGAGATCGCCGAGCGCCTCGGAGACCTGCGCCGACGGCTCGGCGATGGTGTTCGGTTCCGCCGTGTGACCGCCGCAGCCGACCGTGGCCAGCAGTGTCACGGCGAGCAAAGTTGCGGGTACCGCCACCGCGGAACGCCGGATTGCCTTTTCACGCATGTGTTTCTCCACGGCCACACGACCAAGATCGTTCGGATATGACCGATACGACGCTAGAGAACAGGCCCACCCACGCCTATCCGGTAAAGCCCGGAATCAACCCCGAATTCGCCCGGTCCCACCCCTTGTGCGGACATCCGCTCGCCGGGGAGCCGTCGCCACGGTGCGTTCGAGGGGCTGGTCGAATTGCTCTCGCGCCCCGAATTTTTGGGGCATCCCGCCGGCAAGCGCTCCGATAACGCAGCCCCGATCTGGTCCGATGACCAGTTTGTCCTTCCATTCGGATGGAAGTCGGGGATGACGTGTCGATGCGAGGAGAAATATGAAGGCCAGATCTGTGCTGTTCGCCGTGTTCGCCACCACCCTGGTGGCGGCCGCGAGCGGATGCTCCGGCAACTCGTCGACCCCGGCGGCGACAGTGACCACGACAGTGGCCGCATCCCAGGCGACGACCGTAGCGGCGCAAGGCAACCAGCCGGCTCCGCCGCCCGTCGAGGCCCCGGGCAGCCAGGGTGGCAATCCAGCCGCGGGCGAGGCCAATTCGCCGCAGTCCGCACCTGCCACCGGTGCCGCGACCGACACACCGCAGTCCACGATCGTTCCGGTGACCACCAATTCGGCACCCAACGGCAGCGGCCACGGAATGTGCTTCGACCCCAATTCCGGGCTCGCCAATTCGGCGATCATGAGTCTCGCCCCGGCCGGGAACGGCACATGGGGCAATCCGTATGCGAGCGAAGACCCGATCTCGGCGGGCTGCGATGGCGTACTGACATGGATGACGGTGGAATCGGGCAATATTCACCCGTACACCCATGTGCTGTTCTTCACCAACGGCACCTACCTGGGTACCGCGACGTCCAAGCCCTACGGCTACACCGAGGTCATCGGAAAGACCGCGAATACTGTCTCGGTGCAGTACAAGTGGGCGAAATCCGATGACGCCCTGTGCTGCCCGACCGGCGGCCCCAGCGTGGTGACCTTCACCCTCTCGGGTGGCAAGGTGGTGGCGAAGGGGCAGTTCCCGCCGAGCAATTGAGTGTCATCGGCGGGGTGAGAGCGGGCGCGGTGTCAGAACGTGGCGCGGTCGAACGGGATCGGAAGCTTTCCAAGCCCCGGGCCCGACAGCTTGACTGAATCGAACCGCTGGCGCCGCGCCGCTGGACCTGCAGCCCGCTGCCGAAGGACCCGTCGCTGCCGAAGGACGCATCTCGCCTGTAGTGGCCGAAACCGGATCGTTCGAACGCGCCCTCGGCGGTGATGTGGGGTTCTCGGTGAGCCGGGGCTCGAGCGACATGTACTGGAACGTAGTCGAATTGGTGGTCTGCGACCTGCTTCGAGCTGGGCCGTTCATCTGCGCCCCCGGTGGCGGCCGCTGAAGTGCATCGGGCACCGCAACGAGTACTCGATAGCCGAACTGGACTCTGCGTCGGAGGACAGCCGGTCCAGATGGCGCATCGAAATATGCTGTTCGGCCGTGATATTCGCTGTCCGAAGGCCGGGACCGCCGGCCTAGTTCACGCCGAACGTCACGGTGTGTCCGCCGGTGCTGCCGGTTTGAAAGCCGTTCAGGATTGTTTGGATCGGGTTCGGGATGAAGGAGGAACTTCCAGTGGTGCCGCTGGACCTGACGTCGGTGGACTGCTGGCTGGTCGTGCCATCCGCATTCTTCTGCGAGGCGACGATGTGCTGGTCGCCGGGCGCCAGGTTGAGTTGGACGTTGACGACGTAATTGACGCCGTTGGCGCCGTTGGTCGGCTTCAGCGCGAATGGGCTGCCCCCCAGCGTCACGCCGTTGACCACAATCGTCACCGGGGTCGAGGTCGTCGCTCCCACGGAAATGTATGCCTCCTGGATCCCGCCGCCGGCGGTGCGGCTGGACAGTTGGACGGAGACGATGTCGGCTGATGCTGGGGCTGCTCCGGTAATGAGCGCGGCTGCGGAAGCGGCTGCGACGGCGATGGCGCTGAGCCCCGTGACGGGCAGCGTCTTGACGTTCATGAAAGGGGTCCGGACCGCCCGGTTCTGAGTGTTCACGGGCCTGAAGCTATGTGAAATAGGCTCGTTCTAAACGAGATTGAGCGCCCCCTGTTTCTTTGGCAGCGCTTCCCGGGGGAGGCATCACGGCGACCCGGACCGAGGTGTTGTCGAGGCGATCAATGGGAGGAAGCGCCTCCATTCCAGGAGACTGTGGCGCGGGGTGGGGGGTTTGCGGACACTCTTGCTGCGGGCCGGGAGCTGACCCTCACCTCGAAGCCTGTACGCCGCTGACCTGGGCGTCGGATCGACCGTGGCCTGTCGTTGACCTTGAACGCCTACCATTGATCAGGTCGGCCTCCGCTTTCGCGGTGGCGCGGACCTTCGGCAACGTCGCCTGGGCCTTCGTGGCATTCCTCGGGCGCGGTCGACCTCGGCGTAATTACCGCCGCTGCGAGTTGAGAATCCAGCCCGCCTCGGTGAGACCGGACGTCGGGCAGCGATTCGAAGGTGCGCCATGACAGCAACACCACCCGAGCAACACGACGACAGATTCGCCCGCCGACCGGGTAAGCGGCGTACGACGCCGCCCACCATCACGCGAGATACCGATGAGGATGTGCCATTGCGCTGGCCGGAATCGAGCCGGCTCGAACGCTGGTGGGACGCCGTAATGCGACACGCCGACGAACCACACACCCACACCTGACCACGCACGATCAGTCCGTCCTCGGCAAACGCGTAGCCGCCGCGCGGACCGGACTGGCCGGCGCGCCACCGACTTCATCCGCGGCTGAGCGGCACATCCCAGAAGGCGAGTTCGTGACGCATGCCGGTCAGGAACAGCTCCTCCGCGTTGTCGCCGCCGGCTTCGTCGAGCATCTGGGCGCAGCGGGCGGTGAGGGCCGCGAAGCCGGGGTCGGCGTACGTGTCGATCCAGCGCTGGTAGCGAGGGTCGGCGGGAGGGTTCTGCGCGAGGATCGCGCCGAGCGTCGAATAGCCCCACATGCAGGGGTAGAGAGCGGCCAGGCCGTCGGCGTAGTTTGCGGCCGAATCCAGCAGGAACGCAGTGTATTTCGTGCACGGCTCGCCTTTCGTGGCGCCGTCGAGGTCGGCGCCGAACTCCGCGGCCAGACCGCGGTGCAGCGAGATTTCGTCGTGGAAAGTGGCGTGCGCGAGGTCGACCAGGTCGCCGAGGTGGGAGGCGGGCGCCTGCCAGGCGAGGCGGGAGAAGACGCGGACGTAGTCGAGCAGGAACAGGTAGTCCTGTTCCAGCCAGGAGCGGAACACCGGCTCGGCGAGGTCGCCTTTCGCGATCCCGGCCACGGTCGGATGCGCCAGTTGCTCCTCGACCAGCGGGCGGCCGAGCTGCTCCAGATGTGCTGCGAGACTCATGCGAGCAGTCTCTCTTACGCGCCTGATCGCGTTGGCGGCGGTGTTGCGCCGGACCAGGCATCGAGTACATCGTGCTGTCGCCGCTGAACGACGTTCCGGGATAAGGTTTGCGGGGGATTTGCGCCTCTGTCATTATCTGCCGATGAAGAAATCGAAGGCTGTGGTGTTCGGTGCCGCAGTGGTGCTGTCCCTGGGAATCGCTGGTTGTAGCTCGGACCAGGAGTCGTCGTCCACCGGCACCTCGGCCGCGTCGACCAGTGCGGCCTCGTCGCCTGCCGCGAGCGATTACGCGAACCTGCTCATCAAGCCCAGCGATATCGACGCCGACTGGTCGTTGAAGACCTCCAAGGCGGAGCCGCACGGCATCACCGGCGTCTACGGCAACGGCGCTGGGACCGAGAAGATCAGCACCGCGGTCATTGTGCGCGAGGACGCCGCGACCGCTGCCGCGGCCAACACGGCGGCAAAGAATGAAGTGGCGCAGAAGTCGGGTGCGGCCTTCACGCCTATCGACATCGGTGTCGACGGCGGCATCATGAATGGCCCGAATGGAACCACCGTCGTGGTGTTCGCCCAGGGCGCAGCCTTCGCGATCATCGAATTCAACAGCAAGACCGGTGAACAGGTTCCGGCCGAAGTAGCGCTCGCGATCGCCGCGAAGCAGGACGCCGCCATCAAGAACGGCGTGAAGTAGCAGCTCGCGGTTCCACCGGGTTCCGCTGCCGGATTGCCGACAGCGGAACCATTCTGCGGCGAAACAGCTCTCAGTGACATGCCGCATGCTCAGCACGTCCCCCTCACCGCCTGAGTCACCGCACCTTCGATCACAATCGAGGAGTCGTCCACTGTGTCTCGCTACCGCCTCGCCGGGCGCACCGTCCTGATCACCGGCTCCACCGGCGGACTCGGATCCGCGCTCGCCCGAGCCGTCGCCGCCCGCGGCGCCAACCTGGCACTACTCGACCTCGATGCCGACGCCGTCACACGGCAAGCCGAAGCGCTGGGCCCCGACAGCGCCGCGCGCGGGTGGGCCGCCGATGTCCGAGACTTCGACAGCCTGCAGCGGGCAGTCGATGCTGCGGCCGCGCATTTCGGTCGTATCGACGTGGTGATCGCCAACGCCGGCATCGGGACAATGGCTCCGCTGGCCACTGTCGACCCCGCGGCCTTCGAGCGCGTGATCGACATCAATCTCAACGGCGTCTGGCGCACGTTCCGAGCCGGGCTCCCGCACGTCACGCAGCAGAAGGGCTACCTGCTCGCGATCTCGTCGATGGCAGCGTTCGTGCACTCGCCCCTGCAAGGCGCTTACACCGCGAGCAAGGCCGGAGTATGGGCACTGGCCGATTCGACCCGCCTCGAGGTGCGTCACCTCGGCGTCGGTGTCGGCAGTGTGCACCCCACCTTTTTCAAGACTCCGATGATGGACCAGGTCCACTCCGACCCCGCCGGCAACACCCTGTGGAAGGGAAACACCAGTGGCCTGTGGAAGATGATCCCTCTCGCCGACGTGGTCGACGGCATCGTCTCCGGCATCGAACGCCGCGCCGACCTGATCGTCGTCCCGAAACGGCTCGCCCTACTGGCCCGGATCCCCGGCCTCATCCGCCCCGTCGTCGACCGGATCGGATTCCCGGGCAGCACCATCCCCGACGCCATCGCCCAGGCATCTCCGAGCGGGTGGAACTGAGCCTGCCGCAAGGGAACTGGCACATCCGCCCTTGCCCCGTGGTCTCGGCTACGAATCGGCTGGGACGGCGCCGTGCAGCCCCCACTCGTCGAGGCCCGAGTAGATCAGCGCAACCCGTGCCCTAGGGAATTCGAGGCCCTCGGCCTCCCCGGTGTACAGCGCCACCAGCGAGTCCGGACCTCTCCACCAGGTGTCCGCGAGGCCCATCACCTCGCGCACCGGTTCGTAGTCGTCCAGGTCGATACCGTCGACCTCATCGCCGGTGAGCCGGGTGATCTGGCGCGCCCACATCGACGCGTGGCTGGCCAACGCCAGTGATTCCACCCAGCCCTCGATGGTCGAATGCAGAGGTACCCACCCAGCCACGTCGGCGTGGATCCCGAACTCGCCGGACGGGCCGATCATGAACGCGAAGGGCACCGCGGTCCGTTGCGCGCCGGCTTCGAACCACCATCCCGCAGTATCTGATTCGGGGGAATCCGGATCGAAATAGCGTGGTCCGCCGTCGTACTGCGGCGCGGGCGGCAAAAGCAGGCCGCCCCACGTCTTCTGGTAGGCGGACATGCGGTCGATCAGTCCTGCGGGAACGCCTCGCTCGAGCCACCATTGCCGGTGGTCCTCCACAGGCTGGACCTCGACTTTGACGCCGTGTGTGCCGACATACGATCGGGCTCGTTTGGTCAAGCCATCGGGTAGGCCCTCGCCGGGACGCAGGATCACCAGGGCGAGTCTATCGGCGGAGCGAACCAGTGCGTTCGTACCCGGCCGAGCGCGAAGGTCGGAGCGGATACTCATCAGACCCGGCATCATGAACGAGTGGAGTCGACGGATCAGGCCGAAACGCATCAACTTGCCGGAGAACGCGAAACGCTCACCAGTGTCCTGGAGTTCCATCGGGAGACACTGGCCCGCAAATGTTCCGGGCTGACGCCGGACCAGCTTCGCCGGCGAGCGGTGGAACCGTCCGAGCTGTCGCTGCTCGGGCTGGTACGGCATCTGACCGATGTCGAACTGGGCTGGTTCGCCCGGATCCTGTCCGGCACCGAGGCCCCGTTCGCGCATTGGCGCGCCGATGCCCCGGACGGATCGGACTTCGACGTCGACGAGGCTGACGCGGAAGAGTCACTCCGGTTGTGGCACAACGCATGTGACCGCTCCCGCGAGATCACCGACGCCTGCGAGTCGCTCGACACCTTCGGGGTGCATCAGCCGACCGGCGAACGCTACAGCCTGCGCTGGATCCTCATCCACATGATTCAGGAGTACGCCCGACACAACGGGCACGCCGACCTCATCCGGGAACGGATAGACGGCCGAACCGGCGTGTAAGAGCCGCCGGGCAGGCTGCGGTCGAGCAGCTGTTGGAGGCAGAGTTGCAGGTTTGACGGTCAGTCCCATTCGAGCGGGAATTCGTCTCCACAGCGCCAACATTCGAAGCCCTGTTGGCCCGGCTGGACATTCTGTTCGGCGCTGCACCGAGGGCATCTCACACCTCGCCATCCTCTCGGGGTACGAGGCTTGAAAGGGACCAGGAGCGCTACGGCAACACCCAGTAGACCGAGTGCGACGCCTAGGAAGAAGTACGGGATTCCGTTCCCTCGCCGGTAAGCGGCGATGTAACCGGCGAGGGCACCGCAACCGATCGTGTACGCAACGCCGATCACGATGATCGCGCTCGCGTCCATGGGACCTCCCCTGCTCGACCAGAGTCAGAATGCCGCTCGGCGAGAGCTGATGTTGACTGATCAGGGATATTCGCGTCAGCCGGGTCTGCCGTACGACACCGAGGGCCTCTGGGCGCTCGTCGATTCCGAGAGGTAGCTTGGGCGCGCAGGACCTCTGGGAGGGAAGCGGTTTGGTGCAACGGTGGGTGACGATCTGTCTGCCGCCGGAGGCGGTCGATGATGTGGATGGCGCGATCACGCGAGCGCTGGCTCCGTTCGAGATACGGCGAGGGTTCCCGGAGCGGGATATATGGGGCACGTGGCGGATTCGGGATGGCGGGGAAGGCGCGGGGTTCTACGTTCTACCGGGCCATAAGGATTTGGGCGAGGCCACTTCCCGTGGAGACCAACCAGACTGTCCGATACCAGCGGGCGGCATCGAAAGCTACCTGCAGACATTGCCCGACGACACGGTGCTTGTCCGGGTCTGTTGCCACGGCTAGCAACACCGTACGGTGCAGGTGCCGTCCGACGTGGGATTTTCTTCGTCCGTGTGGGTGTCGGTGTTCGCCGTGGATAGCCTTGGCGCTGTGGATGGTCTTGATATCAGAACCGCCGTGGGCAGCGATACGGGCAACCGCTATTCGGCGAACTTCGACGTCGCCTACCTCGTTGAGGATCCGCTGCTCGCGGTGCTGGCCGACGGTATGGGAGATGGACCGGGCAGTGCGGCCGCGGGGCGGATCGCTGTCGATACCTTCGTCGACTACGCCACGCGCGTGGCGGAGCCGGGGCCGGACACGCTGCGCGATGCGGTGGCAGCGGCTCATGCTCGGGTGAGCCGTGTCGGCCGTGAATTACGGGCCCTCGCCGGGTGCACTCTTACCGCCATGATTGCCGCGCCACAGGGTTGCTGGCTCGTTCAGATCGGTGACTCGCGTGTGTATCGGTGGCGTGCCGGGCTGCTCGAACTGTTGACCACCGACCACACGATGGCGTGGCTGGGGGCCGTGCACGGGTGGTATCCGTTCGACTCGCCACAGGCCGCGGCGGCCCGGTATCAACTGACACGCTATATCGGCCACGGGTCCGCGCCGGAACCCGACGTACTCAGCGTGACAATGAAACCCGGTGACCGCTACCTGCTGTGCACCGACGGTGTATCCGAGCAGGTCGGCTACGACGACCTACGGGCCGTTCTCAGTCGGGATATATCGCCGAACTCTGCCGTCACCACCCTCTTGGCTGCCTGCGAGACAGCGGGCGGAAACGACAACGCGTCCGCCATCGTGATCCGGGTCGATTGACCATACGTAGCCGGGGCTACGCTTCCTCGATCTGCTTCGTGTCCGGGTTCTGCACCCCGTTGGGGCGGAGCTGTTCGAGGGCCTGCCGCACGACAGCCTCGGAGACCTCGCCCTTGACCGAGATCTCCGAGTCGCCGATCTTCAGTGTGAATTTGGTTGTGCGGCTCGCGATCCAGGCTGTCAGGCAGGCGGTGACCGCGCCCATCAAGGGCGCGGATTCGACCACGAGTTTGATGAGTTCCGTCGCGCCGAGCGCGTCGGGGACGGGTTCGCCGCTGATCAGTCGTTTGTGGACGGCGCGCAGGTCGTCGTCCACCACGATCGCCTCGAACAGCGACGCCAGTTCGGCGATGTCGTCGTCGGCATCGGTGATCGAGATGGTGATCGTTGCGGCCACGTGGATCCTCCCCGGTAGGTCTGTGGCCGCAATTCTAGGGCGGACCGTCAGTGCGCGCCCGAGTGGCACTGGGGGACGGGAGGATTCGTGCGTCCGGTGCAGAACCGTCCCTCCGGAGAATTACCCGGGGGACGGTCCGCACCGTCCGCGCGCCGCTGCCGGCGGTCGCGTTCGATGATGCGCGCCGCCAGGCGGACGACGGCCTCCTCGAGCCGCATCCCCAGCGATTCGGCTCGCAGCGCCGCCAGCTCCAGGACGAATTCCTCCTCGGTGGAGGCCAGGTCGCTGAGGATCTCGTCGAGCGCCATCCCGTCGATGGCCTGCTCCCGGGTCAGATCCCGCCCCGGCAGCCAGCTGAGCACCCATCGGCTTCCGGCAGGACCGGGAACCAGATGCGCGGTCTCAGGCGTCATGTCACTGGTGATCGCCTGTCCGGAAATACGTAGCGCCATAGCCTTTCACCCCCTCGGAGCTGGATTCACCGAAAATGTACGGTCCGGCCCTTAACGATCGCTATCGATTTCCTTGCCGCGGCCTGTGGGGTTGGGCGACGGCTCAGAGTTTGCGCGCCACACCGCAGTAGCAGTTGATCTTGGCGTCGAAGGAGGCCGGAATCTCGAGCGATTCCGCGAGCCCCCACCGGTGCGGCGGCACGACGCCGGGGGCGACCAGGTCCAGGCCCGCGAACCAGGAGGTGACCTCGGAGAGGGTGCGAACCTGGGCGGGCATCCTGCGGACGCGGTAGACGTTCTGGGCGGCCGCCACCTGCGCGGGCGCGAAATCCGCTGTGATGGTGCAGATCACGAGATACGAGCCGGGCGCGAGCGCGTCGAGGAACCGGGAAATGATGCCGGGGATGTCGCTCTCGACGAAATGCAGCAACGCGATCATGCTCAACGCCACCGGCCGGCCGAGGTCGAAAGCCTGCGTCAGCTCCGGTGCGCGCAGGATGAAATCCGGATCGGTGACATCACCGAGAATGTAGGTGGTGTCCCCGTGTTCGCCGCCCATCATCAGCGCGCGAGCGTGCGCCAGCACCAGCGGATCATTGTCGACGTACACCACCCGCGCGTCCGCCGCGGTCTGCTGCGCGATCTGATGCAGGTTGGGCTCGGTGGGAATCCCGGTGCCGATATCGAGGAACTGCCGAATCCCCGCCTCGGCCAGAAACCTCGTACTGCGATGCATGAACTGCCGATTGACCCGCGCCGCGATCCGAATGTCCGGCCACGCCGTCAGAATCTCCGCCGCGGCCTGCCGATCGACCTCGTAATTGTCCTTGCCGCCCAGAAAGTAGTCGTAAATGCGAGCAGTGTGCGGCCCGTCGAGCGGGGTACCTCCATCCATCCGACCACCGCTTCGATTACCGGACCGTCCATGACTATTCGCACAGAGTAGGCGATGCCCCGGCCCACCGCGCCGGGTTGCGCTAACCCCGGGCGACCGATCAGTCTCGGCGAGCCGGGATGCCCTCGCGGAGGAGGTCTTCGACCGTCGCGACCCGTGTGCGCTGCGCCCCACCCCAGACGACCGCACACTCCGGGCGGCAGCGCTCAGCGCGGCTCCACTCCGGGTGGCGACAGCTCCGCGATGAGTTGTTCGACCCGGGTGCGGATTTCGTCGCGAATCGGACGTACGGCGGCGACGTCCTTGCCGGCAGGGTCGTCCAGGGTCCAGTCGCGGTAGTCGACGCCGGGGAAGTAGGGGCAGGTGTCGCCGCAACCCATGGTGATCACCACGGTGGAGGTCTGCACCGTGTCCGGGGTGAGGACCTTCGGCGTCTGGGCGGTGATGTCGATTCCCAGTTCGGCCATGGCCTCGACCGCGGCCGTGTTGATGGTGTCGGCGGGTGCGGTTCCGGCTGAGCGGACTTCGATGGCGTCCCCGGCGAGGTGGGCGAGAAAACCCTGCGCCATCTGGGAGCGGCCCGCGTTGTGGACGCCGACGAACAGGACGCTCGGCTTGACGGAAGTCATTGGTGGGTGGAGCCTTTCAGGCGGTCGGGACGTCGAGAGCGGCGTGCTCGGCCGTCGGGGCGGGATCGGGGTACAGCGCGCCGACCAGGACGAATCCGACTGCTGCACCGAGGAATTGAGCGGCGATGAACGCCGGTACCGAGGAGGGCGCGATTCCGGCGAAGGAGTCGGAGAAGATTCGGCCGACCGTGACGGCGGGATTGGCGAAACTGGTGGAGCTGGTGAACCAGTACGCCGCACCGATGTAGGCGGCCACGGCGACGGACGCCAGTGCGGCGCGGCCGGTCCGCACCAGCGCGAAGATGACGGCGATGAGCCCGGCGGTGGCCACCACCTCACCGACGAGATGGCCGGTGGTGACCCGGTGATGGGTCGCGATCTGGACGGCCCGCTGATCGAACATGATGTTGGCCAGCACCGCCCCGGCGATGCCGCCCGGCACCTGGACGCCGAGATAGGCGAGCAACTCGGTGGTGGTGAGACCGGTGCCGAGGCGGCGACCCGAAAACCAATCAGCCACCGAAACAACGGGATTGAAGTGTGCGCCGGAGACCGGTCCGAGGATCAGGATCAGAATCCCGAGCCCGAACACGGTGGCGGTCGAGTTCTCCAGCAGCTGGAGCCCGACATCGTGGGCGGACAGCTGCTGCGCCGCGATGCCGGACCCGACGACCACGCACACCAGCAGTCCGGTGCCGATGAACTCGGCCACCAGACGCCGGGACAGCGTGGTCATCGGGCGGCCCCCTCAGGCAAGGCGATTGCCAGCAGATCCGACAGCTGCCGCAGCGCTCCGGGCTCGACCCGGTAGTACACCCACGAGCCGCGGCGCTCGCTCGACAGCAGCCCGGCCTCCCGCAGCACCTTCAGATGGTGGGAGATGGTGGGCTGGGAGACGTCGAAGCCGTCGGAGATGTCGCATACACAGGCCTCCTGGCCGACATGGCTGGCGACGACCGACAACAGCCGCAAACGCACCGGGTCCGACAACGCCTTGAACACCGCCGCCAACTCGGTGGCGGCCGGTTGGGTCAAGGGCTGCCGGGCCAGGGGAGTGACCTCACATCCGGGTGCGGTCACCGCGACCAGCGGCAATTCTCGTTTCGACACGCATCGATATTGACGATTGTCGAAGTCGTGCGCAAGCGAACAATCAGCGAATCGACAACGAGGTCAGCCACAGCAGGACTGACCCGAGGCGACCGCCTCCGCCTTCGCGCTGCTGCCGCAGCAAGCTCCCTCCGCGGCGGCTTCCTCGGCGGTGCCGCAGCAGACCGCCATGGCCTGTGCCTCCGTCGTGGCCTCCCCGGAAGCGAGAATCGGTGCCGTGCCGAAGGTTTCGCTGTCGGCCAGCACGGTGTAGACCTCCCACCGTTCGGCGTCGGGCCCGGTCACCCACACCTTGTCCTGGGTGGCGAAGCAACAGGTGGTGGCGATCTGCTCCTCGGTGAACATGCCCGCGTCGGACAGGCGGGCGATCTCGGCGTGCACCTGACCGGAGCTTTCGACCTCTACGCCGAGGTGGTTGAGGCTGCCGCCCTGGCCCGGGTTCTCGATGAGGACCAGCTTCAGTGGCGGCTCGGCGACGGCGAAGTTGGCGTAACCGGGCTTGCGCTTGGCCGGTTCGGTCCTGAACAGGGTGGAGTAGAAAGTGATCGCCTGGTCGAGGTCGTCGACATTGAGGGCGAGCTGGATGCGGGACATGGTGACTGCACCTCCACTTGTGAGACATATATCGAAATGCCGATGCAGCAGAGTCTGCGCCAGTATTTCGACATATGTCAAGAAGGTGGGTAGGGTTGTTCTCATGCCCAAGGCGCTGCCCGTGATCGACATGTCCGCCCCGGTCTGCTGCGCCCCCGTCGCCGCGGCCCCGGTCGATGATGCCGCTGCGCTCGAAATCGCCTTGCGGCTCAAAGCGATTGCCGACCCGGCCCGAGTGAGGCTGCTGTCCCTGCTACTCACCAGCCCCGCGGGCGAGGAGAACACCGGTGACCTCGCCGAGGCTGTCGGCCTGGCCGAATCGACGGTCAGCCACCACCTCGGCCAGCTGAAGAAGGCGGGACTGATCGAATCCGAACGCCGCGGCATGAACACCTTCCACCGCGCCTACCGCGACGCCCTGTCAGCGCTCTGCCTGGTCCTCGACCCGAACTGCTGCCGCTGACGCGATGGTGATCCGCCGCCGTGAACGCCGTCAGGCGGTCCGGGAGAACACCGCGACCAAGAACTCCGAATCGGCGGTGAACGGCCGCAGATCCCACGTCGACAGCAGCAGATCCGGTGTGAGCCCGGCGGTTTGGGCATCGGAGAGGAACTGGTCGAAGTCGTAGCCACGGTGGGCGCCGAAACCGATGACCGCGCGGCCGGTGGGGGACAGGTGGCGGGCGAAGGCCGACAGGACAGCGCGGCGGGTGGAGGGCGCCAGGAATGCCATCACATTGCCCGCGCAGACGATGGCGTCGAAGTCGGCGGGGACCCCACGGGCGGGGAGGTCCAGTTCGGCCAGGTCGCCGACGAGCCAGGTGGGGCCGGGGTGGTCGTGTTCGGCGGCCGCGATCAGGACCGGGTCGACGTCGACACCCACCACGGTGTGGCCCACCTGGTGAAGGTGGCCGCCGATCCGGCCCGGCCCGCAGCCCGCGTCCAGGACGCGGCTGCCGCGCCCCAGCATGGCGTCGATGAGCCGTGCCTCGCCCACGATGTCGGTGCCCTCGGCGGCCAGATTGCGGAAACGCTCCACGTAGCGGGTCGAGTGGGTGGGATCGGCGGCGATGATCTCCTCCCACTGGCTGGGCGTGCGTCCGCTCATGGTCTGAACCTCCTAGCTCGGGGCGCGTCCGCTTCACTCTGCCAGTCCCGGAATCGGTGTCCGGGTGGGGGCTGACGAGTAGCGGACGCGCCCCGGCTGCCGCGCCTACGCCAGGCGAGTCGGCAGCGGGGCGAGGGTGTAGTTCTGCCAGACGTAGTTGTCCATCTGGTGCTGGTCTCCGGAAAGGTTGACGACGCGGTCGACCTTGCCGTCGGCGTTGAAATGCCAGACGAGCGCCCACATGGTGTCGACCTTGCCCTCGCCGGCGGTGGAGTAGCCGCGGTGGATGTCGACGACGTATTCGTCATTGGCTTCGAGGAAGAAGGTCTCGGCCTTCATGCCCGCGGTCGAGAGCTGGTTGAAGAATTCCACGACCTCGTCGATGCCGTGCTTGGTGCCGGACAGCGGGTGGCGGCCGGGAATGGTCCAGCTGATGTCCTCGGTGAGGACGGCCCGCATCCCGTCGAGGTCGTAGCGGGCGTAGGCCTCGAAGAAGGCGGCGATGGCGGCGATCTTCGGATCCTGTTCGGTCACAACGTTTGTCGTCATGTCAGCAGGTTATTGCCTGGCTACGGCGGAGAGAAGAATCGATCCGGAATGGACCCGGAACGGATCGTTATCAATCGATCCGGACTTCGGTTGAGCGGATGACGAGATTCGAACTCGCGACCCTCACCTTGGCAAGGTGATGCGCTACCAGCTGCGCTACATCCGCGTGCTCACCCGGCCTTGTGGGCCGATCGGCTTGCGGGACAGAACATTAGCCTATGGGTGGGTGGGTAATGCAAATCGGGTGGAACCGGCGGTCCGGCCCCACCCGTTCGGCCTCAGCGGCGCAGTGCGTCGGCGGTCGCGCGGAAGGCGAAGATCGCCTCGCCCATGTTCTCCTCGGAGTTGAGATCCTCGCTGGTCTTGACGATCACCACATTGTCCTTGGGCGACACGTAGATGTACTGGCCGAGGATGCCCACCGCCACGTAATCGCCCCGGTCACCATCGCCGAGCCACCACTGATAGCCGTAGCCGTAATTGTTCTCCGACGACCCGGGCGACTCCGGCATCAGATGATGCGGCTGCAGATACGGCTCACTGCTGTGGGTGGAGTCGCGCACCCACTGCGCGGGCACCACCTGCCGGTCGCCGACCCGCCCGTCGTGCAGATACAGCAGCCCGAATCGCGCGAAATCCCTTGCGGTGGCGTGATAGCAGCAGTACGCGATATCGCTGCCCCGGTAGTCGTGCCCCAGGAGCGCGGACGTCTGCATGCCCGCGGGCTGCCAGATCTTGTCCTGCACATAGGACGAGAGCGGATGCCCGGTCGCCTTGGCCACCACCCAGCCCAGGACGAAGGTGTTCATCGAGTCGTAGTTCCACCGCGTGCCCGGCGGGGCGTCGCGCTCGGCCTCTTTGGCCTGATCGATGAGCGAGGTCCCCGCGACCATGCGAATCGTGGTGGCGGTGGACCCCTTGGTCGGATCGGCGTAGTCGGTCTCGTCGTACGCGTGCCCCGACGCCATGTGCAGGACATCCCGGATCCGGACCCCGTCGTAGCCGGTGCCTTTCAGCTCGCCGACGTACCGGGTGACCGGATCGTCCACCGACCCGATCCGGCCCTCGGCGATCGCGATCCCGACCGCGGTGGCGGTGATCGACTTGCCCACCGACCACGAGTTGAAGCGGCTGGCGGCCGAGTACCCGGCGAAATAGCGCTCACCGACGATCGAATCGTTCTGCACCACAACGAAACCGCGCGCGGAACTGCGCGAGAGGTAGTCGGCGAGCGTGCGCTGCTGCCCCTCGTAGGTGTAGGTGGCCTGGATCGGCTTCCCGGTTCCGGACAGCGGTGTCGGATGGTTCGACGCCGCGATGGTGGTCGTCGGATAGAAGGGCACGTGGGGGAGCAGCGGTAGCGGCAACGGGCCGGAGGCGGCCGCGGAGCCGCTCACGGCGAGGGTCGCGGCGACGGCGAGGCAGGCGACGGTGGACAGGGATCTTCTGAGCATCAGTGCTTCCGTTCTTCAGCGGGTGCCGGAGCATGGAATCACTTAACAACAGTGGTGTCAACGCTGGTGCTTATTTGCTGCCGGTACTCTGACCAGGGTGAAAACCTCTGGTTCCGCCGCGCCGCGTCGCCGCCGGTCGCTGAGTTTCCTGACCCCTGAGTTGATCTTGGAAACCGCGATGACGGTCATGGAGCGGGACGGGGCCGACGCGCTCACCCTGCGTCAGCTCGGCGCTGAACTCGGCGTCGACCACACCGCGGTCCTGCGGCACTTCCGCAACAAGGACGAGCTGCTGCTGGCACTGTCGAACAAGCTCGTCGCGGAGGCCCTGGAGGGCATGGTCCCCTCGCCGGACTGGCGCGACACCCTGCGCGACCTCGCCGGGCGCGTGCGCCGCGCCTGCCACACGCACCCGCGCGTCGCGGTGGTGGTCGCGGGCCGGACCTCCCGGCGCGAGGCGGAATTCGCGGGCGCGGAGATCGTCATCGGAGCGCTGCTCCAGGCGGGATTGCAGGGCCGCGACGCCGCATCGTCCTACCGGGCGCTGGTCGAAGTCGCGCTGTCCTATTCGGCTCTCGAAGCCATGCTGCTGACGGTGCCCGAAGCCGACCGGGCCGCCGATCACGCCGCGTGGAGTCGCGAATACGTCGCGTTGCCCGCCGATCGCTACCCCAATATCGCGGCCGTGGCCTCGCATCTGCCCGAGGTGGAGGAGGAGGACCAATTCGAGGTCGCCCTGGAACTGATCCTCGACGCGGTGGAACTGCGCGCTCGGCGTCGGTAGCCGGGAAAGCAGAAAGGCCCGGCGGTGGCCGGGCCTCATCTGTTCGTTCGTGGTGCGCGATACTGGGATTGAACCAGTGACCTCTTCCGTGTCAGGGAAGCGCTCTCCCGCTGAGCTAATCGCGCGGGTATATCCCCCTTGGAGCGGATGACGAGATTCGAACTCGCGACCCTCACCTTGGCAAGGTGATGCGCTACCAGCTGCGCTACATCCGCGTGCTCACCCGGCCTTGTGGGCCGATCGGCTTGCGGGACAGAACATTAGCCTATGGGTGGGTGGGTAATGCAAATCGCCAGGAAAACGGGCGATTTCGGGCATGTCGCGGTGCCGGTCAGTCGGTCTCGGGCAGTGGGCCGGCCAGGGGCGCGGCCTGGGCGCGGGAAAGGCGCACCGCCGCAACACACATGACGACCACCGACAGGGCGACGAAGGCGGTGCCGACCGGACCGGACCGCAGCCGCTCGTCGAGAACCGTCATGCCGAGGAATGCCGCACCCAGCGGCTCGGCGACGGTGAACGCGGGCAGCGAGGCCGACAGCGGTCCCACCTGATAGCCACGCTGTTGCAGATACAGGCCCAGTAGACCGCAGGCGGCCAGGACGTAGATCTCCCAGCTCGTGAGGGCGGTCCCGATGCTGATCGTGAACAACTGGGTGACGTTCTCGGTGAGGGCGGCCGAAACGCCGAAGAGCAGACCGGCCGCCGTGCCCAGCAGCAGGGCTTGCAGGGTCGGCGCCCGCACGGTGGTAGCCACCACGACGCTGACCGCGATGACACCGGCCGTCAAGCCCAGCGGCAGCACCCAGCGATGCCACGGCGCCTCGGTGACCCCTTCGGTCGGTTCCCCGACCACCAGGAAGCACGCCAGCGCGATCGACAGCGCCACCGCCTGCAACCACATCACCGCGGTCACCCGCCGCCCGCTGTAGTGCGCGGCCAGTGGCAGCGCGAACACCAGCGCCGTCACCAGGATCGGCTGCACCACCAGCACCGACCCCAAGGCCAGCGCCGCCACCTGGAACGCGAATCCGCCCGTGTCGCCGATCACCCCGGCCACCCATCGTGGATTGCGAATCAGATTGGCCAGCAACGCATCCCCCTCGGGGACGTCCGCCGCCGCGCGCTGCTGCGCCACCGCCGACACCGCGAACAACACCGCGCCGATGAACGCGCACACCACCGCCGCCACAGGTAGGTTTCCCACCTGATCAAGTCTGCCCGACAAGGTCATCCCCGTCGGTTGGCGGGGCCGTCGAGCGAGGCCCGAAATCGGCGGTCGAACCGTCGCGCTCGTCGGCCCGGCCCCCGAGGATGCGAGTCAGTCGATCTCGTCGGCCCAGGCTTGCAGCCCGGCCAGAAACCCCCGCCGCTGCGTCGGAGTCAGGCGCCCCATCGCCCGCAGCAGCGCGTCCGACCGCCGGTTGATGAAGGTTGCCACATCGTCGCGGCGATCGTCGGGCAGCGACAGCAGGGTGCGTCGATTGTCGGCGGGATCGTTGTGCCGGCGCAGCCACCCGGCCCGGTTCAGCTCCCCGGCAAGCTGACTGGCATTGGTCAGGCTGATGCCGAGCCGGCGGGCCAGATCGCTGACGCTCAGACTCCCCGCCGCGAGCACCTGTGCGAGCACCGCGCCGTGCCGATTGCCGAGCCCGCCCGCGTCGAAGGATTCGCGCAACGCGGCGGGCATATCGCCGTGGGCGCGCCGGAAATGCGTGGCGATCAGGGGTGCGAGCGCCTCCAGTTGCCGCTGGTGTTCCGCACTCACCGGTGCGCCCGCGGCGTCCGCCGCTCGCTGTGGCCGAGGCACGAACCCCTCCGATCGATGTCGTACTGCGGTCTTGACAGATCCAGGATACAGGTTCGAAGATCTGAACTATTTGGAAAACTGAACCAATCGGAGACGATGCTCTCCGCGAAAGGCTCACCCATGCGCACTCGACTGCTCACCGCGGCCGCCCTGCTGACCACCGGATATCTGTGCGGCGCCTTCGGATACGGATTGATCAATGTCGCGCAAGCGTTCAAGACGGTGCCGCTGGACGTGCGGTTCACCTTCCACACGGCCCTGATGAAGGTCAACGGACCCGTCATGCAATCGGCGATGGGCTTGGCCGCCCTCACCTCGCTGCTGCTCGCGATCTACAGCGGGGGAGTCGTGCGCCGTTCGGCCGCAACGGCTTCCGGCCTCGTCCTCACATCGTTCGTCATCACCCGTTTCGGCAATGTCCCGATCAACGGCAAGATCAAGCAGTGGGCCGTCGGCCCCCGGCCCGACGACTACGCCCAGATCCTGCACCGCTGGGAGCTGTTCCACATCGCCCGCACCGGCACGGCGCTGCTGGCCTTCGTGATCATCATCGCCATCGCCGTCTTCATCCGGCCCGCTCGGGCGGAGCGGGATCAGACAGTTCTGACCGCCCCCAACTGAATTCGCGCGGCCGGGGCGGCGCCGTGATAGAAATGCCGCCCCAGCCCGACCGTGAACACCAGAATCCCGTACGCGGCATGCTCCACCGACGCCGTGAACAACGACCGCGTCCGCATGTACCGTGCCGCGAACAACCATCCGCCCACACTGCTGGCCGCCACCGAGAACCAGCTCCCGAACACGATGTGCACGTACCCGAACGCCGCCGCGCTCGCCGCCGCCATCGCCCGGCCCTCCCCGAACACCGGCGCGTACCGGTGGAACAGGAACGACCGGAAGATCAATTCCTGCGGATACACGCTCAAAGCCGGATACAGCACCATGACCGCCAGCCAGATCAACGGATTGCGCCGCGGCAGATCGAACAGGTCCTCCCGCCGCAGCAATGCCGTCGCCGCGGTCAACGCGACCGCGTTCGCCCCCGCCCCCACCGCCATCGACCGCGCCTGCTCCGGGAATGCCTCGGCCCGCCAGAGGGATTGGCGGTCGAAACCCTTCGATCGCCGTAGATACACCGTCACCCCGGTCCCCAGCACCAGTAGGGCCGGGATCGGCGGCTTCCCGCGCAGCACCGCGTTGTACAGAGTCGTCCCGCCGAAGAACAATGCCGCGTACTCGGCAGCCAGATAAACCCGCCGCCACCGCCGAATCCTCATGGGCATCAGCCTAATTTCCGCGTCGCGAACGCGCTGATCAGAGCGAATTCTGCGATTCCGGATTCGCTGACGCGCTGTCTAGTTAGTCTGTGGAGTGTCAGTGACACTGGGACCTCTAGGACCACTCGTGAGCTACTCACTCATCATCGAGAACGGCACCATCGTCGACGGGACCGGAGCCGAGCCGTATCCCGGCGACATCGCCGTCGAGAACGGGCGCATCGCCGCCATCACCCCGCCCGGCGAACTCGTGAATGCCGTGGCGCAGAACCGGATCGACGCGACCGGGCTGCTGGTCACCCCCGGCTTCGTCGACATCCACACCCACTACGACGGGCAGATCACCTGGGACCCGCAGCTGACACCCAGCTGCTGGCACGGTGTCACCACGGTCGTCATGGGCAACTGCGGTGTCGGATTCGCGCCGGTCACGCCGGAGAAGCGGGACTGGCTCATCGGGCTGATGGAAGGCGTCGAGGACATTCCCGGGGCCGCGCTCTCGGCCGGGATCCGCTGGGACTGGCAGTCCTTCCCGCAATACCTCGACGCCCTGGACCGGCTGCCGCTGGCCGTCGACGTCGGCACCCAGGTCCCGCACGGCGCGGTCCGCGCCTACGTGATGGGGGAGCGGGGCGCGAAGAACGACGCCGCCTCGCCCGAGGACATCGCCATGATGGCCAAGCTGGTGCGCGAGGGCATCGAGGCGGGCGCACTGGGCTTCTCGACCTCCCGCACCATCGTGCACCGCGCCATCGACGGCGAACCGGTCCCCGGCACCTTCGCCGCCGAGGAGGAACTCTTCGCCATCGGCCAGGCCCTCGCCGACGCGGGCGCGGGCGTCTTCGAACTGGCCCCCGCCGGCATCATGGGCGAGGACCTCGCCGCCCCCGACCGCGAACTCGCCTGGATGCTGCGCCTGGCCGAACAGACCGGCCGCACCGTGAGTTTCGGCCTGCTGCAACATGATGGCGCGCCCGACGACTGGAAACGGCTGCTGGACACCGCCGGCGCGGCCTTCGAGTCCGGAATCCCGATCCGCCCACAGGTTTCCGCCCGCCCGCTCGGCCTGCTCATCGGCCTGCAGACCTTCAACCCGTTCTCCTTCCGGCCCAGCTACCAGGCCGCCGTCGAACGCGCGGGCCAAAGCCTCGACGCCCTGGTCGCCGAACTCCGCGATCCCGCACTGCGGCAGACGATTCTCGCCGAGGCCGACCTCCCCGACAATCCGATGGCCTTCATCAGCATGGGCCTGGACCGCACCTTCACCCTGGGCGATCCGCCGGACTACGAGCCGGACCCGCGGGCGAGCCTCGCCACCGACGCGGCCCGCGCGGGAGTCGAGCAGTTCGAGTACATCTACGACCAGCTCCTGACCCGCGATGGCACCGCCCTGTTCTACCGTCCGCTGCTCAACTATTCGGGCTTCACCCAGGACCCGATTCGCGAGATGCTGCTGCACCCGGCCAGCGCGGTCGGCCTCGGCGACGGCGGCGCGCACGTCGGCGCGATCTGCGACGCCTCCAACACCACCTACCTGCTGACCCACTGGGTGCGCGATCGCGCTCGGGGCGAACGCATTCCGCTGCCGCTCGCCATCCGCAAGATGACCTACGACACCGCCCGGATGTACGGCCTCGACGACCGCGGCGTCGTGGCGGTCGGCAAGAAGGCCGACTTCAATGTGATCGACTTCGAGGCCCTGCGCCTGCTGCCGCCCGCCATGGCCTACGACCTCCCGGCCGGAGCGCGTCGCCTGCTCCAGCGCGCCGAGGGCTACCGCGCCACCATCGTCTCCGGCGAGGTCGTGCTGCGCGACGGCGAGGACACCGGCGCCCGCCCGGGCGCCCTGGTCCGCTCCCAGCGCGACCGCTGAGAGTTCGAAACACGTTGCCCGCGTCGCTGTTACGGTAGTCGATTCTCAGAGCACCGGTCGCGATCGTCGCCGCTCCCGCCGCCGGACGGGTCGAAGCGAGCGAAGCCGGCGCGGCCGGGCCGCGGCCACCGCGAACAACAGCGCCGGGAAGGCGAGCGCGTGCAACGCCGGGAGCACCATCCCGGCCTCGCCCGTGGCCGCGAACGTCGCTGCCATCGCGCCGGCGGAGGTGAGCCGCAGATGCGCCGTGGACAGCGGCGGTCAGGACGCCGGGGTGAGGGCCGGCGGCTTCCAGCTGCCATCGATCACGGACTTGTGGGCGGCGTACAAGCGCATGGTGAGGCTGAACTTGCCGCTGGTGGGGATGGGCAGCCAGTTCGCGGCCCGCATCCCCTCCTCGGGCTCGGCGCTCTGGACGTAGATGTCGATGCTGCCGTCGGGATTCGCCACCGGCGGGACCTGGTGACCTACGGCGTAGATATTGGCCGGGTTGTCGACGAAGAAGCCGTCGGCGGTGTACGCGGTGATAGACCAGAACGCGTCCACAGGAGGGAGTTGTCCTGCGGGGAAATGGATCCGGAGCGCGCGCGGGGTGCCGTTGTCGTCGGCGGGGATGTCGAACATCGACGGATAGACCGCGTCCTCGGGCAGGTTCGCGCCCAAACCGATGAGGGCCACATTCGCGCGCAGCATGTAGTTGGCTCCGTAGCGTCCGGCCGTGGTACCGAACTGCCAGCCGTTCTCGTCGGCGAGGTCGGGGTTGGGCCAGGTCTGGATGCGCTGCTTGGCGTCGGCGGCGCCCGCGTCGAGCTGGTCGGCCGGCTGGGAGTCGACGGTGCCGCCGGGCTTGATTCCGATGGTGGCGAAGCGCTTCAGTGCCTCGGCGTCATCGGCGGCGGGCGGATTGGCCACCATGAGGGCGTTGAGCTTGTTGAAGAAGGTGCGCCCGTCCATGGCGGCGACCTCCTTCTCCGGGTCGCCGGAGGAGCTGGCGTCCACGGCCGGATTGGCGGCGTCGTGGTTCTGCTGCCAGGCCGAGAGCGGGGCCAGCTTCAGCTGATCCTGGATGGCGTGCACGGCGGGCAGGTCGGCCTCGCCGTTGATCTCGATGCGGCCCAGGATCCACGCCATGTCGGTGGGCATCGGCAGCGGCGTGAGCCCGTCGGGCAGCGTGCCCTTCCAGTTCGGGCCGGTGAACGCGTAGGTGAACGGTCCCTTGCCGGTGCCGGATTTCACCTGCGGGTTGATGCTCGAAGGATTCTGGGTGACATTGGTCCATGCGTCCAGGGTGGGCATCATCCAGAACCGCTTGCCGTCCATCACCGGGACGGTCATCACGATCGGCTCACCCGAAAGATCCAGCCACGCCTGCGAGTACAACGTGTCCTGGTTCTGGCGGACGATGGTGCGGTTGGCCGCCATCGGCAGCGAGCGGGCGTGGGAGAACTGGTTGGCCGGCGCCCCGGTCACCCGCGTGGCCTCCATCAGGACCAAGGGGTAGCCGTACACGTAGGCGTCGGAGGCCACCGACTTCGTGTCCATGGCGGCGGTGGTCGACGTGGTGGACGACGACTTGTCCGATGAGTTGCTACATGCTGACGCGGCGAGCGCTGACGCCGCCATTATGCCGATACCGAGCAGCGCGGATCGGCGGGTAACGCCAGAATTTGCTGTCATAGCTGGACGATAGCCATGCCCGGGGTGGGTGTCGGGTACCGCCGCGCGGATCTCTCTCGGCTGAACGGCCGGATCGACCCGGAAATGCAGAAAGGCCCGGCGTGAGCCGGGCCTGATCTGATGAAACGTGGTGCGCGATACTGGGATTGAACCAGTGACCTCTTCCGTGTCAGGGAAGCGCTCTCCCGCTGAGCTAATCGCGCGGGTCTTATTTGCTCTTCAAAAGAAGAGGCGGCGACGGGAATCGAACCCGTGTGCACGGCTTTGCAGGCCGTTGCCTCACCACTCGGCCACACCGCCAAGCAGGCCGTGTTGGCCCCTCGAGCGGATGACGGGATTCGAACCCGCGACCCTCACCTTGGCAAGGTGATGCGCTACCAGCT
Organism: Nocardia sp. NPDC005825; assembly: GCF_040630175.1. Lineage (NCBI taxonomy): Bacteria > Bacillati > Actinomycetota > Actinomycetes > Mycobacteriales > Nocardiaceae > Nocardia > Nocardia sp. NPDC005825. Next base: position 289,154 of record NZ_JBEXXC010000010.1, read on the forward strand.
GCGCTACATCCGCATTTCGTCCCGGGCGCCTTTCGGCTGTCCCGCTGACGAGAGAGAACATTAGCCGACTATCTGCGCAGGTAACAAATCGCCTGGTAGATGGGGGTAAATATGAACTACAGGCATGTGGTTTCGCCGGTCGGCCCACGAACTCGGCGACCGGACGGACACGGATCACCCACATCCCACCCCACCCCGGCGACGCCCCCATGTCGCCCCGGCAACACCCCGGTGAAACCTCACCCGCCCCACCGCCCCCGATAACCTCAGTTTTACGCCGTTGTGCACGCGATTTGGTGTGATGCCAGCCGGGTGTGTAATCTTCATTCTCGTTCGAGCGGCACCGCAAACGCCGCTCCGGACAGTCGCCTCGGCGACGAGACCCCGGTTCTATAGCTCAGCGGGAGAGCACTCGCTTCACACGCGAGGGGTCGCTGGTTCGATCCCAGCTAGAACCACGCAGAACAGGCAGGCCAACACCGTAAGCGTGTTGGCCTGCCTTTTTTGTGCCGAATACGTGCCAGATGCTGCCATGGATGCGCCGACGTCAATCGTGCGGCCCTGATGTCGGCCCAGTGGAATCCGTGAGTAGCGATGTCGAAAACCACGGGCTCGTATGCGGTACCGTTCCGCCGGGTGATTCACGCAACTCGGATGCTCAGAGAGCGGCCGAACCATACATCGGTTTCCGGTAACAGCGGAGCGCACGAAGCACCACAACGAGTCTGGCGGCCAGAGGCAGCAGCACTTGGGAAGGCATGAGTCTTCATGATTCGCGGAGTGGTGCGTCCTCGAGCGGCGGAAGCCCGTACACCGGAGGCCGAGAGCGGTAGCCGGGCGCCGTGATCAAGGACCAGCCAGCACCGACCACCTCGCCGGCGCAGCTCGCACCAGACCTGCGGTCGGCGGATCGGCGCGACAAACCCGGTCGCACCGATCCGCTGGTCGCCCAGGCGTGCACTGTCATCGGTGGGCCGGTGGGCGATCATGCCCTCATCGGCCGGGCCCGCTTCTGGACCCCGATGCGGGTGCTGCTCGCGTTCGCGGTTGTGTTCCTGGCGCTGGGCTGGTTCGGCAAGGCGCCCTGCATCCAGCAGACTGGCGCCGATGGCCGTCTGTCTCTGGACTGGCGCAACGACCGTCAGTACGTCGCCATGTGCGTCTCGGACACCGTGCCGCTCTACGAGACCGAACGGCTGAACGAGGGCGTGTTTCCGTACAAGAAGTCGTGGACCGACATCGGTCCCGACGGCGCGCCGCAGACCCGCTACATGGAGTATCCGGTGTTGTCGGGCCTGTACCAGTACGTGTCGATGGAGATCGCCGACGCCTGGACCCAGTTGCCGCTACCCAGAGCGCTGCCGGTGGTGGTCTATTTCGATGTCGTCGCGGTGGGCCTGGCCATGGCCTGGCTGGTGACGGTGTGGGCGTCGGCGCTGCTCGCCGGGCGGCGGGTCTGGGATGCCGCGCTGGTGGCGCTGTCGCCGCTGGTGCTGGTGCACGCATTCACCAATTTCGACGCTCTCGCAACGGCTTTCGCGACTACCGGCCTGCTGGCCTGGGCGCGGCGGCGTCCGATGCTGGCCGGTGTGCTGCTCGGGCTCGGCGGCGCGGCGAAGCTGTATCCGCTGCTGCTGCTCGGCCCGATCGTGGTGCTGTGCCTGCGCGCCGACAGCCGCCACCGGCTGCCCTCACCGCGGAAACTGCTGCGGCACAGGGAGACCGGATATCGGCGGGCGATCCGCGAGTATCTGGAGGGCACCCACGTGCGGCCGCTACGCGCTGCCGGGGTCGCGGTGGCCGCGGCCGCGATGACCTGGCTGGTGGTGAATCTGCCGATCGCGGTGCTGTTCCCCGACGGCTGGCGAGAGTTCTTCCGGCTCAACACCGAACGCCAAGCAGACGTCGACTCGATCTACAATGTGATCACCTCGTTCACCGGCTGGAAGGGTTTCGACGGCCCACTCGTGCCCTCGGCCACCCCACCCGTGCTGAACGCGGTGTCGTTGCTGCTGTTCGTGGTCGCGTGCGCCGCCATCGGCTACCTCGGCCTGACCGCCGCGCGGCGGCCACGGCTGGCGCAGCTGGCGTTCCTGGTGGTGGCGGCGTTCCTGTTGACCAACAAGGTGTGGAGCCCGCAGTACTCCCTGTGGCTGGTGCCGCTGGCGGTGCTGGCGCTGCCGCATCGGCGGATTCTGTTGGCGTGGATGACGATCGACGCGCTGGTGTGGTTCCCGCGCATGTACTACTTCCTGGGCGCCGACCGCAAGGGCGTGCCGGAGCAGTGGTTCACCGGCGCGGTCGCGCTGCGCGACCTCGCGGTAATCGGGCTGTGCGCGCTGATCGTCCGGCAGATCTACCGGCCCGCAGAGGACCCGGTGCGCCGCGACGGAGTCGACGATCCGGTGGGCGGCGTGCTGGACGGCGCGGTGGATCCGCCGCTGCCGCGGCTGCCCACCATCCTGGGGTCGCACCGGCATCGTCAGGTCGCTGAGCTCGCGATCCCAGCAGCGCTGCGGCCGCGGCCAAGGCCAGTAGGCCCGCACCGGCGGTGGTGGCGACGTGCATGCCCGTGACGAACGAGCTCCGCGCCGCATCGACCAGGGCGGGATCGTCGCATGCCCCCGTCAGTGTCTCGCCGAGCGTCGGGGCGAAGTCGCCGCCGGAACGGAATACCAGCGCCGCGAGCGAGCCGAGCAGGGAAAGCCCCAGGGCGTTGCCCAGTTCGATGCTGGTCTCGGTGACTCCGACTGCCGAGCCCGCCCGTTCCGGCGGCACTGCGGCCACCGCCAGGTCGGGTACCAGCATCAGTACGATCCCATAACCGGCGCCGGCGACCGTGGAACCGGCCACATACCAGGCGATTCCGCCGTCGACGCTGATGCCGCGCAGCAGCAGGTTGCCGACCGCGGCGGCGCCGAGCCCGACTCCGAAAGCGTTGCGCACCCCGAGCCGTCGCGCCACGCCGGCGCCGCCCAACGAGAACACGCAAACTGCCGTCGCCCCGGGAATGCCGAGCAGTGCCGCGTGGAGCGCGTTACGCCCGGCAACCGATTGCAGGTACGCGCTGGTCAGAGACCCCATCCCGCCGCCGGACAGCGTGGCCACCAGGCTGGTCGAGACGGCGAGCCGGAACCGCCCGTGCCGAAACAACCGCAGGTCGAGCAGCGGTTCGGCAAGCCGCCGCTGCCGCCACACGAACACCATCAGCACAATCGCGCCGAAGACACCCGCCGCGGCCGTCGGCACGGTCATGCCCGTCGCGGCGGCCTCCTTCACCGCGTACACCAGCGGCAAGATCCCTGCGAACGACAGCACCACGCTCGGCAGATCCAGCGGTCCCCGCCCCGCCGCCCGATGCTCCGGCAGCAGGAACGGACCCAGCGCCAGCAAGACGAGCACGACCGGGGTGTTGATCAGGAAGACCGATCCCCACCAGAATCTGGACAGCAGCGCCCCGCCGATGATCGGGCCGATCGCCGACCCGCCCGCCGCGAACGCCGCCCAGACGGAGATGGCGGTCGCCCGCGCGCGGGGTTCGGTGAACAGGCTCGAGATCAGCGCGAGGCTCGACGGCAGCAGCGCCGCACCGCCCAGACCCATCAGCGCCCGGGCCGCGATGAGCGCGCCCGCATTCGGCGCGAACGCCGCGAGCACCGAGGCCGTCCCGAAGACCGTCGCGCCGCCCAGCAGGAGGATGCGCCGCCCGATTCGGTCGCCCAGGTTCCCCATGGTGATCAGCAGTCCCGCCATCAGGAACGCGTAGATATCGAGGATCCATAGCTGCTGAGTAGCCGATGGGGCCAGTTGTTCGGTCACCTTCGGCATCGCCAGGTATAGCACCGTGACGTCCATCGACACCGGCAGGACCGGCAGGATCAGCACCGCCAAGCTCGGCCATGTCCGGCGTGGCGAATCCGTCCCACAGGTATAGATGCTGTTCATTACCCATGCAGGTGCGGTCTGGGGCCGCGCGGCGACTGTGCCGCCGCGGTGTGTCGTGTGCGCTGCACGGCACACCCGGCAGGGCGGGTCGAGCGAAGAGTCCCGTGCGGTAGCTGAATATTTGCCAAATCCACATGGTCGAGTATGTCCAATGGCCGCGAGCATGGAGAAGACTCGGATAACGAAGCTGACACGATCACTACGGCTGGAGCACGCGTGACAGTGTGCCGAGCTCGACGGTTACCGCCGGGCGGACACCTTCGTCGGCCGCGCACCGGCGGAGGCCGGCGACGCGGATCGGCCGGGCGCGGTGAACGCGGCGCAAGCGGTTGCGACAGCGAGGATGAGGTAGAGCAGTGACGTGTAGCCGCAGACCAAAATCCGCGTGAGCTCGTCGTGTTCCACGGCTATGTCGGTGCGCGAGTACTCAACGAGGGGGGTGATGTGCAAGCGCCGTGTCCGGACGTAGGTCCAGACCCCCTCCCACATCGATACCACGCAGGCCACCACGACTGTCGCGGAAATCATGGCGGCACTTCGTGGTTCGTCGATCGCGCGGTGGAGCAGGAGGACGAGGAGCGGCACGAACCACACCCATTGGTGCCCCCATGCCAGGGGTGAGACGACGCAGCCGGCCATCCCGAGGATGGTCACCGCCAACAGCGCCCAGCCCCGCCGATGCGCCAGGACCGCGGCCAGGAGGCCGACGATTCCGGCGAGCCCGGCACAGATCAGCCACGCCCAGGTCGGGACCGATCCGGGCGAATACAGGTTGGCCAGGACGCCGTTGACGGATTTGTTGGTGACGTCGTCGGGATGCCCCACCCGGAGGACCTGATAGGCGGTGTGGGTCCAATATTCGCGGCTGTCCTCCGGTAGCAGTACGAACCCGATAACGACGGTCGCGGCCGCGACGCCCGCCGCCACAGCTGCAGCGCGCCATTGCCGCGTGAGCAGCAGATAGGGCAGGAAGACCAAGGCCATCAGCTTCATTCCCGTCGCTACCCCGACCGACCAGCCGCGCCAGCGGGCGCCGGGTGGGCGGGTGAGGTCCCAAATGAGGATGGCCATGAGGTCGATGCTGATCTGTCCCCATGTCAAGGCTCCGCGGACGGCGTCGACCTGAATCGCCAACAGCGACAGGCCGATACAGAGCAACTTCGTCGGCCGGTCGCGTTGATACCCCAACACCCGCAGGCAGCGCCACACCGTGAGGATCAGTGCGACACACGACAGGACGAGCCACGCGTGTCGAGCGATCGCCTCCCCGACGAACGTCAGCGGTAGAAACATCAGGGCGGCGAACGGCGGATAGGTGAAATTGTCCGGCAATCCCGAATACAGGGGGTGAGCGTCGACCAGGGCCTGCGCGCCCTCACGGTAGACCACCAGGTCCATCCCGTTGTTGATCAGCCCGAGGCGGGAGGGCGCGGTGAAGGGGATGAGAACAGCATGTAAGACGAGCCCGGCGACACCGGCTGCCAGCACCAGCGCACCGACGCGCATCGACACCGATGCGCCTCCAACTTTGCCGGCGGTCACAACGTTTCCCCTGACTGTGGTCAATACAGAGACAGGACTGCACGTTCAGCAGTGTGACTTCTGAGGCAGAAGGATAGCACTGTGACTGATGTGATCGAGAATGGGATGCCGGCCGAGCCGAGTTGCTCATTCTGCGCGGCCGGGTGTGGTGGCGCACATCGACTCTGGCCAACGCATCGATAATGCCGAATGTGAACTATCGCAGCGCATTTGGCCGTAGGATGGGCGGTGGTGCACCGTCGTGATCGCCTATGGGAAGGGGACGGTGCATGCCGTGCAATTCCTGGCGCCGGTGAAATGTCCCGCGCCTACAGTCCGGTCGGATTGCTGCAATATAACCATTCGCATGGCAAATTACCGGCTTCTTGGAACTTTCACTGTGACTGTTGACACCGAACCTGGGTTAGGTCAACCTTGGACTACGCGGTATTTCATCCTACGATGTTGCTCGAGCTTTTCGGGTCATCGAGCGGATAACTGCTGAGCATCTGATCCAAATCCCTGTAGGGGGCCTAGCGTGGGTGCAAATAGTGCCGATACGGCGCATGCGGAATTCGCAGTTGTGGAAAATGATCTAGATAATCTTGAGTATTCGATTGTCGAAGGTCCCGATGATGTATTCGACGATGATTTCGAGCCACAGGTCTGCGACATGTCGGACCTCGACGGCGACGCGGCGGCACAAGGTCGTTTCATCGATCAGCTCGGTGCGGCCATGGCGGACGTCGGACTCGCCATTCTGATAAACCACGGAGCGGAAACGGTTCTGCCGACGGCTGCCGATGCGGCGCTGGAGATGTTCACGTTGACGCCCCCCGAAGAAAAGCTGAAGTTCGTCGCGACGGACCTCACGTTCGGCGAGCCGCTGCAGATGGGGTATATCCCGCTCCAGCAGAGTACGGATTCGCTGCCGAATTCGGTGGAGGCGTGGGAACTCGACAAAGCGGCCTTCCGTATTCCGGGAGAAGATGCGGAAAAGGCGGTCACCTTCTGGCCGGATGAGCGATTCGAAGTCGCGCTGCGACCCTATTGGCAGGCCTGTGAGCGGCTGGTGCTTCCGCTCGTGCACGCGATGTTCCGCTACCTGGGTGTCGACCCTGCGCTGTACGACGAAGAGCTTTCGCCGCCGAACAGCGTGCTGAGGTTCAATCACTACCCGCCGATCGACGATGCCGCGGCAGATTCCGGAAAGACGAGCCGGGTCCTCGCGCACGAAGACTATGGTCTGATCACTCTGCTGCCGGCTACTCCGGTAGAGGGGCTGCAGCTCTACCACCCGCGGCACAAGGCGTGGAGCAGGGTTGACGCGCCGGCCGGGTCCTTCGTCATGAACAGTGGCGACTGGCTGAAAATGATCAGTAACGACCACTTCCATTCCTGCACCCATCGCGTCAGCGTTCCCCGCGACCGCGCTCAGCGGGCCGTGCCCCGCCTCACCATCCCCTATGTCGTGCACCCACGCGAAACGTCGATCGTGGAGGTGCTGCCGGGTTTCGATCCGAAGTACCAGCCGATCAGCGGCCGAGATTTCATGATGAGGCTGGCGGCCAGGTATCTGGATCGCTGAGGTCGCCGGTCTTTGCTTCGGGGGATTCTTCTCATTCATAGAGGTGACAATATGAGTAACAGCGATTCCAAACAGGCGCTCGCCAAGTTCGGAGTGGTGAACAAAGATCTCGATTACTCACTCGAGGAAAGCCTCGACGACGTGTTCGACGACGCTTTCGAACCGCCGATCTGCGATATGTCCGACCTGGCGGGTGACGCGGCCGCGCAGAAACGCTTCATCGACATCCTCGGCCGGGCCATGGAGGATACCGGGCTCGCGATATTGATCAACCATGGAATCGATAACGATTCGCTGAAGTTCACCGATGCGTCCGCGCTGGAACTGTTCAATTCGGTGCCCGAGGAACGGAAGCTGAAATTCGCCGCAACAGATTACGTGTACGGCGGAGCGTTCCGTCGTGGGTATTTCGCCGTCCAGGCGTGGACGCCGACACGGCCGAATGCCGTGGAAGCATGGGAGTTCTTTCGCGATTCCTTCCGCCTGCCCGGCGAGGATGACGCCAAGGCCCTGACCTTCTGGCCGGATGAGAAGTTCGAAACCGCGCTGCGGCCGTATTGGCAGGCGTGCGAGGAGATGACGCTGCCGCTCGTGCAGGCTCTGCTCAGGTATCTGGACATCGATCCTTCGATCTACGATGAGGAACTCTCGCCACCGTACGGTGTACTGCGGATCAACCACTATCCCGCGAACGACACCGAGATCACGGGTCGCTTCATGACCCACGAAGACTACGGGCTGATCACCTTGCTGCCGACCAATCCGATCGAAGGGTTGCAAGTCTTTCACCCGCAGCGCAAGACCTGGAGCCGGGTCACGGCGCCGCCCGGGTCCATGATCTTGAACAGCGGCGACTGGCTCCAAATGGTCAGCAACGATCGCTTCCGTTCGTGTTCGCATCGGGTGTGCGCGCCGCGAGATCCGGGACACCGGGCGATATCCCGGATCTCTGTTCCCTACCTCGTGCTACCCCGGGAATCTTCGGTGCTCGAGGTCTGGCCCGGACGCACGCCGAAGTACAGCCCCATCGGCGCCAAGGACTTCATGGCGAAGCTGGCCGGAAAATACGTGGACTACGACGACTAGCTGCGTTCCGCGTACGAAATTTCCTGACATTCTGATTCGAATTCGTGTGCAGACGCGATGAATGAATGGTGCCATGATGAGCCGCGGAGATCTCAGGCCGGGTGAATTGATCGCGATCGTAGGCATGGACTGCCGTTTTCCCGGCGCCGACGATCCGGAGGGGTATTGGACGGTTCTTTCCGAAGGCCGACATGTCTCCTACGGTCTTCCCACCGAACGTGGCTGGGACCTCGGTCGGGTGTACAACGAGGACCCGTCCATCGAGGGGTCCACCTATATCCAGCGCGGTGGCTTCCTGCGGAACATCGGCGACTTCGATGCCAGTCTGTTCGGGATCGGGCCGCGGGAAGCCACGACGATGGATCCGCAGCAACGGATGCTGCTGGAGAGTTCTTGGCTTGCGCTGGAACGTGCGCGGATGAGCCCACGGTCGCTGAGCGCTGGGCGCTCGGGAGTCTATGTCGGTGCGACCGACAGCTATTACGGCTTGGCGGGCTCGAGCATCCCGGGCCTGGAGCGGCATCTGTTGATGGGGACGATGCTGAGTGCGACCTCGGGCCGAATCGCCTATGCCCTGGGCCTCAACGGCCCTGCCATCACAGTGGATACGGCGTGCTCGTCAGGTCTGGTCGCCTTGCACCTGGCGGTTCGAGCCCTGCGATCCGGTGAGTGTGATGTGACGATCGTCGGCAGTGCGACCGCGATCTGCGATCCGTCGATGCTGGCGCGATATTCGCGACACCGAGTCCTGTCGGTGGATGGCTACTCCCGCGGATTCTCCGCGGACGGGAACGGATTCGCTCCGGCCGAGGGGGTCGCATCATTGATCATGATGCCGCTGGAGCGGGCCCAGCTGCTGGGAAAGCCTGTGCTGGCGGTGATCCGCGGCAGCGCCGTCAACGAGGACGGAGCCAGTTCCACGCTGCAGGCGCCGAACGGGCGGGCCCAGCAAGCCGTGATCGATGCGGCCCTCCGCGACGCCGGTCTGCTTCCCCAGCACATCGACGCGATCGAAGCACACGGCCCCGGAACTCCACTCGGTGACGCCACCGAGGCCGCGACTCTGCAAACCAGTTACGCGCAGCACCACTTCGCGGACGATCCGCTGTGGGTAGGTTCGGTCAAATCGAATATCGGCCACACACTCGCCGCGGCCGGCCTCGCGGGTGTCATCAAGATGGTGCTGGCGCTCCAGCACGAAAGGTTGCCCGCCACACTGCATGTGGAGAACCCCATTGCGGGTGTGGACTGGACTTCGGGGGGAATGCGGCTGCTGGATCAGCCTCGTCCCTGGCCGCGAACGGGCGAACCGCGCCGCGCCGGGGTCCTGTCCTACGGGATCACCGGCACCAACGCCCACGTGATCCTCGAAGACGCTCCCGAGCCCGCCGCTGTCGGGAGCCGGCCCACGCGCCGGCGCGAGATTTCGCCGCTGCGGCAGCAGATTCCGATGTTGCCGCTGTACGCGGCGTCGCCGTCCGCTCTCGTCGCGCAGGCCGCGGCGCTGGCCGCGCACCTGCGCAGCCATGAGGATCTCTCGGAGGTGGATCTCAGCTGGTCGCTGGGCACTACGCGCAGCGCCCTGGCGTACCGGGCTGTTGTCACCGGCGGCGGCACAGCGGAACTGGTGGCGAAGCTGGACGCCTTCGCCTCGGCACCGGCCCCGCTCGGCGTCGCCGTGGGGAAGGTGAGGCACGGGCCGGGCCCCGTTTTCGTCTTTCCCGGACAAGGGTCGCAATGGGTCGGGATGGGTAACCGGCTGCTGACCGAATCGCCCGTTTTCGCTCGCTCGATGGCGCGCTGCGCCGAGGCGCTGCGGCCCTACGTGACCTTCGACGTCCTGGAAGTGTTGCGCGGAGAACAGAGTGCGCCGCTCGAGCGGGCCGAGGTGATCCAGCCGCTCCTGTTCGCGATGTATGTGTCGCTGGCCGAATTGTGGCAGAGCGTCGGAATCACTCCCACCGCCGTCATCGGACACAGTCAAGGCGAGATCGCCGCAGCTCATATCGCCGGAGCCTTCACACTCGACGAGGCCGCCCGCGTGGTGGCGCTGCGCAGCGCCGCGCTACGGGCGGTCGACAGGCCAGGCGCCATGGCATCGTTGACGCTGCCCGCCGAACGCGCGCGAGAACTACTGTGCCAGTGGAACGACCGGCTCGAAGTGGCGGTAGTCAATGGGCCGTCGGCCACGGTGATCGCCGGCGATGCCGAAGCGATGACGGAGTTTCTGCGGCACTGCGAACACAGCGGTGCCGAGGGCCGGCTGCTGCCGGTGGATTACGCGTCGCACAGCGAACACATGGAGGTGCTGCGCGATCGGATACACACCGATCTCGCGGGAATCGTGCCGCGTCCGGCCCGGCTGTCCATCATCTCCGCCACCACCGGCGAGATCGTCGATCCGACCACGTTGGATGCTTCGTACTGGTTCGAGAACCTCCGCCGGACAGTGCATTTCGACGAGGCGATACGTCGCGCGCTGACTGCGGGATATCGGCAGTTCATCGAGGTATCTCCGCATCCTGTGCTGGCCGGCGCCATCGCCGAAATCGCCGCCGCGGTGGACATCGACGTGGGGGTCACCGGCACACTCGCCCGCGGGCGCGGCGGCAGCGCGGACTTTCTCGCCGCCGTTGCCGACGCGCACGCACAGGGTGCCGAGGTGGATTGGGCGGCACTGTATTCCGGCGCCCGCGAGGTCGACCTGCCCACGTATTCGCTGCAACGGCGGTCCTACTGGCTACCGGCGACCAAGACCGCGCGGAGTATGCGAGAGGGATCCTTCGACAGTGCGGACCATCCGCTGATCACCACCAGCACCGACCTTTTCGACGGCAGCACGGTGTGTGTCGGCCACCTCGATGTGAGCGAAGACTCGTGGCTGGCGGACCACAAGGTATTCGACCGGGTCATCGTGCCGGCCACCGTGACGGTCGAAGTTCTCACCTGGTGTGCTGCGCGGGTCGGTGGGACCGGCGTGCAGGGCCTGGTCCTGAGCTCGCCTCTGTTGCTGTCCGATGCCGTCGTCGACATCCAGGTGATGTGCGGCCCGGTGGAAAAGGACGGCAGCCGACGGATGACCCTGCACTCCCGCGATCGCGGGGACAAAGGGCAATGGCGTTGCCATGCCGAGGCGACCACAACCCTCGGCCCAGTCACCGCAGAGCCCGAAGACGATAGACAGGAACAGGTTTGGCCTCCTCGAGGCAGTCGTCGCCTGTCCGTCGACGGATGCTATCGCGCGCTACGAGACCGGGGCTACGACTACGGTTCCGCCTTCCAGAACCTGACTGCCGCCTGGAGCCGAGACGCCACGCTGTACGTCGAAGTCCAGCTGCCACCGCGACAGCACATCGAGGGCTTCGCTGTTCATCCCGCTCTGATCGATTCGATCCTGCATGCGCTATTGCTGAGCGGATCCGAGCAGAGCACCTTATTGCCGTACTCCATCGGATCCGCGCGCATACTGTCCCGTAGCGCCGACCATCTGCGCGCCACGATAAGCCCGGTCGGACCGGACCGCTACCGTGTGCGGATCGCCGATCGCGAGGGAAATCCGGTCGCGGACTTCCACGATCTGCATCTGCGTCCGGTGACGAAACGTGGATTGCGCAGCATGCTCGCCACCGGCGCCCGACACGCGTTCCGGTTCCATTGGCGGCCGGTGGATCTGGGCACCGGCCGAACCGCTGACAGTGCACGATGGGCGGTTGTCGGCTCGCACGGCGACCTTCCGGGTGCGGATGCTCACCCCGATGCTTCCTTGTTGTCCCTGGCGCTCCGCAACGGACAATGCGTCCCGGAAGTCGTTCTGCTCGATCTTCGTTCCGCGAGTCAGGTGACCGAGTTGCCAGCCGAAGGTGCACTACGCGAACGCCTTTCGCGGGCAATGGCCGATGCGCAGGCGCTGCTGTCCGAGAGTCTGCTCGACGAATCGCTGGTTGTCTGCGTCACTCGGCGCGCCTGCAGCGCGAGCTTCGCGGAGGGTATTCCGGACGCGATCGGCGCAGCCTGCGCGGGCATGATGCGCTCGGTCCTGAGCGAGAATCCTGGCCGGCTGCAGTTGATCGACCTCGACACCGGCACCATCGATCACCAATCGATGATCGCCGCGATCGCCACCGACCATCCGCAGATCGCTCTGCGCGGGGGGCGAGCGTTCGTCCCACGACTCGTTCCGGCAGTCGACGATCTGCTTCGCCCGCCGGCCATCGAGCAATCCTGGCGGCTGGTGCCAGGCCGGGACCAGACCTTGGACGGTGTCGTGACCGCCCCGGCGCCCGACCTCGCGCTGCCGCTCGAGTCGGGTCAGGTGCGGATCCGCGTACTGGCCACCGGCATGAACTTCCGTGACCCCCTCGTCGCGCTCGGGATCCTCGACGAAGCCGCACTCGGTTTCGAGGTGGCCGGTGAGGTCGTGGAGGTCGGCGCGCAGGTCGGCGATGTCGAACTCGGCGCACGGGTCGCCGCGGTCGTGCTGCATGCGGGCGCGAGGCCGGGGGCTTACGGTCCGTTCGTCGTTGTCGACCGACGTGCCCTCCTCGCCGTGCCCGCGCACTGGAGCCACGCCCAGGCCGCCGGCGTGCCCATTGTCTTCCTCACGGCCTACCACGCGCTCGTCGAGCTCGCCGAGCTGAAACCGGGTATGCGAGTTCTGATCCACTCGGCGGCCGGGGGAGTGGGTATGGCAGCTGTCCAGATCGCGACCATGCTCGGCGCGGAGATCTACGCGACCGCAAGCCTGCCCAAGCAGCGTGCCGTCGAAGCGCTGGGGATCCCGCCCGAACGCATCGCCGACTCCCGGACCCTCGGGTTCGAACAGCAGTTCAACGAGGTCACCGGCGCCACCGGTTTCGATATCGTCCTCGGCAGCCTGGCCGGCGACGCGGTGGATGTTTCGCTACGGCTCCTGCGGCCCGGCGGAACCTATCTGGAGATGGGAAGGACCGACCTCAGAGACCCTGCCACCGCAACCGTCGGGTACCCCGACATCACCTACGGCAGCGTCAATATCGCGGTTCTTCCGATGTCTCGGGTCGAAGTCATCCTCGGCCAGCTCCAATTCCTGTTTGCCGACGGGTTTTTGAGCCCGTTGCCCGTCCAGACCTGGAACATCGGTCATGCGCGGGAAGCGCTGCGACACCTCAGTCAGGGGCACAGCACAGGCAAGCTCGTCCTGACTCAGCCCGCTGCGCTGGTGCCCGGCGAGACCGTTCTGATCACCGGCGGTACCGGCAGTCTGGGACGATTGCTCGCGCGTCATCTCGTTACCGCCCACGGTTGCCGCCATCTGGTCCTCCTCAGCCGCCAGGGCGACCAGGCGCCCGAAGCCAGGAAACTGGCAGGTGAACTTCGCGAAATGGGGGCTGAGGTCGTCCTGGCGGTCTGCGATGTGTCGGACCGCGCGGCGCTGTCGTCCGTGATCCGACGGATCCCGCCCCGGCACCCACTCGGCGCGGTCGTTCATGCCGCCGGAATCTTGGATGATTGCCTGTTCACCGACCTGACTCCCGAACGGCTTCACGGCGTTCTGTCGTCCAAAGCGATCGCCGCTCGACATCTCCATGAGCTCACCGCGGACATCAACCTGCGCGCTTTCGTGATGTACTCGTCGATCGCCAACCTGGTCGGCACGCCGGGACAGGCGAACTACGCGGCAGCGAATGCTTTCCTCGATGCGCTGGCCTATCACCGGCACAGCATCGGACTGCCCGCAACATCGATCGCGTGGGGGCTGTGGCAGCAATCCAGCACGCTCACTGCGCATCTCGACGACATCGACCGGGCACGCCTGGCCCGGCACGGGATTGCCCCACTCGACACGGCCAGTGCCCTTGCGGCTTTCGACATGGCCCTGGAGCTGGACGAGCCGCTGCTCGCCGCGATGGCGCTGGCACCCGTCGAACCCGGTACGCCGCCGGCCGCGGTATTGGCCGAACTGCCACGGGAATTCACACCTGCACCTGTCGGCGACCGTCTCGCGCAAGACCTCCCGCGACCGGAACTGACGGGTGTGTCACCCAGCGAACGGCTCAAAGCGCTGACAGCTTTGATTCGTGCCCACGCCGCTCTCGTACTGGGGCATCAAGATCCCGACGCCCTCGCAGCGGATCGGACCTTCCGAGACGCCGGGTTCGACTCGCTGTCCAATGTGGAGCTCCGCACTCGGCTCAGCAGCGCTACGGGCGTCCAGCTCACGGTCGCAGGCATCCTGGATCACCCCACCCCGACTCGACTCGCCATCCACATCAACAAGATGCTCGATCACGGTTCCCGGCTCGTCGACCTCCCGTAGCCGTGGAAATGCCTTCGAAGGGAAGACACATGCCAGCAGGCGAGAACGCACATCGCGTCGCCGTCACCGGAGGCGGAAACGATATCGAGGTTCGAAACCTCCGGTTATCCGATCTGGACCGAGTAGTGGAGATGGAGCGCGCCAAGTGGGACCACGAACAGGCCGCCACCGCTGAGGAATTGTTCGACAGAATCGATCGGCTACCCCAACTGGCCGCGGGAGCGTTCGACCGGGACGGGACCCGACTGCTCGCGTCCATGTTCGCTCGGCCCGTCACGCCGGAGACCATTCGCGCAGCGGAGAACTGGCGGGCCTGTGCCTACGCGCCACTGCCCCCGCCCGGTAGTACCGATTGCCTGTTCGGCGTGAGTCTGACCAGCACCAGCTCGAGCGCGGCCGTAGCGCTGTTTCGTTCCTTCTTGCCGCAGCTGGCCGTAATGGGTTATCGGAACCTGTACGGCGGGTCGACCGTCCCTGGATTGCGCGAATGGATCAAGGCCAATCCGGACGGGTCGCCCACGGCGTACGTACGGGCCACGAACGACGATGGAACGCCGCTGGACCGGCAGCTGCGCTACTACTACTTGAACGGCTTCACGAGGATCGTCTCGGTCAAGCCCAACTATTTTCCCCACCCCCAGTCCCTGGACTACGGGGCCGTTATCCACCGGCGGCTCTGATCGAGTTGCGGGCAACTACCGAAGGGAGGAGGGAAACATGCCGCAGCTACGACCTGCGACCGCACCGGTGCATGAGTACATCGCAAAGAAGGAACCAGCAGTGTTTCCGGGGCTGGCCGCCGACTGGCCGGCCGTGCATCGGTGGGATTTCGACTTCATCGGAAGACTGCGGCCGGGGATGTCCATCGAACTGGTTCGAGGGGATCGCGAAAGTGCCGCAACACATTTCACCCGGTCGACGCTGGGGGCCTACATGGCGCTCCTGGCTGACGATGATCCCGGCGAGGAATCCCTGTATCTCAAGGAATTCAACCTGCTGCGGAGGTTCCCGCAGCTTCAGGACGACCTGTTCCCTCGCACGAGCCTCTTCCCGCGGCGGGCGTTCTCCCCGCCTCCGGGAGTCTGGGTGGGTCCCGCGGGGGCGCGTACCGGCGCGCACTACGACCTGCTGGAGAACATTGCCGTACTGATCCGGGGGAACAAGCGTTTCCGTATTGCGCCACCAGGTTTCGTCGAAGCGGCCGATGCGTTGTCGGAAAAGTATGATCCATGGGCGCGCCTGTCGGCTTTGCCGTTGGGCGAGATAGCCGCCACGACGGCACATCATGAAGAAACTCTGTACGACGTCGAGCTCGAGGCCGGCGACGTACTCTACGTTCCCGATCGCTGGTGGCATGAGGTCGAGAATCGCTCGGCCAGTATCCTTTTGAGCGGCTTCTTCGGCACCTACCACCACGTTGCGATGTGCGCGATCCAGGTCGCAGCGCGCCAACTTCTACACCTCGCACACCTCGACCGTGGCCCGGCGTGTACCTGCCATGAAACTACCGGCTGATTCGTCATCCCAACCTGGTGCAGGCGCTGGTGGGCTGCTGATAAGGAGCACTGATGAGAGAGTTCGCCCTCGATGACCTGGGTCGACTGTACCGGGCGTGTGAAGGCGTCGAAACGGAACTCACCGAGAAGGCGCTCGATGAGCCCTTCTGCGAACTCGGTCTGGACTCGCTGGGCACGATCGAATTGGCCGAACGAATCCAACGGGAATGGAAAGTTCGCATACCGACGCTGCTACCGAACGAGACCGTCGAGATTCTCCGGACGCCACGGCTCGCACTCGAGTACGTCAACAAGCTCTTGGCCGCGACACACGAGAAGCAATAGCGGCGGAAGGAGCTGGCTGGTGACGCGATCGGTCGACGACTTGATCAAGACTTTCTATCGTGGTTTGAGCGGCGATGTCGGTCTGTTGGATGAGGTCATGGCCCCCGACTGGGGCGACAACTCACCCGGGCCGGCGTCCGGACGCGACGACATCGAAAGTCTCGTTGCCGCGGTCAATCACGCCTTCTCGCAGTTCACGATCGTCGTGCAGACGATCGTCGACGGACGCGGGGCGGACGGCAACGGGATGGTCGCGGTCCGCGGGGAGATGCGCGGGGTACACGCGGGCGAATGGCTCGGTGTGCCCGCGACCGGACGAGCGGTTCGGATCCGGATCCATGAATTCCATGAGATCGCAGACGGACTCGTCGTTCGGTCCTGGGGCCTCGAGGATTGGTTCGGTTGGCTCCGCCAGGTCGGGGCCGTCAGCAGTGGTGGATTCAGGATCGATGCAGAGAAACGTAGCGTCTCATGACAGACCTGTCCTGCGAGATTCCGACCGCGCCCGGCTCCCGGCCCTTGATCGGCCATCTGCTGCCGTTCTTGAAGCAGCCGTTCACCTTTCTGGCTCAGCTGCCCGAACACGGTGATCTCGTGAAGATCCGACTCGGTCCGAAAGCCGCTGTCGTGATCTGTGATCCCGGGTTGACTCGCAAGGTTCTGATCGATGACCGGACCTTCGACAAAGGTGGTCTGTTCCTGGAACGAGAACGGGAGTGGCTGGGCGAAAGCGTCGCCACGTGCACGCACAGCAAGCATCGGCACAAGCGCCGCCTGGCCCAGCCCGCCTTTCATTCGAAACGTCTCGCGGGCTACGCGCACACGATGACCGCACAGATAGCCTCGGTCGTCGACGGTTGGCAATCTGGTCAGGTCCTCGACGTCTGTCCCGAGATGTTCACGATCACCTCCCGGGTCTTCGGCGCCACAATGTTTTCCAGCACCCTGTCGCCGACGGGCCTGCGGGAAGTGGTCAGCGATCTCACCGCCACCTTCGAAGGCACCTTTCAACGGACGCTGCTGCCCGACGCGATCAGCCGGCTGCCGATTCCCGGCACCCGGCGGTACAACCACGCCAATCTCCGGTTACGGAACACGATGAACGGCATCATCGCCGACCGCCGCGCGACCGGCGTCGACAGCGGGGATCTCCTGTCGGCGCTCCTGGCGGTCCACGACCGCGACAGTGACACGCCCGGCACGACCGACGACGACGTCAGCGACGCGGTCGTGACGTTCTTCGTCGCGGGAACGGAGACCACGTCCTCGGCTCTGGCGTGGGTGCTGTATCTGCTTGCGCAGCACCCCGATATCGAAGCGGAGTTGCACGCCGAGATCGATACTGTGCTGTCGGGAAGAGCGCCCGATCACAGCGATCTGGAGCAGCTGGAGGTAGCGAGCAGGATCGTCACCGAGACCTTGCGGCTCTATCCTCCCGCGTGGTTCTTCACGCGCACAGTGACCGCCGGGGTCCGGCTCGGCCCATACGATCTGTCGGCCGGCAGCACCGTTGCCCTGAGCCCATATCTCATCCATCGGCGGCCCGACCTCTACGACGAACCCGATCGTTTCGATCCCGACCGCTGGCTGCCCGAACGTGCCACGTCGTCTCCCGGCGCCCTGCTGCCCTTCGGCGGTGGGGCGAGAAAGTGCATCGGGGAAGCCTTCGGGATGACCGAGGTCGTGCTGGCCTTGGTGACGATCGCGAGTCGCTGGCGGTTGCAGACCATCCCCGGTTTGCGCATCCGCCCGCCCCTTTCGGTCTCATTGGTGCCGGGAGGGCTGCATCTGCGCCTTATCGACCGCCGGGCCGGTCGACATCGTCTGCGGGAATGACGCGAGGCGGATTTCGATGTGGAAGAGAGGTATCCGGTGTCCGGGTTGACAAAGACCGAGCAAGATTTGCTGCCGTCCGATGACGATGTCGAGTTCTATGAGCAACACGGCTGGTTCGTCGCCCCGAAATTGTTCAGTGAGGAAGCGATCGACGCTGCGCTGACTGCCTTGGAGGCGCATCACCGACGTGAACGTGACTACGCTCTGCCGGGCGAGATCGACGAGCTCTACGACTGGGCCCCGGGTGCGGTCCACCAGATCCGGTTCAACGACTACGTCGCGCTGACGAATCGCCGGCTCCGTGATTTCATGCTGCGGCCGATAGTCGCGGCCGTTGCCGCGCGGTTGGCGCAAACGAGCCAGATCAGGTTGTGGCAGAGCAGTATTGTGCACAAGCAACCTCAAACCGCCGACGGCGACACCACCATTGGATGGCACACAGACCGCGCCTACTGGCGCAGCTGTACGTCCACCAAGATGTTGACTGCGTGGATCGCGCTGCAGGACTGCGACGAGTCCATGGGGCCGGTGGTGATGATCGATGGTAGCCATCGCTGGCCGGACACCGAGGACGTCCGTGCGGTCAGATTCGGTCGAACATTTTTCGGCAGCGATCCGACGATGTTGCAGGACCGGCTCGAGCGCACCGGCATGCCACTTCGACGCGTACCCCTCTTGTTGCGCAAGGGACAGGTCAGCTTTCACAACTGCCTGACCGTCCATGGCAGCGGACCCAATCTGAGCAACCGGGCCAGAATCGGGGCAACCATAGATATGCAGGATCATCTGAATCGCTATCAGCGGGTCTACGACCAATCCGGAGAAATTTACTCGGCCGCCAATGATCGGATGTGCCGCAAGCTGCCGAGCGGTGACGTCGACTACAGCGACCCCACGATTTGTCCCGTGCTGTGGGACGCGCAATCGACGTTGTCGTAGTTGATATTTGCGAGAAGGAGCCATTATGTTCGAGTTGTCATCGGCTGAACAAGAGTTGCTACCCTCCGACGACGATGTCGAGTTCTACCAGCAGCATGGCTGGTTCGTCACGCCGCGGCTGTTCACCGACGAAGAAGTGGACGCCGCGTCGGCCGCGCTGGCGATCCACCACAGCGGCAAACGCGACCGGACCTTGCCCATCACGCTCGACGACATGGACGACTGGATCGAGGGCTCGGCTCATCAGATCCGATTCAACGATCATGTCGCACTGACCAGCGACCGGCTCGGCAGCTTCATGCTGCAGCCGTTGATCGGAGCCATCGCGGCACGGCTGGCGCGAACCAGTCAGATAAGGCTCTGGCTGAGCAGCTTGATATACAAGCCCCCGCACACGGAAGTCACCCTCGAATGGCACGCCGACCGTGTGCATTGGCACACGTGCACGTCCACCAATATGTTGACCGCATGGATCGCGCTGCAGGACTGTGACGAGTCCATGGGCCCGGTGGTGATGATCGACGGGAGCCACAACTGGCCGGATACCGAGCAAACCCGTGCGGTTCGCTATAACGACACATTCTTTCTCGGTGACGATCCGGAAAAGGTCGACTCTATGCTCGAGAGCATCGGCATGCCGGTTCGTCGCGTGCCGCTGTTGTTGCGCAAAGGGCAGGTGAGTTTTCACAGCAGCATGACAATCCACGGCAGCGGCTCGAATTCGAGCGACCTGGCGAGAGTGGGATTGATCGTGCACATGCAGGACAGCGCGAACCGATACCAACGGGTGTACGACGAAGCCGGGGAGCTGCACTCACATGTCAACGATCAGATGTGTGGGAGGCTGCCGAACGGGGACGTCGACTACAGCGATCCCAAGATTTGTCCGGTGCTCTGGGACTCGGCTGAATCCCCTTCCGGCGGAGATCATCCGGCATGAGGTCTGATGCGCGCCGAGCCGGCGAGGACCGGGTTCTCTTCGTTGTGACGGTCATCGACGGCGGGGTGGAAGCGGTGCTGGAGGTGCTGATCCGGGGGTTGGAGCAGCGCGGCGTGCGGTGTGGGGTGTATGCGCCGCAGGGCGGCCCTGGCCGCGTCGGGTCGCTGTGTGCGTTGGGCGTGTGGATCGGGTCGCCGGCGCCGGTGGCGGCACGGCTCGCGCGGGGAGATTTCACGGTGGTGCACGCGACCTCGGCGTGCCCGAGCTGGCCTGGTCTCGCGTCGCTGCTGCGATGGGCGGCGCTGTTCGCGAGGACGGTGGTGACCGCGCACGTCAGCACCCCGACCGATGTGACCGAGGTGCGGTTCGACGGGTACACAGCGGTGTCGGCGGAGGCGGCGGCGGGGTTGATCACGCGCACAGCGACTTCGCCGCGGGTGATCGCGAATGCCCCGGACGTGGCGGTGTGCACGCCGGGGCCGGCGCGCGCGGGTCCGCGTCCGCAGCTGTTGTGGGTGGGTCGCGCGGTGGATACCGACTGGCCGTCCAAAGGCATCCACGGGCTGTTGTATCTGGTGGCGGCAGGTGTGCTGGCGGGTTTCGAGGTCGTGATCATCGACACCGAGGACAATGCGGAGACACTGGGGCTCGACGATTGGCTGGCCGGGCGGGTGGACTACCGGCCCGGCCTGTGTTCGAAAGCTGATCTGGTGCAGTGGTATCGGAATGTGGCCGCCGGTGGCGGCGCGCTCCTGTCGACCTCGCGGTCGGAAGGGCATCCGATGGTGATGATCGAGGCGATGGCCGCGGGCTGTCCGGTGATCGTGCCCGACAGTCCCGGCTTCGGCATGGTCACCGATGGGGTGAACGGGCTGAAATACCGTCGGGGCGAGGCATTCTCCGATATTCCCCGTTGTTTGCGCGAGCTCGGCGATGCGCGGATCCGGGAACGGATCGTCGCGGGCGCGCTGGCCTCGATCGCCGGAGAAGGGCACCCGGACCGGATGGTCGAGGCGTATCTGCGGGTGTACCGGTCGCTACCGCCGCGATCGTTCAGGCGTCGAGCCGAGGGCGTGCTGGAGCTGGCTCGGGGGTTGTGGTGACAGCGGATCACGCACCCGGAATGTAGTCGGTGTGTGGGACCGCCTTCGCCCACAGTGCATCCCGCACGGCGATTGCGCGCGCGACTTCGACCGGATCCTCCGTGAGGCCATAGCCCACGAAATCGTCCTCGTCGAACAATGTCCAGGCAAGCGTGTCATCGTCGATCAGGCACCACTCGTCTGCGGGGTATTCCTCCGGCGTCAACCAATGCCGAGGGAGCCAGCGAATATCCTCACCGTGTGCCTGGTTGCGCCCGGTTACCGCGTGGAGAAAGCGGATGTATTCGGTCAACGGTTCGGTGACTACCCGGACACGCTGCATAGCGACTCCTCTGGCGGTGGTCGCGTCGCTCAGATCCTCCCATTCCTTCCATAGGGTTGGGTAGTCGTCCGGGTCCAGCGGCACCAAGCCGGCCTGATAGCGACGCATCGGTTCGATCTCGTCGCTCACGATGTGTTCGTCTTCTCGCTCGAATTGAAAGGCGCGGTACCGAGCCCGGTCGAACAGAGAAGCGATGTCGGACCGAGGGAGATAGAACATAGTCACGACCTCTCAGAGCTGATCTGTCAACAATTTGCATCTTTCGGATAGTCGGTCGGCTACCCCGGTCATGAAATCTCGGCCACTGATCGGCTGATATTTTTGCTGGAGCTCCGGCAGCACTTCGACGGTCGACGCTTCGAACGGATGCAGCGTATAGAGCACGGTGACTCGGGGAACGGACCGCTGGGCAGGGGCGCGTGGCACGCTGACGCGGTGGGTGCAGGCGCGGAAGCGATCGCTACTGACGAACCGCAGCCATTCACCACTGAGTGCAACAAGAGCATCGGCTGGGGTGTGGATCCTGCACCAAGCCTTGCTGCGCGGGTGATACACCTGCAGCCCTTCGACCGGACTGCCCAGCATCAGGTTGATGAATCCGTAGTCCTCGTGCGCGAGAACGCGAGCGGGCGAGGCAAGGCTCCCGGCAGCTGGGCTGATGGGAGGGTAGTGATTGATCCGCAGCACGTCGTACGTGGGGAAGATCTTCTCGTCATAGCGCGAAGGATCGACATCCAGATATCGGAGCAGCGCTCGGCCGAGCCGCGGGGTCAATTCCTCGCATGCCTGCCAGAATTTTCTGAATTCGGCTTCGAATTTCTGGTCCGGCCAACGGTCGAGTGCCCTGTCCGTATCTTCTCCGGAAATTCTGAAGGCGGATCTGTCGAATTCCCATGCTTCTACCGCATGCGGCAGCGAAGGCATGCTCTCCTGGAGTGGAACGTACCCCAGGTAATAGGGATCACCATAGGCGCAGTCCGGCGAGACGAACCGCATCTTCTGCTGCTCGGGTATCGTTGTGAAAATGTTCAGTGCGTGTGTATCGGTGGTCTGAAGCTCTTCGGCGCCGATACCGTGGTTGATCAGAATCGCGATCCCGACGTCTTCCATGGCCGTACCCAGCAGGTTGATGAAGTGATCTCGTGCCGCTGGGTCGCCATTCAGATCCGCCAGATCGCAGACCTGTGGCTGGAAATTGTCGTCGAAATTGTCGTCAGGGCTCTCGATAAGCGTGTAGTCGGAATAGTCGTGACCCCCTCCGATGTTAGGTACCGCATCGTCGGTTTCTTTTTTGCTCACGTCGTCACCCCTATCGGACGATGATAGCCAAGCGAAAATATATCGGACCGTTGCCGATATTGATGATGCGGACCTCCGCTGTAATCAACATCGCATCACCACAGCGGCGCTGTCAATAGTCGCTGATCAATGGGGCGTTCGCGTCGTGTCAAGACCCATGGACCGCCGGTCCGGAAATTCGGTTGCGCCACTGGCGATTTCGGCACGCCGGGGCGGATTACTGTGCGACACTGGGGATTCCGATCATGTGTCGGGTGGCCTGCTTCGCGAGTGAACGACGACTGTGAAAAGGCGCGTGGCGACATGAGCATGACTGCGGACCGTCGGACATTCCTGAAGGGCACTGCCCTCGTTGTCGTCACGGGAGCCCTTGGAGCCTCGCCACTGCTGTCGGCATGTGCGGGCGGATCCCGTGGCGCCCGAACGGTCGGCGATACTCTCCGGTTCGGATTCCTGGCCGATATGCAAGTGCCCGACCCGGACATCTTCTACGAGGGCGAGGGTCTCGAGGTCACCCTGAATGTCTACGAAGGTCTGGTCGCATACAGACCAGATTCGCCCGAAATTGGTCCCGCCCTGGCCGAGTCGTGGACGATCACCGACGACGGCCGCACCTACACGTTCAAGCTGCGACCCGGTGTCACCTACCACGACGGCACGCCCATGACAGCCGCGACGATCATCGCGAGTTATGAACGGCGCACCGCGATCAACCAAGCGCCGGCCTACCTGATCGCCGACGTGGCCTCGATGTCCGCGCCCGACGACACCACACTCGTGATCGAGCTCGCGTATCCGGTGGAGCCGTTCCTGGACTACCTCGCCTGCCCGTGGGGACTCAAGGCGGTCAGCCCGGCCGCGGTGCAGGCCAACACCGTGAACGGTGATCGGGCCCAGGGCTGGTTGAGTAATCACGATGCGGGAACCGGGCCCTACCGAGTCACGGAGTTCGTACCGAGCAGCCACTACACACTGACCGCGTACGACGGCTACTGGGGAACCAAACCGGAATTCACGGCACTGCGTATCGAGATCATCCCGGACATCACGACGCAACGCCTGTTGCTCGAGCAGGGGCAGCTGGACATCATCACCAAGGGCCTGCCGATCGCCGCGGTCGAGGCGATGAAGACGAACTCGACATTGACTGTGGTGGAACATCCGACGGCGTTCAAGTCGTCGATCTTCCTGAACTGGAAGCGGGGCGTGTTCGCCGATGTCGAGTTCCGTCGGGCGATGCGCTCGGCGGTGAACGTTCCCGCGCTCATCGATCCGGCCTACGGGTCGACAGCCGCACGATCCACCCAGTTCTACCCGGCCGGAGTGCTGCCCGACGGCGCTGCCCCCGACGCACCCGACCACGACGTATCAAAGCTGAAGGCGCTGATCGCGAAACTGCCGGACGGCGACAAGCAGATCGACCTCGCCTACGACGAGGCGGGTGGCGCCACCGACGCCCGGGTCGCCGAACTCCTCCAGACGCAGCTGGCGGCGCTGGGACTGGCTGCCACGGTGCGGGCCCTGCCGACCTCGCAGGTTTTCGCACTGCATTCGACCCCGGTCGAGCGGCAGCCGCACCTGCTGCTCCACGGGTCCGGCGGCGACGCGCTCAATGCCGACACCACACTGCGAATCTTCTTCCGCACCGGCGTAACTCCGGTCAACTGGTTCAACTATTCGAACACCGCCCTCGATGCCGTGATGGATGCCGGGAAACGATCCGTCAGCAAAGCGGACGCCGAACGGCATTGGGTCGAGGGCGCTCGGATCGTGATGGAGCAGGCGTGGGTCCTCAACCTCTGCGACATCAACGACGTGATCGTGACCAACGCCGGCATCGGCCAGATAGTGCACATATTGCTGGGCCCGGGAATGGTGCCCATCAACCTGATCCGGAGGGTGGGGCCGCAGTGACGCCCCGTGCCCGTGTGAGCGACCTCCGGGTGACGTTCCACCGGCGCGGCGTCGCGGTCCATGCCGTGCGGGGCGTCAGCATCGAGATAGCCGCCGGAGAGATCCTTGCGCTGGTGGGGGAGTCCGGTTCCGGCAAAAGCGTATTGGGGATGAGCCTGCTCGGGCTGTCGGTGGGCGATCCGCCCGCGGTCGTCACCGGTCGGGCCGAAGTGCGTGGCGTCGACATGATTTCCGCCTCGCCCGCCGAGCGGCGCCGGATTCGACGTACCCACCTGGGTGCGGTGTTCCAGAACCCGATGACGTCGCTGAATCCGACGATGCGAATCGGTGACCAGGTGCGCGAAGTCGCCGGCTCCACTGCGGACGCGACCCGGCTGCTGGACCTGGTCGGAGTCCCGCAGGCAGGCAGCAGGCTGCGGTCGTACCCGCATGAGCTGTCCGCGGGATTGCGGCAGCGGGTCATGATCGCGATCGCGATCGCCGCGCAGCCACACCTGATCATCGCCGACGAACCGACGTCCGCTCTGGATGTCACTGTGCAGGCGCAGATTCTGGCATTGCTCTCCGATTTGCGGGCAGAGCTCGGTTGCTCGGTGTTGCTGATCACCCACGACATCGGCGTCGCCGCGGAGGTCGCCGACCGGGTCGCGGTCATGTACGGCGGGCGCCTCGTCGAGGTCGGCGCCATGGCGGATGTCCTGGCGACTCCCGCTCACCCCTACACGATCGGTCTCCTGGGTTCGCGTCTCGACCTCAGCCTGCCGCTGGACCGACGCATACCGGTGCTGACCGGAATGCCACCTGATCCCCGTCATCCGCCGCCGGGTTGTCCGTTCGCTCCGCGGTGCTCGCATCGCACGGACGACTGTGAGGAGTCGCTGATCTCCCTGGCACCGGCTGCCACCCACTCAGGTCGCGCGGCGTGCCTCCGCCAGGCCGAGATCGACCGGACCCGGGCACGTGGGCCGACCCCCGCATTCCCGCCGTTGGTTAACCCGCCCCGCTCGCGACCCGCGGTGCGTTGCCACGAAGTCGGCAAGGAATTCCGGCTGCGCAACGGCTTGGTCAAGGGGGCGGTGCTGCCGGTGCTGCGCAACCTCAACCTGCAGGTAGAAGCAGGCGAGGCAGTCGCGGTGGTAGGTGAGTCCGGGACGGGCAAATCGACACTACTGCGGATGGTCGCGGGGTTGGAAAGGCCCGACAGTGGTGTCATCGAGTTGTCCGGGGGAGCGACGCAGATGATCTTCCAGGATGTCAGCGCTTCGCTGACACCGTGGCTGACGGTCGGTCGACAGGTCGGTGAACGGCTGCCGCGCACGGTGAGCCCGGCAGAGCGCCGGGCCCAGGTGGTCGCGGCGCTCGAACGGGTGGGGCTACCGGCGGAGGTCGCCGACCTCCGCGCCGACAGCTTGTCGACCGGGCAGCGCCAGCGCGTCGCGTTCGCGCGGGCGACGATAGTCGTTCCGGCCGTATTGCTGTGTGACGAGCCGACTTCCGCGTTGGATGCGCCGCTGGCCGCGTCGATGTTGAACATGATTCTGAGCCTGCGGCGCGAGTTCGGGCTGACCGTCATCTTCGTCACCCACGATCTGGCCGCGGCGCGTTTCGTCGCCGACCGCGTCGCCGTGATGTTTCGCGGGGAGATCGTCGAGATCGGTGCCGCCGAGACGGTGACCCGGGCACCCTCGCACCCGTACACCAAGGCGTTGGTGGCCGCGGTGCCGGATTGCGGGAGCGTTCCGGAACAGCAGGGCAGCGCGGCGGCGGACGAGTCGGACGTTGCGCCGCCGGCACCCTCCGTCAGCAGCGGTGAATCAGTGCCGGTGCCAGTAGCGGCGCGCCGGCGCTCGAAACCGGGTGATGTGATCACTGTGTGTGTGCTGGCGACGCTGATCGTCGTCATGCTCGGCGCGTCGTTGATTGCTCCCTACGACCCCGGTCTCCCGGTCGGGCGCCCGACATCCCCGCCGGATGCGTCGCATTGGCTCGGTACCGATGAAGTCGGGCGCGACATCCTGAGCCGCGTCCTGATCGGCATGCGCGCCAGCTGGTGGGGTGCCCTCTGCGTGATTGGGTCCGGAATTGTCCTCGGCGGCGCCGTGGGGTTCGTCGCCGGAACCGTTGGTGGGGTCGTGGACCGAATCCTGATGCGTATCACCGACATCTTCATCGCCCTGCCCGCGTCGTTGCTCGCGATCGCGGTCGTAGCCGCGATCGGGCCGTCGTATATCCACACCCTGTCGGCGATGGCACTCGTCTGGTGGCCGCTGTACGCACGGGTGGTCCGCGGTGAGGTGACCAGGCTCCGATCGCTGCCGCATTTCGACGCCGCGCGAATGTCCGGTGCGGGCCGATGTCGGCTCGGCCGGCTGCACCTGCTACCCGGCGCATGGCCACCGACCATCATCGCCGCCAGTCTCGACGTCGGCGCCCTGATCCTGGCGCTGTCCGGCCTGTCCTTCGTCGGGCTCGGTGCTCCCGCGCCGGCTCCCGAGCTGGGCGCGATGTGTGCGCGGGGACTGCCCTACCTTCTCGAGTCCTGGTGGGTGCCGATCATGCCCGCGCTCGGGGTCTTCGTGCTCGCGATAGTCGCGAACCTCACGGGTGACGTACTCCGCGACCGCCTCACCGATCGCTGACCGGTATCACCCGGTTCTGCCACCGCAAGGGAGTACTTCGAATGCTCAAAGTCTTTGTCCGGCGCGGCAGTTCGACCGTCCTCGTGCTGCTCACGCTCGTTGCGGTGGTGTTCGTACTACGGCAGATCTCGCCCGTTGACGAGGCTCGGGCCTTCGTCGGTGAACGGGCCTCCGCGGAGGTCGTCGAGCGAGAACACCACGATCTCGGTCTCGATCGGCCGTTGCCCGTGCAGTACGTCGACTATGTCGAGAAGGCGGCCACCGGCGACTTCGGGCAGTCCGCGGTGACCCGCCGACCGGTCAGCTCGGATATCGCCGACTTCTTGCCCGCCACAGCGGAACTGATCCTCTGCGGGTTTGCGCTGTCCGTCGGGCTCGGCGTGCTGCTCGGAGCGGCGACCGCACTGCGATGGCCCGGGTCGGGAGCCCTACGGTTGGTGCTGATCGGCGGCTCATCGGTGCCGGTATTCCTTTCCGCGTTGCTCGGAATTCTGTTGTTCTACAAGGAATTCGGGGTTCTGCCCGCGCGCGGACGCAGCTCCTACAGTGACGCACCCGACGGGCCCACCGGGTTCTTGCTCATCGACTCGCTGTTCGCGGGGCGGCCGAGCGTATTCCTCGATGCCGTCGAGCATCTGATCCTGCCCGTCGTGTGCTTGTCCCTGGCGCCCGCGGTCGCCATCGGCCGGGCGCTCCGCAGCAGCCTGCAGCACACCCTGCGCTCGGATTTCGTGCGCACAGCCCGGGTCAAAGGCCTGACCGAGCTACGCGTCGTCGTCAAACACGCGCTGCGCAACTCGGTGAACTCGACACTCTCGATCGCGGGCATGCAGGTCGCCGCCATGTTCGGCGTCGACATCCTGCTGGAACTGGTCTTCGCCTGGCCGGGCATCGGCCTCTACGCCGCGCAAGCCATCAAGATCGGCGACTACACCACCATCGCCGGGATCACCCTGACACTCGGCGCGATCTACGTACTGACGAACTTCCTCGTCGACCTCGGCCAAGCATTGGCCGATCCCCGGACTGCTGCCGAGTGAAGCAGGTGCGCGTGGGGAACCGACGGCGCACCGCTAACCCGATGCGGCCGAATACGGGAGGGGACGCTACTGGAACGGGTTCCATTTCGGGCGGTTTTAGAATACGCTACGCCTCGTATTCAAAATAACCCATGGTCATAGGCGGTTCTGACCGCTTAACATCGCCACCCGAATCGAGCAACTGCTGTCAAACCGTGTGCCTGCGGCAGTTGTTTCCGCGTGGTTCCGCCGGTACCGATGCCGTCGCGGAACCACGCGGGCCCTACATCGACACGCCGCGGTACGCGCTCACGCCTGGTCCGCGAGCATCTTGGCCTGCAGGGCGGCGATGTCGGCGTCGGTGAGGCGCAGCCCCCGGCGGATGTACTCCTCGAAGCTGCCGTAGCTCTCGTTCGTCTGACCGAAAGCGGCGGCCAGCGCCGCGGCCGAGACGCCGTTGACCACGTCGCCGTCCTTGGCGTCGCGGTAGTAGTTCGACAGCAGGTAGTCGTAGTAGACCGTGTCCTTGTCCACGCCCAGGAGGGTGAGCAGCACGGCCGAGGTCCAGCCGGTGCGGTCCTTGCCCGCGGTGCAGTGGAACAGCACGCCGCCCGGGTTGTAGGCGATGTCGCGCAGCACGTTCGCGAGAGCCCGACTGGCGCCGGGGGCGGTGATGAAGGCGCGGTAGAGGTCCACGCCCGTGGTCAGGGCGGAGGTGAGCACCTCCGGCGGGGCCTGGCCGAGGATGTCGTCGTGGTGTTCGGTCGTTCCCGCCGGAACCCGGTCGACGCCGATGAGGTCCTGCTCGTAGCTCGTGCGCAGATCGTGGACCGAAACCACGCCGGCCGCGGCGAGTTCGGCCAGGTCGGCGTCGGTGGCCTTGGACAGGTTGCCCGTGCGGAAGACCAGGCCGGTGCGCACGGTCCGGCCGTCGACCGCGCGGTAGCCGCCCGCGTCGCGGGCATTGGGGACGGTGGTCAGCGCGAGCACGCGGACGTCGGGGTCCGCGATGACGGCCTCGGTGGCGGCCGGTGGCGGGGCGGTGTGGCTGCGCGTTGTCGATCCGGGGTCGGTCGAGATGGCCGCCGTCGCCAAAAGGGCGTCCTCGATCACGCTGTCGCGCACTATCGTTCACTCCTCACGTGGCGGGCCGTGTCGCTCGCCGGAATTTCGCTATGCCTCGTATGTTATTTCCTTGGGAAAGTATCTGACGGGCGCGGTGCTGTCAGGGGAGTGTGACGTGAGTCTCGGAGACCTGCCCATGGCCCTGGAAATATGGGCGTTTCACCTGGTGGATCGACGACTAACGTTGCGGCTCACGAGTTTTCGCGACGAAAGATGGGTCGATATGACGCACACCCTGGTGAGATCGGCTGTGGCGATGGGCTTCTCCGGTGGAATCCTGTTGTCCGGTCTGGCGGCGACCGCGTCCGCGGCGGAGCCGACGGGCGCGCCGGTCGCCGATTCGGGGTCGGCCACACTCGTGCAGACCGGGTTCGGCACCGGGTCCGCCGGACTCGATCTGGGCACGGCGATGCTGCTCTGCAAGCTCACCGGTGGTGATTACCGCATGACCATCGGCATGCTGACCGGGCCTTCCGGATGCCTCGGCGGACTGCTCGGGTACCAGAGGAACTGATTCGACACGGCGGGTGCGCGGTCGGTTTCTCCTGGTGACGCCGGTGACGCATACTGACGCCGTAACGGTGATGGGTAGTCAGGTGGAGTGCGGTGACTGAATCCGACGGGCAGGGCGGAAAGCTGGAGACGGCAACGGTTTACAAGTCGTCGATACTGCGCACGCTGCTGCTGGCGGCGGGGGCGGGATTCTTCGTCCTGGTGGGGTGCGTGCTCATGCTGACCACCGAGGCGAGCTCGATGGTGGTGGGCGCGATGGCGTTCGCGTTCTTCGGCTCCTGCTGGCTGCTGCTGGTGCTGCAATTGCCGCGGCGCAAGCCGGAGCTGGTCATCACCGATCGGGGGTTCACGCATCGCAGGCTGGGGTCGGTCGACTGGGCCGACGTCGATCGGGTGCAGGTGTCGAACATCGGCGGGCAGCGGTTCGTCGATGTGGCGCTGCGGGATCCGGCGGCCTTCCTGGCCCGCTCCTCACTGCTGATCCGCGTGCTCGGGCGGCTGAATCAGGGTCTCGGCTTCAGTCCGGCGGTGTTCTCCACGCAGACGATGCCGGCCTCACCGGACGAGGTCGTCGCGGCCATGCGCCATCACCGCGGGTAGGGATCCATATCGCGCAGCCGTTCCCGGTGCACACGCTGCAGTTCGCCGACCCGGCCCAGGAATCCCGCGATCAGTTCGAGCTCGTCGAGGTCGTACCAGTTCAGCATCATCTTGAAGCTCTCCTCGGCCAGCGGGCGGATGAGCTCGCGCACGCGGCGCGCGGTCAGATCGGTGGCCACCACGATCACGCGGCGGCGATCGGTGGGGTGCAGTGAGCGCGTGACATAGCCCTGCTTCTCCAGCCGGTTGAGCAGGACGGTGGCGCCCGCGGCGGTCAGGCCGAGCCGTTCGGCCAGCATGCCCGGTGTCGTCGACCGTCCGCCGACTAGGACGATTTCCAGTGCGCGCCGGTCGGTCTCGTTCACCCCCAGCAGCCGGAGCAGTTCACGCGCCAGATCCTCGACCGTTCCGTGGTAGAGCTCCAAGGCTTTTCGGAGCTCCACTGCCATCCGAGCGGGTTCGGTGGACAATACAGAGACCCCCATCCGATGGGCGGAACCTGAACCGGGCTGGCGGAAACAGCCCGGTCCAGGCATTTTCACGGACTCAGCTGACGGTCGTGGTGGTCAGCGTCGGGGACGGGTTCGGGTAGCACGACGTCGCCACGTTGCCGATGAACGCCACCTTGGTCGTCATGGTCATGCCCGGGTTGGCGAAACTGGTCCCCGCGTACTTGCTGGTGATCGGGGTGCCCGGGCTCCCGGCCGTGACATTGATGGTCACCGCCGGCGGGGTGAAGCTGGTGCCGCCCGCGATCGGACCCGGCACGGTCAGCACGACATTCCCGCCCGAGGTGGCCACGGTGCCGGCCACGGTGCCGCCGGAGGCGGTGGCCGAGACCAGCGTCGAGTTAGCCGGGGTCGGGAAGGTCATCTTCAGGTTGCTGATGTTCGTCACGGAGAAGCCCGAGGCCGAACTGGGGACCGTGGAGGAGCCCGGGGTGAGGGTGATGGCCACGGCCGAACCCGACGCCGCCGAGCCCGGCGCGGTGCCGGTGACGGTGGTGGTCATGCTCGAGGTCTGGCCGATGCCGAAGATCGTGCCCTGGCAACTCCAGTTCACGGTGACGGGCGCCGCATTCGCGGGCGCGGCCAAACAGAAAACAGTGGCCAGAGCCACCGGAGAAACAATACCGGCGCGAAGCAGTGTGGAGGCGGTCGTTCTCATAACTAACTCCCGAAATAGTGAAGCAACAGCGCGTTCCCGGTGGGGTGTGCCGCAACTTCAGGGGTTTGAAATGTAACCTGTTCGCATCATGTGGCGGCTGGTATTCGAAATAACGGTTTGGTATCGATGGCCGGTCAGGGGCCAGTTCTGGCAGATCGTTAACTGCAATTAGATATTTACGGTGGAAAGTTAATTTCATCAAGAGTTAGACGCCATTCGATCGAACTCGGCGAGTATCCGGCAACAATCTTTATTGTCGTAAATAGGGGCGGTTTTCGTGGATCGGACCGGCATCGCGTAGCGTGATCGGCGAATAGGGGAGGACTGAATGGTCAACGCGTTGGGGCAGCAGCAGGCTGCCGTCGAGCCGATCGCACGCCGCCGCGGCCTGCTCCGGTGGGTGCTGACGGTGCTCGGATGGCTGCTGCTCGCCGTGGGCGTGGCCGGAATCGGGCTGCACTACAACTCACGCGCGTGGGAACCGGCCGTGCTGGCGACGTCGTTCGCGTCGTACCTGATGGTCGGCGCGCTGGTCGCGGTCGTGGTGCTCGGACTGGCCCGGCGGTGGGTGAGCGCCGCGGTGGCCGTGCTGGTCTCGGCCACCGCGCTGTGGTCGCACGCGCCGATGCTGTGGCCGGACGGGAGTGCCCCGCCCGGTACGGATCTGGTGATGATGCAGTCGAATCTGCTGTTCGGCGGCGGCTCGGCCGAGGCGGTGGTGCGGGCCGTGCGTGAGCGCGAGGTCGAGGTACTGACCGTCGAAGAACTGACTCCGGAACTCCTGAGCAAGCTCGACGCCGCCGGGCTGGCCGACCTGCTGCCGCACCGGTTCGCCGCGCCCTCCGGCAGCGGCCAGGGCACCGGCATCTTCAGCCGCTACCCCTTGGAGGACGGCGTCAAATTCGACGGCTTCTGGCTGAACAATCTGCGTGCCACCATGATTCACCCCGGCCGCGGACCGGTGACGGTGTTCGCGCTGCATCCGATTCCGCCGACCTTGAACGCCGGGGTGTGGGCGCACGAACTCGGCCGCATCCGGACCATCCTCGACGAGACGACCGGCCAGGCCGTGGTCGGCGGCGACTTCAACTCCACCTACGACCACGTCGCGTTCCGAAACCTGGTGAGCGGCCGCTACGCCGACTCCGCCGAACTCCTCGGGGTCGGCGCCCTCCCGACCTGGCCGACCGACCGCTGGTGGGGGCCGGTGATCGGCATCGACCGCATTCTCATCGCGCAGGGACACGCGGTCGCCCTGTCCTCGCTCACGATTCCGGACACCGATCATCGTGCGGTGATCGCGCGACTTCGCCTCTGACCCGAGCGCCCCGGCGTTCGGCGGATTCCGGGGTAGGGCGCAAATCCCCAGCGTAGAATCGCCTTTCGGGAGTGCCTCCGCCAATCCTGGGAGTCGCCATGACATTCCCGTCGGGGATCGCCGCCGTTCCGAATCGACTGCCGCTGCTGGGCCATGTGGTTTCGCTGCTGCGGGACCCGCTCGGATTTCTGAGTTCGCTACCCGCGCACGGGGATCTCGTGCGGATCGGGCTCGGCCCGGTCGACGCGGTGGCCGTCTGTGATCCGGGGCTGACCCAGGAGCTGTTGCGGCGGGACCGGGTCTTCGACAAGGGCGGACCGCTGCTGGATCGGGTCCGTGAGGTCCTCGGCGACGGGTTGGTCACCTGCCCGCACTCTCTGCACCGCCGACACCGGCGACTGGTGCAGCCCGCCTTTCATCCGAGCCGGACCGCCGAGTACGCGGCGGTGATGAGCCGGTGCATCGGAGAGATCGTCGAATCCTGGGACGACGGTCAGGAGCTCGACATGAAAGCCGAACTCCACGCGATGACCTCGGCGGTGACGGCGGCGACGCTGTTCACCCATGCGGTCCCGCAACCGGTCCTGCGGCAGATGCTGCGGGACGTCGACTACGTCGTGCGGATGCTGATGGCGCGCACGCTCATACCGGCTCCGCTGCTGAAGTTGTCGACCCCGGGCAACCGGGCCTACGAACGCGCGATCACCGACCTGCGTGCGGCGCTGGCCGGGATCATCACCGCGGGTCGGCGGGCGGGGGACGATCAGGGGGATCTGCTCTCGGCGTTGATCGCCGCGCAGGACGAGGACGGGGGCGGGCTCAGCGACCTCGAGATCAGCGATCAGGTCATCACCTTCTTCGTGGCGGGCACCGAAACCACGGCGACCGCGCTCGCGTGGGCGTTGAGTCTGCTCGACGCGCATCCCGCGATCGCGGAACAGCAACGGGCGGAAGTCGATTCGGTGCTGGCCGGACGGTCCGCCGGCTATGACGACCTACCCCAGCTGCCGGTGACCGGCCGGATCATCACCGAAACCCTGCGGTTGCGTCCGCCGGTCTGGTTCGTGACCCGCACGGTGGGGGAGGACACCGAACTCGGCGGTCACGCGCTGCCGGCGGGTACCACGGTGTTGTACAGCGCCTTCACCATTCAGCACCGGGCCGACCAGTACCCCGATCCCGAGCTGTTCGATCCGGATCGGTGGGCGACCACCGGAAGGTCCACGGCCCGTGCCGGTTTCCTGGCCTTCGCGGGCGGTGCGCGCAAATGCATCGGGGAGGACTTCGCCGTGACCGAGATGACGCTTGCCCTGGCGACCATCACCGCCCGCTGGCGACTGCGTGCCCTGCCCGGGACCGATGCTCGACCGGCACTGTCGGCGACCTTGCAGCCCCGCGGGCTGCGGATGCGCGTCGACTCGGCGGTCCCGGCTACTCCTGAACGGCGAATGGAAGCCGAGAATACCGACCGGACTTCATGATCCAGGCGATGTGCCCGCTGACCCAGTCGCAGACGCCACGACTGAAGTCGGCGGCCGGCGTGTCCGGGAATTGCGCGAATCCTTCCGACTCGGCCACCAGAGTCCGCATCCGGGAATTCCGGAACTCCAGCACGCGGCTGGTCGCGGCCGCGATGTCAGGCGTGCCGTGCAAGGCCGCCGCGGTGATCCCGTTGATCGGAAACTCCTCGCCGGGACCGCTTTCCCGGGCATAGGACAGCAGATCGTTGTCGAGGTCGGCGAGATCGGCGGCCGCCTTCACCAGCTCGGTCATCCGGTCGCCACACATGACCTCCGCGGGGACCTCGCGGCCCAGGCTGATATCGGTCAGCATGAGGCACGCGACATTCGCTCCGCCCAGCCTGCGCAGGTGGACGTAGGAGGTCAGCGGCGGCAGGGATCCGGCCTGTCGCCGCCCCGCCTCCCAGAGTTTGGTGAGCAGGTACTTCTCGGTGTCGTCCGCCCAGCGGCGGCGCTGGACCGGGGAGCCCATCGCCGCGACCCGGCCGTTCAGGTCGCGCAGTGCTCGCGCGACCGGCAGTGCGGGGTTGTCCGCGGGGGATTCCAGCACGTGGACGAGGTCGCCGATGATCGCGCTGAATTCGACCGGGTCACTGCCGATTCGGTTCGCGTCGCAGTACAGATCGTCGAACGCGAACAGCCAGGTGATGAAGTCGGTCGCCAGCTGGGTGCCCTCGCGGGTTCCCCGGGGATAGGTGTAGGACCCCAGCGCGGCCGGTGCGCCCGAACGGAATTCGGCTCGCCGGTGCGGCGGCATCACGTGGTGCGCGTCGAGCCAGGCCAAGCTGTCGGCTTCGATCCGC
The DNA here is from genome assembly GCF_040630175.1 of Nocardia sp. NPDC005825. Lineage (NCBI taxonomy): Bacteria > Bacillati > Actinomycetota > Actinomycetes > Mycobacteriales > Nocardiaceae > Nocardia > Nocardia sp. NPDC005825. The sequence goes on from NZ_JBEXXC010000010.1 coordinate 324,487, forward strand.
GTCAGCATCGGATGCACGGAGCTCTCCAGCGGACACCACAATTCCCGATCGCCGACGGCCGTCATCGCGGACTCCCCACAGACTGGACGGGCAGTTCGAATGCCAGTCGCACTCATGATCCACGATCGGGGTCCCGCCGACAGGCGAAATGGCCGGTCCGCCAGGTGGACCGGCCATTCGCGTCACCGGGTCAGCGATGCTGGAGCTTGCGCTTCATCTCCTTGTCCAGGCCCTGTGCGTCCGACCGTGCCTGCTGGGCTTCCCGTTTGATGCCGGCGCCCAGGCGGTCCATGTCGCGCCGGGCGTCGTCGGCCATCTGGTCCATGTCGGATTCCATGCGCTGCGCCTGGCCCTTCATGCCCTTCTTGGCTTTGTCGGCGATCTGGCTGGGTTTTCGGCCGTGCTTGCTAGACATTCCAACCTCCGAATTGGTAGGTCTCGGGTCCGAACTGAAGGAAAAGGGACGCGTCCGCGTCCGCCGAATCTCCGAGCGCTGTCGACCGGCGTTCACCAACCGGGCGGGAACGCCGACAGCCGGGATATCGCAGCAATTGTCGAGCAACAATTGCGCCTCGTAGAGCCTGCTCCTGCGGCTCGCCGCTGTCAATCACTTTCGCGAAATCGGTCTCTGAGCGCGGGGTCGTCGAAACGGCGCGCACCGACGCGGCCGCGTCGGTAGTGTTGATCTTCCGCATCCGGGATGTGCGCTGTTCGGCGGCGGTGGAGTGTCGCGCACCATGTGAAGTGGGTTCGATGTCAGAGCAAGTCGGTACGCGCGTACCGATGTACACCCCCGAGTTCGCCGCCGACCCGCACCGGGTCTATCGCGAGATGCGCGAACAGTACGGGTCTTTGGTTCCGGTGGAGCTCGCGCCGGGGGTGCCGGCCACCCTCGTGGTCGGATATCGCACGGCGGTAAGGATTCTCAACGATCCCGAGCGGTTCCCCGCCGATCCGCGGGTCTGGCAGGCGGGCGTGCCCGCGGACTGCCCGGTGCTGCCGATGATGCAGTGGCGGCCGAATGCGTTGCGCAACGCGGGATCCGAGCACGCGCGCTATCGGCAGACCAATACCGCCGGGCTCGCCGGCATCGACCAGTACGGGTTGCAGGGCACCGTCGAGCGGGTCGCGGTGTCGCTGATCAACTCGTTCTGCGCGGCCGGATCGGCGGATCTGGTGCGCGACTACGCTTTTCCGCTGGCTTTCCAGGTGCTCAACACCCTGCTCGGGTGCCCGGTCGAGATCGCGGCCCAGGCGGCCGAGGGGATGCGCGCCATCTTCGAAGGCGTCGGCGCCGAACGCGGCAACAAACTGCTCATCGACGCCCTGCTGCGGCTGGCCCAGCACAAACGCGCCCACCCCGCCCACGACGTCACCACCCGCATGTTGCACCACCCCACCGGCCTCACCGACACCGAGATGGTGCACCAGCTGGCCACCCTCTACGGCGCGGGCATCGAGCCGCAACAGAACCTGATCGTCAACACGCTGGTCCTGCTGCTCCTCGACGATCGCTTCCGCGGCAGCGCCCTCGGCGGCAGCCTGTCCACCCGCGATGCCCTCGACGAGGTCCTCTTCAACGACCCGCCGATGGCCAACTTCTGCATCAGCTTCCCGCCCCAGCAGGTCCTCATCGACGACACCTGGCTCCCACCCCATCAGCCGGTCGTCATCTCCATGGCCGCCTGCAACACCGACCCCACCATCCGCGGCGCCGGGTTCTCCGGCAACCGCTCCCATCTCGCGTGGGGCGTCGGCCCCCACGCCTGCCCCGCCAGCTCCCTCGCCTACCTCATCGCCCAGGAAGCCGTCGACCAACTCCTCGACGCCCTCCCCGAACTCCACCTCGCCGTCCCCGCCGCCGAATTGTCCTGGCGCCCAGGCCCCTTCCACCGCGCCCTCCTCGCCCTCCCCGTCACCTTCGCCCCCACCCCACCCCTCCCCGAACGCTGACCTCCCCGCCACCCCGGGCGTCGATTTGGCAAACAGGCGGGGTAACGCGCTAGTGTTAGCTCACTCCGACACGGGAAACCCCGAGCCGGACAGCCGCTTCGGCGGCGAGACCCCGGTTCTATAGCTCAGCGGGAGAGCACTCGCTTCACACGCGAGGGGTCGCTGGTTCGATCCCAGCTAGAACCACAGGAAGCGGGCGGGGTTCGGGGGGTTATGCTTTTACGGGGGGTGTTTTTTGGTGTAGGGGGGTG
>NZ_JBEXXC010000011.1:0-248448 GCF_040630175.1 Nocardia sp. NPDC005825
TCGCGGCGCAGGAGGTCTCGTTCTTCCCTCCCTCCGCTCCTCCGCTTCGCTCCCCCGCTCCACTCGGTCCAGAACGAGACGCGCCGCGAACCACTCTGCGATCGCCTGAGAAAGGCAGGTCGGAACGGTGTTTTCCGGCACGCGCCTAGGGCGGGGAGCTGCTCGGGCACAGTAGGCTCGCCGGTGTGAGCGAGGAGCAGGCACTGTCCAGCAGATCCGACGAGCCCGGCGGAGTACGGCGGCGCGATGCGGAGGCTGTGCACCCGCTCGTCCGGCAGACCGCGGAATGGTGCTGGCGGCTGCTCATCATTCTGGCGGCGGTGGTCGCGGTCGCGTATCTGGCGCGGCGGCTGTCGACGGTGACGATTCCGATTTCCATCGCGCTGCTGGGCGCGGCTCTGATGGCGCCGCTGGTCAATTGGATGCAGCGGTTCGGGGTGCCGCGGGCCATCGGCGTGCTGGTCGCGCTGATCGGGTCGCTCGGGATCCTGGCCGGGATCATGACCTTCGTCGTGGAACAGTTCGTCTCCGGTGTGCCGCAGCTGTCCGACGAGTTCAAGACCTCCGTGCACCAGGTGCAGGACTGGCTGATCAACGGGCCGCTGCACCTGAGCAACGATCAGATTCGCAATGCGGGCGACACCATCGTCAAGACCGTCGAATCCAACAAGGACGCGCTCACCAACGGGGCGCTCACCACCGCCACCGTCATCGGCGAGTTCTTCACCGGCACGTTCCTGACGCTGTTCATCCTCATCTTCTTCCTCTACGGCGGCGACCAGATCTGGGAGTTCTGCACCCGCATCGTCCCGACCGCGCATCGCGCCCGGGTGCGGGAGGCCGGGCGGCTCGGCTTCGGCACCCTCACCGGCTTCGTCCGGGCCACCGTGCTGGTCGCGGCGGTGGACGCCATCGGCATCGGCGCGGGCCTGGCGATTCTCAATGTGCCGCTGGCGCTTCCGCTGGCCTCGCTGGTCTTCATCGGCGCGTTCATCCCGATCGTGGGTTCCTTCATCGCGGGCTCGGTGGCGGTGTTCATCGCGCTCATGACCAAGGGCCTGGTCACCGCGCTCATCGTGCTGGGCATCACGGTCGCGGTCATGCAACTGGAAGGCCATGTGCTGCAACCACTGCTGATGGGCCGCGCGGTGCGCATCCACCCGCTGGCCGTGGTGCTGGCCATCGCGGCGGGCGTGGTGCTGGCCGGGCTCGCGGGCGGTCTGCTGGCGGTGCCGTTCGTGGCCGTGGTCAATACCGCCATGCGCTCGCTGCTCGCCGATTCGCCCGAGGAGGCGTATCAGGAACTGCACACCGGCGATCCGGACCAACCCATGTACGCCGCCAAACCCGACGGTCCCGACGGCCGAGCGGTCATGGAGGACTGAGTGGGGCGCGGGACCGAACCGGCGCCGAGCGGGACCGGGCCCGATCCCGCCTGGGCCGCCACCGCGCCGCTGTGGCGGGCGGTGCAGGCCTTCCGGCTGATCACCCTGCTGTACGCGGTCGGCCAGCAGGTGGCCTCGGTGCCGCACTACACCAATCAGCGGCTCAGCTGGGCGCTGATCGCGGTCATGGCGGTGTGGTCGGGCATCTCCGCGATCCTGTTGTCGCAGTGGCGGATCCGCAACGAGCCGCGGGTGCGCACCGGGGTGGTGATCGGCGACCACGTGGTGGTGATCGCCCTCATCTTCGCCACCCGGCTGGTCGCGCCGTACGACTGGTACCACGGCCATCAGACCCTGCCCACCACGCTGTGGGCCGCCAATGCCGTGGTCTCCGCGGCGATCCTGTGGGGGCCGTTCGGCGGTATCTGCTCGGGGCTGGTGGTCTCCGCCGCCGTCATCACGGCCCGCGCCCAATGGGATGTCGACGTCTGGCGCGACGCCACGCTGCCGGTGCTGATCTCGGTGGGCCTGGCCCTGGGCCTGGCCTCCAACACCGCTCGCCGCGCCCACGCGCAACTCCAGCGGGCCATCCGGCTCACCGCCGCCGCTCAGGAACGCGAACGCCTGGCCCGTCAGGTGCACGACGGCGTCCTCCAGGTGCTCAGCTACATCAAGCGGCGCGGGAACGAGATCGGCGGGCCGACAGCGGAACTGGCGCAGCGGGCGGGGGAGCAGGAGGTCGCCCTGCGGGTGCTCATCTCCGAACAGGGCGAACCCGCCGACGTCAGCGGGGTGGACGAGGATCTGCGGCCGCTGCTCACCGCGCAGACCACGCCGTCCGTCTTCGTCTCCACGCCCGGCGATCCGGTGCTGCTCGGGCACTGGGCGGCCCGCGAGGTCGCCGCGGCCGTCGCCGCCGCCTTGGCGAATGTGGTTCAGCACGCCGGACCGGGCGCGAAAGCCTATGTGCTGCTGGAGGATATGGGTGACGAGATGATCGTGAGCGTGCGCGACGACGGGCCGGGCATTCCGCCCGGGCGGCTCGCCGAGGCCGAAGGGCAAGGGCGCATGGGTGTTTCGCGCTCCATCATCGGCCGGGTCGCCGCGCTCGGCGGCACCGCGCAGCTGCTGTTCGAAGCGGTGCCCGAGGACGGCGACGAAGGGGCGGGCGCGGAATGGGAGTTCCGGATTCCCGTCGAACGGCCACAATCAGAGCGGAGGCGGACATGAGCGAAGCGGCGGACCGGATCACCGTGATGGTGGTCGACGACCACCCGATCTGGCGCGACGGCGTCGCCCGCGACCTGGCCGAGGCCGGATTCGACGTGGTCGCCACCGCCGACGGCGTCCGCTCGGCCGGAGCCCGCGCCGCCGCCGTCCGCCCGGCCGTCGTGCTGATGGACATGCAGCTCCCCGACGGCAATGGCGCCGACGCCACCGCCGAGGTGCTGCGGGTCTCCCCGCGCACCCGGGTGCTGGTGCTGTCCGCGTCGGCCGAACGCGATGACGTGCTCGACGCCATCAAAGCCGGGGCCACCGGCTACCTGGTCAAGAGCGCCTCGGCCACCGAACTCCTCGACGCCGTGCACGCCACCGCCGCCGGGCAAGCGGTGTTCACCCCCGGCCTGGCCGGGCTGGTGCTCGGTGAATTCCGCCGCATCGCCAACACCCCTGCCGATCGCGGCGAACCCCACCGGCCCGCGCTCACCGACCGCGAGACCGAAGTGCTGCGGATGGTGGCGAAAGGCTTGTCCGCCAGGCAGATCGCCACCCGGCTGGGCCTGAGCCACCGCACCGTCGAGAACCACGTGCAGTCCACGCTGCGCAAACTCCAGCTCGGCAATCGCGTCGAACTGACCCGGTACGCCATCGAACAGGGCCTCGAGTAGGGGAGCGGTTCAGGGATTGCCCTGATGCGATGACCTGCCCGGGCTCGCTAGCCTCGAAGACATGGGAGGTCCTGAAGCGGTTTCCGCGCTCGAGACCGGCACCGTGATCGGCGACCGGGATCTACGGGTATCTGATGTAGAACGCGAACATGTCGGCCGGCTGCTGCAGCGAGCGGTCGGGCTGGGCATGCTGTCGCTGGGGGAATTCACCGAGCGCATGGACACCGCGCTCGCGGCCAAGACCCGCGGCGAACTCAACGCGGTGTTGATCGATCTGCCGGGGGTCCGGCTGGTCGGGCAGCCCGCCCCCGCCGCGCCGCCGTACGTGGCGCCGCAGCCCCGATTCGTGAGCGGGCCGCCGCGCCTGCCACAACCCATGCCCGGCAATGTGATTCGCGCGCGCATGTCGAGCGTGCACCGCAGGGGCGTCTGGCACGTGCCGCCCAGCCTCGTGCTGAACAGCATGATGGGCAGCGTGCACCTGGACTTCACCCAGGCCGTCATGTCCACCCAGGTGGTGGAGATCCACGTGAACGACACCTGCAGCTCGCTGGAACTCATCCTGCCCGCCGAGGCGACCGTGGACCTCAATGCCATCGACCTGATCGGGTCCAGCGCCAACACCAAGGTGCGCAGTGGGCCGCCGATGGGTCCGCTGCACATCATCGTGCACGGGAGCCTGCGGTTCAGCTCCGTCACCGCCAAGCACCCGTTCGGGACGAACTGGAAGCGCTTCCTCAACGGGGCGTGAACCGGTCGGCGGGAGCCGGAGCCGGACGGTAGGGTCACGCCCATGGTGGAAGGCGTCCCGGCCCCCGAGGCAGTGCATCGAACCGGCCGCGGCGAACCGCTGTTGCTGTTGCACGGCGTGCTGCTCACCTGGCAGTCCTGGGGCGGCGTGCTCGACGACCTGGCGGCGAGCCACACCGTGCTCGCCCCCACCCTGCCGGGACATTGGGGCGGACCCGAGGCCGCGCGTCCCGCCACCGTGACCGCGCTGGTCGACCACTGCGAACGGCTGCTCGACGAATCCGGTTGGGACACGGTCCATATCGCGGGCAACTCGCTGGGCGGCTGGATCGCCCTGGAACTCGCCGCCCGCGGCCGGGCCCGCTCCTGCACCGCCATCGCGCCCGCCGGACTGTGGCGCACCCCCGCCGCCGCGGACTCGCTGCTGCGCCGGTTCCGCGCCTTCGGACCGCTCATCGGGCTGGGCCCCGGCCAGCAGCCGACCATGCCGTCGCTGTTGCGCAGCCTGCTGCTGCCGCTGCTCGCCTACCGGCCCGCCGCCGTGCCGAATCCGCTCGCCAAGGCCATGACCGCGGCCATCACCGAATGCGCCATCGTCGACGACCTCGCGACCGACGCGGAGCTGCCCGTCGGGTTCAATCGGCTGGCCGAGCTCGATATCCCCACCACGATCCTGCTGCCCGAACACGACCGGGTGCTGCCCCCGCATGTCTACGCGCCGCTGGATCCGACCGAGTCCGTCGAGGTGCGAAACCTGCCGGACCTGGGCCATGTCCCGATGCTGGAAGCTCCGGACCTGATCACGGCCGAGATTCGAGCCACCATCGCGCGGGCCACCGCACCGCATCCCGCCTGACCCGGTCCCGTTCACCCACCCGGCCAGGGTGGCCGGTGGTCTGATCAGTTGATATCCGGTCACCGGCTCAATACCGTCGGTCAGGTGATCCTGCAACCGATTGCCCGGGCGTCCATCGCGGACGAGGTCTTCGCGCAACTCAGCGAGCAGATCGTCAGCGACGCCATCGCCGCCGGCGAGACGCTGCCGAGCGAGCGCAAGCTGGCCGAGGCGTTCGGGGTGTCGCGGCCGGTGGTGCGCGAGGCGCTGCGCCGGCTCGAACAGGCCGGACTCGTCCAGGTGCGGCACGGTGACGCGACGGTGGTCCGGGACTTCCGGCGCGCCGCCGGGCCGGAACTGCTGCCGCTGCTGGTCGCGCCCGGCGGACGGCTCGACGCCGCGGTGATCGGCAGCGTGCTCGAAGCGCGGCAAGCCATCGGCACCGAGATCGCGGGCCTGGCGGGCCGCAAGGGCGGCACCGAGCAATTGCGCGCCGACCTGGCCGCGGCGGCCGCGGCCGTCGCGGGCGGCGCCGACCCGGTGGCCCGGCAGCGGCTGGCGCTCGAGTTCTGGGAGATCGTGGTCGACCTGGCGGATTCGCTCGCCTACCGGCTGATCTTCAACAGCCTGCGCCGGGTGTACGAACCGGCCATCGAGGCGCTCGCGGCGGTGATGGACGCCGAGACCGGGCGCGCCGACCTGTACGGCCAACTGCGCGAAGCGATTCTGGCCGGGGACGAATCGGGGGCGCGGGCCCGGGCCGCGGAACTCTTGACGCTCGGCTCGAACGCCTTCGCCGCCGCGCTGGCGGAATTGTCCTAGACCAACTCCTCGGTGAGGGGAAACAGCAGCTGGCAGTACTGGTCTTACCACTTGACATCTTACCAATACGCCTTCTAGGTTCGGGCAAGAACCGAATGGAGGCGCACATGCCCACACCACCCAGGAAGCGGCTCCCGCGCGAGCTCGGCGCGGCCGCCCGCGAATTCACCCATCACCCGTCGCCCTGGATGATCGGCGGCATGGCGGTGGCGGCGACCGCCGGACGCCTCGCGGTCGGGGACTGGCAGTACACCGACGCCCTCATCCCCCTGGTCGCGGTGGCGATCTTCCCGTTCGTGGAGTGGGTGATCCACACCAGCGTGCTGCACTGGCGGCCGAAAACCGTTGCGGGACTGACCCTCGACTCCCGGCTGGCCCGCGACCACCGCCGCCACCACGCCGCGCCCCGCGACGTTCCGCTGATCTTCATCCCCTGGCAGACCCTGCTGTGGCTGGTCCCGGTCCTGATCGTCCTCGCCGCGTTCGCCTTCCCGCGCCCGGGGCTCGGACTGACGTTTCTGATGACCGTCGGCGTCATGGGCCTGGCCTACGAGTGGACGCACTACCTGATCCACACCGACTACAAGCCCAAGTCGCGCCTGTATCGGGCGACGTGGATCAACCACCGCCATCACCATTTCAAGAACGAGCACTACTGGTTCACCGTCACCACCTCGGGCACCGCCGACCGGGTGCTGGGCACCTATCCGGACCCCGCCGCGATTCCCACTTCGCCGACCTCCCGCAATCTGTTCGACCTCGAGCCGCAGGCCCCGCGCGCGGGCGGGTAATAGTCGCCCGGCCGCCCGGGTGTTTCTACTCATGTGGTGAAACCGCCAGGTCGGGAGCATTGTCGGCATGAATCCCGCCATCGATCCCCGCCTGATCGCGCGGCTGTCGACCGAGTTCACCTCGCTCGGCGAGCACCTGAACGTCCTCGGCCGCGACCTCGACACCCTGCACAGGCAGGTCCTCGCCGAAGCCATGCGTACCGCGGCACAGACCGAGGCCGGCACGGGCGTCGCCGGAGCGGAGCAGGGCGGACAGCCCGTTCAGGGAACCGTTCCGACGGGGCAGGAGGTACCGGCCTGGAATGCGCCGGGGCCCGGTCCGGCCGGAGCTGTGCCCATGTGGGGGCAGCCACCCGTGGGTGTGCCGGGATGGCCTGTACAGCAGGGGGTTCCGACTCCGCCCGCTCCCGGCTGGATCCCGCCCACGGGTCCGATGGGAATGCCTGCGGGGCAGCCTGTTCCGGGTCCGGTCGGCGCGGCTCGGCCGGGGTGGGCCGGTCCGGGCGCGCAGCCGCTGTCGCCGATGCCCGGGTTGCCGCAGCAGCGGCGCGTGGTGGCCGGGCGGCCGGTTCGGGAGCCGTGGTGGCAGCGGGAAGGGGTGATCAGCCGGGTGCTGGCCGTGGCCGGGGTGGCGGTCACGTTGATCGGTGTGGTCATGCTGCTGGTGCTGGCGGCGCAGGCCGGGTTCTTCGGACCGGTGCCGAGAGTTGTTGCTGGTGGCCTGTTCTCGGCCGCTCTGGTGGGGGTCGGGGCGCGGGTGTTCGCCAAGCCGGGTGGCCGGGTCGGGGGAATCGCGTTGGCGGCCACGGGTATCGCCGGGGGATATCTGGATGTGGTCGCCATGACCACGATGTACCGGTGGCTGGATCCCGTGGTCGGGTATGTGGTGGCGTTCGGGATCGCGGCCGGGGGCGTGGCGCTCGCCATGCGGTGGAACTCCCAGGGTCTGGCCGTGCTGGTCACCGCCGGGGCGGCGGTGCTCGCGCCGTTCGTCTCGACCGAGTTGATGCTGTTGGTCGGCTTCCTGATCGTGTTGCAGATCGCCGCGCTGCCGGTGCAGGTGGTGCGGGATTGGCCGTGGCTGCACGTGATTCGGACGATTCCGGCGGTGCTGGTGACCCTGCTCGCGGTGGTCGGCACGGCCTTCGATTCGGGCGCGGGGCCGGACCGGTATCAGGCGCTGGCCGCGGCGATCGTCATCGCGGTGACCGGGCTGGCCGGTGCGGTGCTCGCCGGGCGGCTGCGGGCGGGCGACGTGACCGCGAGCCTGAGCTTCGGTGCGGCGACCGTGCCGATGCTGGCCGCGCCCGTGCTGTTCTCCGGGCGCACCGGGCCGACGGTGGTGGCCGGCGCCGTCGCGGCGGTACTGCTGCTGGTAGCGGCGCTGCCGTGGGTGCCGAAACTCGGTGCCGCCGTCCGGATTCCGGGCCACCTGGCGGTGGTGTCCGCGCTGGCCGGCGCGGTCGCGCTGCTCGAGGCGTGTGTCGGCGTGACCGAGGTGCAGACGCTGCCGACGGCGCTGTTCGTGGTCGCCATGGGCTTCCTGGCGGTGGCCGGACAGCAGCGGTCGCGGTTCGCGGCGGCGCTCGGCGCGGCGTACGGCGGGCTGGGCGCGCTCGCCTTCCTGTTCCGCGCGGACCCGGCCACCCTGGCCGGGCAGTCGGAAGCCGAAGCGCACCTGGGTATTCCGACCGCGTTGTCGGCGGTGTTCCTGCTCGCGGTGCTGGCGGTCGCGGCCTGGACCGCGCGTCGCCTGGGCCTGCTCGATCGGGAGTCCGACGCCACCGTCCTGTCGGTGTTCGCCGGGATCGGCGGGCTGTACGCGGTGACCGCCCTGACCGTCTCGCTCGGCGTCGCCACCGGCAGCCGCGACGGGTTCCTGGCCGGACACGGCATCGCCACGGTGATCTGGATGGCGGCGGCCACCGCCGCCCTGCTGTTCGGCCTGCGCCGCCTCTCACGCAAGTCGCCGCAGGCGAAGGTGGCGCTGGTGGCGGGCCTGCTGCTCACCGGCGCGGCCCTGGCCAAGCTGTTCCTGTTCGACCTGGCCACCCTGGCCGGACTGCTGCGCGCGGCCGCGTTCCTGGTGGTGGGTGTCCTGCTGCTGATGGTCGGCACCCGCTACGCGCGGGCCTTCGCCGACCTGAACGCCCGCACCTAGGGCGGCGAAAAAGGGAGGCCCGGCCGAGAATTCGGCCGGGCCTCCCCTTTTTCATGTCGCGTCAGTCGTCGTTCTGGCGCCGCAGCAGTTCGTTGACGCTCACCTGCCGCCCCTCACCACCGCGGTGCTTGGCGTCGTCCTCGTCCGGCTTGCCGGGGCGACGACGGGAGGTGCGCAGATCCGACATCCACTGCTCGATGCTGCTGCGCCCGCCGCCGTCCTCGGCCAGCTCACCGGCCGCGTGATGCGCCGGATGGTGTTCCGGGGGAGCGGCTTCCGGCGCGGGCTGCTCGCCCTCCGGCTGCGGCTGGTACAGCTGGGCCCGGGTCGCCGGATGCGGCGCGATCTTCGGCGTGGGCGGCGGGAGCACCCGCTCGGACCCGACCGTGGAGGTGGGCGGTGTCGCCTCGGGCTGCGGGACCGGGGTGGCCGGCGGTGCGGGCTGCGAGATCGACGGCATCGAACTCGGCGGCGTGACCGGGGCGGGCGGGGGCGTGAAACTCACGTCCTGGCTGTACGCCTGGCTCTCGGCGGGCTGTTCGGGCTTGCGCTGCGGCAGGCCGGGGGCGGAACCGCGTGCGGGCGAGGCGAAGTCGCCGATCGGGGTCACCGGACCGCGGGGCGCGGCGGACTCGGCGGGCCCGGCCGGGGCGACCGGCGGGACGGAACCGAGTTCGGTGGTCGGCGCTTCCGCGGCGGCCGCGCTGATCACCCGGCGCGGGGCCAGCGGCGGAACCGACTCCACGGGCGCGCCGTAGGTCTCCGACGCGGTGCCGAAGGTCTCCACGGACGGACCGAAGGTCGCCTCGGTGCTGGGTTCGCTGATGCCCGCGGGCTTGGCGAAGGCCGGGGGCGCGGTGGTCGACGGCGTGACGCCGAAGCCGGGACGCACTGTGGCGGAAGGGAATCCGGTCGGGGGGCGGTGTGCTTCCGGAGCGGGCGCGACGCTCTCCGCCTGCTGCTCCGTGTTTTCCGGCGGTTGCGGCGCGTTGTCGGCGGGCGGCGTGGACTCGGCCGGCGTCACCGTGTCGATGCGCTGGGTCGGGGCCTCGCTGTCCACGTCGACGGTGCGGCGCGGGCGCGGCTTGCGCGGGCGCGCGGGCGTGGAACCGTCGGAGACGATCGGGATCTGCATGGTGACCGGGTCGGTGATCGGGGTGGTCTTGACCAGGTCCACCACCTCGCCGCCGCCGGGCCGCTCATCGTCGAGGATGGGCTCGCCCAGGCCGATCTTCTGCTGGATCTTCTTCATCCACTTGGGCGCCCACCAGCAGTCGTCGCCGAGCAGCTTCATGGTGGCCGGGACCAGCAGCATGCGCAGCACGGTCGCGTCGATGAACAGCGCCGCCACCATGCCGTAGGCGATGTACTGCATCATCACCAGGTCGGAGAACGCGAACGCGCCCGTGACGACCAGCAGGATGAGCGCGGCCGCGGTGATGATGCGGCCGGTCTGCGCGGTGCCCGCGCGCACCGCCTCGGTGGTGCTCGCGCCTTGCGTGCGCGACTCCACCATGCGGGAGAGCAGGAACACCTCGTAGTCGATGGACAGGCCGTAGACCACGGAGATGATCAGCACCAGCACCGGCGACATGATCGGCTGCGGCGTGAAGTTCAACAGACCCGCGCCGTGACCGTCGATGAAGATCCAGGTCAGGATGCCGAGCGTGGACCCCAGGCCGAGCGCGCTCATCAGCGCCGCCTTGATGGGCAGCACCAGCGAGCCGAAGGTGAGGAACATCAGGATGGTGGTCACCAGCACCACCAGCGCGATCATCAACGGCATGCGGTCCAGCAGCGCGCTGATCGAATCCTGTTCGATGGCGGGCTGACCGGTGATCATCATGTCGACGCCCTCGGGCACCTCCATGGCGCGCAGCGAGTCGATGGCGGCGGCCTTGTCCGCGCCCTTCTCCAGGCGGCCTTCCGAGACCCACACGTTGGAGCCGTTCGGCGGCTTCGACGGGATCTGGAACTTGCCGCTGGACAGCAGGCCCGGCGTGCTCGCGTTGGCCTCGCTGATCAGCGGTCCGACACTGCGCGAATCGTCGGTGATGATGACCAGTTGCAGCGGATCGGACTTGCGCATCGGGAACACTTCGTCGAAGTGCTGCTGCGCCAGACGCGTCGAGTTGTCGGGCGGCAGATAGGTTTCCGAGATACCGCCGAACTGCAGGTTCTTCACCGGGATGATGAGCAGCAGCAGGCCGATGGTGATCGGGATGGCCACCTTCAGCGGGTGCTTCATGACCCACGCGGTCATCCGGCCCCAGAAGCCGTTCTCGATCTCCTCGGTGGTCTTCTCCTTGCGGAAGCGCTTGAGGCCCAGGGCATCCACGCGCGGCCCCAGAATGGACAGCAGCGCGGGCAGGACGGTGAGCGCGGAGACCGCGGCCAGCGCGACGGTCGCGATGGTGCCGTACGCCACGGACTTCAGGAAGCCCTGCGGGAACAGCAGCATGCCGGCGCTGGCGGCGATGATCATGGTCGCGGAGAAGACGACCGTGCGGCCCGCGGTCTGCACCGAGCGCCGCACCGCCGATTTGGTGTCGTAGCCGTCGGCCACTTCCTCACGGAAGCGACTCACGATGAACAACCCGTAGTCGATGGCCAGGCCCAGGCCGATCATCGAAACCACCGGGGAGACGAACGAATTCACCTCGGTGAACTTCGTGATCCCCATGACGATGCCGTTCGCGCCGAGCACGGTGAGGCCACCGATGATCAGCGGCAGCGCGGCCGCGACGACACCGCCGAAGATGAAGAACAGCAACACCGCGACCACCGGAATCGCGATGATCTCCATGCGCTTCTGGTCCTGCGCCATGGTGTCGTTCAGGGTGCCCGCGATCGGCTGCATGCCGCCGACCTCGACCGTCACATCCGGAACGGTGAAGGCGTTCTTCACATTCCGGTAGTTGCGCATGATCTCGGTGTCGTTGTCGCCCTTGATGGCGACCGTCGCGAAGGCGTGCTTGCGATCCGGGCTCACCGCCTGCGCCAGCTGCTGACCGGTCTCGGTCTTCCACGGCGACGCGTTGACCTGCGTGATCTCCGGGTGCTGCTTGGGCAGGTCGTTCAGGGACTGGATGACCTTCTGGCTCCACGCCGGATCGTCGACGGTCTTGCCGTCGGGCGCGGTGTACAGCAGCACCACGTCGCTGTTGTGGTCGCGGTTGTAAACCTTGTCCTTGAGCTGCGCGGCCGCGGTCGACTCCGAGGTCGGGTCGTCCCATCCGCTGGAGCTGAGATGGTCCTCCAGCCCGAACCCGAACGCTCCCAACGAGAGCAGTGCGGCGACGACCACACCCAGGACGGTGTAGCGCAGCTTGTAGACCAGGTCGCCCCAGCGGGTGAACACTAAGCGACTCCTTGAGCGGGGCGGGAGGTGAGCAGGGCCGACAGCGGCCGGAACGGCTGCAGCCACGCACCCTCGTCGGGCAGCGAGTCGAGGCTGACCCTGGGCAGCGGTTCACGGAACACGCCCGGGATGTCCTCGAGGTCGATGAATTCGAGAATATCCGACGTGACGGCCCAACTCGCGTGCTCGCGGAAACCCAGTACCTGAACAGGCACGCCGGAAGCGGCGATCTCCTCGAGGGGCGCGCGGAACGCCTGCCCGTCGGCGGAGGCCACCATGATCCCGGCCAGTCCGGCGCCGCGGCGGCGTAGCTCGATGTGGCCGAGCATGTCGCTGTCCACATCGGAGTCTTCGTCGATCTTGGGTTTGGCGAAGACGGCGTAACCGACATTGCGCAGCGCCTCGACCCAGGGTCGCACCACATCGGCGGTGCCGGGGGCGATATTGGTGAAGACGGTGGCCTCGGGCTCCACCCGGGTGGTGCTGCCCACCGAGAGTTCGGCGGTGCGGGCCAGCAGCCAGCGGCCCAGCGCGTCGAAGCGCGGGCGGTAGGCGGCGGTGGGGCGGCCGCCGAGGATGGCGCCCAGGCCCATATCGAGATTCGGTGCATCCCAGACCAACAGCACGCGGCGTACGTCGGTGGCGGTGCCGCCAATGGCTACGGCTGCGTTGCCGTGGAGCCCGGTGGTGCCCTGTAGTCCGGTCGAGTCGCCGCCGTGCATTATTCCGGCAACTTCCGCGACCTCCGGGGTCATCTCACTGACGCTCATGATTCGATCTTCCCCCAGATGAACTCGGTGATGGCGCTACCCGCGCGGAGTCCTTTGTTTTCGAACTTGGTAATCGGACGTTCGAAACCAATCGGTGCCTTGTTTCGATACGCCTCGGGGTCCCCGCCGGTGGGCTCGTTCATGCCGATGAGCTGGGGTTCCGCATTGCCGTACAGGCCGATCCACTCCGCGTAGTCCGCGTGGTCGGTCGCGACGTGCAACACGCCGCCCGGAATCAGCCGACTTGCGATGAGTGCGAAGGTTTCCGGCTGCAACAGCCGCCGCTTGTGATGGCGGGCCTTGGGCCACGGGTCCGGAAAGAACACGCGCACGCCTGTCAGCGATTCGGGAGCAATCATATTTTCCAGGACATCCACGGCATCGCCGCGCAGCAGCCGGAGATTGTCGATCTCCTCGCGCTCCACCCGCTGCACCAGCTGCGCCAGACCCGGCTTGTAGACCTCGATGCCGATCAGGTTGAACTGCGGCTCGGCCTGCGCCATCGCCGCGGTGGCCGTGCCGGTGCCGCAGCCGATCTCGATGATCAGCGGGGCCGAACGGCCGAACCAGGCGTCGGCGTCCAGCTTTTCGTCGGACACGTCCTTGCCGATCACCGGCCACACCCGATCCCAGGCGTCCTGGCGGGCGGGTGACACCGCGCCGCGGCGGGCGCGGAAGCTGGTGACCCGGGGATAGAGCCGGTTGCCGCCGACGGGGCGCTCGCGGCCGGCGGTCTGCTCCGACTCGGCGGCGGGGTTCTCCGGGTGACCGGGGTCACCGGCGGGGTCGGCGGACCGCGGCCCGGGAGCTGGCTCGGCAGAGGGGTTCGCGGCGTCGTTCACGGCGTCCATTGTCCAGTATTCGATCCTTAGCGCAGCAATCGACCACGGGTTCCGACGGCCAAGATCAATCCGGCTGCCAGGCCGGACGCCGCACCGGACACGCCGCTGCGACCACGCGCGATGGTGACTCACCTTGGGGTAGTTGCCATTTCCACCACCTTTCGCGGGGTGCGGGTGAGCCCGCTTCCCCGACCGCGTGGTCTTGATTGTGAGTTCCGTGAGAGTTTTCCGCCCCCACCTCCGCATCCGCCCGTTACGCTGCCCGCGTGCCGCCCCGGCGAACGCCGCGCATCCAGGTCGCCGGCCGCGCTCGCGCCGGAAAAACCACGCTCTGCCGCGCCCTCTCCCTGCTCACCGCCGAGGAAACCCGTCCGATCGACCGTCCCGGCCGTCCGAACCCCACCCTCGACGCCGATCTTCTCCTCTATGTCCTCCCCGGCCACGCCGACGCGGCCGACCGCCGCCTCCTGGCCACCCTCGCGCCCGACCGCACCCTGGTCGTCCTCAACAAGGCCGATGCCATCGGCGTGCGCTGGTCCGACGCGGCCACCGCGGCCGAAGCGCTCGCCTCCGATCTCGATCTCCCCGTCTTCCCCGTGGTCGCCACGCTGGCCGCGCACACCCGCTCGGGCACCCTCACCGACGCCGACCTGAACACACTGCGCCGCCACCGCGACGATCCGGACCCGCCGCTCACCCTCTCCCATGACCTGTTCGCCGCCCCGGACCGCGCCCCCGATCCCGAAGCCCGCCACGCTCTACTCGACCGCTGGGACCTGCACGGCGTCTCGTGCGCCCTGACCGCCCTGCGCCGCGCTCCCGAACTCCCCGCGTGGCGCCTTCTGCAAATCCTGCACTGCGCCAGCGGAATCGATCCGCTCCACCGCGAACTGCACCGCCGCTACGAAGCCGCCACCAGCGGCCGGCGAACCTCTCGCGGCCAAGCCGACCACACCCCCTGAAACGAATCAGCGGTGTTGATGTCAGCACCGAGCTCCGACGATTCACCGCTGCCCGAGCCGAAGCCGGACGCCGCGCGCCCGGATAACGGCCTCGAATTGCCGCCGCCGGTACGTGTTTCGGCAATGCCGGAACGCCGGCCGATGGAGGAGCCCGGTCCCGGGGCGTTCGGCGGTGGGCTGGCGCTGCCGCCGTTGTCCAGGGTGACGGTCACGGAGTCGGAACAGCCCTCGGCAGGTCACCGCAGCGCTGGTGCCGCCTCGAGGGACGTGGTTCCCGGTATCGCTCCGCGCGTGGCCGATGCGGCGGTGCCGACCGCCGCCACGGCGGGCGAGCTGCCCGAAGCAGTGGAAACCATTGTCATGCGCTGGAATCCGCACGGTCTGGCGTTGCTGCGGGGGATGGCGGCGCCGAGGCAGGCCACGGCGGTCGCGCTCATCGGCGGTGACGAATCGCACGCGGCGGCGTTGCGGGTGGAACTGGCCCGGTTCCGGCCGCACATCGATCTCGTCGGCGGTGACCCGGCCCGTCCGCATCGGGTGGCGCTCGTGGTGCTCGATGCCGGTGCCCTGATCGGGGAGGAGCTGCTGGGCCGGGTGCGGGGGTTGTGCGCCGACGGGACGCGGATCGTGTTCGCGTTGGACGGGATTCACGCGCATCGGGAGTGGCGGGAGGTGCGGAAGCTGGATTCGGAGCTGCTGGCCGAGGCGGGTGGCGGCGGGGAGGAGATCGTGCCGGTGTCGGCGCGGATGGCGGCGGTGGGGCGTGCGGCGGGGGATGCGGCGCTGCTGGATCGGTCGGGGGTGGGGTTGTTGCACGCGCGGTTGGTGGCGGCGGCCGGGGCGGGCGCGGTCGGGGATCAGGTGGCGATCGTGCGGGAGCGGGTGCTGGAGGAGACACGGCGGCGGATTCGGGGGCAGTTGGGGAAGGTGCGGGACGGCGGGGACGTGGCGGGGTTGCGGGCGGAGCGGGCGCGATTGCTGGCGGTGGGGGACGGAGGTCGCGGGGCGGCGTTGAGCGTGGTGCGGAATCGGGCCCAGTTGGCTCGCGTGGAGCTGTTGCACGAGGTGGGGGCGCGGATTCGCGGGTTGCACGGGGAGTTGCGGGATGAGATCGACGGGTTGGCGCGGAATGCGCTCGCCGAATTTCCGGCGCGGGTCGGCGATTGTGTGGAAAAACTCACACAGGAGATGGATCGGTCGATTCGGTCCCGGATCGGCGAATTGTGCCGTCAGGTCGAGGAATCCGTCGCGGAGGAATGGCATATATCTTTTCCGGCCGCCGCGGACCGGGTGTCGCGGGCCGCGCCGGCGCCGGGCCCGCGGCTGCGGGGCGTGGAGGACCACCTGATGCTGGTGCTGGGGGCCTCGGCGGGGTTCGGGCTGGGGCGGCTGCTGGTGACGCCGCTGGCCCTGTTGCAGGCCTTCGACTACGCGATCATGCCGATCAGTCTGGTCCTGGGTGCCGCCGGCGCGGGCTGGGTGGTGCGTGCCCGCCGACGCCTCGCCGAGGGCGCTCACCTGCGGCAATGGGTCGCCGACGCACTGGTCGACGCCCGCGCCGGACTGGAACAGCGGGTCGCCACCGCCCTGGTGGACGCCGAGGAGCGGCTCACCGACGAAGTGCTCGGCAGTGCCGCCGCCCGCATGGTGGAAACCGATTTGCGGGTCGGTGAATTGGAGGCGCAATTGCGGCACGCGGCGCAGCGGCGACCCGCGCTCGTGCAGGCATGCGAACGTGACCTGGCCGCACTCGAATTCGGATAGTGGCTGGTCGGAGGTTTCGACCCGGTACCGACTGGACAACCCGATTCCGTACAGCGCGATATATGGCGTTAACCTCTATGGCAGGAACCAGGGCATCCGCCGAGTTCCTGTACGTGCGTCCAGCCGGTATGGGCGCGCGTGCGGGACCGACGGGAGCCTTGCCGCAATTGGTGGCACTCGGTGTCGCGAGCCGCGCTCCTCGGCTCGATGCTCATCGGGGCCGCCCATCTCAGGAGAGTTTTCATGACCTCAGCGACCATTCCTGGTCTTCACGATGGCACCGCGCCCACCGAGCACAAGGAACTGCTTGCCTGGGTACAGGAGGTCGCAGAACTCACCCAGCCCGACCGCGTGGTCTGGTCGGATGGGTCCGAAGAGGAAGCGGCCCGTCTCTCCGAGCAGCTGGTCGCCGCGGGCACCTTCAAGAAGCTGAACGAGTCGAAGAAGCCCAACTCGTACCTGGCGCTCTCCGACCCGTCCGATGTGGCCCGCGTCGAATCGCGCACCTACATCTGCTCCAAGAACGAGGCCGACGCCGGCCCGACCAACAACTGGGTCGACCCGGCCGAGATGCGCGCCACCATGACCGAGCTGTACCGCGGCTCCATGAAGGGCCGCACCATGTACGTGGTGCCCTTCTGCATGGGCCCGCTCGGCGCCGACGACCCCAAGCTGGGCGTCGAGATCACCGACTCCGAGTACGTCGTGGTCTCCATGCGCGTGATGACCCGCGCGGGCCAGGCCGCCCTCGAGAAGCTGGGCACCGACCGCCCCTTCGTGAAGGCCCTGCACTCCGTCGGCGCCCCGCTCGCCGAGGGCCAGGCCGACGTGCCGTGGCCGTGCAACGACACCAAGTACATCACCCACTTCCCCGAGGACCGCGAGATCTGGTCCTACGGTTCGGGTTACGGCGGCAACGCGCTGCTGGGCAAGAAGTGCTACTCGCTGCGCATCGCCTCGGCCATGGCGCACGACGAGGGCTGGCTGGCCGAGCACATGCTGATCCTCAAGCTGATCTCGCCCGAGAACAAGGCCTACTACATCGCCGCGGCGTTCCCGTCGGCCTGTGGCAAGACCAACCTCGCCATGATCCAGCCGACCATCCCGGGCTGGCGCGCCGAGACCCTCGGTGACGACATCGCGTGGATGCGCTTCGGCGCGGACGGCCGACTATATGCCGTCAACCCGGAGTTCGGCTTCTTCGGTGTCGCCCCCGGCACCAACCGCAGCTCGAACCCGAACGCCATGGCCACCATGGAGGCCGGCAACACCGTCTACACCAACGTCGCCCTCACCGACGACAACGACGTGTGGTGGGAGGGCCTCGAGGGCACTCCGGACCACCTCGTCGACTGGAAGGGCAACGACTGGTACGAGCGCGAGTCGGAAACCCTCGCCGCGCACCCGAACTCGCGCTACTGCACCCCGATGTCGCAGTGCCCGACCCTGGCCCCCGAGTGGGACGACCCGCAGGGCGTGCCGATCTCGGCCATCCTGTTCGGCGGTCGCCGCAAGACCACCATCCCGCTGGTGACCGAGTCCTTCGACTGGCAGCACGGCGTGTTCATGGGCTCGACCGTGGGCTCCGAGCAGACCGCCGCCGCCGAGGGCAAGGTCGGCACCGTCCGTCGCGACCCGATGGCCATGCTGCCGTTCATGGGCTACCACGTGGGTGACTACCTGAACCACTGGATCACCCTCGGCAAGAACGCCGACGCCCAGGCGCTGCCGAAGATCTTCTACGTCAACTGGTTCCGTCGTGGCGACGACGGCCGCTTCCTGTGGCCCGGATTCGGCGAGAACTCCCGCGTGCTGGAGTGGATCGTCGGCCGCATCGAGGGCCGCTCCGAGGCCACCGCCACCCCGATCGGCAATGTGCCGGTCGCGGCGAACCTCGACCTCGAGGGCCTGGACGTGACCGCCGCCGACGTCGACGAGGCCCTCGCGGTCAACGTCGAGGAGTGGCGCAACGAGCTGCCCTCGATCGAGGAGTGGTTCCAGTTCATCGGCGACAAGCTGCCTTCCGGCCTGCGCGACGAGTTCGAGGCGCTCAAGCAGCGTTTGGCCTGACGACCGGTTGTGGGGGCTGCCGCCCCCACAACCCAGTCAGGGATACGCGGGGCTCGGCCCCCGCGCCCCCGATAGACGAAAACGGCTCGCCCGCACGGATTGTGCGGGCGAGCCGTTTCGTTTCAGGGGATCAGGAACCCATGGGCATGAGCAGGGACTTGGTCTCGCAGTAGGCGTCCAGGCCCTCGGGGCCGTTCTCGCGGCCGATGCCGGAGGTCTTGTAGCCGCCGAAGGGCGCGCACGCGTCGAAGGCGTACCAGTTGATGGCGTAGGTGCCGGTGCGGACCTTCGCGGCGACGGTCGCGCCGTGCTCGATGTCGGTGGTCCACACCGAACCGGCGAGGCCGTAGTCGCTGTCGTTGGCGATGGCGATGGCCTCCTCTTCGGTGTCGTAGGGCAGGACCGACAGGACCGGGCCGAAGATCTCCTCGCGGGCGATCGTCATGGCGTTGTCCACGTCCGCGAACACGGTGGGCTGGACGTACCAGCCGGGCAGGCCGTCCGGGCGGCCGCCGCCGCGGATCAGGCGCGCGCCCTCGTCCTTGCCCTTGGCGATGTAGCCCTCGACGCGTTCGCGCTGCGCCTTCGAGATGAGCGGGCCGAGCTGAGCGGCCGGGTCGTCGGGCAAGCCGACCGGGAAGAGGTCGACGGCCGCGGTGAGGGCCTCGAGGATCTCGTCGTAGCGGCCGCGCGGGGCGAGGATGCGGGTCTGGGCCACGCAGGCCTGACCGCTGTTCATCAGGCCGGAGAAGGCCAGCTGCGGCATGGTGGCGATGTCCATGTCGGGCAACAGGATCGCGGCCGACTTGCCGCCCAGCTCCAGCGAACAGCGCTTGAGCTGGCTGCCCGCGATGCTCGCGATCTTGCGGCCGACCGCGGAGCTGCCGGTGAAGGTGACCTTGTCGACACCCGGGTGGGAGACCAGGTATTCGGAGGCGTCGGCCTCGGCGGGCAGCACCGAGAGCACGCCCTCGGGCAGGCCGGCCTCGACGAAGATGTCGGCCAGCAGGTTGGCGGCCAGCGGGGTCAGCGGCGCCGGCTTGAGGACCACGCTGCATCCGGCCAGCAGGGCGGGCGCGAGTTTGTTGATGGCCAGGAAGATGGGGACGTTCCAGGCGATGACCGCGGCGACCACGCCGACCGGTTCCCGCGAGACGCGGGAGGTGCCGAACAGGCCGGTGCGGGTCTCGGTCCAGGGGAAGGACTTGCCGAGCCCGGCGTAGTAGTCGAGGGTGGCGCGGCCGGAGACGTAGTTGAGGGTGCTGGCGGCCATCGGCGGCGCGCCGGTCTCGAGGGAGAGCGCGTTGGCGAGGTCTCCGGCCTTCTGGTCCAGCAGCGCGACGACGCGGGACAGCAGGGCGGCGCGTTCCTCGGGCGGGGTGGACGGCCAGGGTCCGCTGTCGAAGGCCCGGCGGGCGGCGGCGACCGCCGCGTCGACGTCGGCGCGGGTGACGACGGGCACGCTGCCGACGGTTTCCAGGGTGGCGGGCGAGACGATGGTGAGGGTGTCGGGGCCGGCCGGCGCGGTCCAGCGGCCACCGATGAACAGACTCTGGTACTCCATGAGAACACGTTACAGTTTTGTGCCCCGGGTTGTCCGCGCCCCGGTGGGCGATTGTCCCGCTGGCCGGGATTTTCTTTGAAATTGGACCCCTCGGTTTCTAAGCACCCTTGTTACCGCCGGGGCAATACGCGGTTTGAAATCGGGGTTGCCCGGCGGTGGCCTATGCTCGGACCAGAACACCTTTCTCCACCACTTCGGTCGGTTGCTATTCCATAGCTCTTCGAAAGGTAGATCCCCCGTATGGCTGATACGCGGCTCGATGACTTCCTGGTGGATGAGTTGTCCGATACCGACTCGCCGGTGATCAGCACCCCCATGCAGCGGGCGGCGGGTCAATTGGAGCGGGTGCTGCCGCCCGGGTGGCGGGTGGAGGTCGTGGAGGCGACCTATCCGACTGTCCGGAAAGGGCAACCGGCACTGCGGCTTCTGATGCCGGCGGACTGAGCTACGCCGGACATGTAGGGACGCAAGCACTTCCGCATACTCGTGGCAAATCATCAGCACCCTCGGCAATCGAATCCCGACCTGTCGGTTCTGTTTTCACCGAACGCACTATTGCATTCGGCAGCCGTAGCGAGCATGCTTTATAGCTACCGTGGATAGCTCGCACGTAACATGAACAGTTACCGCACAGGGGAGTCCGAGTCATGGCGGTGCAAGTGGTCGGCAGAGCGCTGATGACCAGCGATCTCACGCCGCATCAGGCGAAAAGCGTCGGCGCGGGCGGATGGGTGGTGTCCTTCCTACCCGGCCGGACCCTCACCACAGCGCAAGCCACCGCCGCATTACTCGCGGCTGAAGCGGTTGCCGCCGTGAACGCCCTCGCCGGTCAGGTCGGCCTGACCGCGATGGAAACCGTGGGATTGGCTACCCAGGAGTCACCGTGGGGCGAACCCGAACCCTGCACCGGCTTCCGCCGGCTGTGGCGGCGCGGCGTCGCCCTCCGCTGAATCGCGCCCGGGTGGGCTAGCGCGGCCGCTTGGCGGCCACCACCACCAGGTTGCTGACCAGCAGCTCCCGCAGCACGGGAACCCGAACGACCCACCATGCCCAGCGCGGGTGGTAGCGCGGGAACACCGCCAGGATCTCGATGTCGTCCGGTGCCGCCGCGGCCCAGCGCACGCCCTCGGCCGCGCTGACCGCGAACAGCGAACGCCCGAAACGGTTCTTCGGCTCCCGCCCGTGCTTGCGGCGATACCGCCGGGCCGCGTACTCCCCGCCCAGGTAATGCCACGGCCCGGTCTCGTGTCCGCCGAACGGGCCGTGCCACACCGTGTACGAAAACACCATGAGGCCACCGGGTTTCGTCACCCGCAGCATCTCGGCCGCCATCACCCACGGCCGCGGCACGTGCTCGGCCACATTCGAGGAGACGCACACCTCCACCGCGTCGTCGCGGAACGGCAGGGCCATTCCCGACCCGCGCACCGCGCCCGCGACCCGCAATCCGGCGGCGTGCATTTCCGAGGGGTCCGGCTCGACCGGGAGATAGCGCGCGCCCGCGCGACCGAACTCGTCCGCGAAATAGCCGGGCCCGCCGCCCACGTCCAGCACCACGGTGCCGCGCAGCGACTGCCCGGTCAGATCCCGGTAGAAGTCCGACACCAGCTCGGCCGTATCGGTGGCCACACCGCCGTAGAACACGGCGGGATCGGTCTGCTCGAACCGGAAGCTGCCCAGCAGCCGCAGCGAGCGTCGCAGCGTTGCCCGGCGGGCGAATCGCGGACGGCGCACAGTGGTCTGCTCAGCTCGAAGCACGGCGGCAAGTCTCTCACGCGGAGAATCGCGGGCAATCGCAGGTCGGATCGGCACTGCTGGCCCGAGACCGGTCGGCTCGCTATATGGTGGAGCCCATTGTCTGTCCGTCCCCCGACCGTGCCCCCCTGGAGAATCGCCCGTGCGTGAAGTGCTGCTGCTGTGCTGGCGCGACACCGGGCATCCGCAGGGCGGCGGGAGTGAGCGGTACCTGGAGCAGGTCGGCGCGCAGCTGGCCGCGCGCGGCGTGAAGGTGACGCTTCGGACCGCCGGATATCCGGGGGCGGCGCGGCGGGAATCGGTCAATGGGATCGAGATCAGTCGTGGCGGGGGGCGGTTCACCGTGTACCCGCGGGCGCTGGCCGCCATCGCGCTCGGGCGGGCCGGACTCGGACCGTTGAAAGGGCTGCGGCCCGACGCGGTCATCGACACCCAGAACGGGATCCCCTTCTTCGCTCGCACCGTGACGGCCGCGCCGACCGTGGTGCTGGTGCATCACGGGCATCGGGAGCAGTGGCCGGTGGCCGGGAAGCTCGTCGGCCGGATCGGGTGGTGGATCGAATCGCGGCTCTCGCCGCGTGTGCACCGGGGCGACCAGTACCTCACGGTGTCGCTGCCGTCCGCGGAAGAGCTCACCGCGCTCGGCGTGGACGCGCCGCGGATCGCGGTGGTGCGCAATGGCGCGGAGCCCATCCCCGAATGCGTGCCCGCCGGTGACGAATCCGCCCGCACTCCGCATCCGAGCATCGTGGTGCTCTCGCGGCTGGTGCCGCACAAGCAGATCGAGGACGCCATGGCCGCGGTCGCCGGACTGCGCGACAGCATCCCCGGCCTGCACCTGGACGTGGTCGGCGGCGGTTGGTGGGACGAGAATCTGCGCGCGCACGCCCGCGAGCTCGGCATCGCCGACGCGGTCACCTTCCACGGGCACGTCGACGAGGACGAGAAGCATCGCCTGCTGGCCCGCGCCTGGGTGCACGTGCTGCCCTCCCGCAAGGAGGGCTGGGGGCTGGCCGTCATCGAAGCCGCCCAGCACGGGGTGCCGACCGTCGGGTACCGGAGTTCGCGTGGCCTCACCGATTCGGTCGTGGACGGCGTCACCGGGCTACTGGTCGACGACTCCGCCCAGCTCACCGCGGCCGTCGGGGAGCTGCTCCGCGATAGCGAGGCCCGCACCGTGCTGGGGGAGAAGGCGCGGGCGCGGGCGCGTGAATTCTCCTGGGAGCAAACCGGAAACGGCGTCTACGAGGTGCTCTCGGCCGTGACCCGCGGCGAGCGGGTGAGCGGGCTGATCGCGCCCGCGCGCGTCTGATTCGCCGAAGTCCCGGCGCGACGCCGGGATGATTCCTAGCATCGAGGCATGTGGATCATCGTCGTCATCGCGCTAATCAGCGTTGTCGTGATCGGTGCGGGATTCGCGCTCGGCTTCCCGAAGGACTGACCCGCGCCGTACCGAAAGGACTGCGGCGGTGAGGAATCCGCTGGCCAGCAGCGCGGCCCACAGCAGGTGCGCGGCCCCGGCGATCCGGCGGCTGCTCGCGGAAGCCACGTGGGTGGCGATCTCGCCGGGCACCTTGTACAGCTGCACATCTCGATCCGCGTAGACCGGAGTCAGCTGAGCGAGAACGGTTTTCGAGTCACCGACCGGACCGGGCGTACCACCCTCGACCAGCACCCATCCGACGCCGAGGCCCGCCAGCTCGCGTACGGACCCACCGTGCAGCAGCAGACTCTCCACCGTGCGGGCCCGCGCGCCCTCACCGGCCACACTGCCGCCGCGCACCGGAAGTTCCCCGGTCTGCAACACATCTCGCGGCAACATACGCGGCGCGGGATCCAGCACAGGTGTGCTCCCGGAGTACCGGAACTTGCGGAACATCCCGCCCGGCAACACCGCGACATCACCGGGCGCGCCCACTTCGGCCGCCACCTTTCGCCACCCGTCCGGATAGTGCACCGGCCGCAACGCGCCGCCGACGCCCCACGCCATATCCGGCAGTGCCAGGAACAGGATCGCGAGGAAAAGCACTGCGGCCCCACCGGTTCGGGCCCGCCCGTACGGGTCGCTCGCCTCGTCCGCGACCATGCGGGCGATCCAGCGCCCCACCACCAGGCACCCCGCCGCCGCGCACAACGCGTACGCCGGAACCGCCAGCGCCACGTACTTCTGGGTATCCCGCAGCAGCCCGGTCCCCGGCACCTCACGCACCAGGAACTCGCCCGCCGACAGCCCCCACCCGGTCGCCCCGAGCGCGGGCAACACGATCGCCGCGAGCCCCGACCACACCAGTCGGCGACGAACGACGAGTCCGTGGTCGGTCCCGGTATTCGGCACAGCCGCAGCCTCTTCCGGGGTTCGACTCACCACCGCGCGCACGCCGGTCGCCACCAGGGCGAGCAGCAGCAGAGTCCCGACCAGGGCGAAAAAGGTCGTGCGTGAGCCTGGAACAGCCGTGCCGTTCCAGATGCCGCCCAATCCGGCGAGGCTGCCCAGGGTGCCGAGCCAGGGTTCCGCGCGGGCCGCGAAGGCCGCGACGCCCGCCGGATCGGAGGGCTCCGCGGCGGCGCCGGAGAGCGCGGTCGCGGTGAGCCACGGGGCGGCGGAGATGATCCAGAGCGCCACCGCACCGGCCAGATTCCGGCGACCCACCAGCAAGAGCGTCAACGCACCGGCGAGCAGGGATCCGGTGGGCGTTAGCCCCGCCGCGGCCAGGCAGCCCGCCAACCCGGCCCACACACCCACGGAGCTCAGGCGTCGCGGGTGGGGTGACGTGATGCCCGCGATGGGTTGCGCCGGGTCCGAGCCCGCGCGTAACCGCCAGGCGAGCAGGGCGATCCAGGGCAATGCGGCGTAACCGGTGAGCAGGCTCCAATGCCCTTGGAGCAGCCGCTCGGCCACGTACGGATTCCAGATGGCGACGGTCGTCGCGACCAGTTGCGGGCCCAGCGAGACCCGCAACAGGTCGCGGGCCAGGACGGCCGCGCCCCAGCCGGACAACCAGAGGGCCGACAGGAGAATCGCTTTGACGATCAGTCCACCGTCGACGACCGCGGACAGGGTGGCGATCAGCGCGTCCTGCGGTACCGCGCGGGGTGCGGCGTCGCCGAGTCCGAGCGCGGAGTCGGTGAGATACGAGCGAGGGGTGCTGACGGCGTCGCGCAGGAGCAGGTAGCCGGGGCCGAGCAGCGGGCCCAGGACGATCACGGACAGCAGCAGGCTGTACCCGGCCGGGATCAGCCCGCGCCACCGCCGTTCTCCGCCCACCGCGTTCACACCGGCACCCTACGTTCCGGTCGGCCCGAGATCGGGGACCCGCGAAGGGGTCTCGGCGTCGTCGCGGGCCGTGCGCAGGGTGACCGCTGTCAGGACCAGGGTGGTGACGGCCGCGGTGACCGTGGCGATGAGGATCAGGGTGAGCACCGAGTGGGCGCAGGTGAGCATGACCGTCACTCCGGCGCCCAGCCCGATCCAGGTGATCGCCGCGGGCGCGGTGCGGTCCGCCGCGATCGCCGACAACAGCACCGCTTGCAGAACCGCCAGCAGGGCGCCGTCGAGCGCGAACAGCCACAGCAGTCCTTGGATCGGCGCGTAGTCGCGTCCCGCGAACAAGGGGGCGAGCGGGGCGGCCAGCGCGGCGCCGAGCACCGTGACCGCGCCGATCCCCATCAGCACCGCCAGCGCGGACCGCATCGCCCGCGCGGAGTGCTTGGGCTGCGCCATCTGCGGATACAGCACCACGCCGACGGCCTGCGGCAGCCAGAACGCGATCTTGGCCGCGATCGCACCCAGCGCGTACCGCCCGGCATCGTTCTCGCTGAGCACGATTCGCGAGATGAGCAGATCGGCCGACGACAACGCCATCAACGCCGCCTGCACCTGCGCGGCCCGGAAGACCGGCACCACCCCGAGCGCCAGATCACGGGCGCGTTCGCCGACGGGAACGGTGACGGTGTCGGCCACCCGCCGCGCCGCGACGGCAGCGGTCGCGGCTCCAGCTGCGCCCGCCCACAGCGCGGGCGCGGGCCCGCCGCCGACCGCGAGCGCGATCAGAGCCGGAGTCACCCGCAGGATCGCCGCGCCGCCCAGCACCCAGGCCAGCGGCCGGAATCGGCTGCCACCCTGGAGAATCCCTTGTTCGCCCGCGAGCAGGACCAGCAGGGGAGCGGAGCAGAGTGCGCCCGCGGCGGCCACGACACTCACCTTCAATACGAGGGCGACGATCGGCACCAGCACGACCGCGGCCGCCGCGACCAGTGCGGCGCAGCGCAGCGCGAGTATGCGCACGGCCGTCATGGGCGCGCCGCGCACCACTTCGCGCGCCACCACGTTCTGCAAGGCCAGCGCGGGCACCGCGCACAGCACCTGGATCGCCAGCAGGCTCGCGAAGGAGCTGTATCCCGTGACCCCCAGCCAGCGGCTGGCGAGCAATTGCAGCAGATACCCCGCGACATTCGCGGTCATCGCCCCCGCCGTCACCAAGGTCAGGTCCTTGACCACGGGCAGACGGCGTACAACAGACACGCCCGCAATGCTCCCATCCGCCCGGCGGCGACCGTTCCGCCACCCCGGCTGGGCCGCGAACCCGCTCGCGCCGCGGGCCTCGGCCCTCGGCCCGTGCCCCCGAACGACAGCGGCCCAGCATCTCGAAAGATGCTGGGCCGCTCGCTGAACGGGTGCCGCTAGGGGCGCTTGTTCATGTCGATCTGCTGGGTCGGCGGATCGAACGAGCCGGGGCCGGGGCCGCCCGCGGGGGCGGGGAAACGGCGGACCGGGGTCTGGCCGCCCTTGCCGAGCAGGCCGAGCACGATGCCGGCGATCAGGAAGAGCAGGCCGACGACGCCCAGGATGATCGGCAGGGTGCGGCCGTAGAGCGACAGCTTGTCGATGTTCTCCTTGGCCACCGAGATCTGCGACTCGATGGTGTTCTCGTCGAACACCAGGGTCGACTTGAGCGCGGTCACCTCGGGCTTGTCGCCGGTGCGGGCGTAGAACAGGTGAATCTGCTCCTGGCCCTTGATGACGGTGCCGGTGTCCGGCTCGACCCACAGGTCGCGGACGTTGGTGTAGAAGCGCGCCATGGTGACGTCGCCGTCGCCTTCCACGCCCCACTTGGCGGCGGGCAGGGTCAGCTTGTTGGTCGGCGAGTTCGCGACGGTGGACAGGTCGGTGACCGGCGCCGTCATCTGGAAGTGGTAGGTCTTCAGGCTGTTGATCTCGGCCTCGTCGACATAGTTGATGTCGTACGACTTACGCGTGTTGAGGTCGAAGTACGGGTACGTCTTCTTCTCGGTGCCGATCGGGAAGCGGTACTGCAGACCGGTGTGCTGCACCGGGTCCATGACCGACTCGCCCTTCTTGTCGACCGTGACGGCGATCGCGCCGTTCGGGCCGCCGTCCACCGACTCGACCGGCTCACCGGTCTTGCGGTCCACGGTGACGCGGTCGATGCTCGCGGTCAGCAGGCCGGTGTCGCCCTGCTTGTCCGTGCGGCGCAGGGTCTGACCGGCCTGAATGGTCATTTCCGAAGCGTCGGACGGGTTTTCGACGGTGAGGAAGCGCTGCGAGACGAGCGGGACGTTCTGGTCCACCTTCGCCGAGCCGGTCGTCGAAGTCAGCGACTTCGAGTCCAGCACCTCACTGGGCGCCCCGGTCTGCGGGTTGGTCGCGACGGTCGTGATCTCCAGATCCAACGGCGTCTTCGCGAGGCGGCTGACCGTGTAGGTGGGGATCATGATGGCGGCGACGAGCAGCATCGCGCCGAGCCCCACGAGTACGCAGGCAACCGTCTTTCTGGTACCGGCACTGAGTGCCATGCAGGTTCTCCTCGTCGTCGAACGCGTGTTTCTTCCAGTACTGCGGTCGCCGCGCAGCACTCGTGAGCCCAGACACTAACAGTCCGAGCGGTCCCTGAGTGCGGCCGAGGCAGGAAAACACCCCGAAACGCCCCCAAGTCAAAAGCCGGATGATCCGCGGATCACCCGCAAGGCACACTGGGACCCGATGACGACGACCACCCTCACCACCGCGGAGACGCCCGACCTGGACCCGGCGCAGGTCCGTCCGGGCCGCTTCGTTCCCGCACTCGAGGGCATGCGCGCGCTCGCCGCCCTGGGGGTCGTGCTCACCCACGTCGCCTTCCAGACCGGCGCCACCGGACAGCCGGTACTCGGCCGGGTGTGGGAGCGCTTCGATCTCGCGGTCGCGGTGTTCTTCGCGCTGTCCGGATTCCTGCTGTGGCGGCCGCACGCCGCGGCGGCTCGCGGGCACGGGGTGGCACCGAGCGCCGGACGTTATCTGCTGCACCGCGCGGCCCGCATCCTGCCCGCCTACTGGGTGGTCGTGTGCGCGGTGCTGATCCTGCTGCCGAGCGCCGCGCACACCGCCGGACTGCGGGTCTGGCTGTCGAATCTCGGCCTGCTGCAGGTGTTCGTGCCGTTCACGCTGACCGACGGGCTCACCCAGATGTGGAGTCTCTCGGTGGAGGTCGCCTTCTATCTGGTGCTGCCGCTGCTGGCGTTCGCGCTGGTGTGGTTGCGCGGGCAACGGGCGCGACTGCGGGTGCCGGTGGTGCTCGGCCTCGCCCTGATCGGTCTCGGCTGGAACTTCCTGCCCGTCCCCACCCCCGACGGCATCCACTCCGACAACTGGCTGCCCGGCTACCTGCCCTGGTTCGCGGTCGGCATGCTGCTCGCCGAACTCGCCGACCAGCCCGCGCCGACCTGGCGGCGGGTGGCGGGCAACCGCTGGTTGATGTGGCCGCTCGCCGTGGCGGCCATGGTCCTGGCGACCACCGACCTGGCCGGGCCGCGCGGACTGGTGCACGGGCAGCCCTGGCAGTACGCCGCCAAGATGGCGCTCGGCGCGATCGTCGGCTTCGGGCTGATCGCCCCGCTGGTGCTGCGGCCGGACCTGCCGCACCGATTGCTGGAGTGCCGGGTCGCGGCCACCCTCGGCCGCTGGTCCTACGGCATCTTCATCTGGCACCTCGCGGTGCTGTCGATCGTGTTCCCGGTGTTCGGCGTGGTGCCGTTCCGCGGGCATTTCGTGGCCGTCTACGTCTTGACCGTCGTCTTCACGCTGCCCCTGGCCGCCGCCAGCTTCGCCCTCGTCGAGGAGCCGGTCCGGAAGTGGACGCGCCGCCGCTTCGGCTGAGCGGCAGGGCGATTCAGCGGCGCGGCGGCAGGGCCGCGATCCCGACCGCGATGATCGCGACCAGCGCCGGGAACTGCACCCAGAGCGAACCGCCGACATAGCCCTCGAACGACCGCCACGGCCCGGTGGACAGCGCGGCCGCGCACACGGCGGTGCCGCCGCCCGCGAGCGCGACCAGGATGCGCGACCAGCCGCGCGGCCGCAGATGGTCGCCGATCAAACCGAACACGGTGAGCACCAGCGCGACCGGGCCCGCGATCAGACCGGCCCCGGCGGCCAGGCCGAGCCCGGCGAGGGTCCGGCTGCGCCAGGCGCGCGGCGGCGGGCCGTCCGCGCGGACCGGCGACCGCGCGCCTCGGAAGGCCAGCGCCAGCAAGGGAATCAGCAGCAGCAGGCCGCCGAAGATGGCCGCCCGGTACCAGCGGTCGGTGGGGAAGGAGACGGTGATCGGGCCGTGCGTGCCGGCCGGCACCAGCCACGCCTGCTGCCAGCCGTTGATCACCACGGGTTCCAGCGCGGTGCCGTCGGCCGTCGTGGCCCGCCAGCCGACATTCGTGGACAGCGGCAGTACCAGCACCTGGGTGCCGGTCGCCTCGGGCGTCTCCGTCGCGGCGGGCAGGGGAGGGGTCCGGTCGAGGCGCAGCTCGTCGACGGTGAACAGGTCGGTCGGCGCGACCGCGACATCCACGCGCCCGGAGGGGAATTCGAAGGAGTGGTCCTCCGACGCGCCGCCGCCGTTGTCGTCGACCCCGCACACGGTGGCGGGCAGCGGTGCGCCGGAACGCAATTCGGCCGCGGTCCCGGTGACGGTGGTGTGCAGGGTGCGACCGGCGGCCACGATGGTGGGCCCGTGCGCGCAGTCGATGGTGATGGGCCGATTCGGATCGGCGGATGCGGGATAGTCCGGGCCGAGCACGGTCACCTCGGCCAGGCCCGGCGGCTGTTCCTGCGCGAAACCCAGTGCGGTGCGGTCCAGTACGCCGTCCCAGCTCTGCACCGAGATCTCGATGCGGCTGGTGACGGTCGGGTACAGCTCCAGGCGGGTGGTGGCGCCGGAGTCCGGCTTCACTTCCCGCACCTGGGGGCCGTCGCCCAGGTTCACGGTGACGGCGGTCGGGTGCGCGGGGAGATCGCCGCGCGAGGGCGTCACGGTCAGCCCGGTCACCAGGGTGGGGGCCGGAAGTTCGATGGTGAGCGTGGGTTTGGGCCCGGCCGGATTGCGCACCGTGGTCTCGGGCGCGGTCCAGCTGGTGAGCGGGTCGCCGTCGGTGGCGGCGAGCGCGGAGCCGCGCGGGTCCGCGACATCGGCCCGGCCGCGGGCGATGGGCCGGTCCGGATCGGTGAGCAGGGCCTCCAGGGCGGGGCCGGGGCGGGTGTGCACGATCAGGTCCGGGGCCACGGTGACGGGTTCCGGAACCTGGAGGGTGCGCTCGAACAGGCTCGGTTCCTCGGCGGCCAGCGCCAGGCCCTTGCTGCAGCGGATCCGGTCGGGGGAGTCGAAACAGGCGCTGCGGCCGGGGAATTCCTGTCCCAGGTCCCAGCCCGCGACGGTGGCGCCGGCGGGGGCGGGCGGGAGCACGGTGCGATGCCGGATGTCGACGGTGACCGGGTTCTCGCGGTCGGCGTAGTCGTCCAGACTCAGTTCGGCGATCCCGAACTGTCCACCGGCGCTGCCATCCTCGGTGTGCACGGCGGTGATCTTGATCCAGTCGGTGCGGCCCGGCGGCAGCGAGATCGACACGGGTGCACCGGGTTCGGTGATCCGGCCCGCGACGGTGCCCTTGGCGGTCTCGACCTCGACCCACTTGATCGGACTGCCGATGGCGGCCGGGCTGGTGGTCAGCCGCAGCACCGCCGAACTCACCGGCTTGTCCAGGTCCAGCCGAAGCCATTGGCCGACAGCGTGTTCGGCACCGTTGCTGATCCACGCGGTGGCCGGGTCGCCGTCCACCACGGCGGCGGTGGAGCTGCCGGGCGCGGCCCCGCCCAGCTGGGTGGCGTCGCCCGCGGCGCTGGAGGCGGTGACGGTCGCGCCGGACCATTCGCCCTCCACCAGCGGTGCGCCGGGCACCGGATAGTCGGGGACCAGATTGTGGGTGCGGCGGGCGTCGCCGGGCGCGCGCAGCGCCGAGTTGTGGTTGTCGACGCGCCCGAAGTCGGCTTCGCGGTCCATCGGGGTGTCGGTGATGGTGACGCCGTGCTGCGGCAGTCCGGCGGTGTTCGCGTCGGCGGACAGCAGGACCGGTCCGGCGGGCACGGCCGGATTGCGCCGCAATCGTTCCACGACTTCCGGTCCGCCCTGCACGACAGGGAGATTCGCCAGCGGAACGGTGAACGCGCCCGGGAACGAATCCGGCGCGCCCGCGCCGCTGCGCACGCCGGTGGGCGTGCCGGGCGCGGGTACCTCGACGCGGTAGATCTCGACGGCCGGGTAGCCGGGCCGCAGATCCCCGTCCGAGACCAGGCCCTCGACCTTGCCGGTCTCGATGGGATCCCCGAATTCGGTGACCTTCCGGATCCCCGGCGACCCTTCGATGGCGCGGTGCGCCAGCATCGGCCGGGTCGAGCGCGAGGTCTCCGGGTCGAGGTCGTTGCGCAGCACCAGGACTCCGATGCCCTGTCCGGCCAGCGTGGCCGCCAGGCCCGCCGACGGCCGTCCGTCGGCGATGAGCCGCTGCACCGAATCCATGGCGCGGATCGCGCCCGGTGGGTTGAGCGGCACCGCGTCGCGTACCGCCCACGGGGTGCTCGCCAGCGCCTGCATCGGCTCGTCGCGGGTCAGACCCCACACCTGGGAGGCGAACGGCGCGCCCGGCACGATCAGCGCGCGGGTGTCGGAGGCGTTGTGCGCCAGCCAGCCCGCCGTCTGCCGCCAGTAGGCCGGGACCTCGTCGTAGCTGCCGCGCGGTGCGAGCTTGCCGGTCCAGGCCAGCGAGGTGGACAGGGCCAGCGCGGTCAGGATGAGCGCGCCCACCGCCACCATGCGATCGCGTTCCGGGTGCGCGAACGCCCTGCGCCACACCGGCATCGGCACGGAAGCGGGCAGCGGGACCCGGGCCAGCAGGTGCGCCAGCCCGAGCACCAGCGGTAGTCGGATCAGCGGTTCCAGCTTGTGCACGTTCCGCAGGGGCGCGCCGCCGGAGTCCAGGAACAGGCGCACCTGTTCGGCGAACGGCCCGCCCAGCGCGCCCGCGTAGCCCGCGCAGATGCCGGTGAGGCCGACGATCAGGATCAGCACCAGCCGACCGCGATTCGGCATGGCCCGCATGGCCAGACCCGCCATGCCCGCCGCCGCCAGCAGCCCCGTGGCCAGCACCGCCGCGGGCTGGGTGACCAGCACCGCGCCCGCGATGCGCTCCGGCGACACGAACGGCGTCCAGCTGTCGGTGCCGCGCAGCACCTCGCCGAGCGAGGCCCACTGCGTGGTCACGCCCGAGGACTCGATGTAGTCCAGGAACGGCGGACTCACCTTGCCCAGCAACAACAGTGGCACGACCCACCAGAAGGTGCCCAGCGCCAGCAGCGGGATCCAGGCGCGGGTGAACCGCCACCACATCCGATTCGGCCGGTACGACAACCACCACAGGGCCGCGGGCAGGAAGGCCGCCGCCGTGGCCACCGCGTTGACCGAACCCATCAGGGCGAGCGCGAGCGCACTGCCCGCCGGCGTCGCCATCCCGCGCTTCGGTGGTTCGGAGTTCCCGTCCCGCCGCATCGCCACCCCCAGCGCGGCCGGGGCCAGCAGCACCCACGGGGCCAGCATCATCGGCAGCGTCTCCGAGGAGATGGAGCCGAGGGTGGTCAGCACGCGCGGCGACAGCGCGAACGCGACCGCGGCGATCACCCGCGAACCGCGGCTGCCGATGCCGAGGGTCTCGCAGAGCCGGACGATGCCCCAGAATCCGGCGAGCAGCAGCAGCGCCCACCAGATGCGCTGGGTCGCCCACGCGGGCAGTCCGAGCACGTGCCCGAGCGAGAAGAACGCACCGTGCGGGAAGAAGTAGCCGTACGCCTGGTTCTGCACCTGGCCCATCGGGGCCTGGCTACTCCACAGATGCGAGGCGCGGGACAGGAAGCCGAGCGGATTCTGCGCCAGGTCGTACTTGGTGTCGGCGACGGTTTGCCCGGGGGCCTGCAGGAAGGTCAGCAGGAATGCTGCGATGACGCTGCCGAGCAGCCAGCGGCGGCCCAGCGGCGCGGTAGTCGGCGACCGGTCCTCGTCCGGACCGGTCGCGGACTGTGAGTCTTCGGTGTGGTCTGGTTCGGAGGTCGTCCGGTCAGCGCGAGCCGTACTCAACGTTGTTCAGCAGCGACGACGAGGCGTCACCGCTGCGGTCGATATCGGGCCGCTTGTCCTGCGAGGCCGCCATTGTGATGACCAGGACCGCCGCCAGGCCGACGAGGGCCCCACCGACAGCACTCGCTGCACCAGGAACGGCAAACTTCATCGCGGTACTCCCAACATCGGACGCATGCGTAACCCGGCCAACCTAGCAGGTTTTGCGCGCCGGGATTCGCGACGCTCGGTTACTCCGGAATCGCGCAGCCCGGCTACTCCGGAATCGCGCAGCTGAGTCCGCCCAGGAAGGTGCGGAGTTTGGCGGTGGTCTCGTGGAGTTCGGCGACCGGGTCGGAGGCCGCGACGATGCCGCCGCCGGCGGAAGCGTGCAGGGTGCGGGCGTCGGCGGCGAGCTCGGCGCAGCGGATCGCCACGAACCAGTCGCCATCGCCGGCGGCGTCGCACCAGCCGACCGCGCCGCCGTAGAAACCGCGGTCGCCCTCGAGCGCGGTGATGGCGTCCAGCGCCAAGTCGGTGGGGGTGCCGCAGACCGCGGGCGTGGGGTGCAGCAGCACGGCCAGGTCCAGGGCGGTCGTGGCCGGGTCGCGCAGCACGCCGCGGATGGGGGTGGCCAGGTGCCAGACCTCGGGGGTGGATAGCAGTTCGGGGGCGTCGGGAATGGATAGCTCGGAGCACACGGGGGCCAGCAGTTCCCGGATCCAGTCGATCACGTAGGCGTGCTCGTCCCGATTCTTGGTGCTGGCCAGCAAATCCCGGGCTTGCTCGGCGTCGGCGGCCGGGTCGGCGAGCCGGGGCAGGGTGCCCGCCAGCGGTCGCAGGGTGACGGCGCGGCCGTGTCGCGACACCAGGGTTTCCGGGGTCGCGCCGAGCAGGGTGTCGCCCGGTCGTCCGGCGGCGGTCAGGTCGACGGCGTAGACGGCGGCGCGCGGATGCCTGGTGACCAGGTGGGCCGCGATCACCTCGGGTTCCAGCGCCGCCGCCGCCGCCACCCGCAGCGCGCGGGCGGCCACCACCTTGCGCAGCGGCTCCGCGGGATCGGCCAGTTGCTCGACCAGTTTGGCGACCCGCGCGACATGGTCTGCGGCACTCGGTATTTCGGCGACGACCCGTACCTCGGGCAGCTCCGGCAGGGCGGCGGGCCGCCACGGACCGGCGGTGTGGAGGGCCTGCTCGGGGGCGGTCAGCGCGGCCCGCCCGCGCGGATCGAACGGCAGTGCGCCCACGATCAGCTCGGCCGCGCCGGACCGCAGCGCCGTGCTCGCGGCCGCCGCCGAGTCGAACGCGGCCCGGGTGCCGGAAGTACGCAGCACACCGTCCGGGGTCGCGAGCAGAAATCCGTCCATGATGGATCGACGATAGCCCCGCGCCCGCGCGCCCAACCCCCGGGAGCGACGCATCTCTCACCCCGCCGTCGGCGTGGTGAGACGGATCACCGTGCGGCCCAGCATCTTTCCCGCAAGCGGTGCGATCCGGCCCGCGAGTGGGGCGCCGACCAGGGCCGGAGCCTCACCGACCGGCGGTTTTCCGGTCGGGTTCGCGGCCCGGCGGCACCATCAGCACCGGCCGGTGGCAGTGCTTGAGCACGGCGTCGGCGACGCTGGAGTGCATGAGGGCGCGGATGCCGGTCGCCCCGCGGGTGCCCGCCACGATGATGTCCACATCCAGCTCGTCGGCGGTCTCGACGATGGCGGTCCAGATGGTGGTGCTGCACTCCACGGTGCGCGCCTCAGCATTGAGACCGGCCAGTTTGGCCAGCCGCACACCTTCGGCATTGATATTCCGGGCGTCCACGAGCGCGATGTCCTCTATTTCGTCGTCGGTCATCCACTCCGGCTGCATCACCCCGGACAACCCCGACAGCCGCGCGGCCTGTCGCACCATCGGCTCCCACGCCGTCAGCACCACGGCCCGATTCGCGGCCAGGAACCGTCCCGCGTATTCGACGGCCCGCCGGGCGTTCTCGGAGCCGTCGTAGGCGATCAGCATCAAATCGCAGGGCATGACGAACCTCCTGGTAGGAACGCCTCTCTGTCCCCGACAGTACCCCGTGAACCGTCCGTCGAGCCTGAACCGCGAACCGTCCGTCGAGCCTGAACTCGGCGTTCGCGGCCGTCTCGATTCTGGACTGCGGCTCGATAGGCCTCCGCCTTGGAGCGGGGGAGCGAAGCGGAGGAGCGGAGGAGGGAAGAATCGAGACCTCGGGGCCGCGAACCCGCCCGTAGCGGAGCGGAGGGCAAATAGATACGGTCGCAAGTTCTCCACAGTTTGCGAACGATTCACCCAAAGCGGTGGTGCGATGGGGGGTACGGGTTTTCACTGAAATTGTCGGCTGTCGCCGACGATCGACATCGCCGTCGTTGGAGCAGGGCCCGAACGAGGGGTGGATTGTGCGGTTGGACGAGCTGACGACCCCGCAGGAGTGGGCGCGTGTGTACCGCTCCCTTTTCGGTCTCCCCTACGTGCACGTGACCACCCCCGGCTTCGTGGTGCTACCGCTCAACGACTCGATCGCGGCGTTGAACACCCCGGAATCCTTGGGGGGCTTGATCCTTCACGAGATGGTGGGGCGCGGCACGCCCGGCCCGGTGCTGGTGCGCGACAAGCCGCCGCGCCGCACCTTCCTCGCGGTCTTCGACGGCTACCCCGCCGACGACCTGCTGGAGTTGCTGGAGCGCAACAGCGTCGACATCGGCCCGCACCGCAGTAATGTCATCCTGCCCACCGGATTCGGGCGGCACACCCACGAGGGTCGCTGGTGGGCGCGCGAGCCCCGGCGTGACGAATCGCTGCCGCTGCTCTCCGAGGTGGTCGCGGCCACCCGCGCGGTGCTGTGACCGCTGCGGTATCGAGGTGACGATCGAGGCGGCCATGTTCGGCCATCATGAGGCCGACCCCCGTGCCCTGCTGTATTACGAGTGGTGTCAGCGCGCCGAATCCGGTTATGCCGTGGACGACTTCGAGGAAGAAGTGCACGAGCTGGCGAACACCGACCGGCCGGTTCCCGCGGCCTGCTGGCGACTCCTGGACAAGATCGAACACGCGCCCCGGCTCCCGGACTGGCCGTACACGGAGTGGGCCGACGCGCCGCACCCCGGCAATCCAGCCGGGCGCGAACAGGATTCGGCCGGAACACTGCCGGAATCGGAACTGCTGGATCGCCTACACGGCGGCTGGCTCGGCCGCCACACCGCCCGCTCGCGTGCCGCCACCGAGGTCGACTACGCGATGCTCGGCCTGCACCTGCTGGAACGCCGCGGCCTCGACTTCAGCCCCGACGACGTTGCGGCCGAATGGCTCGAGCGCCTGCCCTTCCTGTGGACCTACACCGCCGAGCGGGTCGCCTACCGCAATCTCATCGACGGCTTCGCCCCTCCCGACACCGCCACCTACCGAAACCCGTACCGGGAGTGGGTCGGCGCCCTCGCCCGCGCCGACATCCACGGCTACACCCACCCCGGTCACCCCCGCCGGGCTGCCGACGCGGCCGCCCGTGACGCCTCGATCTCCCACACGGGCAACGGTTTATGGGCCGCCATGTGGTCGGCCGCCCTGATCGCCGCCGCCTTCACCGACCAGGTCCCGGCCTCGGCGCTGACCACCGCCGCGGCCGTCGTCCCGGCCCGTTCCCGCCTCGCCGTGGCCCTGGCCGAGGTGCTTGCCGACCACGCTCGCGACGACACCTGGGAGCGGGCGGTGACCGCCGTCCACGCCCGCCACGGCCACTACAACCGGGTGCACGCCATCGGCAACGCCTGCCTCATCGCGGCCGGATTGCTCTGGGGCGACGGCGATTTCGACCGGACCGTCACCCTGACCGTGCAGGGCGGCTGGGCCACCGACTCGAACAGCGCGACCGCCGGGTCGGTGGCGGGCATCCTGACCGGGGCCGCCGCGCTATCCGCCACCGACGGCAGCGGTCTCGCCGCCCTGGCCGACCGCACCCGAAACCTGTTCGTATAGCCCCGGATACGAGAAAGACGGTGCGATCCGAGGACTCGGGCCGCACCGCCTTCGCGGGGATGACGCGGTGTCGGCTAGCGCTCGACGATGGCGACGACGCCCTGGCCGCCCGCGGCGCAGATGGAGACCAGCGCGCGGCCGCCACCCTTCTCCGCCAGCTGCTTGGCGGTCTGGGCGATGATGCGGCCGCCGGTGGCGGCGAACGGGTGGCCCGCGGCGAGCGAGGAGCCGTTCACGTTCAGCTTGGAGCGGTCGATCTTGCCGAGCGCGCCGTCCAGGCCCAGACGCTCCTTGCAGTACTGGTCCGACTCCCACGCCTGCAGGGTGGCGAGCACCACGGAGGCGAAGGCCTCGTGGATCTCGTAGTAGTCGAAGTCCTGCAGGGTCAGGCCGTTGCGGGCCAGCATGCGCGGCACCGCGTAGGTGGGGGCCATGAGCAGGCCGTCGGGGCCGTGGATGTAGTCCACCGCGGCGACCTCGGAGTCCACCAGGTAGGCCAGCGGGGAGAGGTTGCGCGAGGCCGCCCACTCCTCGGAGCCCAGCAGCACCGCGGACGCGCCGTCGGTGAGCGGGGTGGAGTTGCCGGCGGTCATGGTGGCGTCGCCCAGCTTGGTGCCGAAGACCGGCTTCAGGGTGGCGAGCTTCTCCAGGGTGGAGCCCGGACGCAGGTTGTCGTCGCGGGTCAGGCCCAGGAAGGGGGTGATCAGGTCGTCCATGAAGCCGCGGTCGTAGGCGGCGGCCATGTTCTTGTGCGACAGGTAGGCCAGCTCGTCCTGCGCCTCGCGGGAGATGCCGAACTCCTTGGCGGTGATCGCGGCGTGGTCACCCATGGACAGGCCGGTGCGCGGCTCGGCGTTGCGCGGGATCTCGATGCCGACCATGGACGGGCGCAGGCGGCCGACCAGCTTCACGTAGTCGGAGTTCTTCTTGGCGCGGTTGGCGTCGAGCATCCACTCGCGCATGCCCTCGCTGACGCCGATCGGCGCGTCGGAGGTGGTGTCGGTGCCGCCGCCGATACCGTTCTCGATGCGGCCCAGGGCGATGCCGTCGGCGACGGTGACGATGGACTGCAGGCCGGTGCCGCAGGCGAGCTGCAGGTCGTGGGCCGAGGTGTACGGCGACAGGGTCGAGCCCAGCACGCTCTCGCGGATC
Organism: Nocardia sp. NPDC005825; assembly: GCF_040630175.1. Lineage (NCBI taxonomy): Bacteria > Bacillati > Actinomycetota > Actinomycetes > Mycobacteriales > Nocardiaceae > Nocardia > Nocardia sp. NPDC005825. The sequence continues at coordinate 38,287 of NZ_JBEXXC010000011.1, forward strand.
ATGCCGTGTTCGCCGACGCGCTTGAGCACCGCGCCGCCGACGACCATGCCCAGGCGCTCGCCCTGCAGGCCGAAGCGGGAGACCAGGCCGTTCAGGGTGGCGGTGAACATGTCCTGGTTGGAAGCGTGGGCGTACTTGCCGTCCGACCGCGCGAACGGGATGCGGTTACCGCCGAGGATGGCAACCGGGCGGGCCTGCTTGGTGTTCTTGGCCGCGGCCTTCGCCGAACGGGCTTTGGTGGTCACTCGAGTCTCCAGTGTCTCGTCGGTGGGAGTTTCCGCACGCGCAGCCCCGAGGGGTGCGCGTCAGTCGGTTTACATTAAACTTACTCTGGAGTAAGTTCATTGTCGACACCGTACCCCGCAGATGTGCGCTATGCCGCTTCCCGCGGACCTAGACAAGGAGAAGGTAGGAAACGTGGCTGCCAGCAAGAGCAAGGGCGCTCCCAACCTCTACGGATCTTTCGTTCACTCCGCCCCCGGCGCGTTCCTGGCCTCGAAGCTGGGCCTGCCGCAGCCGGAGACGCTGCGCCGCTACAAGGCGGGCGAAGCCGCCCTCCCCGGCCCCGTGCTGCTCGGCGGCAAGGGCCGCGCCGCGGACGCCGTGCGAAACCTGCTGGGCGACTACACCTTCGTCGACGCCGTCACCCCGGGTGTGAAGTTCGGCGCGCTGGTGTTCGACGCCACCGGCATCCGCACCATCGAAGAGCTGCAGCAGCTGTTCGAGTTCTTCCAGCCCGCCATGCGCAGCATCGCCCCGTCGGGCCGCGTGCTGGTCATCGGCACCACTCCGGAGCTGGCCGGTTCGGTCGACGGCCAGATCGCGCAGCGCGCGCTCGAGGGCTTCACCCGCTCGGTCGGCAAGGAGCTGCTGCGCGGCGCCACCGCCAACCTCGTGTACCTGCACCCCGAAGCCGCCACCGCCGCAACGGGTCTGGAGTCCACCCTGCGCTTCGTGCTGTCGGGCAAGTCGGCCTTCGTCGACGGTCAGGTCTTCCGGGTCGGCTCCGACGACGCCGTCGCCCCCGCCTCCTGGGACAAGCCGCTGGAGGGCAAGGTGGCCGTGGTCACCGGCGCCGCCCGCGGTATCGGCGCCACCATCGCCGAGGTCTTCGCCCGGGACGGCGCGACCGTGATCGTCGCCGACATCCCGGCCGCCGGTGAGGCGCTGTCCGAGACCGCCAACAAGGTCGGCGCCACCGCCCTCGCGCTGGACGTCACCGCCGCCGACGCCGCCGAGAAGCTGGCCGCCTTCGCCACCGAGCGCTTCGGCGGCATCGACATCGTCGTCCACAACGCCGGCATCACCCGCGACAAGCTGCTCGCGAATATGGACGAGGGCCGCTGGAACTCGGTCATCAACGTGAACCTGGCCGCGCCGCACCGCATCACCGAGGGTCTGGTCGCCGCGGGCGCGCTGCGCGCGGGCGGCCGCGTCATCGACGTGTCCTCCATTGCCGGTATCGCCGGTAACCGCGGTCAGACCAACTACGGCGCCTCCAAGGCCGGTGTCATCGGCATGGTGAACGCCGAGGCCCCGAAGCTGGCCGAGAAGGGCATCACCATCAACGCGGTGGCCCCCGGCTTCATCGAGACCGCCATGACCGCCGCCATCCCGCTGGCCACCCGCGAGGGCGGCCGCCTGCTGTCCTCCCTGCTGCAGGGCGGTCAGACCGTGGACGTCGCCGAGACCATCGCCTACTTCGCCTCCCCGGCCTCGAACGCGGTGAACGGCAACATCGTTCGCGTCTGCGGCCAGGCCATGATCGGAGCATGATGTCGCAGACCATCACGCTGTCCGAGGTGCCGAAGAACGGCGGCCTGTTCGTCAAGGCCGCCCTCGGCGCGCTGCCGGTGCCCGGACTCTCGGCCCGCAAGCCGACCCTGCCCGACCGCAGCGTCCGGCTGGAGGGCTTCCGGGTGAACCCGGACCACCTGGCCGCCTACTGCCGGGCCACCGGGCTGCGCTTCAGCGACTCGCTGCCGCTGACCTACCCGTTCGTGCTCAGCTTCCCGCTGGCCATGCAGCTGGTCGTCGCCCGGGACTTCCCGTTCGTGGCGGTCGGCGCGGTGCACGCGGAGAACGTCATCGAGCGCACCCGTCCCATCTCGGTCGCCGAGCCGCTGGACTTCGACACCCACATCGAGAACCTGCGCGAGCACCCGAAGGGCCTGCTCGTGGACGCCGTCACCGAGGTGAGCGTCGGTCGTGAGCTGGTGTGGCGGCAGGTCACCACCTTCCTGCACCAGCAGCGCACCTCGCTGTCCGGCGGGCCCAAGCCGGAGCCGAAGCCGGACGAGGTGCCGCCCGCGCCGCTGCGCACGCTGCGGGTCGATCAGAAGATGATCAACCGCTACGCCGCCGCCTCGGGCGACCACAACCCGATCCACACCTCGGCGTTGGGCGCCAAGGCCTTCGGCTTCCCGAAGCCGATCGCGCACGGCATGTGGTCGGCGGCCGCCATCCTCGGGTCCATCGAGGGCCGGGTTCCGGACCGGGCCACCTACTCGGTGAAGTTCGGCAAGCCGATCCTGCTGCCGTCCACCGTGAACGTGTACGCCGACCAGGTGTCCGATGGGTGGGACTTGTCCTTGAAGCACCCGAAGAAGGGCTATCCGCACCTCACCGCTACGCTGCGCTGAGTACGAGCCTGACACCCGAGGTTTCGGGCGGAGTCGTGATCACACGGCCCGCCCGACGGGGGTGAAGAGCCGCACGCTGAACCGAATACCGGATGTCGCCACGCAGGGGTTTCTACATCCGATACGAAACAGCGTGCGGCTCTTGTCATTTCGTGGGGGCCGACGGTGGTCCGGCGTCAGCAGTTGCAATCGCAACCGCAGTCGCAGCAGTCGCAGTCACAGTCGCAGCAGTCCCCGCAACCGTCACAGCCGTCGCAGCCGCAATTCCCGCAGCCGTCGCAGCAGTTCATCCACGGCTCCTTGCGGCGGCCGCTGCACGGGCCGGTGTGCTCCGCGCAGCACGCGTACCCGGTGCAGTACTGGGTGCAGATGATGCCGAGACCCTCGAGCAGGCTCGGTTTCTTGTCGAGGTCAACCGAATCCGGGCGCTGCGTGAACGCGGCCACCGGCTGCGCGGCGCCGTGGGTGCTGCACGCGCCCGTGGCGCAGGTGCGGACGACGCCCGCGGCGCGGCCGAGCCGCTTGACGACAGTCCCGAGCGGATCGAGCAGCGCCCAGCGGACGGTCGCGGTCCGGTCCAGGGCGACCCGGGTCAGGGCCGCGCGCAGGAGCGAATTCGATTCGGCCACCAGGGCATGCGCCTGCTCCGGCGTGGTTCCGGTGGCGGACAGCGGATTGAAGCGCCCCTCGGCCCGGTCGGCGTCGAGATCCTCGAGCGCGTCCGCGAGATGGGCGATCCGGCCGAAATGCCATCCGGCTTCGCGCAGCGCGTCAGCGTTCTCGGGGCGATCGGCCAGGATCGCGGTGTGCGCGAACAGTTCCGCGGCGCAGACCTGGGTCGGCTCGGTCAGTTCCGCCAGCGAGCTGCCGGGCGAGTTCTCCAGGCGCAGCTGCGATTCGATGGCCGCGATCAGGGGCTCCACGTCCAGGCCGAGCGGCGCGGCGGCCGAGCGGGCCCGGGCGTGCCAGCGGGTGGAGACGCGGGTCAGCGGACGGCGGGCCAGCCGGTAGGCGTCACCGTCGTCCACGTGATCGCGAATCTTGGCCGCGCCCAGCAGCAGTGACGCGGTGGCGGCCAGCCGGACGCCGGGCGCGTCCGCGGCGAGCACCTCGGCCCGGCGCATACCGCGCAGCGGGCACGGGCCCGCGGCCGTACGTGCCGAGGGCAGCGATTGCTGTGCCTCGGTGAGGATCTCGAGCACGATGGCGTCGGTATTGGTGGCCGCGCGGGCCAGCTGGCCGTGCCCGTCGCGCAGGCTCAGGCACAGGCCGCACAGGTGCGCCTGCCACGCCGACGGGTCGATTCCGTGCCGTGCCGCACTGTGCGCGCACGGCTTCAGCAAGCCGAACAAGATGTCCCCGCTCCCCGGCCGGAAGGGCCGTCCTGCAACACGATCGCAGCGAACTGTGGCAGGCGCGCGCCGGGACGGCAAGTCCGGCGGGCCGACCGGATCAGGCGGGCTCGGCCCGCTTCTTGTTGCCGGACAGACCGCGCCAGGCCAGATCGTCGAGCAGGTTCACCGCCACGTCCATGTCGATCTGCCCGCTCGCGACCCGGTCGGCGATGGCCTCGCCGGCGCCGATCACCGCCACCGACACCACCTCGAAATTGGTGCCCGGCTCGGCGTACTTGGCGCTGGACTCCAGCAGTTTCGCGGTCAGTTCGATGATCCGGTCGCGGCTGTTGGCGATCTCGGTGGCGAACGGCTGCTGGCCGAGCGCCTGCCGGTAGAGGACCTGCCAGGACAGCCGGTTCTGGTCCACGTAGGCGAGGAACGCCTCCAGGCCCGCGCGCAGCTGCTCGTGCGGGGTGAGCTTCGGGTTGCCCGCGACCGCGACCGCTTCGATGAACCGCGCGCTCTCGCGCAGGATGCAGGCGCGGAAGAGTTCGTCCTTGGAGCCGTAGTAGAGGTACAGCATCGGCTTGGAGATCTTCGCCTCGGCGGCGATCGCGTCCATCGAGGTGTCGTGGTAGCCCTTGCGCGAGAAGACCTCCACGGCGGCGTCGAGCATCTGCTGCTCGCGCACCGCGCGAGGAAGCCGTTTCGTTCCGCCTGCCATTCACTCTCCTCGGACCGGACAGTCAGCGCTCATCGCAAGCGCCGAAGCCCTTATCTTACTCCATGGTAAGTTCCGCCAGTGTGAATTGCCGGTGATTCGCCATGCCTGGACGGCGGCGTCGGGGCCGATCTCAGCAGTGCGGCGCGGAGCCCTTGAACTTTGCCATGCGCAAGACCGAGGCATCCACCTGGGATCCCGGTAAGCGGCCACTGTTCACCGCCGCCACGAGCCGGTCCAGCACCTTCGGCACCGCGTCCGTGGTGATCCACAGGGCATTGTCGGCGCCCGCGATGAGGGCGGCCTCCACCGCGTCCTCGATGCTCATCCGGCTGGTGATCGCGGCCATGCCGCCCAGGTCATCGGTGAAGATGACGCCCTCGAAGGGTGCTGCGCCGTAACCCGTGCCCTGACGCAGCAGCGCCATCGCCTGCGGGCTGATGCTGGCCGGCACATTCGGGGTGGTCAGACCCGGCACGTCCAGGTGCCCGACCATCACGGCGGCGCCCGAATCCACCAGATTGCGGAACGGCACCAGGTCCGTGGTCTGCATCTGATCCAGCGGCGGCGTGCGCACCGCGCCGGTGTGCGAGTCGCCCGAACCCGAGCCGTGACCAGGGAAATGCTTGATCACACTGCCCACCCCGGCGTCCTTCATGGCCCGGATCTGCGCGCCCGCGTACTGCGTCACCACATCCGGATCGTCGGAGAAGGAGCGGTCGCCGATCACCGAGTCGTCGGGCTGCGCGCTCACATCGGTGTCCGGCGCGAAGTCCACGGTCACACCGAGGGCCCGCAGCTTCTTCGCGCGGTCCAGGCTGAAGGTGTAGAACTCGTCGGGGCTCATGGTCTGGGCGATCACCCGGGCCGAGGGCGCGGGCCCGATCAGGTCCTTGGCCCGCGAGACCCGGCCGCCCTCCTCGTCGATGGTCACCATGAGCGGGGTCCGCGACGCCTGCTGAACGGCGTCGACCTGATGCTGGGCCAGCATGGCCTTGTCGGTCCAGCTGCCGATGAAGATGCCGCCGATCTGCTCGTTCCGCACCACGTTCTCGGCGTCGGCCTCACCGGTCACGCCGACGGTCAGCAGCTGCGCGAGCTTCTGCCGCAGGGTGAACTCCGAGAGGTACCCGGCCGCGCAGTCCTGCTTGCCCGTCGTCGGCGGCGGCGCGACGACGCTGCTGCTGCTCGGTGCCGCGCTACCGCTGGTCGGCGCGGCGTCGGTGGAGTCCTTCCCGCTCGAACAGGCGGTCAGGGCGAGGGCGGTTACCGCGACAACGATCCCCGGTGCAAGGCGCATACTTCGACGGTAGTCGCCCCCGTCGAAACCCATGCCATCGACACCGGGGTGTGGCACCGCCGAAGCCGGGTGTGCCACCGCGCGTGGCGAATTCAGCCCGGCGGCAGTTCGTGATGCCCGCCGAAGGCCTGGCGCATGGCCGACAGCGTCTTGTCCGCGAACAGGGCTTCGCCGCGGGAGGCGAAGCGCTGGAACAGGGCCGCCGACAGCACCGGCGCGGGCACGCCCTCGTCGATGGCGGCGTCCACGGTCCAGCGGCCCTCCCCGGAGTCGGAGACCCGGCCGCCGAAGGAATCGAGATTCGGGTCGGCGTACAACTCGGCGGCGGTGAGATCCAGCAGCCAGGACGCCACGACCGATCCGCGCCGCCACACCTCGGCCACCTCGGGGATATCGATGTCGTAGCGGTAGTACTCGGGATGTTCGAGCGGCGTGACTTCCGCGGAATGCTCATCGTCCTGCTCGTCGCCGACATTCGCCTTGTGCAGGATATTGAGGCCCTCGGCATAGGCGGCCATGGCGCCGTATTCGATCCCGTTGTGCACCATCTTCACGAAATGCCCCGCACCCGCCGGGCCGCAGTGCAGATAGCCCTGCTCGGCCTGGGACGGAGTGCCGCTGCGGCCCGGTGTGCGGGGCGCGGCATCGACGCCGGGGGCGATGGACCTCAGCAGCGGATCCAGGTGCGCGACCGGCTCCGGTTCGCCGCCGATCATCAGGCAGAAGCCGCGGTCGAGGCCGAACACGCCGCCCGAGGTGCCGATGTCGATGTAGTGAATCCCCGTGGGCCGCAGCTTGTTCGCGCGGGCGATGTCCTCGTGGTAGCGGCTGTTGCCGCCGTCGATGATGATGTCGCCGGGTTCCAGCAGCTCGGCGACATCGTCGATGACCGGGCCCGTCGCGCCGGCGGGGATCATCACCCACACCACGCGTGGAGTGTCGAGCATGGCCACGAATTTCTGGAGTTCGGTACTGCCCTGGAACTTGTCGCCCAGTTCCCCCGCGAGTTCCTCGATGTGCCCGGGCTTGCGTTCATATCCGACCGCGGTATGCCCGTCGCGCACGATCCGGCGCACGATATTCGCGCCCATCCGCCCGAGCCCGATCATCCCCAGCTGCATGGCCCAATCCGCCTCTCCGCGCCTCGAGCGGGCGGCTGAGAGCCGTTCACCGTCGTGGACCCGTGCCGGCGGTTGGGAGCCGCACCGACCTTGGGCGTACCCGGTGATTTACCCGCATCTCACGAGATCAGGTGTCGCCTTGATCAGTACGACGATAGCTCGTCCGGATCGATATCCCGATTCGTGAAATGGGTGTGTAACACCCTGGAACCGGTGTCGATAGAACGGGTGGCTCCGTGCTGTTGCCAGACCCCCGACCCGGCAACCGCACGGAGCTCTTTGCATCTCAGGACTGGCCCGAAACCGGACGACCGGTATCGTTGCAGCAGGTTTGCTGAGAGCTGGGGAGATGCTTCGTGACCGGTGAAATTGCTCGCGTACGCCACGTTCTGAATTCGAAGGCCGGGCGTCGCGCCGGAATCGCCGTGGGTGTGCTGGCCGCCGCTGCGACGGTCGGATACCTGGTTGACCTGTCCGTTTCGTCCGGAAATGTGCCGCGCGGTACCCAGGTGGCCGGGATCGATATCGGCGGCGAGGACCGGGCGGCCGCACGGGCCCGGCTGGAACCCGCGCTCGAACAGCGGGCGACCCGCCCGATCACCGTCCGCACCGGGGACACCGCCACCGACGTGGTGCCGCGGGCCGCCGGACTGGGCGTCGACTGGGACGGCACCTGGGACCGGATCGGCGGTCAGCCGCTCAACCCCGTCACCCGGATCGCGTCCTTCTTCACCACCCACGACGTGGAACCCGCCGCCACCGTCGACGCCGCGGCCCTGGACAAGCAGCTGGAGGCCCTGCGGGCGCACGACCGGCGTCCGGTCGAGGGCGGGATCGCCTTCGAGGGCGCGCGGCCCGTCGCGGTCCGCCCGGTGCCCGGCCTGACCCTCGACGCCCCGGCCGCCCGCACTGACCTGATCGAGCACTGGGCCGACGGATCGGCGATGACCCTGCCCATGGTGGAGACCCCGGCCACGGTGACCGCCGACGCCGTCGACCGCACCCTGCAGATGGTCGCCGAACCGGCCGTACGCGCCCCGATCACGTTCACCGGACAGGGCCGCGACGCCACCGTGGAACCGGCGCAGATCGCGGGCGTCCTCTCCTTCCCGCCGGATGGCCATGGCGGACTGAGCCTTTCGATCAACCGGGAGGCGATGATCGCCATCCTGGCCCCGCAGTTGCAGGCCACCGAGACGAAGCCGCAGGACGCGAGCTTCGACCTGAGCGGTTCTCGTGCCGGTGTGCGGCCCGCGGTGCCCGGGCTGCTGGTCGACTGGGACAAGACCCTGGAAGACCTTCCGGCCGTGCTGACTTCGCCCGGGATGCGGGTGAAACCGGTGGCCTACAAGGAGGTGCAGCCCAAGCTGACCACGGAGGAGGCGGGCAAGCTGGGCATCACCGAGGTGATCGGCTCCTTCACCACCGGCGGGTTCAGCGGGCCGTCCGGGGTGAACATCGGCGTGGTCGCCCGCAAGGTCAACGGCGCGCTGGTGCGGCCCGGGGAGACGTTCTCGCTCAACGGTTTCACCGGCCCCCGCGGCGTGGCCGAGGGCTACGTGGAGTCCGGCATCATCAACAACGGCCGTCCCGCCAACGCGGTCGGCGGCGGCATCTCGCAGTTCGCCACGACCCTCTACAACGCCGCCTATTTCGCGGGCATGGAGGACGCGGGCCACACCGAGCACAGCTACTACATCTCGCGCTATCCGGCCGCCCGCGAGGCCACCGTCTTCGACGGCGCGATCGACCTGAAGTTCCGCAACAACACCCCGTACGGCGTGATCATCGACGCCACCTCGGATGACTCCAACGTGACCGTCCGCATGTGGAGCACCAAGACCGTCGACGTCGAATCGATCACCGGCGACCGCTCCAAATACACCGAGCCCCAGACCATCACGCTGCCCGCCGGCAAGGACTGCGTGCCCTCCGGTGGCGGCTCGGGCTTCACCACCTCCGACACCCGCGTCATCCGCGACGCCAAGACGGGCAAGGAGATCTCCCGCAACACCCGCACCGTCAAGTACGACCCGATCCCGGTCGTGCGGTGCCAATAACGACCAAAAGCGATGCGGCCCGGAAGAATCCGGGCCGCATCGCTGTGTGCTGGAGGTTCGGGGGCTGAGCCCCCGGGACCTTCGTCAGAAGGCGGCTTCGTCCAGCTCCATGATGTCGTTGTCGAGGTTCGACAGGACGGTGCGGACGGAGGTCAGCTCCGGAAGCACGTTGCGGGCGAAGAACTGCGCGGTGGCGATCTTGCCGTCGTAGAACTTCTCGGTGGAGCCGGCGTCGAGGGCGTTGATGGCGACCTCGGCCTGCGACAGCAGCAGCCAGCCGATGATCAGGTCACCGACGGCCAGCAGGAAGCGGACCGAACCCAGGCCGACCTTGTAGAGCTCCTTCGGGTCCTGCTGGGCGCCCATCAGGTGCCCGGTCAGGGTGGCGGCCATGCCCTGGACATCCTCGAGGGCGGTGGCGAGCAGCTTGCGCTCGGCCTTCAGGCGGCCGTTGCCACCCTCGCGCTCGATGAACTGCTGGATCTGGCCGGCCACGTGGGCCAGCGCCACACCGCGGTCGCGGGCGATCTTGCGGAAGAAGAAGTCCTGCGCCTGGATGGCGGTGGTGCCCTCGTACAGCGAGTCGATCTTGGCGTCGCGGATGTACTGCTCGATCGGGTAGTCCTGCAGGAAGCCGGAGCCACCGAAGGTCTGCAGCGAGTCGGTCAGGTACTGGTAGGCCCGCTCGGAGCCGACACCCTTGACGATCGGGAGCAGCAGGTCGTTGACGCGGAACGCGGTGTCCTTGTCGGCGCCCGAGACCAGCTCGGCGACGTCGGCGTTCTGGTGCGCGGCGGTGTACAGGTACACGGCGCGCAGGCCCTCGGCGTACGCCTTCTGCATGGCCAGCGAACGACGCACGTCCGGGTGGTGGGTGATGGTGACGCGCGGGGCGGCCTTGTCGGTCATCTGGGTCAGGTCGGCGCCCTGCACGCGGGTCTTGGCGTAGTCCAGCGCGTTCAGGTAACCGGTCGACAGGGTGGCGATGGCCTTGGTGCCCACCATCATTCGAGCGTTCTCGATGACGTCGAACATCTGCGCGATGCCGTTGTGGACCTCGCCGACCAGCCAGCCCTTGGCGGGCACGCCGTGGCCGCCGAAGGTGACCTCACAGGTGGCCGAGACCTTGATGCCCATCTTGTGCTCGACATTGGTGACGAACACGCCGTTGCGCTCACCCAGGGTGTCGGTGTCGAAGTCGAAGTGGAACTTCGGCACGTAGAACAGCGACAGACCCTTGGTGCCCGGGCCGGCGCCCTCGGGGCGGGCCAGCACCAGGTGCATGATGTTCTCGAAGAGGTCGTCCGAGTCACCCGAGGTGATGAAGCGCTTGACGCCCTCGATGTGCCAGGAGCCGTCCTCCTGCTGGATCGCCTTGGTGCGGCCGGCGCCGACGTCGGAGCCCGCGTCGGGCTCGGTCAGCACCATGGTGGCGCCCCAGTTGCGGTCGGCGATCTTCTGAGCCCACTGCTTCTGCTCATCGGTGCCGTTGTTGTAGAAGACCTGCGCGAAACCCGCACCGGCGGCGTACATCTGGGCGGCCGGGTTGGCGCCCAGGACCATCTCGCCCAGCGCCCAGCCGACGACGGACGGGGCGCCGAGGCCACCGAGCTCCTCGCGGACGGGAACCTTGGACCAGCCGCCGTCCTCGAGGGCGCGGTAGGACTTCTTGAAGGACTCGGGGAGAGTGACCGTGTGGGTGTCGGGGTTGAACACCGGCGGGTTGCGGTCGGCATCGGCGAAGGACTCGGCCAGCGGGCCCTCGGCCAGGCGACGGACCTCGCTCAGCATTTCCTTGACGGTGTCGGCGTCGAGGTCGCCGTAGGCGCCCGCGTCGAGGAGCTTCTGGATGCCCAGGAACTCGAACAGGTTGAACTCGAGGTCGCGAACGTTGCTCTTGTAGTGACCCATGGTCGTACTCACTCTCCATTGAGATGGGTGCGGTTCGGTGTGTGCCGTTCCCGCCCGTAAGGTCTCCACCGGGTAGACACCGTAAAGCAGCGCTACTAGCGGGTAACTTATGCGCCATGTTACCGACCGGTAGGGGGCCCGCCAACCCGATCGAGGCCGAATGTGACCGAAAGCACGCGGGTAACCGGGGGCAGGGGTTCCGTTGAGTCCGTGGGGATCCCGTCGTCGCAGGTGAAAGCCCTGCGGGAGATCGATGCCGGGGCGCCGTGAGGCCCTCGACACAGTCCGCTCCGGGCGGGTGGGCAACCCTCGCGCACACCTCCGGTGTGCCGCGCGAAACCGGCCTGTGACGGTGGTTACGGTGCGTATATGCGGATCGAGACGAGTGCCGGACCGGCGGAGGTGGAGATCGCCGAGCCCGGGCGGAAGAAGCCCGGATTCCTGCTGGTGCTCACCCACGGCTCCGGCGGCGGGGTCGATGCGAAAGATTTGCTGGCCGTGCGGGATTCGGCTGTCGCCCGGGGCGGCGCGGTGGCGCTGGTGACCCAGCCCTATCGGGTCGCGGGGCGGCGCGCGCCCGGCAAGGCCGACGTGCAGGACGCGGCCTGGCTGGAAATCATCGCGGCCCTGCGGAAGAAGGTCCGGGGCGCGCCGCTGATCCAGGGCGGGCGCAGCAATGGCGCGCGGGTGGCGTGCCGGACCGCTCGTGCGGCCGGTGCGCGCGGCGTGGTCGCGCTGTCGTTCCCGCTGCATCCGCCGGGTAAGCCGGAGAAGTCGCGGCGCGAGGAACTGCTCGAGCCCGGCGACATCGAGGTCGTCGTGGTCAATGGCGCGCGCGACCCCTTCGGCATTCCCGACGCCGCCGATGCGGCCGAGGTGCATGTCATTGCGGGACAGGCGCATTCGTATCGCGCCGGGTTCGAGGAGATCGTCGCCGCGATCGAGCCGTGGCTGGAGCGCTGGTCCGCGAACTGAGCGGTTGCGCGCCGCCGGACGGGTCCGTCCTGCGGGCTCAGCGGGCCTTGTTCAGGTAGGCGAGCAGGTCGTCGACGAGGTCGGTCGGCGTCGCGTGCCCCTTGCCGTTCGCGTCCAGGTGGCCGGAGGAGGCGAGGTCGGCGGCCCCGTGGGCCAGCGCGCGGACCAGGGAGGCCATCCGTTCGGTGTCGCCGCCGGGCAGGCTGCCCGCCTCCTGTGCCAGCCCGACCAGGGCGATCAAGGCGTTCTGGGCATTGCGGCCGGTCTCGGCGAGTTCGGGGGTCTCGTCGGCCCAGTGGCCGAAGACCAGCTTGAAGCGGGCGGGGTGTTCCAGGGCCCACGCGATGTAGCCGTGCAGCACCCCGCGCAGCATCTCGACCGGCTCCGGGCGCTCCTGCACGATGCGCGCGAAATCGGCTGAGCGTTCCGACAATTCGCGGGCGGCGACCGCCGCGAGCAGCGCGTCCTTGTTGGCGAAATGTTTGTAGGGCGCGTTGTGCGAGACGCCCGCGCCGCTGCCGACCTCGCGCAGCGTGACGGCCTCGACCCCGCCGGCGTCGAGCAGGCGGAGGGCGGAATCGAGCAGCACGGTGCGGGTGGACGGCGGCATCGGTCCATCGTAATCAGCGGTTGACAGTGTCAACCAGCGCGCTTAGGTTGACAATGTCAACCTCTGATGGGAGCGGGTATGGACCGGGGAACAACAGCCGTCGTCACGGGCGCGACGAACGGCATCGGAGAAGCGATCGCGCGGCAGCTGGCCGCGGCCGGTGCGGAGGTGGTGCTGGTCGGGCGGGACCCGGGCCGGCTGCGCGCCGCGCGGGAACGGATCACGGCGGTGGTGCCCGACGCCGTACTGCGGGACGAACTCGCGGACCTCTCGCTGGTCGCGGACGTACGCTCACTCGCGGATCGCCTGCGGGACAGCCGCATCGACATCCTGATCAGCAATGCGGCGGTGGTGGCCGATATCGCCGTCCGCACCGCAGAGGGCTTGCAGCCGACCCTGGCCACCAATCACCTCGCGCCGTACCTGCTGCTGCGCACCCTGGGCGAGAACCTCGCCGACACCGGGCGATCCGCGCGACTGGTGGTGGTCGGTGCGTCACCGACCGCCTTGCGCTCGGTGCCCGTCGATCTCGACGATCTGGGATTCAGGAATCCACGCGCGCTCGGATTCCCGCCCAGTTTCCGGCCTTTCGTGGCCTACGGGCGCACCAAGAACATGAACGCGATGTTCGTCTACAGCCTGGCCGAGCGGCTCGCGGGCAGCGGCGTGACCGTCAACGGCGCGCATCCGGGGATCATCCGGCACACCGGGCTGGGCCGGGAATCCGCGCGCGGGCTGCTGCGGGTCTTCGGCTGGTCGCAGTGGGTCAACCCGCTGCTGCCCGGTCCCGACGCCGGGGCCGATACCCCGGTCTGGCTGGCCACCGCGCCCGAACTCGAGGGCGTGTCCGGTCGATTCTTCGTGCGCCGCAAGGATGTCGCGACAGCCGCGCACACCACCGATCCGGCGCGCCGCACGCGGCTGTGGGACGAGAGCGCGCGGCTCACGGGGCTGACCGTCGACCACTGACGGGTCGCGCGACGGTCAGAACATGTCCAGCGCCGGGGGCTGGGGAACCTCGAGGGCCCGCGGCGCGTCCGGATCCTCGACCGCCGGGCGGGTGGCGACCACCAGGGCGTCGATGGCGTCGCGATCCTCGGTGGGCCGGTGCACGCGGTCGGCGATCTGGACGCGAATGGCCGGTTCGGCGGCGGCGAGATCGGCGATGATGTCGGCCGGGGTGAAGGTGAGGGCCGGATCCTGTTCGCCGCCATAGCCTTCGGCCAGATTGAGGGTGTCGTTGCCGATGACCAGCAGGGTGCCCTCGGGGGCGAGCATCCCGGCCGCGCGCAGCAGCAGGATGCGACGGTCTTCGGGCGGCAGGTGCAGGAAGGCGACCAGGATCAGTTCGTAGGGACCGGTGATGCCCGCGCGGTCCAGATCGGTGACATCGCCGTGCACCCAGTGGATGCGCCCGCGCACCGAGCGGGAGAGCCGGGCGGCGACGGTACGGCCCTTGTCGATGCCGGTCTGGGAGAAGTCGACGGCGTCGACCTGCCAGCCGTGGGTGGCGAGCCAGAGCGCGTTGCGGCCCTCGCCGCAGCCGAGATCCAGTACTCGCGGCAGCTCGGGCCGGCCCTTGCCGACCCCGTGCACGCCGACCGGCACCCGGCGTTCCAGCCCGAAGACCTGCTCGACCACCGTGGCGTTCGGGGGCGCGCCCCACACCAGTTCGGTGGCGGAGTAGTGCTCGTCCCATGCGGCGGCATCCATGGGAACGAGTCTAGAAGTTGTGCCCGCCGACGAAAGCCGCCCGCGAACGGGGGCGTTCGCGGGCGGCGGGTCGAGCGGGGCGGAGTCCCGGGAGTCGGGTCCCGCTAGAGCGTCGTGTGCATCAGCAGCACGTTGTACTGGCTGTGGACGGTGGTGAGGAAGTACAGGTCACGCCCGGTCTGGTACGGGAAGATGTAGGGCGCGTACGCGGTCGGGAGTTCACGGGTGTCGATGAGCACCGACGGGGGGCTCCACGGCCCCTCCGGGCTCGGCGAGGTGTACATGACCACCGAGTTCCACGGGTCCGTGGTCAGCATGATGTATTGCCCGAGGTAGTCGTTCCACATCACCGACATCTCGGAGACGCCGCCGCCCACCACCGGCTGCGCGGCATTGACGTCCTTCTGCCACCTGCCGCCGTCCCAGTACTCGTAGGCGCCGAGATCGGTGGCGGCGCCCTCCGGGACGCGGGCCACGTAGGCCGGGTGGTTGCGCCCGGAGTCGGTGCCGAAGTTGTACAGGAAGCCGCCGCGCTTGACGAAGGCGTTCATCTGGAAGTTGGAGTTGCCGCCGTCGTCGGCGCGGCGGGTGGCCGGCAGTTCGACCCAGTTCTCGCCGTTGTCGCCGGATACCGCGAGGCTGGAGTAGTTGGTGGTCCACTGGCCGACGTCGTCCCAGCTCTTCACCGACATCAGGCTCATGATCTGGGTGCCGCCGACCGAGATGGCCGCGGTGGGGATGCGGCTGATCTCGATGAAGGGGATCTTGGGGCTGGGGATCAGGTCGCGGGCCTGGCCGAAGATGTCCCGCACCACGGAGTCGAAGTAGACGCCGTTGGCCGGGTCCTGGGTGTGCGAGCGGACCAGGATGTTGGAGCGCCAGGCCCAGGTGCTGCCGACCAGCAGGTTCGGCAGGCCCAGACCGGCGGTGTCACCGAAGGCGGTCAGCATTTCGCCGTTGCCGTTGTCCCACATGATGCCCAGGTCGGTGCCGAGCACGTTGTAGGCCTGGGTGTTGTTGGGGCTCGCCATGCCGGTGACCTGGAAGACGGCCTTGGTCCGGCCCGGTAGCTGTGGCAAACCGTTGGTTCCGTTGAGCACGGGAATCGGATTGATGGCGTTGGGGTTCGCTGCGGCCGGTGATGTCATCGCCAGGAGCAAGGCCGTGGCACCGGCCACAGCGGACAGCAGCAGCGGAGCGGTCTTGGTCAATTGCGTGCGTCCTCCGGGTCTCGCCGAATAATGCGCGGACCAAACGGTATGTGGCGGACCGCACAATGCGTTCGACTCGTTGGCAAAGTGTGAAAATGCTAACAGTGATCGCGAGTCGATCGTGACTGCACACCAGTGTGTTTGCCGTGAATTGGCTTACTTTCCATTCCTATCACGTCCGAGGGCCTGTCGGACGATAAGAGGCAGCTGGGTGGCGCGTTCGATCGACAGGGTCCGGCGCACCGAAGTTTGCCAGGTGCGGTCGAACATCTTCTTGGCGGCCGCCACCGCGTGCGGGGAGCGCGTCGCGATCCGATCGGCCAGCTTCTCGGCGGCCGCGAGCGGGTCCGCGGAGACCTCGGTGACCAGACCGATGCGCTCGGCGTAGGCGGCGTCGACCGGGTCGGCGGTCATGGTCAGCAGCAGCGCCTGATCGATGCCGATGAGCCGCGACAGCGTGGCCGCGCCGGTCATGTCGGGGATCAGGCCGTGCTTGGCCTCCATCACCGAGAACTCCGAATCCGGTGTGACGAACCGGAAGTCGGCCGCGAGCGCGAGCTGCAGTCCGCCGCCGTAGCAACGGCCGTGCACCACCGCGATCACCGGCTGCGGCAGCCGCCGCCACGCCCAGCACGCCTCCTGGAAGGTGTTGGTGCCGCGCCACGGCAGCGGGACGAAGTTGCGGACCACGTCGAGTGGGTTGCCCATCGCCTTGGCGACGTCCAGCCCGGAGCTGAAGCTGGGCCCGTTGCCGGTCAGGATGACCGCGCGCACGTCCGGGCGCTTGCCGATCACGCCCGCCACCCGGACCAGCTCCTCGAGCATGTCGATGGTCAGGCCGTTGTGCTTGTCCGGCCGGTCGAGGGCCACGTACGCCCGGTCGCCGTCGATGGTCAGGGAAACGTTGTGGCTCACGGTCATTCCTTATCCGAGCTGGTCCAGGAGCAGTCGCGCACAGCCGGCCGGATCGTCGGAGAACGGCGTGTGGCCGCTGCCGTGCAGGGTGACGTGCCGCGCACCGGGCAGCAGCGTGCGGGCGCGGCGAGCCTGGGTGGCGTACGTGAGCAGGATGTCACGATCACCCCAGGCGATGGTGACAGGGACATCGGCCAGGGCCGCCGGTTCGGGGAGCCGGAAGTTCGTGAAGGAGGCCAGCGCGGCGTCGAAGCCCTCCGCGCCGAGCAGGCCCTCGACGGTCTCCATCGACATCCGGGTGTCGAGCTGCCAGGGCTTGCCGAAGACCAGGCCGAGGGTGGCGGACCGGCCCACGGTATTGCCGACCACGGTGGGCACGGCCGGGCGCACCGCGGTGAGCAGCTGTTTCGCCCGCCCGAGCGCCTGCTGGCACCAGATCCGGCCGGACGTGTCCCAGCAGCCGATGGGGGAGAAGGCGGTGGCCGAGCGGGCCAGGCCGCGGGCGGCCAGGTCCAGGACGATGCCGCCGCCCATGGAATTGCCCGCCAGATGCGGCTGCTCGACCCCCTCGGCGGTGAGGAATGCGGCGAGCGCGTCGGCCAGGGTGGTGACGGTGGTGTCGGCCAGCGGCTCGCTGCTGCCGAAGCCGGGCAGGTCCACGGCGATCACATCGAAGGATTCGGCCAGTGTGCCGATGATCGGCTCCCACACCTCCCAGCGGCTGCCGACGCCGTGCACCAGCACGAGCGGTTCGCCGCTTCCGGTCCGGTAATGGTTCAACGTGGTCATCTGTCACTCCCCAGGCCGCGATCGCTGATGTCACCCTACAGTTGTTGACGTGTCGCCAACAGGCTGGAAAACCGGCCTCCAACGGTACGATAAAAGGTATGGCAACCCGGAAAGTGACCCTGTCGCTGGACGAGGCCGCCTGGTCCTATGCCCAGGACGCCGCCGCCCGCGCGGGCATGTCGCCGTCGGCGTGGATCTCCCGCGCCGCACGCCGCGAAGCCGTGCGGCTGGGGTGCGGCCCGGTGTCGGATCCGGTCGACCTCGCCGCCGCCGACGAGGCGGAAATACTGGCCGCCGAGAAGGAGCTGCGTGCGCAGGGGTGAACTCTGGGTCTACCACCCGCACGGCACCACCCGTACCCGCACCATCGTTCTCATCTCCAGCGACGGCATCAACGAGTCGCCGCGGCCCTGGCTGATCGCGGCCGAGGTCGAGGCCGTCGATCCACAGGACATCCTCGCGGTCCCGATTCCGGGCCACGGCTGGGTGCACGCCGGCAATCTGGGCCGCATTTATCGCGGCTGGCTGGCCGAGCGGGTCGCCGAGGTGGACGCCGAGACGGCCGAGCGAATCGATACAGCGCTGCGCGCCGCGATGGATCTGTGAGAAGGTGCCAGGCGTATTTCTCCCATCGAATCATGAGAGTCGAGGCACCGGTGCGTCTTTCTCTGAGCGGCACAGGCCTGATGGCTGCCGCGCTCGTCGCCCTTCCCCTGCTGGCCGGCTGCGGCGGCGGCGACAAGCCCGCCGACGTCAGCCAGGCGGACGTCTCCAAGGCGTTGCAGGACGGCGGCCTCAAGGACGCGAAGCTCGCCGACTGCGCCGCCAAAGTCTATGTGGATCAGGGTATTTCGCAGGACGGTCTGCGCATCATGATCAAGAATGACGCCAAGTCGGCGGCAGCCACCGATCCGGAGTCGCTCGGCATGAGCAAGGAGGACGCGGAGAAGGCGCGCGCGGCCACCAACAAGATCGTGACCGACTGCCTCAAGCAGCAGTAGCGGGTGGCTCCCCGGCGGCTCCGGCCGCCAGGGGCCTTGGCGGCCTGCGGTTTCCGCGCCGCCCTTGTTAACTCTCCGGTGCCGGTGTGCAATTTCTGAATCGACCGGGATCGACCCGGCATCCGGGAGGGATCACATCATGCGGAAATCCGTCGTCGTGGTGGCGCTGCTCGCGCTGCCCCTACTGTCCGCCTGCGCCAACAGCCAGCAGGCGGCCACGCCCACCCCCACGCCCGCGGGTGTGCCGACGTCCGTGGCGCCGACCAGCGGGTCCGGCCTGCCCACCACCCTCCCGTCCGGCCTGCCCACGCTCCCCTCCGGCGTGACCCTCCCGTCCTCGATCGCGGCGACGCCGGGCGCGGTCGGCGCGCTGACCGCCGCCGAGATCTCGAAAGCCTTGCAGGACAAGGGCAAACTCAGCCAGCAGACCGCCGACTGCGTGGCCGGGATCTACCTTCAGGAAGGCCTGTCCGACAGCGGCATCCAGAAGATCATCGAGAGCGCCAACGGCACCAACCCCACCAAGGTGAGCCTCGGCACCGAGGATCTGCTCAAGGCGGGCAAGGCCGGCAAGCGGATCGCCACCGAATGCACCAAGTAGGGCCCTGACATGCGAGAAGCCCCGCCCGAATCGGGCGGGGCTTCTCGTGAGAGCCGGTGACGGGAATCGAACCCGCAATTCGACCTTGGGAAGGTAGCGTGTTGCCACTACACCACACCGGCACGGTCCTGCTTGCGCACGCGACTCTATCAGACCACTTCTCCGCCGGTGCAAATTCGCGGGCCCGGGCCGCCGGGGTTTCGAGACGGTGGGAGTGCGGGGGCCCGGCCCCCATCCATCACCCGTGTCGGCGCGACGCGCCGAAGATCGCGGAGCTCTTTCGCCGAAGCACCGAGTTCCGCGCGCGGCCGGTCCTACACTGACCCGCAGGGTCGAAAACCCGTCCACCACTGGAAGTTTGGATGCGCTGAACGTTAGCTGGCGCTGGTTCGGTGCTCCTGCTCGGCGGTCGAGGAGGACGTATGACCGCGGTGCCCGCTCGTGAGATTCCCGAGCTCGAACCCGTGCGGCCGTTTCCACGTCGGATGAACCCGCAGGGCTCATACCTGTGGAAGGCCATCACCACCACCGATCCCAAGATGCTCGGGAACATGTATCTGTTCACGGCCATGGCGTTCTTCCTCATCGGCGGCCTGATGGCGCTGCTGATGCGGGCGGAGCTGGCCCGGCCGGGCATGCAGTTCCTGACCCCCGAACAGTTCAATCAGCTGTTCACCATGCACGGCACCATCATGCTGCTGTTCTACGCGACCCCGATCGTGTTCGGCTTCGCCAACGCGGTGCTGCCGCTGCAGATCGGCGCGCCGGACGTGGCGTTCCCGCGCTTGAACGCGCTCAGCTACTGGCTGTACCTGTTCGGGGCGCTCATGGCGACCGCCGGATTCATCACCCCCGGCGGTGCGGCCGACTTCGGCTGGACCGCCTACACCCCGCTCAGCCTGGCCGAACACGCGCCGGGCATGGGCGCGGACCTGTGGATCATGGGCGTGGCGGTGTCCGGTGTCGGCACCATCCTGGGCGGCGTCAATATGGTCACCACGATCGTGTGCCTGCGCTGCCCGGGCATGACCATGTGGCGGATGCCCATCTTCACCTGGAACATCCTGGTCACCAGTGTGCTTGTGCTGCTGGCGTTTCCGATTCTGACCGCCGCGCTGATGGGACTGGAGTTCGATCGGCACCTGGGCGGGCACGTCTTCGACTCGGCCAATGGCGGGGCCATCCTCTACCAGCATCTGTTCTGGTTCTTCGGGCATCCCGAGGTCTATATCGTGGCGCTGCCGTTCTTCGGGATCGTGACCGAGATCTTCCCGGTGTTCAGCCGCAAGCCGCTGTTCGGCTACACCACCCTGGTGTACGCGACGCTGGCCATCGGCGCGCTGTCGATCGCGGTGTGGGCGCACCACATGTACGCGACGGGATCGGTGCTGCTGCCGTTCTTCTCGTTCATGACGTTCCTGATCGCGGTGCCGACGGGGGTGAAGTTCTTCAACTGGATCGGCACCATGTGGCGCGGCCAGCTCACCTTCGAGACACCCATGCTGTTCTCGGTCGGCTTCCTGGTGACGTTCCTGTTCGGCGGGCTGTCGGGCGTCATCCTGGCCTCGCCGCCGCTGGACTTCCACGTGTCGGACTCGTATTTCGTTGTGGCGCACTTCCATTACGTGCTGTTCGGGACGATCGTGTTCGCCACCTTCGCGGGCATCTACTTCTGGTTCCCCAAGATGACCGGGCGGATGCTCGACGAACGGCTCGGCAAGCTGCACTTCTGGACCACGTTCCTCGGCTTCCACACCACCTTCCTGGTGCAGCACTGGCTGGGGAACGAGGGCATGCCGCGGCGGTACGCGGACTATCTGCCCAGCGACGGATTCACCACGCTCAACACCATTTCCACCGTCGGCTCGTTCATCCTCGGATTCTCGATGATCACGTTCGTCTGGAACGTCTTCAAGTCCTACCGCTACGGCGAACTGGCCACCGTGGACGACCCGTGGGGTTACGGCAACTCGCTGGAGTGGGCCACCACCTGCCCGCCGCCCCGGCACAACTTCTACGAGCTGCCCCGCATCCGCTCCGAGCGCCCCGCCTTCGAGCTGCACTACCCGCACATGGTGCCGCGGATGCGCGCGGAGGCGCACGCCACCTGGGGTCTGCGCAAGCCCGAGCAGGTGATCGAGGCCGGGGCAGTCGACTCGCCGACCGATCATTGACATACGCTCTAGCTCGTGCTGCTTAGTGATCGCGACATCCGTAAGGAAATCGCCAATGGACGTCTCGGGCTCGAGCCGTTCGACGAGAAGCTGGTGCAGCCGTCGAGCATCGATGTGCGGCTGGACAGTCTGTTCCGGGTGTTCAACAACACCCGCTACACCCATATCGACCCCGCGCAGCGGCAGGACGAGCTGACCTCGCTGGTCGAGCCCGCGGCCGGCGAGCCGTTCGTGCTGCACCCGGGTGAGTTCGTGCTCGGCTCCACGCTCGAGGTGTGCTCGCTGCCCGACGATCTGGCCGGGCGGCTGGAGGGCAAGTCCAGCCTGGGACGGCTCGGGCTGCTGACCCACTCGACCGCCGGGTTCATCGATCCGGGGTTCAGCGGGCACATCACCCTGGAACTGTCGAACGTCGCGAACCTGCCGATCACGCTGTGGCCGGGTATGAAGATCGGCCAGCTGTGCCTGTTCCGGCTGACCAGTCCGGCCGAGCACCCGTACGGCAGCGCCACCGTGGGCTCCAAGTACCAGGGGCAGCGCGGGCCGACGCCGTCGAAGGCCTACCTGAACTTCGCCTCCCGGCAGTGAGCCGCGACCCCGGCGCGCGTGAGTTGCGTTACGGGGTAGCCGGTTCGGCCGGGTGTCCGGCGGAAATCGGCCGCTGCCTGGACAGTTGACCGTCATGGAATGGCGCTATTACGCCGTCCGGTGGGCGGGTTCACCGGGTGTACGGATGGCCCGGCACGTCGTAAGGTGGCGACGACAGGTAGGTGTGAACGAGATGGGCTGGCGATGAGTTCGGTGCTGGGAGTGTCGGTGGGGGCGGGCGCGGTTCGCGTCGCACGTCCGTACACCGGTGATTCCGCCGAGCCCACCAGGAATTTCGCCGCGCCGCCCGCGCCCGGATACGGCCGGGCCCGTAGCGGATTCGACGGTCCCCCCGACGCGTTCGACGTGCAGGCCGTGCCGGTCGGCGAACGCCGGGTCGACGAGCTGGTCGCCGACGCGGTCGGAGCGGTGCTGGCCGCCGACTCGCGCATCAGCGCCACCGCCATCGCCTATCGCGACGAGAACCACGCGCGCGCCATCCGCGCCGAGCTGGCCCGCCGGCAGTTCACCAACTACGAGCTGGTGCCGGATGTGGTGGCGGCGCTGGAGTTCCTCGAATACTCCGGTGAGCTGCAGGGTTTCGGCACCGTCGCGCTCTACGACCTAGGCGCGTCCGGTCTGTCCGTGACGGTGGTCGACATCGGCACCCGCCAGGTCTGCTTCACCGAGCGCACCAGCGATATCAGCGGCGACTACCTGGACGCGCTCATCCGCGAACAGCAGATCGCCTCCGGGCGCATCGCCCATCCGCCGGATCACACCGGCCTCACCGCCCTGGACAAGCTGTGCCGCGAGGCCAAGGAACAGCTCTCCGGCAGCAGCGCGGTGGCTCTGCCCTCCACCGAGGGGCTGGTCCTGCTGTCGCAGGAGAACTTCGAGGCCCTCATCATGCTGGCCGTCGAATCCTCCGCGCGCATGACCCGCGATGTCATCCTGCGCTCCGAGCAGCCCGTGCAGGCCGTCGCCCTGCTCGGCGGCTGCGCCCAGATTCCGCTGGTGGCAAGGGTTCTGCGGCGCTGGCTGGGCGTCCCGGTGATCGTGCCCGCCGCGCCCGAGACCGTGGTGACCCGCGGCGCCGCCATGCTGGCCCGCCCGGTCATGCCGCGCCCGGCCCCCGCCCCGTTCCCGGCCGCGCCGCGCGAGGAGGTCGCGCCGCGACCCGCCGAGCCCGCCGCGGCCCGGTCGCTGGTCGCGGGCCCGGCCGACGGCCCGGGCCGCCGCCGCGAGGTCAGCTTCGCCGGTGTCGCCGTGGGCGCGCTGGTCGTGGTGGCCGCCATCGGCATCACCCTGGGCTGGGGAACCCAAGTGCTGAGCCACGATTCGCAGCGCCAGGACGCGGTCACCAGCTCGGTCCCGACCAGCACCACCCGCCCGAGCGAACCGGCCACCGTCGCCCCCAGCACCACCGACGCCACCAACGAGGCCCTCGCCGGCCCGCCGCAGCCGCAAAACGCGACCACCACCACCGAGGCCCCCACCACCACGGTCGGCCCCAACACCATCACCCTCATCCCCGGCCTTCCCCCGGTGATCGTGCCCACCCTCCCCCCGCTCTTCCCGCCCGCCCCGGCCCAGCAGCAACAAGCGCGCTGACACGCCGAGTCCGCCCCGTCGACTGCCAAGAAGGGGCGGACCCGGTGGTTCCGGCGCGGATCGCGCCGGTGCGAGGAAGGCTGCGTTCAATCCTCGCTTCCCGGTCCCACCGCCAGAGCTGTCGTGATGATCGCCGACAGGGGTGGGAGTTTGGAGTCTCGGGTGGGCGGGCGCACCCAGTGGCAGCCCTCGCGGGTCCAGCGGCCGAGGCCGGTGGGGAGCATGACCGCGCTGCCGATCGTCGGAATGCCGATGTCGAGGCGGTCCAGGACCTCCATGATCTGGGCGCCGGGGCGTGAATCCGGTTCGGCCAGAAAGCTCCAGCGAATCTGGCGTGCCAGCATGGGGCCGTCGGTCCGGCGCAGTTGCAGTGCGCTGCGGACCTTTTCGGCTCGGGCGACCGGTAGGTGCACGACCGCGACCTGCGTGGTGACGGGGAGCATGACGAATCCGCCGCGCTCGGTGACCGGCAGCCCGAACTCGTGCCGGTAGTAGGAAACCCAGTCGTCGACTGTTCGGAGCTTGTCCGCGTTCACTTCCCCGCCTCCTTCCCCTGGTCACCAGGGTCGCGCGCCGGAGGCGGATAGGAAAATGCCCGCACACCCGCCTTCCACTGCCTTTCCGCCGCCACTGTCGCGGCTACGTATAAAGCCTGGTACCAGCTAGGTTTCGGCTGTGGCCGCGGCCACTTTCCGCTCGTACCCTGGAGTTCGGAGTTCGTTCGGAAGGGATGGCACCGTGGTACGGCACTGGTCAGGCAAAGAGGCCCGTGCCCTCCGTGATGCCAAACGCATGAGTATCCGGGAGTTCGCCGCCCACCTGGGCGTACACGAACGACTGGTCTCGAAGTGGGAGGCCGGGGGCGATCGGGTGCATCCCCGCCCCATCAATCAGGCCGCCCTCGATACCTCCCTTGCCAGGTCCGACGATGTGGTGCGGGCACGGTTCGCGGCCTTGATCGACCAGCCCTCGAGTGGCCCCGCCGTTCCCGGTTTCGATGTGCGCCAAGGCGGTTCCGAGCTGTGGAGCGGCATGCCGGCGCAGGCCAGTTATTCCAGCGACGCGGAACTGCTGGCACTCGTCGACACGGGTGCGATGAGGGGCGATGCGTTAGCGGCGATTTCGGAGAGGGACTTGATCATGGCGGCTGCCCATGAAGCCAGCGAGCACGCCGGCCGGGCCGAGGGCACCAATGTGGGTGCCACCCTGCTGGAACAGCTCGATGCCGATGTCACGCGCATCGCCAACGACTACGTGCACATGCCTCCGGTGCCGATGATGGTGGAGATGTTGCGGGTCCGGCGGCGCGTGTACCGGTTGCTGGAAGGCCATCAGCGGCCGTCGGATACGGCGCATCTGTATCTGTTGGCGGGCACTTTGTCCGGTCTGCTGGCGAATGCCAGCACGGATCTGGGCTATTTCGACGCGGCCGGTGAACAGGCCAGGGCCGCATGGGCTTACGCCGAGCTGTGCGAGCACAATCCGCTGCGCGCCTGGACCCGCGGTATGCAGGCGCTCATCGAGTATCGCTCCGAACGCCCGCGCCGCGCGGTGCTGCTGGCCCAGAGCGGCCAGCGCTACACCGAATCCGCGACCTCGAAGGTGCGGCTGCTGAACATCGAGGCCCGCATCTGGTCGCGGCTGGGCAGCGCCGCCGACACCGAACGCTGCATCCGCGCCGCCGACGAGGCCCGCGACGGCGAATCCAGCGACACCCTGCACGACGACGTCGGCGGCGTCTTCGGCTTCGACCAGCCCAAGAGCCACTACTACGCGGGCGCCACCTACATCCACCTCGGCCAGGCCGAACCCGCGCTGGACGCCACCCGCCGCGCCATCGACCTGTACGTGAACGGCCCCACCGACAAGCGCTCCTACGGCGCGGAATCACTCGCCCGGGTCGACAACGCCGCCGCCCACCTGATCAACGGCAGCCTCGACGGGGCGGCGGCGGCCCTCGAACCGGTGCTCGAGCTGGACGAGGACAAACGCATCGCCCAATTGGAGGAACGCCTGTCCGTTCTCCGTCAGCGCCTCGCCAGTCCCGAGTTCCGCGCGGCGGGCGAAGCCCAAGACCTGGACGAGCGAATCGAGGAGTTCTGCGGCTCCACCGCCGCCCGCAGCGTGTTGCCGCCCGATACCTCGCGGTGAAAAAAGCTGGTTGCGGGCTAATGGCACCATTACTAGCGTGAGCCCTCAGAGTCACCTACCGCATCGGTCCCCGCGCATGCTGGAGCAGTCCACCAAGCTCCAGAACGTTCTCTATGAGATCCGGGGGCCGGTACACGCGCATGCGGCGCGGTTGGAGGCCGAGGGCCATCGCATCCTCAAGCTGAACATCGGCAATCCCGCGCCGTTCGGGTTCGACGCGCCCGACGTGATCATGCGCGACATGATCGCGGCGCTGCCGTACGCGCAGGGCTACAGCGAGTCGAAGGGCATCCTGTCGGCGCGCCGGGCCATCTTCACCCGCTACGAGGTGGTGCCGGGCTTCCCGGAATTCGATGTGGATGACGTCTACCTGGGCAATGGCGTCTCCGAGCTGATCACCATCGTCATGCAGGCGCTGCTCGACAATGGCGACGAGGTGCTCATCCCCGCGCCGGACTATCCGCTGTGGACGGCGATGACCTCGCTGGCGGGCGGCACCCCGGTGCACTACCTGTGCGACGAGTCCAACGGCTGGCAGCCCGACATCGCCGACATGGAATCCAAGATCACCGACAAGACCAAGGCGATTGTCGTGATCAACCCGAACAACCCCACCGGCGCGGTGTACTCCGCCGAGGTGCTGCAGCAGGTGGTGGACCTGGCCCGCAAGCATCAGCTGCTGCTGCTGGCCGACGAGATCTACGACAAGATCCTCTACGACGACGCCAAGCACGTGTCGCTGGCCACGCTGGCCCCCGACCTGCTGTGCCTCACCTTCAACGGCCTGTCCAAGGCCTATCGGGTGGCGGGTTACCGCTCGGGCTGGCTGGTCATCACCGGTCCGAAGGATCACGCGGGCGGCTTCCTGGAGGGCATCGACCTGCTGGCCTCCACCCGCCTGTGTCCGAATGTGCCCGCGCAGCATGCCATTCAGGTGGCGCTGGGCGGACATCAGAGCATCGACGATCTGGTGCTGCCGGGCGGGCGGCTGCTCGAGCAGCGGGATGTGGCCTGGCAGAAGCTGAACACGATTCCGGGTGTGTCGTGTGTGAAGCCGGAGGGCGCGTTGTACGCGTTCCCGCGGCTGGATCCGGAAGTCCATGAGATCCACGACGATTCGAAGCTGGTGCTGGATCTGCTGCTGCAGGAGAAGATCCTGATGGTGCAGGGCACCGGCTTCAACTGGCCGCATCACGACCACCTGCGCATCGTGACGCTGCCGTGGGCGCGGGATCTGTCGGTCGCGATCGAACGATTCGGCAACTTCCTGTCCAGCTACCGCCAATAACTTCCGGGCGGAAATAGCTACCGGTAGGGTTCATGGGGAATCCCGTGAGCCCTCTCGACCTGCGCCTATACGGTTTTGTCCAGGAACGGACACCCTCCCTCGCGGGGTGTGGCGTAGGTGAGACTCTGGCTAAAACAAACCGCTGGTACGAAAAAGTTGGGTTTTTAGAGACTTAGCTAGCGCAAAGAACCGTCTTTTGTGTACAGTGGTCCTCGGCACTTCGAGTGCCCGGCCGGACCGCCTACCCCCCCTGGGCCGTCCGGCCCTGGTTAGTCGGCCTACCCCCCCTGGGCCGCTGACCCCGGGCGGCGGAGACATCCCCCTGCTCTCCGCCGCCCCCTAAAAAATTCTCGCGATCGCGACCGCCTCACCTGGCAAAATGCCGAGACCTCTCAGCATGTCAAAAATCGTTTTCGTTTAGGCTCTCCGCGTGAGCGATCACCATCACCACCATCACGACCACTCGGGACCCATCGCGATCGGAGCCAATGCGGCCAAGGTCGTGATCGGACTGCTCGCGTTGATCGGCGTGGCGGTCGTGGCCGGGTTGATCTGGCTCTGGCCCAGCGCTCAGCACATCGACATCCCCCTGCCCATGCAGAACGGCGGCGGCGGCGCGGTGCAGACCGAGGCCGGCACGGTGATCAAGCAGGACATCGGCCCCTGCGGCAGCCCCTCCAACGGCCGCGTCTTCAGCGACGAACCGCAGGCCCCGCGCGCCAACGGCTACTCCTGCCAGCGCAGCATCGTCACCATCGACTCCGGGCCCAGCCAGGGGGAGAAGACGCTCTTCGAGATCGCGCCCGGGCCCGGGCAACCCGATCTGCGCGCCGGCGACAAGATCCGCATCGTGCGCCAAGTGGATCCGAAGGCGGATCCCAAGGCCGACCCCAGCCTGGTCACCACCTACTCCTTCGACGACTACGCGCGCGGACTGCCGCTGACCATCATCGGCATCGTGTTCGCCGTCGTCATCATCGCGGTCGCGCGGTGGCGCGGGCTGCGGGCGCTGCTCGGACTCGTGGTCGCGTTCGGCGTCCTGGTGGTATTCCTGCTGCCCGCGCTGCTGGACGGAAAACCCGCCATCCCCACGGCACTCGTCGCGGGCGCGGTGATCCTGTACGCGGTGCTGTATCTCGCGCACGGGGTGAATCTGCGCACCAGCTCGGCGCTGCTGGGCACGCTGTCGGCGATGGTGCTGGCGGCCGTATTGTCCTGGGCCGCACTGAAGATCACCCACCTGACCGGGTTCTCCGAAGAGCAGAACACCAATGTCGCCACCTATCTGCAGCATGTGAGCATCACCGGGCTGCTGCTCGCCGGGTTCATCATCGGCTCGCTGGGTGTGCTCAACGACGTCACCATCACCCAGGCGTCCGCGGCCTTCGAATTGGCGGCGCTGGACGAGAAGTCCACGCGGCGCGGGATTTTCGCGGCCGCCATGCGGGTCGGACGCGACCACATCGCCAGTACCGTCTACACCCTGGTGCTCGCCTACGCCGGCGGCGCGCTGCCGCTGCTGATGCTGTTCAGCGTGGCGGGGCGGTCCATGCGCGACGTGCTGACCGGCGACGCGGTGGGCATCGAGATCGCGCGCTCCGCGGTCGGCGGTATCGCGCTGGCGCTGTCGGTGCCGCTGACCACCGCCATCGCGGTGCTGCTGGCGCGGCCGCCGGGCACGGCGCGCGCGGTCGCGGCCACGGGCGGCAATCGGCCGCGGAGTGGTGGGCCGCAACGGAATACGCCGCGGCGCCCCGGCGGACCGGCAGGCGGTCCGCGCACCGGAGGTCAGCCCGCGGCGCGGCGCGGCGGCGATCCGAACGCGCCGCGCTCGGGTTCGCAGTTCGTGGTGCGGCTCGGACCGGATACCGACAACCCGCGCACCGGGCCGCAGCCGGAGCCGCGCCCGGCGCCCTCCGAGTCCGGGAACGGGGAACCGACGGTGCCGAGAACCAGTGTGGTGCAGCCGGGTCCGACTCCGGTCGAGCCCGCGCCGCCGCAGCAGCAGTCGTGGATCGACGGTGGGGCGCCGCCGCAGGAGCCGCGGTACACCACGTCGTCCTGGTTCCATCCCGACGAGCCGTGGTCGGAGCCGGGTGCGCGGCACCCGGGGCCGCCGCCCGAACCGCCGCGTGGCGGGCGGCATTCGCGGCCCGATTCCTGATCGAACGGTCTATCGACGAAAGACAGTGCGAGGGGCGTGTTTCCGCGGAAACACGCCCCTCTCCCGTTTCGCGAGTCCTCTCCGGGTTCGGATTCGGCGGTCACCGAACCCCTCACTCGCGGCGCGGGGGTTCTAGAGCGCCTGCCAGAGGGCGGGCGCGGCGGTCGGCGTCCAGCCCGGGTCGTACACGGTGTGCGCCTGCAGGCAGCGGTAACGCTTGCCGTTGTAGGTGACGACGTCGCCCACCGCGTAGCGGTCGCCGACCGTCCACGCGCCCGCGCTCGGCTGTGCCGTGGTGGTGGCCGGGGGCTGGTGGCTGTGGGTGGTGCTGGGCGGCGGCTGGTGACTGTGCGTCGTGGTCGGCGCCGTCGTGGTGGTGGCCGGAGGCGTCGTGGTCGGCGGTTTCGTGGGCGGGGTGGTGGTCGTGGTGGCGGGAGGCTTTGTGGTGGTGGGTGTTCCGCCACCGCTCCCGATCTGGAGGTCGACGCAGGAGTAGAAGGCGTTGACGGTGTCGCCGATGTTCCAGACGGCCAGCAGTTTCTGGCGGCCGCTGTACTTGCTCAGGTCCACGGTGTGGCTGACGCCGTCCTGGGGCGGGGGATTGTTGCCGCCGTCGAAGACCGCGACCCGGGTGCCGCCGATGAAGTACTCCCAGTTCAGGGTGCGGTGCAGGGCGGTGAACGTCCAGGTGAAAGTCACTGTGCCGCCGACGGATTGCACCTTCCACGGCTTGCTGTCGTCATCCAGTTCCGGGAAGCGGGAGTTGCCGCCGCTGCACTTGTCCGAGCCCTTGGGCGCTTCCACGCTCTGCGGCTCGTATTGGATGTCGCCGCAGGGCAATAGACCTTTCGCGCACTGGGCCTGGCGACTGAGCGGTGACGCCACATAGCCGTGGGCGCTCGCCGAGGCGGCGGGGAGGAGGGCGACGAGCAGCGGTGCGATGCCGGCGGCCCCGAGCAGGGACAGACTTCTTCTAGCTATCAACGTGAAACTCCTGGAGAGAGTGGGGCAGCGGAGGCCGGCGTGCTGTCCCGTGACGGATCTGTGATGTGATCCAGACCACTTTGTAGCAAGAGCGTGCTCAAAAAGATATGACCCGGCAACGCTTTGGTCAAGCGTCCTAGCTCAGATGACCGAATTATCCGTTTGCGCAGCAAACTTCAGGGGTATCACAGCAAACTTGTTGGATCGCAGTGGAGTTCGCGTCCGGTCAGACGGCCGTTCGCGCCGCCTCGCACAACGCCGCGACACCGTCGGCGTCCGTGGCGAAATGGTCGAAACCGCTCGGCACACCGAACTCGGCGAAGCTGACCTCGGTGTCGGGCTGCGGGCGGCCGGGCACCGGAATACGCACGGCCGCATGCAGATCCCGCGTGCCGGTCAGCTCGATCACCCGCCGGGCATTGTCGGCGCGCAGGCCGCCGCAGGCCATCACGTCGATGCGGCCGTCGGACAGGCTCACCATGCGCGCGATCAGGGACGCGCCGTCCAGCACCGACTCCTGTCGGCCGGAGGTGAGCAGTCGGGTGAAACCCAGTTCCAGCAGTTGGTCGAAACCCGCGTAGGGATCGGCGCACACATCGAACGCCCGGTGGAAGGTGACCTCCAGCTCGTCGGCGGCGGCCAGTAGTTCGGTATTGGCGGCCGGATCGACGTGGCCGTCCTCGTCGAGCACGCCGACCACCACGCCGTGCGCGCCCGCCGCGCGGACTCGCTCGACGTCGGCGCGCATGAGCGCCACCTCGTCGGGGGTGTAGCGGAAATCGCCGGGGCGCGGCCGGATCAGCACGTGCACCTGGGTGTGCCCGGCCGCGGCCACGGCCGCCTCGATGAGCGCGGGACCCGGCGTGAGCCCGCCGACCGTCAGGCCCGAACACAACTCCACGCGCGCCGCCCCCGCCTGTTCGGCGATCCGGACCCCGTCCAGAGACTCCACCCCGATCTCGACCCGCACCGCCCGCGCATCCGTCATACCTTGCAGTATGGCGAACTCCCGCCGAGTTTGTTGCCCGAGATTAGCCGCTGGGCGGTGAACGCCTCGTGAACCGGGCCACACCGGTGACCGGAAACGACGAGGGCGGCGCTACCGATTCGGTAGCGCCGCCCTGGTCAATCAGGTTCGGCAGCCCGGTGTTTCGGGCCGGAGCCTAGTTCTTCCGGCCCGGAGCCTTCATGCCCGACTTGAAGCCGAGACCACCCGGCTTCGCGGCGGGCGGGGTCACCCCATTGCCTTCCGACGTGCCATTGGCCTCCGAAGTGCCGTTGCTCTCCGACACGGCCGGTTCGGCCGGGGCGGCGGGCTCGGCCACGGGGGCCGGAGCGGCGACCGGAGCCGAATCGGCCGGAGCCGCAGGCGCTTCCGGCGCCGGCGCGGCAGCCGGAGCCGCGGCGCCCGGAGCCTTCGGGCCGGGGCGCTTCAGACCCGACTTCATGGCCAGACCCTTGGGCGCGATGGACGGCTTGGCCTCCGCGGCCGGGGCAGCGGCCGCAGCGGCGGGAGCCTCGGCGGCCGGAGCCGGAGCGGTGGCCGCGGGAGCCTCGGCGGGAGCGGCCTCGGCGGCGGGCTTGGCGCCCGGAGCCTTGGCGGCGCCCTTCATCTGCAGGCCCTTGCCGCCGGGAGCCTTCAGGCCACCCTTCATGGCGAGCCCGCCCGGCTTCGCGGCCGGAGCCTCCGGAGCGGCGGCGGCCTCGGCCGGAGCCGCAGCGGCGGACGCGGTTTCGGCCTTCGCGCCGGGCGCCTTGGCCGCGCCCTTCATGGCCAGACCCTTGCCACCGGGGGCCTTCAGGCCGCCCTTCATGGCGAGACCCTTGGCCGGAGCCGGGGCGGCGGTCTCCTCGGCCGCCGGAGCGGCTTCGGCGGCCGGAGCCTCGGTCTTCGCGCCCGGAGCCTTGAGCCCGCCCTTCATGGCCAGGCCCTTACCGCCGCCCGGCGGCTTCAGGCCACCCTTCATACCCAGTCCGCCACCGGCCGGAGCGGCCTTCGGGGCGGCCTCGGCGGGGGCTTCGGCGACCGCGGCCTCGGCCTTGACCGGTTCCGGAGCGGGCTCCGGCTCGGGGGCGGCCTTGGGCTGCTGGACGACCTTCAGGTTCTCGGTCAGGATCGCGGCGTCCACACGGTTGATGGACTGCAGCATGAGCTGCGCGACATCGACGACCTCGACGCCCTGGCCGACCTCGCCGCCGTCCTTGCGGGCGGTGACGCCGTCGGTCAGCATGACGCGGCAGAACGGGCAGCCGGTGGCGATCATGGACGGCTCGTTGCCGCCCTTCAGGGTGTCCAGCGCCTCGTCGACCCGGTCGATATTGATGCGCTTGCCGAGCTGCTCTTCCATCCACATGCGCGCGCCACCGGCGCCACAGCACATGGAACGTTCGGCGTGACGCGGCATTTCGACCAGGGTCGAGCCCGAGGCCTCCATGAGCTCACGCGGCGCGTTGTAGATCTTGTTGTGCCGGCCCAGGTAGCAGGGGTCGTGGTAGGTCACGTTCTGCGCGACCGGCGACACCGGCACCAGCTGCTTGCCGCGCACCAGGCGGTTCAGCAGCTGGGTGTGGTGCACGACCTCGTAGGTGCCGCCCACCTGCGGGTACTCGTTGTTGAGCGCGTTGAAGCAGTGCGCACAGGTGACGACGATCTTCTTCTTGGCCTGCTCGACACCCTCGAACACCGAGTTCAGCAGCTCGATGTTCTGCATGGCCAGCTGCTGGAACAGGAACTCGTTGCCCGCACGGCGAGCCGAGTCACCGGTGCAGGTCTCCTCCTGGCCGAGCACCATGAACTTGGTGCCCGCGGTGGCCAGCAGCTCGGCGACGGCCTTGGTGGTCTTCTTGGCGCGGTCCTCGTAGGCGCCGGCGCAACCGACCCAGAACAGGTACTCGTAGCCGTCGAAGCTGTCGGCGTCCTTACCGAAGACCGGAACCTCGAAGTCGACCTCGGAGATCCAGTTCAGGCGGTCCTTGGAGTTCTGACCCCAGGGGTTGCCCTTGTTCTCCAGGTTCTTGAACAGACCGGCCAGCTCGGAGGGGAACTCCGACTCGATCAGCACCTGGTAGCGGCGCATGTCGATGATGTGGTCGACGTGCTCGATGTCCACCGGGCACTGCTCGACGCAGGCGCCACAGGTGGTGCAGGACCACAGCACCTCGGGATCGATGATGCCGTTGACGTCCTCACCGCCGACCAGCGGACGCTCCGCCTCGGCGCGGGCCGCCTCCGAGATCTGCGCCAGCGCGCGCTCGTTCGGCTTGCCCTCGGCGTCGACCAGACCGATCTCGTCGCCGCCCATGTCCTTGCGGCCACCGGCCAGCAGGTACGGGGCCTTGGCGTAACCGTGGTCGCGCAGCGACATGATCAGCAGCTTCGGCGAGAGCGGCTTGCCCGTGTTCCAGGCCGGGCACTGCGACTGGCAGCGGCCACACTCGGTACAGGTGGTGACGTCGAGGATGTCCTTCCAGGAGAAGTCCTCGAACTTGCCGACACCGAAGGTGTCGTTGTCCGGATCGGCGGTCTCCATCTCGATCGCCTTGCCGCCCGACATCATCGGCTTGGCCGCGCCCAGGGCGACGTCGCCGTCGGCCTCACGCTTGAAGTAGATGTTCGGGAACGCGGCGAAACGGTGCCAGGCGACACCCCAGGTGACGCTGCGGCCGACTAGCAGCAGGAACAGCGCGCCGGAGCAGAGCTTGATGAACGCGAAGATCGACACCATGGTCGGGCTGGCAGGCAGCAGCTGGGCGACCTGCTCGGTGAAGAAGTCGCTCCAGGTGTGAGATTCGCCGTAGGTCGCGATCTTGCCGGCCTTCACGAAGACCATGCCGAGGCCCTCGACGAGGACGATGGACTCGATCACATACGCGGGCGCGAACTTCGAACCACTGAAGCGGGACAGTCGCGCGGGCACCCGCGGGTGGTTCAGCTGGCGGATGACGATCAGCACCACGATGCCGATAACCGTTCCGAGGCCGAGGATTTCATCGACCAGGTGGTAGATGCCCCAGCCGCCGATGATCGGCCAGTGGAACTCGCCGTCGAAGGTCTGGCCGTAGGCCTCGAACCACAGGATCATGCCGGCGAGGAAGCCGATCATGACGAGCCAGTGCGCCCAGCCGACCGTGCGGAATTTGTTCATGCGCGTATGCGCGAGGAACTCCACGAGCATGGTCTTGAAGCGGGGGATGAACGGCCGCCACCGATCAGGTGCGGACTGCCCGACCATCACGGTGCGCACGATTTTTCGTGTGCCTCCGATGAACGATGCCCAACAGAAGACTGTGAACACCGCCCCAATCGTGCCCAGTGTCACTGTCAGGGCATTCATGTCGCGACCTCTCTTACGGTTCTACGAGCGTTTCGCGAGGCAGCCTGGTACGCCTCGAGTTGCTCGTATCCTAATGGACGGTAAGTTACCCGCCGGTAACTTAGTTGTCCAGGGTTTCCCACACCGTAAATCCCGGCAAATCGCGCCCTTAACCAAGGGCAGGCTTACTTCCAAACATGGTGGCGTGCAGAAAGAAACCGATCTCGCAAATCGTAATGTGATCGACTAGGCTCACGCTGTCCGACAGCTGTGCGCGTCTTCACATGCTCGGGGAGGACTCGTCCTAGCGCGTAGAGGCATGGCCCGAGGGAAGCCGGGCCTCGCGTGGCGAAGAGCGCACAGCGGATACCTGATGACGGAATGGAAACCAACCCAATGAAGCTTCGCAGTACCACTGCGGCTGCTGCCCTGGTCATCGGCGCAATGACCATCGGGATGACGACCGCCCACGCCGACAACGCTCCCGCACAGCCTGCTGGAATCAACTACTCCACCAAGCTGGTCGACGGCAAGACGATCGTGTCCACCCTGAAGAACGGCACCTTCGAACTCGCGCAGCAGGACGGCGCGACGCCCGAGGACCCGAAGCAGACCGTGGTCAACGTCAAGGACCAGCAGGGCGCGGTCGTGATCTCGTTCCCGCTGTCCTACACCGCGGCGGGCACCCAGATCCCGGTCAAGTCCGAGGTCAAGGAAGACGGCAAGGTGCTCGAGGTCGTTCCGGAGAAGCCGGCCGACTTCAACCCCGGCACCCAGGTGCTGGCCGCCGCGCCGGTCGCCTCCGCCAAGCCGATCGCCTCCTCTGACGAGAACCAGAAGGCGATGAGCTACTTCTCCACCCAGTTCAGCCTCGCGCTGGGCATCGGCAGCTTCGTGGGCACCGCCCTCGGCGCGATCATCGGCTGCGTTGTGACCATCGTCGCCGGCTGCGTGCCGGGTCTGGTCGCGGGCGCCGGCATCGGCGGCATCCTCGGCACCATCGCCGCGGGTGGCCCGACCCTGGTCGCGGCCGGTATCGACCTGCTGAACACCATGCAGGCGCCGGACGGCACCACCAAGTGGGCTCCCGCCGCTCAGCAGCAGCAGGTCACCCCGAACTAGTGACGTCGCCGGGGCATCGCCCCGGCAGGTTCGAACACCAGGCCCGCCTCGCTCGTTGGAGGCGGGCCTGGTGTTTTTTTAGGCGGGGAGGTCCATTCGGCCCTCGAACACCACGGTGTCGCGGCGCCGGCCGAACCGGGCGAAGGTGCGCTCGGTCATCACGTAGCGGCCGTCCTCGCGCACCAGAAGGACTGTGCTGCACCGGGTTCCGTGCACCGGATGGTTGACGAAACGTGCCGAAGCCGAGCGTTCGGTGAGCCGGTCGAGGCCGGTGCGGGGCAGTTCGGCGGCGGGGGCCGCGGTGCGGTCGGCCAGCACCCCGAGGTAGCCCGCGACGTCGCCCGGCGGCACCGCGGCCAGCGCGCGCACGCCATTGCGGACCTTCGGCCACACGGGGGCGTCGGTGTCGGTGACGACCGTGCCGTCCGGTGTCAGCGAACCGACCAGTGCGTTGTTGGAGACGCCGTGGAAACCGGGCGGCAGTTCCCGGGGGCCGCCCTCGCTCCGATTGCTGTGCCACCACAGCGTTTCCAGATCCGAGACCAGCAGATTGAAACCGTTGTAGTCGTCGGGGGCGGCGGCGATGCCGCGCACGAACTTCTCCGGAACCGGGTCACCGCGCAGG
Source organism: Nocardia sp. NPDC005825 (assembly GCF_040630175.1). Classification (NCBI taxonomy): domain Bacteria; kingdom Bacillati; phylum Actinomycetota; class Actinomycetes; order Mycobacteriales; family Nocardiaceae; genus Nocardia; species Nocardia sp. NPDC005825. The sequence continues at coordinate 74,217 of NZ_JBEXXC010000011.1, forward strand.
AAGTCCATCAGCAGCGCGCCGCGGGAGCGGACGTCGGTGCGGAACTCGCCGGGTAGCCGCACATTGGTGACCGTGGCGAAGCGGTGCCGGTCGGGCAGCACGCCCAGCCAGGTGCCGGGCACCGGGCCGGTCGCACCCTGATCCCGGCCCGCGAGCAGGCCCGGCACCTCGTCCCAGCGGCGCAGCGATTCCGTTGGGCGGGTGAAGAACTCGTCCCGATTGGCGGCCAGGATCAACCGGTAGTCCGGATGGGCCCGCCAGCCGAGCAACGCCAAACACATAGGCTCTATTATCTGCCCTCCGCTTCGCTACGGGCGGGTTCGCGGCCCTGGAGGTCTCGTTCTTCCCTCCCTCCGCTCCTCCGCTTCGCTCCCCCGCTCCACTCAGTCCAGAACGAGACGGGCCGCGAACTTTCAGTGCTGCACACCCTCATGGCGTAGGTAGATGTACCCGGGAAAGCGAAAAGGCCGGTAGCGGTTGAGCTACCGGCCTTTCCGAGGATGCTGTGCCTAGCTGGTGCGTACCCGCAGACCCGGGTTGTCGGAGAGCACCGTGCTGATCGGCTGCGCGAACAGCTGCGGGGTGTTGCCGGTGATCAGACCGATCAGGTTCGGGATCTCGCAGATCGGGTAGTCGGCGACCGAGGAGGCGCTGGAGATGCCCAGGGCCAGGGTGCCGGTCACCAGCGGGCCGCCCGAATCACCGGGCAGGGCGCAGATATTCGAGGAGAACGACTGGGTGAGCAGGCGGTCGCCGACCTGGACGGTCTGGTCGACGGCGTTCACCACGCCGCAACTGAAGCCGGCGCGCGCGCCCGACTTGCAGACCGGAGCGCCCACCACCGGGACGGCCACACCGGTGACGGTGATCGGGGCCGCGTTCGGGACGCTCACCAGCGGGTTGGAGAAGCTGTCCCGGAACTGGTCGTTGATGCCGACGATCGAGTAGTCCTGGTTGCCCAGCACCGACTTCTGGAACGAGCCCATCTGCGGGCCCAGGCTCTCGCCGACCAGCTGGAACACGCCGGGGGAGTTGGCGCCGCCGGTGGCGGGGATGTTCGGGTTGCAGTGGCCCGCGGTGATGTTGACGACGTTGCCGTTGCCGTCCACGCCGTTGAAGCCCAGCGAGCAGCGCAGCGACATGCGGCCGGCCACCGAGGCGAAGGCGTCACCGGCGGCCATGGCGCGCGGGCCGGCTCCGGCGATCTCCGCGGCCTTCGGGACGTCCTGGCCCTCGCCGCCGACCGGCGGGGCGGCCATGACGATGACGCGCGCCGGGTCCACGAAACCGGGCAGCGGGAGGCCGGCCTTGTCCACGCGGACCGCGATGCTGTTGTTCAGGGTGTCGACGGCCACGCCACGGATCGACTTGGACACCGACTCCGGCTGGTCCTTGAGCCACTGCTGGAAGGCGTTCTTCTCGCCGCGCAGGGTGGTCTCGCTCTTGGAGACGTCCTTGGCGGTGAAACCGGCGTCCTGCACGGCCTTGCGGGCCTGCTCGTGCGCGTCGCCGGGGGCGAGCGCCACGATCGCCTTGCCGGTCTCGTCCAGCCAGGCGCCACCGAAGACATCCGGGAACTGGCGCTGCGCGGTGGTGGCGAAGGTGGCCACCTTCTGCGCGACGTCGGCGCGGTTCAGGTAGTCCTGCGGGGAGATCTTGAGGTCGCGGGTGATCGCGTTGATCAGCTCGGCCGGCAGATTCGGGGTCGCGGGGGTCTCGGGCTCCGCGTGCGCGCTCGCCGCCAAGGGTCCGGCGACGAGAACCGCGGTGGCCGCGATCGCCGCAGTTCGGACAAGGGACCGCGGGCGTCGGCCCGCGGCAAGCATGGAGGCGCGCATACGTGGCAGGAGCATGGCCCCGACTATATGGTGTCCGGACCGTTATGCCTACTTATTGCCAGGTGACGTTTCGGTATTCGCAGAGCAAACGGCAGGCATGGGAGATTGACCCTCCAATGCGGGGGATGTCCGATTTTCGCGGCCCGGCGCACCGGGCCGCGAATCCGTCACTCGGCGGGAATCGACGCACGGAGTGAATCACTCACGTGTGCGAGCGAGTCCGCACCTGAATTCCACTGCCGACGCCGCCGCCCGAATTGGCGTCGATTTCGTTCAGAATCGGCCGCAGCGGGATGCCCAGCGACGCGGTGCCGCCGTACTGCGCGAGCTGCGTGTTGGCCTCGTTGCAGTTCGGCGCGTCCGCCGCGTTGGAGCCGCTGGTAATGCCCAGCGCCAGGGTGCCGGTGACGATGGCGCCGCCGCTGTCACCGCCCAGGGTGCAGGCGCTGGAGGCGAAGCCGCGGATCGTCTTCGAATTGCCCTCGGTGGTGTAGAGCTGGGTCTCGACCCGGTCCGCCACCACGAAACCGCAGGTGAACGTGGACGACTGGCCCGACTTGCAGACCGGCGCGCCCGTGATCGGGTCGGCCACACCGGTAATGGTGAGGGTGGTGCCGTTGGCGCCGCGCACCGACGGCTGATCCATGCCCGCCTTCACCGCGTCGTCATTGAGCTTGATGACCGAATAGTCCAGTGCGCTACTACCGCCCAGGTTCGAGGTGACGAAAGTGCCGACCTTCGGACTGGACAACAGGTTTTTTACATTCGGCAGGTACACCTCGGCGCCGGTGCCCTTGTCCACATTCGGATTGCAATGCCCCGCGCTGATGTTCAGCGCATTGCCCGCGGAATCGACGCTGTTGAATCCGAACGAACACACATCCACGCCGTGCAGCGAGGTGTCGAGCGGAGTCGGCGCGGTGATGTAGGTGTCGCCGCCCATCGGCCGCCGCTCCACCGGGCCGCCGGAGTTCGGCGACAGGATCACCTTGATATTGGCGATCAGCGTGGGCAGGTTCAGCAAATGGCCGCCGGGGGTGTTGGCGACGCTGAGCACCAGCTGGCTGTTGAGGAAGTCGATGGCCACCGAATTGATCGCGCCCGAGATCTCCCGCGGCAGCGTGGTGATCCACTGGTTCAGCTGATCGACCGAGTTCTCCAGGCCGTCCGCGCTGATCGGGGCCAGCCGGGTCTGGTACCCGGCGGCCGCGGCGACCTTGGCGGCGTCGAGGGAGGTGACGGCCAGCACCGGCTTGCCGTCGGTCCCGATCCAGGCGCCCGCGAAATCGTCGGGGCGCTGGGTGCGGAATTCGCTGGCGTAGTCCCGCAACTGCTGGGCCTTGGCCGCGCGGTCCAGGTATTCGGCCGGAGTCATCTTCAGATCGCGCTGGATAGCGGTCACCAGTTCGGCCGGAAGGCTCTCGGCGGCAAGCTGATCCGGGGAGACCGGATCGGCCGTGGCGCTGCTCAGAAGGGGCCCGAGAAGAACGGTCGAGGCAACGGCGACGGTGGCTGCTCGGACCGTGGCGCGGCGCGCCATGAACTTGCGCATGGAGTCCCTTCGTAGTGCACCAGCAGACCGGCTTCGGCGGGGAAAGGTTCCGGGTTACCTTCCGGAAGGTCGGTCAGCGCACCACTTTAGGGCACAAACCTCGGATGGTCGCTACGAAATCAACGCTGACTCTGTCCCCACGGGTCCTGCAGCACCGGAGCCGGCGGCAGACCGAATGTCGGTAACGGCGGATTCTGATAAATCGGCGGATACGGGCGGGTGGTGGTACTCGGCACCGTGGTCGCCGGAACCGGCGGCAGGGTGGTCGTCGGCTCCGGTGTGGTGGTCGGCGGCGGCGTCGTGGTCGGCGCCTCGGTGGTGACCGGGGCGTCGGCCGGATCGACCGGCGCGGCCGCGGTCGGGTGCAGCGAACCGGTGGGCGGTAGCAGCGGCGGGGCCACCCCCGCGGTGGCGTCCGGTTCGTTGCGGACCTCGCCGCGCGGCGGGCCCGGGGTGGACTCGTCCTGGCGCAACACCGCCGCCACTCCGACGCCAACGAGCAGCAAACCGATCAGCGCGGCCGCCCCGGCGATGATGTACGGGCCCCGGGAGGCGCGCGGCGCGTGGGTGACCGCGGCCGCCGGAATCGATCGAGTGACCACCGGCTCGGCGGCGGTGGCGGCCGGAACCGCCGCGACCGCGGCCGAATAGGCCTGCGCCAGCGGCTCGGACGACTTCAGCGCGGGCAGCACATCGGTGACGTCGGCGGCGTTCACGGCGGACGCGGTGGCATCGGGCGGGGTCAGCCCGGCCGGAGTGGACAGCACCGCCGCCAGGGCCGCACGGGCCGCGTTGTAGGCGAGGGTCTTGCCGGTCTCCGCGTCCGCCTGCGGTAGGTCGCGCTCACTGACCAGCACCACCGACTTCAGGCCCAGGTAGTCCAGGGCCTCGCGCAGCGAGCGCACGTGCGGGTCGGTCCAGCCGGTCGGGTGCGCGAGATAGAACTCGGCGGGCCCGTTGAGGTGTTCGGCGGCCTGACTGATCAGGCAGAACACCGCGGTGGCCATCAGGTCCTCGGCCCGGTACGCCTCGCCGTCGTCCACCGCCAGCCCGGCCGGGTCGCCGACCGCGCCGACGAAGCCGCGAATGGAGTGCGAATAGCCCTCCGGCGCGTCCCCGCCCAGCACGGCGTCCCCGTCGTCGGACATGTGCAGCACCGATTCACGCACGGTGTAATGCACCGGGAGCGTGGCGTCGTCGCCAGTCACCACGGCTACGACGGATTCGTCGTCCGCGATCCGCAGGCCCACGCCAGTGGCCATCCTCGTTACCTCACTCGGTGCGTCCGGTCTCTCCGCGCCCGGATCAGACCAGGAGTGAACCGTGACCCATGGCGCGGAGCATTGACAATAACTCCGAACGCGACCCCGCACCGATTCGGCGTCTCATCCGGGCCACGTGATGTTCCACGGTTTTGGCCGAGATGTAGAGCCGGGCCCCGATCTCCCGGTACGTCAAACCCAGGAGCACCAGTTCGGCCACCTCGCGTTCGCGTTCGCTCAGCACGGTATCGGTGACCGGTTCCGGACGTGCCTGCGGGGCCGCGGCCTCGGGCACCCGGACCGGGGATTCCGGCGGCCGGGACTGCGCACGGACCGTGCGGGCCAGCTTCAGCAGGGCGGTCGCGGTGGCGGCGTCGCTCGCCGCCAGCGCGGCCTCACTGGCCAGCCGGGCCGCGTCCCAGCGCAGGCCGAGCCCGGCCAGTCGCGCCACCGCGCCCTCGACCCGATCCCGGACCACCTGTCCGCGCAGCACCAGCACCCAGGTGCGGCCCGCGTCGGCCAGTACCGCGGCCTGCGGATCGCCCGCCGAGGCGGCCGTCTTCAGCCGATGGGCGTGCGGCAGCAGGGCTTCCGGGCTCTCCTGGGCGATGGCGGCCTGAATCGCGTACCAGTGGAAGGCATTCGACCAGACCGGCGGTTCGCCGAGGCGGCGCAGCAGTTCGTCGGCGCCGGTCACCAGGGCGGTCATCCGGGCCTCGTCGCGTAAACGGATTCCGGCCAGCCACAGTTCGCCGATGGGCAGCAGTGCCAGCAGGTCCGCCCCGACCTCGTCGAACAGCGGAAAGGCCTGCTGCCAGGCCAGGGCCAGCGCGGCGTGGTCGCCGCTGCGGCGGGCGAGGCCGACGATCACGCCGTGCGCGAGCAGGCGATCCCGCGGATCCAGTTCCGCCACCGGCACTTCCGACATCAGGGCGGCGGCCGACTGCTCGTCGCCACCCAGCATGGCCACCCAGGAACCGAGCACCAGGCTCTGCGGCGTGGGGGCCGCGCCGCGCAGGGCGTCGGCGGCGCGGCGGGGGTCGCCCATGCTCAGGCACAGCAGCACCGCGATCGACACCGCCGAGCACGGCAGGAACCGATCGCCGCCGTCGTCGGCCGGGGCCGGACCGGAGTGCGCCGCGTGGATCAGCGCCGACGCCGCCGAGACGGCCGCGCCGCGGCGAGCCTGCGCCGGATTGGCGAACCGCTGCCCGGCGAGGGTCGCAGGGGGAACAGCCCGCATCTCCGCGGTGAAGCCGGTCGGGGCCGTGACGGTGCCGAAGCTGTTCGGCTGGCCCGCGGCGGATCGCACCGGCACGCCGGGGTTCGCGGGCTGGGTCCGGTCGCCGATGGCCGGCCGGACCACGCCGCCGGGTGCGGCGACCCGGGCGGTCGGGGAGTTGAACGCGCCGGACGCCGCTGGGCGTTCGGCACCGGACTGTCCGTTGCCGTAAGTCCGTGCGGGAGTGCCCTGCTCGTTGCCGCCGCGACCGCCGAAGGTTCCGGCGGCGCCATTGTGCGTCGCACCCGGGCGCTGGGCCGCGGGCGTTCCGGTGGCGCCGATCGAATCGGACAGGGCGTGCGCGATCGACGCCGCCCGGGAGGTGGCCTCGGTGGGCGGCCACTGCCCGGCATTGACCGAGAGCGCCTGCGCGCCACGAACATCGCCGGCCAGGCACAGCGCGGTCGCCGCGACCGCCCAGTCCGCGCCCACCCGGGCGGGACCGAGCCAGGTGTAGAGCTGCGCCGCCCGGTCGGCCAGACCGCGCCGGGTCCAGACGCCCGCGCAGATGCGGACCGCGACGGCGAGATCGGCGAGCGGAATCGACGGATTCGCCAGGCTCGGTTCGGCCAGGCGCAGGGCGGTGTCGCCGTCCCCGCTGCGCGCGGCCGCGTCGGCCCAGCGCACCGCCAGCCCTTCCGGATCCGCACCGGCGGCGGCCGCGGACGCGTAGTAGCGCACCGCCTCGTCACCGGCGCGTTCGGCTGCGGCGCACAGGAATCCGGCCAGCCGCTCGTCCCGGACGCCCGATTCGGCGAGCAGCAGCGCGGTGTGATCGCGCAGCAGTCCGGCATCCAGGCGGGCGTGCAACAGGCGGCGGGCGACGGTCAGGAAGCGGCGGTCGCCGACCAGGGTGCGCAGCGGCGCGACCGCGGGGGTCAGCAGCAGATCGGCATCGGTGACCAGGGCGCTGCCCCGGGCCCGGTCCACCAGACTCTGGGCGTCGGCGGAGGAGAGGTCGAGGACCTCGGTCAGTTCGCCGGTGTCCAGGCCCGCGCCGATGGCGGCCACCACCAGGGCGTCGAGCAGGTCCGGGTCGGAGTCGTCGAGCCGGGTCCGGGCCCACGCGGTCACCGCCTGATCGACCGCTGTCACGCCCGCGTCCAGGCGGGTCGCGCAGGCGGCGGTCAAAGCGGCCACCACGCCGCCGTGGATGCCGCCGGTCTGGCGATGGATGTGCTGGGCCAGGCCGCGCGGCACCATCATGCCCAATTCCCGTGCGAAGGGGGCGATCTCGGTCGCGCCCAGGGCGCGCAGATCGATCACGCGGCCGCGGCGGGCCACCAGATCGGTGAGTCCGCGCAGCCGGGCGTCGTGCGGCCGCGAGCGCAGCGCGATGACGACCGGGAACTCCCCGGATTCGGCCGCGGCGCAGAGCAGATCGAACTCGGCCGCGCCGAGGGTGTGCGCGTCGTCGACGACCAGGGCGGTCCGGGGACGGCCGGTGTCCGCGCCGCCGGGACGCGGCGCCTGCGCCGGATGGTCGGTGAGCGTGACGCCGCGGGCGCGCAGCCGCGCCCGGATCGCGCCCAGCAGGGTGGACTTACCGGTGCCGGAACGGCCGCGGATGAGGTACAGCACCGCACCGGAATCGCCGGAATCCAAGTCCCGGAATATCTCTCGCGCGCCCGGAAGTGAATCGAGCGCGACTGGGGTTACGCCTGTCACGAGGAACCAACTCTCAGCCGTGCGTACCGGGAATTTTCCCGAGTCCGTCGACGGCGTTGTTCAAGGCTCCCGTCGGGAGCTGGGGCGCCGGCACCTGCACGGGGGCGGGCACGGGAGGCTGCGGCAGCTGCATGGTCTGCACCGGCGGCTGCTGCTGCGCCGGGGCGGGCTGCGGCTGGGTCTGCGGCGCGGGTTGCGGCTGCGCCTGCTGGGTCTGCGGCGACTGCTCCGGCGCCGGATTCTGTTGCTGGGCAGGGGTATCCGACTGTCCGACCGGGGCGGCCGGAGCGCCCACGGGGGCGCCGGAGGCCGGTGTGCCGGGCTGGGTGGCGCCGGGCTGCTGCGGGGAGTTCACCGCGGCGATCGGACTGCCCGGCACGGCTGCGGCGGGCGTGCCGGAGGGGGTGACCCCGCCGTTCGGCGCGGCCTTGTCCAGGGCCACCGCGGAGGTCGAAGGGGCCGGTGTCCCCGCGGGATTCGCGGGGGTGGACCGATCGCCGGTGCCCATGGCCAGCGTGCCGGTCGCCACCGCGGCCACCGCGATGGCGGCCGCGCCGAACACGGCCAGCCGCTTCCAGTGCCGGAACCCGCTCCGGGGCTCCTCGACGGGCAGTTCGGGCAGCAGCGGAATACGCGCAGCCGCGGCGGGCGCCGTCGTCTCCTCGGGTCCTGCGGTGGCCGGCCCGGCGGCGTCGGCGGATTCGGGTAAGGAGCCGCCGCCGATGCGGCGGGGCGCGCCCGCGATGGTCCGGGGCGGAACGAGCGTGGTGCTGCCGTCGGCCTCGGCGTAGGTCGGGCCGCCGATCGCGATGGCCGGGTGAGCTTCGGTCTCGGTGATGTCGGCGAGCAGGTCGGCGGCCAGCAGGGCCGCGCCGTGCGCGCTCAGGTGGGCCGGATCGGCGGCGGCCGCGACCGGGACGCCGAACTCGGTGGACAGCAGCTCGGTTACCAGCGGGATGCTCGCGCCGCCGCCGGTGAGCAGGAAGCCGTCCAGGTCAGCGGCGCTCAGTCCCGCGCGGCGCAGCGCCTCGCGGACCAGGTCGGTCGAACCGAGGAGCGGACCCCGCAGCAGCTCCTCGATATCGTCGCGAACCAGTCGCACATCGGCGACGCCGAGCATGGGCAAACGCACCGGCACCATGGTGGCGGTATTTGTGGAGAGAGTTTCTTTCGCAATTTTGCAGCGTTCCCGGAGCGCCGCCAATTCTTGTTCCACTACCGGGTCGAAAGGATCGAAATCTTTTTCGCCGACCGCATACGCGAGGACATATCTCATCGTCAGCAGATCGAATTCCGAACCCGCCACCGCGGTGCTGCGGACCGGTTCGCCGAGCAGGCCCGACATGGCGCCCGTGCGGGCCACCGAGACGGTCAGTCCGGTGGCTCCGAGGTCGTACACCACCATCGCGCCGTCGCGGCTGGAGCCGTGCACGTCCTGTAGCCAGCGCATGGCCGCGGCCGGTTCCGGGACCAGGGCGACCTCGCCCAGACCGGCCTCGTCCAGCGCGGTCCGCTGCGTTTCCACGGTGTGCTGCGACCACCAGGCCGGGTAGCAGGCGACCGCGGCGCCCGCCGGGCCCATGTCCGTCACCACGCGGCCGATGGCGGTCGCCACCAGGTCGGCGGCCCGGACGACGGAGCCGTCACGGGTGCGGATGTCCACGGGATCCCCCACCCGGGACAGGAAACTCTCCGGAACCTCCGTCTCCGCGCCCAGCGTGCTGGGCCGGGTATGGAGCTTGTGTTGTCCCCCCGAAGTTGTCACGGCAACCGTGTTCGACGACCCGACCGTGATGCCGAGCGCCAGCCCCTGACTCATTCGAGTTCCCCTGTCATTACCGGACACGCGGTGGGTGTTGCGCGTGCCGCTCGAAAGCTCTTGGTCCGATATGTCTGAAAACCCTCTGTTAGGCCGGGCGGCCCACCGAGCCTGTCGGTTGCTGGGGGGCTCTCGTTACCGATTCCCCGGCAGGTTTGGGGGAATTCCCCTAATGTTCGCCGAACCCCCAAGGTGATCGATGGGGAAACCGGGGGACTTCACCCCTTACGCGTAACAACTCGTCTTCCTAACGTGAAAGTCAATTCGAGCAGTGCGGGTCAACGGGGCCCGCCCCACCAGGGAGACGATTCATCATGAGCCCCAACGCAATTCTCGAGTTCATCCTCAACCTGCTGCGCGACCACGAGGCCGCCGTCAGCTACTGCACCAATCCGGGCGCGGCGCTCGCCGCCGCCGGCCTGGACAACGTGACCCCGGAGGACATCGCGGCCGTGGCGCCGATGGTGGCGGAATCCGCGCTGGTTGCCGGAGGTTCGCAGCTGTCGAGCATCATCGCCGCGGGCGGGGCCACCGGCCTCGGCGCCGACGCCGGTCTGGACGCCGGACTCGGCGCGGACGCGGGCCTCGGTGCGAACGCCGGCGTGGGCGCGGCCACCGGAGTCGGCGCGAACATCGGCGCCGGTCTCGTCGACAACGCCGCCCTGAACCTCGGGGCCGCTACCCTCGCCGCCACCCAGGTCAACCTCGGCACCGAGGTCGGCACCGGCCTGGAGCTGGGCCTCGCCAACAGTGTCGGCGCGGCGGTGGACGCGGCCGCCGGACTCGGCGCGGGCCTGACCGCCGGACTGGGTGGTGCGCTCGGCGTGGCCGCCGACGTCGCCACCGGTGTCGAAGCCAATCTGGGCGGCGTCCTCGGCGCCCAGGCCGCCGCCGACCTGACTTCCGCCCTCACCGGCGGCCTGGCCGCGGGCGCTGGCCTGGAAACCGGCCTGCAGGGCGCGCTCGACGCGGTCGCCCACGGTGGCGCGGATCTCGCCACCGGCCTGACCGGCGCGATCACCACCGCCGCCGACCTCCAGACCGGCCTCGGCGCGGGACTCTCCACCGCCATCAACGCCGCCACCACCGCGGGCGCGGGCCTGCAGACCGGCCTGAACGGCGCCCTCGACACCGGCGTCGGCCTGCAGACCGGCCTCAACGGCGCGGTGACCACCGGCGCCGCCCTCGGCACCCAGGTCGGCGCCGGCCTGGAAACCGGCCTCTCCGGCACCGCCGACGCGCTCCTCGGCGCGGGCACCCAGCTGGGCGCGGGCCTGGACACCGGCCTGCACGCGGGCGCGGACCTCGGTACCCAGCTCGGCGGCAACCTCGGCGCGGGCGTCGACACCGCGGTCGGCGCCGGCACCCAGCTGGGCGCGGGCTTGAACACCGGACTCCAGGCGGGCGCGGATCTCGGCACGCAACTGGGCGGCGGGCTCGGCGCGGGTCTGAACACCGCGGTCGGCGCGGGCACGCAGCTGGGCGCGGGTCTCGAGACCGGCCTGAACACGGGAGCGCAGCTGGGTACCGGTCTCGACGCCGGGTTGCACACGGGTGCGGATCTCGGGACGCAGCTCGGTGCGGGCCTGAACACCGGATTGCACACCGGTGCGGACCTCGGGACGCAGCTGGGCGCGGGCCTGGACACCGGGCTGCACACGGGTGCGCAGCTGGGCACGGGTCTCGATGCCGGTCTGAATACCGCGGTCGGTGCGGGTACGCAGGTCGGCGCGGGGCTCGAGACCGGGCTCAATGGCGCGGCGACTGTGGGTACCGGGCTCGGCGCGCAGGTCGGAAGTGGTTTGGAGACGGGCATTTCCGGCGTGGGCGGTGCGGCGACCGGAATCGGCACGGGCGTGCAGGGCGGGCTCGACACCGGCCTTCACGGCGCGGTCGGGGCCGGGACTCAGGTGGGGACCGGTCTGGACGCCGGGGTGCACTCGGCGGTCGGTGCGGGTACGCAGGTCGGCACCGGGCTGACCGGGGTCGGGAACGCGGTGGCCGGGCTCGACACCGGGGTCACCGGGGCGACGCAGGTCGGCGGCGGTGCGCAGGTCGGGACCGGTCTGGATGCCGGAGTGCACGGCGGCAGCGCGGTGGATGCCGGGCTGCACGGTGCGGGCGCGAATCCCTGGGCCGGAGTGGATGTTTCGCAGGCCTTCGGCGGCGGGGTGCACACCACCGGTCCGGACGCGTCGCTGTTCGGCGACGGCGGGGCGCACACCGGGGCGGATCTCGGAGCGCACGCGGGCGGCGATATCGTCGGCGACATCCTGCACTCGTGACGCGAGCGGTCGCTCACCGCGGGTTCGCCGCGGTGAGCGACAGTCTCTCGACAGTGCACTCGGAACACGACGGCTGGAGCGGGTCGGTGAGCAAGCTGTGACAGGCATGGTGGCGGCGAATCCGCTGCTGACGATGGTCTCGGAGACCATCGCGGTGGCGCGGGCCGCGGAACGCGGCGACCTGGTCGCCCGGCTGGAGACGGTCGCGGGCAAGGTGCGCGATCCGCGCCGCCGGATCCTGGTGGCGGGCTTGGGGAATCAGGGTAAGAGCCGGTTCGTCAACGCGCTGGTCAATCTGGATGTGTGCCCGGTCGCCGACGATATCGCCACCGCGGTCACCACCGTCCTGTCCTATGCTCCGCAACCGCGCGCGACGGTGGTCGCGGCGGGCGCGGACGGCGGCGAGAACATCCGGGAGGCGGTGCCGTTCGAGGCCGTCCCCGCGCTCACCGCCCGCAGCCCGCAGGGTCGCGCCGTGCTCCGCCTCGAACTCGAGGCCCCGAGCCAGCTACTCGCCGACGGCATCGTGGTGGTCGACACGCCCGGACTGGGTGCGCACGGAACCACCGGCGCGGCCGGCGTTCTCGCGCAGGCTCCGGCCGCGGACGCGGTGCTGGTGCTCACCGACGCCTCCACCGAGCTGACCGATCCCGAGGTGGATTTCCTGCGGCAGGTGCGGGAGTTGTGCCCGGCCGTCGCGGTGCTGGTCACCAAGATCGACCTGTACCCGCACTGGCGGCAGGTGTTCGAGGCGAACCGGAAGCACCTGCGTGCCAATGAGATCGAGATGCCGATGCTGCCGGTCTCGGCGGTGCTGCGCGCCCACGCCATGCGCCTGCAGGACGAGGGTCTCGGCCGCGAGTCCGGGTTCGGCCTGGTCTTCCAGTTCCTGCGGGAGCAGGTGGTGGCGCGGGATCAGGCGGCCATGCAACGCGCGGTCGCGCTCGACATCTCCTCCGCCACGGAGCATCTCGCGCTGGCCTTGGGTAGTGAGCTGATCGCGTTGCGGGACCCGGCGCGCGGTGCGGCCGCCATCCGGGAACTGCACGCCGCCAAGGCCGAGGCGGAGAAGCTGCATCGCCACACCGCGGCATGGCAGCAGACCCTCGGCGACGGCATCACCGATCTGGCGGGCGATATCGACCACGATCTGCGCAACCGGCTGCGGGACATCGCCCGCACCGCCGAGGACTGGATCGACGACCACGATCCCGGCAAGCACTGGGACAGCATGGACGAATGGCTCACGGCGACTGTCGGTTCCGCGGTCGGCGACAACCTGGTGTGGACCGGCACCCGGGCGGTGAAACTGGCCGAGCGGGTCGCCACCCACTTCACCGATCTGGGCGCGGTGGATCTGCCCGAGGTCGGCGACACCCTCGACGACGACTCCCGCACCGGGTCCTGCACACTCGCCGATCTGGAACCGGATCTGGGTTTGAGCCACAAGCTGCTGGTGGGTGTGCGCGGCTCGTACGGCGGCGTGATCATGGCGGGCATGGTCGGCACCATGGCGGGGATGGCGCTGATCAATCCGCTGTCGCTGGGCGCGGGAGTCCTGCTGGGCGGCAAGGCGTTCAGCGACGACAAGAAGGCCCGCCTGGCCAAGCGGCGCGCCGACGCCAAGATGGCGGTGCGCCGCTATCTCGACGACATCGCCTTCCACAGCGGCAAGGAGACCAAGGACCGCCTGCACCGCATCCACCGGTTGCTGCGCGACCATTTCACCGCCATCGCCGACCGCACTCTGCGTTCCATCGACGAGTCCCTGCGCGCCGCCCAGGAGGCCGCGAATGTGGAGGCCGCGCGGCGCACCGAGCGGGCCGCCGAACTGGAACGCCGCCTGCACGTCGTGGGGGAACTCCGCCGCCACGCGGGCGCGCTCCTCGGCCCGGAGTCGCCCGGCGCACTGCCGCCGGGTAATCACCCCCAGCTCCCGCCCGCCGCGCGCTGAACGCCGCGCGCACCGGGCCGCAGGGGGGCTTGGTGCGCGCGGGGAGGCCGCGGCGCCGGCCGGAGCGGCACACCGAGGCCGGGTCGGGGGGATTCGCTCCGGGCCGGGCAAGATCAGGGTGTGGCGGACGGAGTCGTGTCCCCGGGCGGCGCGGGCCGAGGCCCGGGGCTGGGAATCGGCTGTGAGACCCGGCGGGGTCTGATAACGATTCCGCGTGTCCCGGCGAATGCCTTGCGGATGCGTGGAGGTGCGGTGTGCTTCGGAATCGGGAGCCTATGAGGGACGACGCGAGCGGTGTCGGATACGGGCTGGTACCGGAGACGCGCGGGCTGCTGGCCGCGGCCAGGCGGGCGCTCGGCGAGCAGCCGCGGGTGCGGGCTCAGCTGGACGAGTGCGCGCGGCGGTTGGACGAGCCGCTGCGGGTGGCCCTGGCGGGTCAGCTGAAGGCGGGCAAGTCGACCCTGTTGAACGCTCTGGTCGGCCAGGACATCGCGCCCACCGACGCCACCGAGTGCACCCGTCTGGTCACCTGGTACCGCAATGGGACCGCGCCCCGGGTCACCGCGTACAGCGTGGACGGCGCCCGCGCCGATGTGGTGGTGCGTCGCGGCCGCGGGGCCGAGGGGCTGCCCGGCGCGCACGGTCTCACCTTCGATCTGTCGGCGCTGCGCTGGAATTCGCCGACCCCGCGCGAGGTGGATCAGCTGGCGGTGGAGTGGCCGTCGGCGGAGCTGGCGCAGACCACCATCATCGACACCCCCGGCATCTCGTCGCTGTCGCGGGAGGTGTCGGCCCGCACATCGCGGCTGCTGACCCCCGGCGGCCCGGGTCCGGCGTTGCCGCCCGCCGACGCCGTCCTCTATCTCCTGCGCCGTCTGGACGCCGCCGACGTCGATTTCCTGGAGCGGATCGGCGGCGGTCACAGCGGTAACAGCGGTGCGCCGCAGGGCTTCTCGGGTCCGCTGGGCGTGGTCGGCGTGGTATCGCGGGCCGATGAGATCGGTGCGGGCCGCATCGACGCCCTGCATTCGGCGCGCGACGTGGCCTCCCGTTTCGCGACGGAGCTGGAGCGAACGGGGCTGTGCCAGTCGGTGATTCCGGTGGCGGGCCTACTGGCCTTCGCGGCCGCCACCCTCCGGCAGCGGGAGTACGACGCCTTCGAGGCGCTGGCCGCCATCCCCGTCGACGACCTGACCACCGCACTCCTCTCGGCCGACCGTTTCGCCCACCCGGACCTGTCCCTGCCGGTCCCCGCCGACCTACGCGCGCACCTGGCCGCGCGCTTCGGCCTGTTCGGCATCCGGCTGGCCGTCACCCTGATCCGCCTGGGCGTCCGCGGCTCGCAGGCGCTGGCCGCCGAACTCTCCAGCCGCAGCGGCCTCGACGAACTCCGCACCGTCCTGGATGTCCAATTCGCCCAGCGCGCGGACGAATTGAAGGCCCACTCGGCACTGACCGCCCTGGCCCGCATTCTCGCCGCCAACCAGGGTTCCCCCGCCGACGCCCTGCTCCCGCGCGTCCGCACCCTGCTCGCCGACGTCCACGGCTTCGCCGAACTGCGCCTGCTGTCGCACCTGCGCTCCGACGAACTCCCCTTGCCCCCGGAGGATCTCGCGGAACTCAACCGCCTGATCGGCGGCACCGGCGTGGCCCCGACCCTCCGCTTGGGCCTGCCCGCCCACACCGATGTCCCCACCCAGCGCGACGCGGCCTTGGCCGCGGTGCAGAAGTGGCGGAACCGCGCCCGCCACCCCTTGGCCGATCAGTTCACCGCGAACGCCTGCCTCACCGCCGCGCGCAGCGCCGAGGGCCTCCTGGAGATCCTCCACGAGCCCCCGACGACCCCGTTCCCGGCACTGCGCCCCGGCCGATAGCGCCCCCGATCAGGGAGCGGTGCGGTCGCTGCGCGGGTCGATCAGGATCTTGGCGTGAAGCTCGGGTGAGGCGAGGGTCGAGAAAGCGCCGTCGATGCCCGCGAGCCCCACGGTGCCGGTGATCAGCGGTGACGGGTCGACCTTGCCGTCGGCGATCATGTGCAGGGTGTCGCGGAATTCGCCGGGGTCGTAGCCGAGCACGAAGCGCAGCTCGATCTCCTTGTTGATCGCGGTGGCGGGATGGAAGGCGTCCTGCTGCATGCACACGCCGACGACCACGACCCGGGTCAACGGCGGTGCGGCGGTGAGGATCTGGTCGATGATGCCCGGTACGCCGACGCATTCGAAGACGACCGGACCGGAGGGTCCGCGCTGGAGCGTGTGGGCCGCGCGGAATAGGTACCACCAGGGAATATTGGGGATGCGCCGCAGGCGTTCCATGGCGTCGAAGCCGAGGTTGAGGATGTCGGCGGCGCCGGTGATGCGGGACTTCTTCGGCGTCGACTCCCACGGGGATTCGGTGGCGGGGTCGACCACCACATCGGCTCCGCAGGCCGCGGCCAGTTCCCGGCGGCGGGGAGAGAAGTCGCTGGCGACGACGGTGTGGACGCCGGCGGCCTTCAGCATGGAGATGACGGCCAGCCCGATCGGCCCGCAACCGATGACGAAAGCGGTCTGGCCCTTGGTGATCCGGCTCTTGCGGACCGCGTGCCAGGCCACGGCCATGGGTTCGGTGAGGGCGGCGAGGTCGGGGGAGAGCCCGTTGGGGACCGGGAAGGTCATGGGTTCCTGGATCAGGACCTGTTCGGCGTAGCCGCCCGG
Organism: Nocardia sp. NPDC005825; assembly: GCF_040630175.1. Classification (NCBI taxonomy): domain Bacteria; kingdom Bacillati; phylum Actinomycetota; class Actinomycetes; order Mycobacteriales; family Nocardiaceae; genus Nocardia; species Nocardia sp. NPDC005825. The sequence goes on from NZ_JBEXXC010000011.1 coordinate 90,573, forward strand.
CGCGTGCGCGGACAGTCCCGTCAGTTCCGGCTGCCGCCCGGTGCGCAGGATCGGCAGGGCGACCACGGGCGTGCCGGGCTTCCAGCGGCGCCGGGTGCCGGGACCGTATTCCTCGATCTCCCCGGTGAATTCGTGACCCATGACGATGCGCTGTTCCGAGCGCATGAACCGGTCGTAGCCGGTGGCGGCAGCCAGGTCGGCGAGTTCGTCGCAGTGCAGGCGGGCATGCAGGTCGGAGCCGCAGATGCCGCAGCGGGTGACGGAGATGAGCACCTGGCCCGGCCCCGGCACGGGAGTCGGGAGGTCCTCGACCTGGAATTCGCCCTTACTGACCACGGCCGCGCGCATGACTGGCTCCTGTCGGAAGTCGGTGATTCGTCTGGAATTCTTCCCCGGAAGCGGCCGCCGGTCCGGGGAATTCCCCGAACCGGCGGCCGTCGCGCGTGGCGGTCAGACCCCGACCAGGTCCTCCTCGGCCGCCATCTCGTGTTGTTCGAGCCGGGTGTCGCCCGGCAGCACCAGGAATCCGACGCAGACCAGGGCCATCAGCCCGATGCCCCACCACAGCGTGTACTGGAAGGTGTGCGCGAAGTTCACCGCATTGGCGTCTTCGCCGGCCCGCGTGAGGATCGCGCCGATCGCGGGGTCCGCGGGAGCGGACTGGCAGCTGGCCGGAACGACCGACGGATCCACCGCACCGGAGCGGTCCCGCACGCAGGCGGAGAAGCCCGCGAGAATCTGCTCCCGCGCACCGTCCGGCACCCCGGCGGTGGCCAGCTCCGTGCGGGTCTGTGCCGCAACGGAATCCACGCCGCGCGCCGAATCGTGATCCAGCTGCCCGAAGAACAGGATCCCGACCAGCGCCACACCCAGCGCCAGCCCCAGCTGCTGTCCGGTGTTCAGCAGCCCGGACGCGGCCCCGGCCTCACGGTCGGGAATCTGCCCGAGCAGCATGTCGATGGTCGGCGCGACCACGATGCCGAATCCGATACCGGTCACCACCAGTGGGAACACCATCTGCCAGGAGGCGAAATCGGACTCGTAGTGGGTGGCGAGCGCACCGTAGAACGCGAACCCGCCCGCGGTGATCAAGCCGCCGACCAGCAGCACCCACTTGCCGAACCGTGGCGCGAGGGCGCTCACCGAGACGCCCGCCCCGATGCCCGCGCCGACCGCGAAGAACGCCGAGGTGAGTCCGGCCCGCATGGGCGACCAGCCGAGCCCGGCCTGCATGAACAACGTCCAGATCAGGAAGAAGCCGCCGAATCCGATCCAGAACAGCAGCCAGCTGGCCAGGCCGACCGTGAACGGACGCGACCGGAACAGCTCCAGATCGACCAGCGGCGACCCGACGGTGCGGGCCCGCCACCGCTCATAGACCAGGAAGGCCACGAAGGTCACCGCCGCCGCCCCGACCATGACGAAAGTCCAGGCGGGCCAATCCAATCGGCGGCCCTCGGTGAGCGGGTACACCAGCAGCAGCACCGCGGAGATGGCCAGCACCATGCCGACGATGTCCAGTCGCGGCGCGTGCGTGGACCGCGAATCCCGCATGACCACGGCGGCCGCGCCGAGTGCGAGCAGCCCGACCGGCACGTTCACCAGGAAGATCGGCCGCCAGTCCAGGCCGAACAGATTCCACTCGACGAGCAGCCCGCCCAGTGACAGCCCGACCGCCGACGCGGACCCGCCGACGCCGCTGTACACGGCGATCGCCTTGGCGCGCTCGTTCTTCGGGAAGGTGACGCGGATGATGGCCAGGATCTGCGGCACCATGAGCCCGGCCATCGCGCCCTGCACGAACCGGGAGCCGATGAGCATTTCGGGCGAGGTCGCCAGGCCGCAGGCCAGGGATGCCGCGGTGAATCCGGCGACGCCGATCAGGAACAGGCGTTTGCGGCCGTAGATGTCGCCGAGCCGGCCGCCGGTGATGAGCACGGCCGCGAAGGACAGCACGTACGCGGCGATGATCCATTCGATCTGCGAGTAGGCCGCGCCCAGGTCCTTCTGGATGCTGGGGACGGCGACATTGACGATGGTGACGTCGAGCAGGTCCATGAATCCCGCGGCCAGCACGACGGCGAAGGCGATCCAGCGGCGTGGATCGAGGGTGGGGGAGGTGTCGGTGTCCACTGCGAACTCTCTTCGATTCGGTGTGGGTGGAGGTCCGCTTCAAACTATGCACCTGAAGTGATTATCAAACAAGGGGGCAATCACTGATTGTGCGCATGGGTCGGGCTACGCTATGCGGGTGACCGACGTGGATCCCCAGCGCGCGCCCCTCTTCAGCAGCGCCGCGTTCCTTTTCGCGCAGCTGGGTTCCCATGCCGCGTACCGCTTCGACCAGCTGCTCACCCCGCTGGGCATCAAGCCGCCGCAGTACGGCACGCTGCGCATGCTGGAGGTCAATGACGGCCGTACCCAGCAGCAGCTCTGCGACGCGCTCGGGATCCACCGCAATGTGATGGTCAGCCTGATCGACGACCTGGAGAAGCGTGGCCTGGTCGAACGCCGCAAACACCCCGCGGACCGGCGTGCGCACGCCGTGCACCTGCTGCCGGCCGGGCGCGAGATGATCGCCCGCGCGTCGGCCTTGGCCGACCAGCTGAACGACGAGCTGCTGGGCATGCTCGACCCGGGCGAACGGTCGAAGCTCCTCGCCATGCTGCAGCGGGCCGCGGTCGGCAACGGCCTCACCCCGGGCGTCCACCCGGCGCTGACGGTCGAGCCGGGCACCGTGCCGATGTATGACACAGGTCACATCTAGGTCCGGTCACAAGCCGTCCCGGCGCGTGTCCAACCAGGTGTAGGCAACTCACCCGGAAGGACACCACGATGGCCACCATCGACATTCTGGACTCGTTCATCAACTACACCGACACCGGCAGCGGTCCCGTTGCGGCCGGCGCCGTTCCCGTCGTCTTCCTGCACGGCAACCCCACCTCGTCCTACATCTGGCGCAACGTGATCCCGCACGTGAGCGGTGCGGTATCCGACACGAGCGCCCGGGTCTTCGCACCGGATCTCATCGGCATGGGCGCCTCCGGCAAGCCGGACAGCGACTACCGCTTCGTCGATCACGCCCGCTACCTGGACGCCTGGTTCGAGGCCCTGGGCCTGGACCAGGTCGTCATCGTCGGCCACGACTGGGGCGGCGCGCTCGGAATGGACTGGGCCGCACGTCATCCCGAACGGGTGCGCGGCATCGCCCTGGTGGAGACCTTCCTGCGCCCCATGATCTGGTCGGACATGCCGCCGCAGGGTGCGGAACTGTTCCGCCGCTTCCGTTCCCCCGAGGGCGAGGAGATGGTGCTCGAACGCAATATGTTCATCGAGTTCAACCTGCCCGCCTCCACCCGCACCCTCACCCCGGAGGCGCTCGACGCCTACCGCGCGCCGTACCCGACGCCGGAGTCGCGCAAGCCGATGCTGGTGTGGCCCAGGGAGTTCCCGCTCGACGGCGAGCCCGCCGACGTGGTCGCCATCATCGAGAACTACGACGCCTGGATGGCGGCCAGCCCGGAGGTGCCCAAGCTGCTCATGCACGTCGAGGACGGGGTCGGGCTGGGCTCGCAGGAGGCGATGGAGTGGGCGGTGCGCACCTTCGCGTCCGCCGAGCTCGCGAACATCGGCCCGGCCGGGCACCACTGCCCGGAGGATCAGCCCGACGCCATCGGCCGGGCGGTCGCCGGCTGGTTGCGTCAGCACGCGCTGCTCACCGCGCCCGCCGTCGCCTGAGCGGCGGCCGGCCTGACGGCCCCGCGATGTCGGACCCGGTCCCTATGCTGGCGGGATGGAGACCGGATCGGAGATCGACGAGCGCGATCTCGTCGCGCGGGCCGTCGGCGGTGATCGCGCCGCCGTCGCGGATGTGGTTCGGCTGCTGCAGGATCCGATCTACCGGCTGGCGCTGCGCATGGTGTGGCGGCCCGCCGACGCCGAGGACGCCACCCAGGAGATCCTGTTGCGCGCGGTCGGCAATCTGGCGAGCTGGCGCGGCGAGGCCAAACTCACCACCTGGGCGTACCGCATCGGCGTCAATTATCTGCTGAATCTGCAGCGGCAGACGCCGCAGGAGCAGCGGCAGCTCAGCCTGGACGAGTTCGGCGAGGGATTGCGGGACGGCTTGGCGGAGGAGGACTATCGCGGTCCGGAGGCCACGCTGCTCACCCACGAGGTCCGCCTCAACTGCAGCCAGGCGATGCTGCAATGCCTGGGTCGCGATGAACGAGTCGCGTACGTGCTCTCCGATGTGTTCGAGGTGAACTCGGAGGAGGCGGCCTGGATCGTCGGCGCGACACCGGCCGCGTATCGGAAACGGGTGGAGCGGGCCAAGAAACGGCTCGGCAACTTCCTGCAGTCCACGTGCGGCCTGGCGAATCCGGAGGCCTTCTGCCGGTGCTCGCGGCGGGTGGAGAAGGCCGTCGAACTGGGTCGGGTGGATCCGCGGCGCCCGGCCTTCGCCGCGCATCCGGTGACGCCGGGCGGGCGGAGCGTGGCGGAGGCGGAGCGGCAGATGATCCGGCTGCACGACGCCGCGGCCGTGCTGGGCGCGCACCCGGATTACGCTGCGCCGCAGGCGAAGATGGAGGCCATCGCCGGGCTGTTGGCCTCGGGCCGGTTTCCGCTCCTGGAGTGAGGTTCGCTCCGGGACGAGGCTCCGCTAGGGGAGCGACGCCGAGGTCCCGTACTTCAATTCGTACGCCCACGGCGCGAGTTCCGCGGTCACGTCCGACAGCTCGGGTGCGGCGTCGCAGTCCGAGCATTCCAGGCGCACCGCGACTTTCCCGCCGCAGCCGGTGTGCCGGTAGGTGACCGGCGGCCCGTCCGGCGCGGCCCAGCGGTCGCCCCATTCGGTGAGCGCGAGGATGACCGGTTTCAGGTCGAGTCCCTTGGCGGTGAGCAGGTATTCGGGGTGGCCGCCGGTGCTGCGCTGCTCGAAGATCCCGGCCTCGACGAATTCGGCGAGCCGTTTGGTCAGGATGTTCGGCGCGATGCCGAGCGCGCGCTGGAACTCGGTGAACCGGGTCATGCCCGCGAACATGGCATTGCGCACGATCAGCAGGCTCCAGCGCTCGCCGACCAGCTCCAGCGTCCGTGCCGCCGAGCAGACCTCCCCTTCGTACATGCGTCCCAACATGACTCCAGGGTGACTTATCCGCTTGTGTGATGCAAGCAACGCCGCTATCGTGATGCAAGTAAGTTCTCGCGAGACAGTCCCCATCAACCCGCTGAACCACTGAGAGAGAAGTCGGGACCTGCCATGACTGATCAGAACTTCACCACCTCCATCACCGTCGACCGCACCCCCGCCGAGGTCTTCGCGGCCGTCCTGAACGCCCGCGGCTGGTGGTCGCCGGGCATCAAGGGCGGCACCGAGCGGGCGGGTGACCGCTTCGTCTTCGAGGCCCCCGGCGTGCACCGCAGCGAGATCGAATTGACCGAGGTGGTGCCGGACGAGCGCGTGGTCTGGCTGGTGAAGGACAACTTCATGTCCTACATCGAGGACCAGACCGAGTGGGTGAACACCGAGATGCGCTTCGATATCGCCGCGACCGACAGCGGCGCCCGGCTCACCTTCACCCACGTCGGCCTGGTGCCGGACTACGAGTGCTACGACGCGTGCTCCCCGGCCTGGACCTTCTACATCACCGAGAGCCTGCGCGACCTGGTCACCACCGGCGTCGGCCAGCCCAGCGAGTTCCCGGGCCAGATCGAGGCCGAGGCCGCCGCCGCGGCCGCGCAGCACTGAATCGGAACCGAGCCGAGTCGAATCAGAACTCCGCCAGCAGCTTTCGCGCGAGAGGCACCACCTGTCGCGCGAACCGCTGCACCTGGTCGACATCGAATCCGGGCGGCCAGTAGATGAAGGTGTCGAATCCGCCCGTGTGGGCGAGGTTCGCGATGATGCCGGCCCATTCCTCGGGCGATCCGTGGATCGGGTCAGTGCCCTGCGGATTCGGGTGCAGCGCGCGGTCGCTGACCACTCCGGGCAGCGCGGCCAGCCGGGCGATGGAGCGGGGGTCGCGGTCGTGCGCGCGGGCGGCGGCGTCGATGCGGGCATTGGCCGCGGCCCACTGCTCCCACGGCATCCAATTCGGCAGTGGCGCAACCCATCCGTCGGCGGTCGCGCCGATCAGGTCGAGGGCGTGCGGGCCCATGGCGCCCAGCCAGATCCCGATCCGGTGTCTGGGCGCGGGCCCGCCCTCGATGCCCTGCACCGTGTATTCGGTGCCGACCACCGACACCGGCTGTCCGGGCAGCCATTCGGCCCGGATGATGGCGATGCCCTCGGCGATGGCCATGAGCGCGGCCCGGCCCTTGCGGGCGGGGCCGCCCATGGCCACCACGCCGCTCTCGAAAGCGCCCGCCCCCAAACCCAATTCGAAGCGTCCGCCGCTGAGGATGTCGAAGGTGGCGGCCTGTTTGGCGAGCATGGCGGGTGTCCGCAGCGGCAGGTTGGCGACCCCGGGATAGAGGCTGACCCGTCCGGTCGCGGCGAGGCACGCGCCGATGACGGCGAAGGCGTCGCCGAACTGCGCGTTGTAGGGGTGGTCCTGGATGCCGACCAGATCGAGTCCCTCGGCGTCGGCGGCGAGGGCCATGTCGATGACGTCCGGCAGCGCGGACGCGACGGGCGGGATCGAAATACCGAACCGGGCCTGCATCGAACCTCCTCTACCAGGGGAAATCCATACTTCTGATCTTCGTGGGCGGCTACGCGCAACCCCGGCATTTCGGACCTCGACACGCTTCCCGGGCGTGTCCGCGGGTATGCCGGGGAAGAGAGGAGGCGATGCCGATGACCGCGCAGGACACCGTGCGCACCCTGCTGGCCCGGGCCGGGACCGGTTATGCCGCCGAGGCCGGAATCCGGCTGGCCGACAAACCCGCGCCGCTCTACCAGCTCCTGATGCTCGCCCAGCTGCTCAGCATTCGGATCTCGGCCCGCATCGCGGTGGCCGCCGCCCGGGAGCTCCGCGAGTCCGGCTACACCACCCCGCACCACGTGGCAGAGGCCGAGTGGTCGGATCTGGTCGCCGCGCTGGGCCGGGCCCATTACGTCCGCTACGACGAATCCACCGCCACCCGCCTGATCGCCAATGCCGCCGAGCTGATCGAGCGGTGGCACGGCGATATGCGCGGGCTCGCAACCGAATCCGGGCACGACCCCGCCGCCTTGGCCGAGCTGCTCCAGGGGTTCCGTGGCATCGGCCCCGTCGGCGCCGACATCTACCTGCGCGAGGTACAGGACACCTGGACCTGGCTCCGCCCCTACTTCGACGAGCGGGCCCGCCGCGGCGCGCGTGACCTGGGCCTGCCCACCGATCCGGCTGCCCTCGCCGCCCTGGCTCCGGCCGGCCACGACGCCGAACTGGCCGCGGCCCTGGTGCGTGTGACGCTGGACCACGGGCTGAAGGACGACCTCCGGATCGGTTGAGCCACGCGATTCAGGCGTGGATAAGGCGCGCGACCGGGCCGGAATCCGTCTACGATCCCCGCGTGAGCTCGACAACGTCCGGATCGGCCGGGGATTCCCCCGCGGCCGGACGTATGCGGGCGCGGGACATCGACCGCGTCAACGCGCGGACGCTGCTCGACGCCGCCTACGCCGAGGGCGAGCTCGGGGCCGAGGAGTATCACCAGCGGTCCGATCAGGCCCAGTCCGCGCAGACCCTCGGCGAATTGCAGCGGCTCATCGCCGATCTGCAGCCGAGCACCAAGACCGCCGACCTCACCCCCGCGCGCAAGTGGTCGCGGCGGTCCGCCTCGAGCGGGTACCCGCCGCGGACGCGGGCCCGCGACGCCGATCGGCAGGCCACCAGCGCCCTGCTCGACGCCGCGCTCGCGGACGGGCAGCTGACCGCCGCCGACCACCGCACCCTCACCGAACTGGCCGGTGAGGCCCGGACCCTGGGCGACCTTTCCCAGCTCACCGACGATCTGCAGCGGCACGCCGACGCCGCCCCCGACCCGGTCCCGCCGAAGTCGCGGCGCGAGAACTGGTTCGCCGCCGGCGTCGCCGCGATGAGCATCGCGGTGGCGGTGGGCACCTTCCTGGCGGTGGCCCGCCCGGCCACCCCGCCCGCCGGGCCGCCCGCGGTGGACCTGGGCATCATCCAGCCGCTGGTGCTGCCCCGGCCGAAACTCACCGAGGCCGAGGGCATCTCGTACTTCCGTGACGTCTACCGGGCGAAGTTCGGCGACACCGTGCTCGACGAGGTGGACTTCTACCCCGGCTACGCGGTGTTCACGCGCGCGACGCAGGCCAATCGGAAGGTGCACTACAACTATTTCGGCGGTTTCGACCAGACCGACCAACCCCAGACCCGGGACCCGAAGACCCCGACCGTGGACCTGGCGGCCTTGAACGTGCAGGCCGTCGCGGCGCTGGCGGCTCAGGCTCCCGCCCTCACCAAGGTCGATCAGGGCGTGGTCAACTACATCGACATCCAGGGCAGCGGCACCGGGCCGGTGATCCGGCTCTATGTCGGCAACCAGGCCAAGGAGACCGGCTACGTCGAGGCCGCCCTCGACGGCCGGGTCACGCGCACCGTGGCGTTCGGGGGATAGGCGAGACCATGGCTGACGCACGCTCCCGGGGAGTCCGGGCCCGCGACACCGATCGCGTGGACGCCTGCACCCTGCTCGATTCGGCGCGCGACGCGGGCGAGCTCACCGACGCCGAACACGCGCACCGGACCGCGAAAGCCATGGCGGCCAAGACCTTCGGCGATCTCGACGGGGTGCTCGACGATCTGCAGGTCCCGGCCAATCTGGTGAATTCGCCGGTGGTGCGGGCGAATCGGCGCGGCCCGTCCACCCGCTGGAAGGTGGCGGCCGCGATCGTGGTGGCGGCCGCCCTGCTGGGCGCGTTCGCGGGCTGCGTGTCCCGGGTAGCCGCGCCGAAGCCGGACCTGCCGGATCCGACCACGGGTCAGGGCCTGGCCAGTTTCGTCGAGGCCTACAAGGACCACTTCGGCGACACCAAGGCCGACGAGGTCACCCTGTTCCCCACCTACGCGGTGATCGAGCGGCGTCCGGCGGATCCGAACGCGCCGCGGGACGACTACTACCGCTACGACGGCAGTTTCCGCAGTACCGGCGACATTCCGCGGTCGCCGGGCACCGACATCATCGACCTGTCGGTCCTGGATCTGAAGAAGATCGCGGGCCTGCTCGCGGGCGCCCCGAAGTCGGCGGGCGTGCCGAACGGCCGGATCAGTCACATCATCATCGGGCGCGGCAAGGACGGCGGGCCGATGGTGACCGTGTACGCCGTGGACGGCGCCAAGTCCGGCTACATCAAGGTCACCGCCACCGGTGAGCCGATCATGCTCAACTGGCCCTCCTGAACGGTCACGATCCGGATCCATCCGTGGTTCCGGACCGGCCGGTATGGACACAATGGCAGGGTCCGCGCCTCGGCCGCGGGCGTCGGGCCGCGCCGCCCCCGAAGAAATTTTCTGTGACTCGTGGAATAGATGACGCGCGCCGCCCGTTGGGACAGGTCAGCAAGGTTGAGCGAGTTCGACTCAAGTTCAAGTTGCGTACCGCCGTCGGCGGAGGCAGGATTGAGCCGACCACGCTCAGTGTCACTGAGATGTAGTGCCAACTAGGAGGAATCACCATGGCTCGTGCGGTCGGTATCGACCTCGGGACCACGAACTCTGTCATCGCCGTTCTCGAAGGCGGCGAGCCGGTCGTCGTGGCCAATTCGGAAGGATCGCGGACCACCCCCTCGGTCGTCGCGTTCGCCAAGAACGGTGAGGTGCTCGTCGGGCAGCCCGCCAAGAACCAGGCCGTCACCAATGTCGACCGCACCATCAAGTCCGTCAAGCGCCACATGGGCGAGGACTGGTCGGTCGAGATCGACGGCAAGAAGTACACCCCGCAGGAGATCTCCGCGCGCACGCTGATGAAGCTGAAGCGCGACGCCGAGGCCTACCTGGGTGAAGAGATCACCGACGCCGTGATCACCGTCCCCGCCTACTTCGAGGACGCGCAGCGCCAGGCCACCAAGGAGGCCGGCCAGATCGCGGGCCTGAACGTCCTGCGCATCGTCAACGAGCCGACCGCGGCCGCGCTGGCCTACGGCCTGGACAAGGGCGACAAGGAACAGACCATCCTGGTCTTCGACCTCGGTGGCGGTACCTTCGACGTCTCGCTGCTGGAGATCGGCGAGGGCGTCGTCGAGGTCCGCGCGACCTCCGGCGACAACCACCTCGGTGGCGACGACTGGGACGAGCGCATCGTCGGCTGGCTGGTCGACAAGTTCAAGGGCACCTCGGGCATCGACCTGACCAAGGACAAGATGGCCATGCAGCGTCTCCGTGAGGCTGCCGAGAAGGCCAAGATCGAACTGTCGTCCTCGCAGTCGACCTCGATCAACCTGCCCTACATCACCGTGGACGCGGACAAGAACCCGCTGTTCCTCGACGAGCAGCTGACCCGCTCGGAGTTCCAGAAGATCACCTCCGATCTGCTGGACCGCACCCGCAAGCCGTTCCAGTCGGTCATCAAGGACGCCGGCATCTCGGTCGGCGACATCGACCACGTGGTGCTCGTCGGCGGCTCGACCCGTATGCCCGCCGTCTCCGATCTGGTCAAGGAACTGACCGGCGGCCAGGAGCCGAACAAGGGCGTGAACCCGGACGAGGTCGTCGCCGTCGGCGCCGCCCTGCAGGCCGGTGTGCTCAAGGGTGAGGTCAAGGACGTCCTGCTGCTCGATGTCACCCCGCTGTCGCTGGGCATCGAGACCAAGGGCGGCGTGATGACCAAGCTCATCGAGCGCAACACCACGATCCCGACCAAGCGCTCGGAGACCTTCACCACGGCCGACGACAACCAGCCGTCGGTGCAGATCCAGGTCTTCCAGGGCGAGCGTGAGATCGCCTCGCACAACAAGCTGCTCGGATCGTTCGAGCTGACCGGCATCCCGCCGGCCCCGCGGGGCGTGCCGCAGATCGAGGTCACCTTCGACATCGACGCCAACGGCATCGTCCACGTGACGGCCAAGGACAAGGGCACCGGCAAGGAGAACACGATCAAGATCCAGGACGGCTCCGGCCTGTCCAAGGAGGAGATCGACCGGATGGTGAAGGACGCCGAGGCGCACGCCGCCGAGGACAAGGCGCGTCGCGAGGAGGCGGAGACCCGCAACCAGGCCGAGTCGCTGGTGCACCAGACCGAGAAGTTCATCAAGGACAACGAGGACAAGGTCCCGGCCGACGTCAAGACCAAGGTCGAGGCGGCCATCGTCGAAGCCAACGACGCGCTGAAGGGCACCGACATCGGGGTCATCAAGACCGCGGTGGAGAAGCTCGCCACCGAGTCGCAGGCGCTGGGCCAGGCCATCTACGAGGCCTCGGCCGCCGACCAGGCCGCGCAGGGCAACGGCGCGGGCGCGCCCGAGTCCGATGACACCGTCGTGGACGCCGAGGTGGTCGAGGAGCCGGAGAAGAAGTGACGAACCAGAACCCGGACAACATGGTCGATCCGGCCACGGGTGAGGTCTTCGAGGCCGCGGCGGACGCCGCCGCGGCCGCGGGGGCCGAGGGGACTCCCGAGGTCAGCGAGGACGCCCTCGCCGACGCGATCACGGCCGAACTGGCCGAGCGCACCTCCGATCTGCAGCGCCTGACCGCGGAATACGCCAACTACCGCCGCCGGGTCGAGCGGGACCGCAAGGTCACCATCGACACCGCCAAGGCCGCGGTGGTCAGCGAACTGCTGCCGGTGCTCGACGATCTGGACCGCGCTCGCGCGCACGGTGACCTGGACAACGGCCCGCTCAAGTCGGTCGCCGACAAGCTGGTCACCGCCCTGCAGAAGCAGGGCCTCGAGGAATTCGGTTCGGAGGGTGAGCCTTTCGACCCGACCCTGCACGAGGCCGTGCAGCACGAGGGCAGCGGTGCGGACCCGGTGCTGGGCATGGTGATGCGCAAGGGCTACCGCTTCGGCGATCGCGTGCTGCGGCACGCGCTGGTCGGCGTCACCGACGGTGTGGCGGATCTGTCTGCGGCGCAGCCGGATTCGCAGAACGCTGGCACCGATGCCGCTGGCACTGATTAACAGCGATCGGACGTACCCCGCGTCCTCGACAACACGGAAAGGAGGAGATGCCCGGTGAATCGAGAATGGCTCGAGAAGGACTTCTACAAGGATCTGGGTGTTTCCTCCGGCGCCACCCAGGACGAGATCAAGAAGGCCTACCGCAAACTGGCCCGAGACCTGCACCCGGACAAGAACCCCGGGGACAGCAAGGCCGAGGAGCGGTTCAAGGCCGTCAGCGAGGCGAACGCCGTGCTGTCGGATCCGGAGAAGCGCAAGGAGTACGACGAGGCCCGCAAGCTGTTCGCGGGCGGCGGTTTCGGCCGCGGCGGATTCCCGCCCGGGGGCGGCTACGGCCAGCCCGGCGGCGGGTTCTCCGGTGGAGAGTTCAACCTGGGTGACATCTTCGGGGCCGGCGCCGGTGGCGCGGGCGGCGCGGATGGCGGCCTGGGCGACCTGCTGGGCGGACTGTTCAATCGCGGCGGCACGCGGGCGTCCTCGCGTCCCCGGCGCGGTTCGGACGTGGAGACCGAGACGACTCTCGGCTTCCGTGAGGCCGCCCAGGGCGTGACCGTCCCGCTGCGGATGACCAGCCCGGCCGCCTGCACCACCTGCCACGGCAGCGGCGCGAAGCCCGGCACCAGTCCGCGGGTCTGCCCGCACTGCAACGGAACCGGCGTGGTCAGCCGGAACCAGGGCGCGTTCGGCTTCAGCGAGCCGTGCGAGGACTGCCGGGGCACCGGGTCGATCATCGACGACCCGTGCGTCGACTGCCGCGGTTCGGGCATCCAGAACCGGACCCGCACCATCACCGTGCGCATTCCCCCGGGCGTGCGCGACGGGCAGCGGATCCGGCTGGCCGGTCAGGGTGAGGCGGGCCTGCGCGGCGCGCCTCCGGGCGACCTGTACGTCACCGTGCACGTCAGCCAGGACAAGGTCTTCGGCCGCAATGGCGACGACCTGACCCTGGTGCTGCCGGTCTCCTACGCGGAACTGGTGCTGGGCACCACGGTGTCGGTGCCGACCCTGGACGGTCGGGTGGGCGTCAAGGTGCCGCCGGGCACCGCCGACGGCCGCACCCTGCGGGTGCGCGGGCGCGGTGTGCCCAAGCGTGACGGCGGCGCGGGTGACCTGCTGGTCACCGTGAAGGTCGCGGTCCCCCAGAAACTGGACGACGATGCCACCGAGGCGCTGCGGCGCTACGCGGAGGCGGAGAAGACCAGTGGGTTCGATCCCCGTGCGGGATGGGCAGGTGCGTAATGAGTTCCGATCCGAAGCATTCCGAGGCCCAGTACTTCCTGATCTCGGTGGCCGCGCAGCTGGCGGGCATGCACGCCCAGACGCTGCGCACCTATGACCGGCTGGGTCTGGTTACGCCGCAACGCACGTCGGGCGGCGGCCGGCGCTACTCGAACCGGGATGTGGAGCTGCTCCGCGAGGTGCAGCGCCTGTCCCAGGACGAGGGCGTGAACCTGGCCGGCATCAAACGGATCATCGAACTCACCAACCAGGTGGACGAGCTGCAGCAGCGGGTGAGCGAGCTGACCGCCGAGGCGGAAAGGCTGCGGGCCGGGTACCGGCCCGCGCATCTGACCCCTCAGCCCAGCACCGCTCTCGTGGTGTGGCAGCCCCGAAACCGGCGCAAGCCGCAGTAGGCGAGACAAGCAGGAAGGCGGCGTCCCATTCGGGGCGCCGCCTTCCCGCTGTTCGGGACCCCGGTTCCCGCTGGGTGGACACCGCCTTCGGTCGTTCGCCCTGTTGCGATTGTTGCGGCCGATGTGCTGAGTTGCGGTACCGGACTGTGTTATTGGCGAAGTCCGGTGCTTGGGAAATAACAAACAGACCGGTAGGTTACAAATTGCTGCCGATCGTGAGTTTTGTCCGTATGCTGCAGGGGAATTCATGGCCTGCACGGTTGCGGCAGGATCGCTGTTTTCCTGAGTCTTGCAAAACGGATCAGCCAGAATCGACGACTGAAAACCCGTGTCGCACGGCGTTTTCCAGTTGATCAGTTGGTTTTCGGCTCAGAAGCCCCGCAACGTTCACGTTTCTGAGGAATAAAGGGCCTGTTATTGAAACGTCCCGTTCCGTTGCTGGCTAACCTCGCTTACACTTGCTTGGCAACGGCTGCTGTCGAGTGTCCCGCAGCACTTCACTCGCCGGTCACGCCTGCGTTCGATTGCGAAATGGGGTTGTGACACAAATGGATTCGCGGACCGTCGCATTGATAAGAACAACGTTCAAGGCGGTTGCTGCGGAAGAAGGTGGCCCCGAGAAACTCGCGCGATCGTTCTACGCCATCCTCTTCACGGAGTACCCCCACGTGCGGGACTTCTTCCCCGCCGCCCTGGACGCCCAGCGCGACCGGCTGGTGAAGGCCATCGCCTACGTGGTGGACCGGCTGGAGGAGCCCGACCGGCTGCTGCCCTTCCTGGCGCAGCTCGGCCGCGACCACCGCAAGTACGGAGTGGTGGCCGATCACTATGAGGCCGTGGGGAAATCGCTCAAGAGCGCGCTCGAGGCCTACGCGGGCACCGAGATCTGGACCGACGAGGTCGGCCGCGCCTGGGACGAGGGCATCGGCATCATCGCCGGCACCATGATCAAGGCCGCCGACGGCGAGACCACCCCGCCGGTGTGGACCGGCACCGTCATCGAGCACCGCGAAGTGCTGCGCAACCTGGCGGTCGTGCGCCTGAAGCTGGACCAGCCCATGCAGTACGCGGCCGGCCAGTACATGAGTGTGCAGATCCCGTCCCGCCCGCGCATGTGGCGCTACCTGTCCCCGGCCATCCCCGCCAATGCCGACGGCGAACTGGAATTCCATATCCGCGGCGTCACCGGCGGCTGGGTCAGCCCGGCCATGGTCGGGCACAGCCGGGTCGGCGAACAGTGGCTGATCGGATCGCCGCTGGGCGGTCTCGGCGTGCCCCGCAACACCCGCCGCAAGATGCTGATGATCGGCTGCGGCACCGGCATCGCGCCGCTGCGCGCCCAGCTCATGGCCATGACCTCGCGCCGATCCAACCCCAAGGTGGATCTGTTCGTCGGCGGCCACTATCCGTGCGACCTCTACGACCTCGAGGTGCTCAGCCAGTTGGCCTGCGCCAACAAGTGGCTCACCGTGCATCCGGTCACCGAGTCCACCGAGAACCCGTGGTGGCACTTCGACAATTCCGAGGAGCCCCGCGAATTCCCCGGCCTGCAGCCGCGGGTGGTCGGTCAGATCGGCAAGATCGTCGCGAGCCACGGTTCCTGGGAGGACCGCGACGTACAGATCGTGGGAGCCCCGTCCATGGTGCAGACCACCAAGTTCCGGCTCATGGCGGCCGGCACCTCCACCGAGAACATCCGCCACGACCCGCTGTTCTGATACCCCGGCCGCGGCGAGGGCTCAGAAGCCTTCGTAGCGAATGGCTTCCGCGGGAGCGCCGATGGCGACGAGCTGGTCGATGGTATTGCGCACCATGGCCGCGCCGCCGCACACCAGGATCTGGTGGTGGTCCAGCGGGCCGAACCGCTCCGGGATGTCGGCGATGGTGCCCGGCATCATCTCCTCCGGCTGGAAGCCGATGTCGACGCGGCACTGCTCGTACCAGGCGTCGACGAAATCCGGGTCGTACTCGTCCTGCACCACGGGAACCACGGTGAGCCAGGGCATTTCGCCGGTCAGCAGGTAGAGCATGTCGGAGGCGTACAGGTCGCGAGGGTAGCGCGCCCCGACGAACAGGTGGGTGCGCGGCGGCTGTTCGCGGCGTGCGAGATCCAGCAGCAGCGCGCGCATCGGCGCCAGCCCGACCCCGTCGGCGATCATGACCACCTCGGTGGCGTCCGGCTCCACCGCCAGCCAGCCGCCGGGGGCGCTGATCCGCCATTCGTCACCGGGATGGGAGTCGGCCACGATGGAACCGCTGCACCAGCCGCCCGGCAGGGTCCGCACATGGAATTCCAGCTTGCCGTCCAGCGACGGCGGCAGCGCGGAGTACATGCGGCGCACCATGTTCGGATGCTGCGGTGTGCGCACCTCCACCGACTGTCCCGCCGCGAACGGCACGAACTCGCCGATCAACCGCACCACCGTGGTGTCCTCGCGCAACCGGTGCGCTCCCACCACCGTGGCGGTCCACTCGGTCTGCGCGTCCAGGGGCAGCGCGCCGGTCTCATCGGGGCCGATCGTCAACGAAACTCCTCATCGAAAAGCCTTGCACCCCGGCCTGCTCGGGCCTGGGCGTACCCGGATCCACACTGTCACACGAGATCCGGTCCCTACCTGATCCGGTCCGTCACACCGGGTCGGAGCTGATCGCGGATTCCGGGGCGCCCACCGCGAGCAGCGCTCGCTTGGTGTCGGCGATCATGCGGGCCGAACCGGCGATCTGGATCTGCCGATCCGCCCAGGCGCCGAAGCTGGCTACCACCGCGCCCAGGTTCCCGATCAGCCGCCGATGCATACCGAAGGGCGGATCGGCGGGCGGGTAGGGATGCCACCAGGGATTGGTCTCGTTCTCGCAGACCGGGATCACCGTGAGCCACGGATTGGACTGCGAGAGCTGCCACATGTTCTCCACGTCGTAGAGGTCACACGGGTAGCGGCCGCCCATGAACAGGTGCACGCGCGGGTTGATGCCGCGCCGTCCCATCTCGATGAGCTGGGCCCGCAGCGGGGCGATACCGGTGCCCGCGCCGATCATGAGCACGTCCTTGCGGCGGCTCAGGTCGACGTGCAGGCCGCCGAGCGGGGCGGCGATCATCCAGCGGTCGCCGACCTGGGTCTCGTTCACGATGCCGGGGCTGACCCAGCCGGTCCGGACCTTGCGCACGTGGAATTCGATCTCGCCGTACGGGTTGGTGGGGATGGCGGGAGACAGGTAGCGCCACATCTTGGGCCGCTGCGGGATGGCGACCGGCACGTACTGCCCGGCCTGGTAGGGGATGGGGGTGTCGGTCTGCAGGCGCACGATGGCCAGATCGTCCACCACCCGCCGGTGCCCGACCACGGTCGCCTCCCAATAGGGTTGCGACTTATCGGAATTCGCTCCGATGGCCATGGACGCCGAGATCAGGATGGTGATGTCGCGCCAGCCCGCCTCGAGCGGCCGCGACCAGTTCGCAACCCCGTTGTAGCTGCGGAAGGCATGCAGCAGGGCGCGCCCGGCGATGTCGTAGTGCGCCGCCTCGACCCCGTACTTGCGGTGGTCGCGGGCGAGTTGCTCCAGGAAGCGCTGGGCACGATCCCAGTCTTCCAGGTTGTCGAGGACGAACGAGATGGCCGTGACCAACCGTTTCGCCTGCATGTCCATGGCGGAGGGGAAAAGTTCCCGCAAAGCGGGGATCTCCGCGAAAAGATGACCGTAGAACGCGCTGATCAGCCGTTCCGGCCCATTGGGGGCCTCGACGACTGTCCGAAAGTTTGCGCGGACCAGCGCTGCCGAACGCGCATCCACGACGTCGAGCTTTCCTTCCTGTCCAACTACCCCGAACCGCCTGCTGCCAGGCGGCCCTCCGCGTCAAGTATCCCTTAAAACCCGGTGGTCGCACGGATATAGCCGGAGGTGGATCGATTTCCGTAACCCAGGGTTCAGATCACCAGCACAGTCTTGCCGCGCGCACCCGACGCGCCGATCATGGCGGGCGCGTCGGCCAGCGGCGGCAGATTGCGGATCGGCACCGTCAGATCGCCGGTCGCGACCAGGCGCAGCAGTTCGCTCAATTCGGCCGTGCCGCCGCGGGATTCGAGGTTGCCGCCGGTGATGCCGCGCGCCCGCAGATCCGCCTCGTCGGCCGATTCGATGGTCGAGTAGGCGTGGCCGCCGGGCTTCACCAGGCTCGCGTTGTCGGCGAACACCGGCGGCGGACTGACCAGATCGAAGACCGCCTCGATGCCGCCCGGATCGGTGATCCGCACCGAGTCGGCGACCGACAGTTGGGCCGCCTCGGCGTGGGTGGGCGAGTCGGTGACGGTCATGCGGCCGTAGTTCACCACCTCCATGGCGCCCAGCCGGACCATGCGGTCGGTGTCGTCGGGGCGGGCGGTCGCGATGACGTGCGCCCCGGCCATGGCCGCCAGCTGCACCAGGTAGGAGCCGACGCCGCCGGACGCGCCGACGATCAGCACCCGCTGCCCGCGCTCGACCCCGGCCGCGTGCAGCAGGTCCAGGGCGGTGATGCCCGCGGTCGGCAGCGCGGCCGCGCGCACCGCGGTGACCTCGTCGGGGAGCTTGACCAGGGTGCCGCCGTCGGCGGTCACCAGGTATTCGGCGAAGGTGCCGTGCCCGAGCGGCGGCGACAGGAACTTGCCGACCACCCGGTCGCCGATGTCGAAGTCGTCGACGCCCGCGCCGACCGCGCTGACGGTGCCCGCGCCGTCGACGCCGGGGATCATCGGAAAGTCATGGGGGAGTTGGCCGTCCAGGAAGCCGTCGATGATCCGCTGGTCGACGGGGTTCACCCCGGCCGCCTCCAGATGGATCTGGATCTGTCCCGGTCCGGGCTCCGGGACCGGCATGTCGGCGGGTTCGGGGGTGCCACCGAATTCTCGGACGACGATCGCGCGCATTGCTGCTCCATTCGTTCGGGCGAACCGGGATGGATGAGCGGGTGTGATGCGTCAACGAATGGGGCCATCGTACGCGTAGCGTGTGGAGGGGCTCCTGGCCGTGAGAGAAAGGGCCTTGGTCACTGGTGCCGCCGCCGGAAATTGGTCAGACTTGAGCGGAACAGACTCAACTTCTACCGCGTTGTAGACAGCAACGACTAGTAGGAAGGTGACAGTGGACTCGTTCAATCCCACCACCAAGACCCAGGCGGCGCTGACCGCCGCGCAACAGGCGGCCTCGGTCGCCGGTAACCCGGAGATCCGTCCGGCTCACTTGCTGGTGGCGTTGCTGGATCAGACCGACGGCATCGCCGCACCCTTGCTCAAGGCCGTCGCCGTCGATCCGGCCACGGTCCGGCGTGAGGCCCAGGAGATCGTGGATCGGCTGCCCCGCGCCACGGGGGCCACCACCACACCCAATTTCGGCCGCGAGGCCATCGCCGCGCTCACCTCGGCGCAGCACCTGGCCACCGAGCTCGGCGACGAGTACGTCTCCACCGAGCACCTCGTCTACGGCTTGGCCGCAGGCGATTCCGATGTCCAGCAGTTGCTGCTGAAATACGGCGCGACCGCGGACGCGCTGCGTGAGGCGTTCACCGCCGTGCGCGGCAACGCCCGCGTCACCTCGCCGGATCCCGAGGGCTCCTACCAGGCGCTGGAGAAGTACTCCACCGACCTGACCGCGGCCGCCCGCGAGGGCAAGCTGGACCCGGTCATCGGGCGCGACACCGAGATTCGCCGCGTCGTGCAGGTGCTGAGCCGCCGCACCAAGAACAACCCGGTGCTGATCGGCGAGCCCGGCGTCGGCAAGACCGCCATCGTCGAGGGCCTGGCCCAGCGCATCGTCGCGGGCGACGTCCCCGAATCGCTGCGCGGCAAGAAGCTGGTGTCGCTGGACCTCGGCGCGATGGTCGCGGGCGCGAAGTATCGCGGTGAGTTCGAGGAGCGGTTGAAGGCCGTGCTCGAGGAGATCAAATCCTCTGCGGGGCAGATCATCACGTTCATCGACGAGCTGCACACCATCGTGGGCGCGGGCGCGACCGGCGAATCCGCCATGGACGCCGGCAACATGATCAAGCCCATGCTGGCCCGCGGTGAACTGCGCCTGGTCGGCGCCACCACCCTCGACGAGTACCGCCAGCACATCGAGAAGGACCCGGCCCTGGAGCGCCGGTTCCAGCAGGTGCTGGTCGGCGAGCCGTCGGTGGAGGACACCGTCGGCATCCTGCGCGGGCTCAAGGAGCGCTACGAGAACCACCACCACGTGCGGATCACCGACTCCGCGCTGGTGGCGGCGGCGACCCTGTCCGACCGCTACATCACCTCCCGGTTCCTGCCGGACAAAGCGATCGACCTGGTCGACGAGTCGGCCTCGCGGCTGCGCATGGAAATCGATTCCCGCCCCGTGGAAATCGACGAGATCGAGCGCGTCGTGCGACGGCTCGAGATCGAGGAAGTGGCCCTGGCCAAGGAGACCGACGACGCGTCCAAGGCGCGCCTGGAGAAGCTGCGCTCCGAACTCGCCGACGACCGCGAGAAGCTCAACCAGTTGATGACCCGCTGGCAGAACGAGAAGCAGGCCATCGATGCGGTGTCGGTGCTCAAGGAGGAGCTGGAGTCGCTCAAGGGCGAGTCCGAGCGGGCCGAGCGCGACGGCGACTACAACAAGGCCGCCGAACTCCGGTACGGGCGAATCCCCAAGCTGGAGAAGGAACTCGCCGAGGCCGAGGCGAAGGCGAAGACCGCCGCCGACGGCGACGTCATGCTCAAGGAGGAGGTCGGGCCGGACGATATCGCCGAGGTGGTGTCGTCGTGGACCGGTGTCCCCGTGGGCCGCATGATGGAGGGCGAGACCCAGAAGCTGCTGCGCATGGAGGACGAACTGGGCCGCCGGGTCGTGGGGCAGAAGGAAGCCGTGCAAGCGGTGTCCGATGCCGTGCGCCGGGCGCGGGCCGGGGTCGCCGACCCCAACCGGCCCACCGGTTCCTTCATGTTCGTCGGCCCGACCGGCACCGGTAAGACCGAGCTGGCGAAGGCGTTGGCGGACTTCCTGTTCGACGACGAACGCGCCATGGTCCGCATCGACATGAGCGAGTACGGCGAGAAGCACTCGGTGGCCCGCCTGGTGGGCGCGCCTCCGGGTTACGTCGGCTACGACCAGGGCGGCCAGCTCACCGAGGCGGTGCGGCGACGCCCGTACACGGTGGTCCTGTTCGACGAGATCGAGAAGGCCCACCCGGACGTCTTCGACATCCTGCTGCAGGTGCTCGACGAAGGTCGGCTCACCGACAGCCAGGGCCGCACGGTCGACTTCCGCAACACCATCCTCATCCTGACCTCGAATCTGGGTGCGGGCGGTGACCGGGACACGGTCATGAACGCGGTGCGCCGCGCCTTCAAGCCGGAGTTCCTGAACCGGCTCGACGACGTGGTCATGTTCCACGCCCTCGACGAGGAGCAGCTCGAGCAGATCGTCGACATCCAGCTGAACCAGTTGCAGAAGCGGCTCGCCCAGCGCCGCCTCACCCTGGACGTGTCCGACTCGGCCCGGTTCTGGCTGGCCGTGCGCGGCTACGACCCGGCCTACGGCGCGCGCCCGCTGCGCCGGCTGATCCAGCAGTCCATCGGCGACTCGCTCGCCAAGGAACTGCTGGCCGGCGAGGTGCAGGACGGCGACACGGTGAAGGTGAACGTCACGCCGGACGGTGACACCCTCATCGTCGGCCGCTGACCTGACGCGACGCGACGAATGGCCCCGAGACGAAGGTCTCGGGGCCATTCGTACGGCCGGAGCGAAGCGGAGGCGAATCAAACACAGCTCGAGTTCGCGGCTGGGTAGCCGTACTCCGCCTACCCTGGAGGCCATGACTGATCCGAGCGATCCGTGGTCGCGGCGGCCGCAACCGGGCCCCGGGGAGGGGCCCGCCGAGCAGGCCGTCCCCGGCGGCCACACCTCGGATAGCGCCGCGGCGTACGGGCCCACCGAGTCCATACCCGCTGGTCCGACCGACTATTTCGGGCAGCAGCCCGGGCCCGAGGCGACCCGGGTGTTCCCGCCCGCCGACGCCGGCTGGGGTGGGTACGACACCGGCGGCGGCTACGAGCCGACGGCTGTCTACCCGGGTCAGCCGGGGTATGCGCCCACGGCGGCCTACGGCGCTCCGGGCTATCCGCCCGCGCCCGGCGCACCCGGCTATCCGGGTGGCGCGGGCATGCCGCCGCCGGGCGGCTATCAGCCCGCGGGTTTCCCGCAGAATCCGGCGCCGCCCCCGCCGCCGCGCAAGACCACCATGTGGATCGCGCTGGGTCTGGCAGCGATCATCGCGGTCGCCATCGTCGGGGTGGTCGTGGGAACGCTGCTGAGCAACAACGACTCCGACAGCGCCTCGGGCCCCAGCACCTCCGGTCTCGGCCTGCCCGCCTTCCCGGGCAACACCTCGTCCTTGCCGCTGCCGAGCGGAGTACCCACCATTCCGGGCCTGGGCGATCTGGACCAGCTCGGCGCGGACATGGGCACCATCGCCTCGAACGACGGCGCGACGCTCACCATCACGGCGCTGTCCGGCAGTACGGTGACGGTGAAGACCGACGACAAGACGCAGGTAATCTCCCTGGGCAGCACCAAAGTCGCGGACCTGCCGGTCGGTGAAGTGGTGATGGTGCAGGGTGACAAGAACTCCGACGGATCCATTCAGGCGAAGTTGATCTTCAGCACGTCCCTGCCGAGCGGGACTCGATGAGCAAGAATGCTGTGGGCGTGCCGGGCATGACGCCCTCACTCTGGATAGGGTAGGCGGCGATGACGGCTATATGGTTCGGGCTGGCGGCGATCGCGCTCGTGGGTGCGATCGTGCTGCTCTATTTCGATCGGCTGCAGCGGCAGCGCACCGGGCATGTGCGACAGGTCTGGGCGAAATCCCAGGGCTACACCTATGTTTCGGTGGAGCCCGCGCTCGCCTCCACCTGGCGGCGCGGCGCGCTCGCCAAGCTGGGTTACCTGTCCGCGGTGGACGTGGTGTCGGGTAACCGCAAGGGCGAGAAGTTCGTGCTCTTCGATCTGGAGGACGCCGCCACCCTGGTCGCGGTGCGCCGTCAGATCGGCTCGGACATCGATATCGACCTGCGGCTGAAGACCGCGGCGCCGCCGAAGGATCACGATCTGGAGCTGCTCGGCGCCATCGGCGACCGGGTGGTCTTCGCGACCAATCCCGATGTCGCGCGGCACGCGGTGGATCAGCGCATGGTGGCGTTCATCGAGTCGCTGCCCGACGAGGTGCAGCAGCTGTGGTCCGAGGGCAACTGGACGCTCGGCATGCTGCCGGTCGGCGCGGTCGCCAAGGACTGGGAGACCGCCATCGACGCGGTGCTGCGGCTGTCCGGCCTGCTGCACGTGCTGCCGCCGGTCATCAATGCCGAACGCGGTCGCGACGAACTGCCCGAACCGGGTCGCTCGCAAGCGGTTCCCGAGGACGACGGCTACGACGGCCATGACGAGTTCGGCGACTACGGCGACCAGGAGCGCGACCCGCGCGCCCAGCGTCCCGCCCGCGACGACCGCCCGCGCGGCGACGCCGATGACTACGACTCCCCGCTGGTCAGCGATATCGCCGGGGGCGGGGAACCGGACGGCGAGCCCGAAAGCTGGCGTCCCGCACTGAAAGTCGTGCCGGATCCGCGCAATCGCCCGCGCCGCAACTGGCCGCCCGCCCCCGAGGGCGAGCAGGACGGCTACGACGCCGACGGCCCCGACCACGAAGACCGTTGGGACGAGCCGGAATCCGGCGACCGGCGCGGCGAATCGGATCCGGACCGCGAGCCCGAGGAGGGCTGGCGCCGGGATCAGGGCCGCAGCGCCCCGCCCGGCGGACCCTTCCATCCGGGCTTCCGCCCCTACCAGGGACCCGCGCCGAGGTGACGCCTCGGCCGTGTCTACGCGCGGCGCGCCGCAGCCACGAGGTGTCTGCGCGAATTCGCCGCGTGTGGGTCGGCCAGGGACCAGAATGAGGGCGCAGTTCAGGTCATCGCCGACCACTCCCCGATCGTGCGAGTGATGGGCCGTCGATGACCGAGAGTTCCCCTGATCAGGTGCGCCTGCCGGGCGCCCGCCGTCCGGTGGCCTTGGTCACCGGGCCGACCTCCGGCATCGGCAAGGCGTACGCCACCAGGCTCGCCGCCCTCGGCTACGACCTGGTGCTGGTGGCGCGGGATGAGGAGCGGCTGGCCGCGCTGGCCCACGACCTGCGGGTGCGGTTCGCCGCGCGCGCCGAGACGCTGCCCGCCGATCTGAGCCGGGCCGCGGATCGCGACCGGGTGGCCGCACGCCTGGCCGAGGGCGTCGAATTCCTGGTCAACAATGCCGGATTCGGCATGTCGGGTGAGTTCTGGACGCAGGACGCCGACGCCCTGCAGCACCAACTCGATGTGAACGTCACCGCTGTCGTGCAGCTCACCCGGGCGGCCCTGCCGCCCATGCTGCACGCGGCCCGTGGCACCGTGGTGAATGTGGCCAGCCTGGCGGGCCTGATCCCCGGACGGGGTTCGACCTATTCGGCCTCCAAGGCCTACGTCGTATCCTTTTCCCAAGGGCTGGCCGGCGGGCTGGCCGGAACCGGAGTCCGGGTGCAGGCCTTGTGCCCGGGATTCGTCCGCACCGAATTCCATGAGCGGGCCGGCATCGAGATGGCCTCGCTACCGCGACCCCTGTGGTTGAGCGTGGACGAGGTGGTGGCCGGTTCGCTGCATGATCTGGACAAAGACCGGGTGATCAGCGTGCCCGGAATGCAGTACAAAGCGATCGTCGCGATCGCCGGGCTCATCCCACGAACCCTGGTGACCCGCCTGAACCGGGGCCTGTTCAACGCACGCGGAAGGACATAGACACAGCAATGCAGGTAACGACGACCGACCGGGACAGACTCGCGGCTCTGGTGCGCGAACTCGCCGTCGTGCACGGGCGGGTGACCCTGTCCTCCGGCAAGGAAGCCGACTACTACGTGGACCTGCGCCGCGCCACCCTGCACCACGAGGCCGCGCCGCTGATCGGCAAGCTGCTGCGCGAGCTCGTGGCGGATTGGGACTTCGACGCGGTGGGCGGGCTCACCATGGGCGCCGACCCGGTGGCGGCCGCGGTCCTGCACGCGGCGGGCCGGCCGATCGACGCCTTCGTGGTGCGCAAGGCCGCCAAGACCCACGGCATGCAGCGCCAGATCGAGGGCCCCGACATCGTGGGCAAGCGGGTGCTGGTGGTCGAGGACACGACCACCACCGGCAACTCCCCGATCACCGCGGTGCGCGCGCTGCGGGAGGCGGGCGCGATCGTGGTCGGCGTGGCCACCGTGGTGGACCGTGAGACCGGCGCGGACGGCATCATCGCCGCCGAGGGTCTGGAATATCGCTCGATTCTGAGCCTCAAGGACCTCGCGTTGGGGTAGGACTTATGTCCCGGGTTCAGCGCGTGTCCTTACCGGACGGTTAACAAGACTTGGCTCTGGGCTGAAACCTTGCTCTGGGTTAGCCTGAGTCCTGGTCTTACGTCCGACAACGGTGTCGACAAATGATTGTGTGAAGGGTCGTGTGAGTCACCTGTGGTGAGCATTGCAATCAACAAGGGTCAGCAGAATATTGCGATGCTCGGCATCGGTGCCTACCGGCCCCAGCGCATCGTCAGCAATGCCGAGGTGTGCGAGGTCCTCGACTCCACCCCCGAGTGGATCTTCGAACGGACCGGCATTCACAACCGGCGCTGGATCTCCGGCGACGAGACGCTGCGCAGCATGGCGGTCGCCGCGGGCGAGCGGGCGCTGAAGAACACCGGCATCGACCGATCCAAGATCGGCGCCCTGATCCTGGCCTCCTCCAGCTGGCTCAAGCTGACCCCGCACGGCGCGCCGACCGTGGCCTCGGACCTGGGCATGAACGGCATCCCCGCCTTCGACCTGGTCTCCGGCTGCGGCGGCTTCGGCTACGGCCTCGGTGTGGCCGCGGACATGATCCGTTCCGGTTCGGCCGAGTACATCCTGCTGATCGGCGCCGAGACGATGACCGTCGGTCTCGACCCGACCGACCGCGGCACCGCCATGATCTTCGGTGACGGCGCGGGCGCGGTCGTAATCGGTCCGAGCGAGGAGAACGGCATCTCCCCGACCGTGTGGGGCTCCGACGGTGAGAACGCCGAGGCCATCGCGCAGGACGTGGACTTCCTGGAGTTCATGAACAAGGCGCAGCGCCTGCAGGGCACCGACCCGTCGGTCGAGGCCGTCGGCCGGATGTCGCTGCACATGGAGGGCCCCAAGGTCTTCCGCTGGGCCGCGGTCACCCTGCCGCGCGCGCTGTCCAGCGCGATCGAGCTGTCGGGTGTGGCCAAGGACGACATCGAGGTGTTCGTCCCGCACCAGGCCAATGCCCGCATCAACGAGCTCATGAAGAAGAACCTCGGGCTCCCCGACGATCTGCCGATGGCCAATGACATCGAGAACACCGGCAACACCTCCGCCGCCTCGATTCCGCTGGCCATCGAGGAGATGCTGGTGACCGGCAAGGCCAAGGGCGGTCAGCTGGCGCTGCTGCTCGGCTTCGGTGCGGGCCTGTCCTACGCCGGTCAGGTCGCGGTGCTGCCGCCCGCCCCGGCCGAACCCAGCTTCTGATGGCCCGCCCGTTCCGTGCCGCCTTCGTCGGCGCGGCCGCGGTCACCGTCTACGGCGCGGTCACCGGCCGCGAGAGATTGCAGTGGGCCGCGAAGCCGTTGCTGATGCCGCTGCTGGCCGCCGACGTGGTCGCCAACGGCACGCGGATGGATCCCGCCGACCGCACCGTGCTGCTCGGCTCGCTGGCCGCGGCCACCGTGGGTGACGTGCTGCTCATCGAACCCGACGACGATCGCCGATTGATCGCGGGCGCTTCGTCGTTCGCGGTCATGCAGACCGGCTACTCGTGGCTGTGGTGGCGGCGTGGGGCCCGGCCCCGGCTCGCCATCGCGGGCCAGCGGCTCGGCGCCTGGCTGGGCGCGGCCACGCTCATGCGGCTCGAGGCCCCGACGGTGGCCCTGCCGCTCACCGTGTACGGCGCGACCCTGGGCACGGCGGCCACCCTGGCCTCGGATCCGGAGCTGGCCCGCGACGCGAAGAACATTGCGGGCGTGAATGTTCCGAACGCGGATCCCCGCAGTCGATTGGGTCTGGGCGCACTGCTGTTCACCGTGTCGGACGGATTGATCGTGCTGCGCCGCATTTTCGCGCGCGGTGAGAAGTCGCGCCGGATCACCGAGGGCGTCATTCTCGGCACTTATGCCGCTGCGCAATATCTGCTCGCTGATCCGCGCGCGCATCGGTAGATATATCGGTCACCGAATAGGTCACTGAATAGGTCACCGGATCCGTCACCCGGAATTCGATACGAAAGAACCCCATCCAGAAATCTCTGGATGGGGGTTCTTTCGTATCTCGTCCCCGAGGGATCAGGGCAGGATCTGCGGAACGGAATTCGGGGCGATCGCGCCGACGAGCAGGCCGACCAGCGCGAGCTGCAGGCCGGGGCCGACGGCGCAGAGCGGGATCAGCGGAATTCCGATAATGGTGACGCCACAGATGACGGCGCCGGTCGCGGCCCCGATAACGAAGCCGAGTGCGGCGGCATTGGCCATCGGGTCGTGATTCTGGGCATTCGGGTCGGTGGCGATGTCCTGCGGCTGCGAGATCTCGGCGGCGGCCGGGGCGACATCCGAGGTCACCGGCTGCGCGGCCTCCGGAGCGATGGGCTGCGAGACCTCGGCCGCGACCGGGACCACCGGGGCAACCGCGGCGACCTGCACGATCTGGGCCGCCTGCGGGGCCTCGACCGGCGCGGTGGCGGAAGCCGTTCCCGCGCTGGCGAAGGTGGCGGCGACCGCCAGCGGCAGTGCCGCGACAACTGCCTTACGACCGAAATTACGAAGGGTGTTACGCATGATTATTCCTATCCTCCCGACCCCCGACGCACGCTGAACTCAGATGGCGTGCAGAACGATTCGCGTCGCGCAATGCAACGGAACAAGTTCTATCGGATGTCAGTCCAGGAATCAAGTTCGAACATTTCGGCAGCGGAATTGAGAATGCGCCTCGAACCTGTTCGGTCCGAGGCGCATTCACGGGTGCGTCAGTTGCTGACGGTGACAGCCGGGGGATTCCAGCTACCGTCGACGACCTTCTGGTCGGGCCAGTAGGTACGGATCATCAGGTTGAAATCGCCGGACTCGGGGGCCGGAAGCCAGTTCGATTCCTTTGCCGCGTCCGGCTTCTCGCGCTGCACGTAGATGTCGACCGAACCGTCGGGGTTCTTCGGCAGCAGTTCACCGCGCACGGCGTACCGGTTGATCGAATTCTCGACGAAGAAGCCCTTGCCGTCGTACATCGTGACCGACCAGAATCCGTGCACCGGCGGAATCTTGTCGGCGGCGAAGTGCAGCACATAGTTGTGCGACGAGTTCAGCTGCTGGTTCTTCTCGTCGACGAAGGTGCCCGGGTACAGGGCGTCCTGAGGCAGATTCGCACCCAGGCCGGCGTAGGAGACGATGGCGCGGGCGCTGTAATCGGTGCCGTAGTCGCCGATGTTCTTGCGGGCGGTCTTCCAGCCGTTGACCGGCGTCGCGCTGATATCGGTCTCGATCTGGCTCAGCGCCTTGGGGAACGCCTCGTTCCATCGGGTGCTGTCGGCGGTCGGAAGCTGCGAGAGGTCCAGCTTCTTGTCCGGGCTCCAGCCGACCTTGGCGAGCTGGTCGAGCAGGGCCTTGTCGTCCGGCCGAGGCTGCGCGTGCGACAGCGACGAGTAGTAGAGGTCCCAGTACTGCTGCGGGCTCAGTTTGTGGATGTACTCGGCGACCGGCTCCTTGGACGGCCAGTCCGGATGGAGGTCGGTGTTCTGCGGCGCGGTGTAGGGCTTGCCGTAGGAACTGAGCGGCACCGCGGTCAGCTGGTTTTGGATGGCGATCACGTTCGGGACGTCCTCGGCGCCGTCGACCTGGATCCGGCCGATCATCCAGCCGGAGTCGGTGGCGATCCGGGCCTCGCGGACGCCCGCGGGCAGTTCGCCCTTCCAGTTCGGGCCGACGATGGCGAATTCGTAGCCCTTCCCGGCGTCCTCGACGGTGCGGGAGCCGACCGAGGCGTCGACATTGGTCCACATGTCGAGAATGGGGAACAGGTGGTAGCGGTTGCCCATCGGGGGCACCTTGATCACCAGCGGTTCGGCGGCCACGTCGTAGAGCAGCGACGTGTAGAGGGTGTCGACGTTGGGGCGGACGACGTTCTTGAAGTTCGCGTCGGGTAGGAAGGCCAGCGGCGCCAACTGGTTCATCGGGGCCACGCCCATGGACGGGTCCGGGGCGGGAACATTCGTCTGTTGCCGCCGCGTCACCTCCACCGACACCAGCGGGTAGGTGTAGACATAGGCGTTCACCATCGCGTCGTCGCTGCTCGCGGCGGTCGTGGTGGTATCGGATGAGGTGGACGAGTTCGACGAGCAGGCCGCGGCGGTGGCGGCTACGGCCATCGTCGCGACCAGTGCCAGCGCGGCGCGGGCGGGGCGAAACCTCGGTGTTCTGGCCAACGCGTTCTCCATCGTTCGGGTGTGCGGTACTCGAAATGACTCAGCCGATTTCTAGCAAATTCTCAGCAAGGCTGGCGAGGATTAAGTGAACCCGATTTTTCTGGACATTGTTAGGCGAATTTCCGGCCCCGATCGGTACCAGCACTCGACGGTGTGCACACTGGAGCGTACGTTAGCAAATTGTTAGCAAGTCGCTGTTGTTGTTCCACCACTCGGTGTGGCCGAGGAAGTAGTCCGTGTACGCGATCTCGGCATTGCCCGTGTTGCCGCCCGGGACGACGGCGAGGAAGTAGTCGATCTCGGAGAGCTCGTATTCGCAGTGCACCAGCGGGAGCAGCGCGGGCAGGGCCCGGCGTTCGGCCCCGGACAGCGTCCGCACGGATTCGTATCCCGTGAGCAGCGCCCGGACCTGATCGGGCCGCGCGTGCGCCGGACCGCCCGACCGGATCGAAATCCAGTCCACCGCACAACGTTCGATGGCGGTGGCCAGATCGTGGACGGCCGTGGTCCGGTCGCACAGGCCGAAATCGATGACCGCCGAGACCGCACCGTCGCGCCAGAGCAGGTTGGTCCCGTGCCAATCATTGTGCGTCCACAGCGGTTCCAGGTCGGCGAGCAGGGGATACAGGCGCTCGTAGGCCGGGAGCTGGACGCGCTCCATATCGCCGCGCCAATCGCGCCGCGTCAGGAACGCCCCCAGCGCGGGTCGCTCGACGGCCCGATGCGCCACGGCCGCAAGGGGATCGGTGGCGGAGAAGACGGTGAACCCGGCCGACAGCGGACGAGGCGGGCGTCGTGGCGCGTCGTATCCCCCGGCGGCCAGATGGAGGCGGGCCAGGGCACGCCCGGCGGCGGCCGCCCCGGTGCGGGAATGATAGGGCGACCAGGAGAACACGCCCGCGTACTCGTCGGCGCCCGCGCCGAGTTCCTGTACCTCGTAGGCGAATTCGCCGAGGTCGATGGTGCGCGACACGGCGGGCACCGGAATCCCGCGCTCGCGCAGGTGATCCATGAACCGGTGTTCCTCGCCGAGCGCCGCGGCGTCCCGCAGCGTGCGGGGCAGACGCTTGACGATGACCTCCCGTGCGTCCGGCAGCCGCACCCGTGCGGTGGCCGACAGCGGTCGCGGACTGCGCCAGACGATGTCGGCGCCCGGGCCGAGGACCGCGTCCACCTCGGCGGAGGTGAGTGCGGGCCAATCGGGTTCGACCAGCGGGTCGAGCCCCATGCCGTAGACCCGGCCGTCGGTCATCCCCGGCGCAGCCGCACCAGGATCGCGGTCGCGGCGGCGGCCGCCAGGAACGAGTACAGCGACGCCGAGGCCCACCAGCCCGGATGCAGACCGAGCGCGTCCTGCGCCTTGGTCCAGCAGTCGCTCCACCAGCTGATCGAACCCGGGTTGAACAGCTGGTAGACGACGAATCCGAACGCCCACGGCAGCAGCATGAGCGGGCGGGTGGGGGCGTGCTCGGTGAGGTCCCAGCCGGTGCGGCCGCGGCCGAAGAAGTAGTCGACGACCAGGACGGCGCACAGCGGCACGAACACCGAGCCGATCAGGAACAGGAAGTTGGCGTAATTGCCGAAGTCGCGCACGGGCAGCGCCAGCAGCGTCACCAGTGCGCCGACCAGGGTCGCCAGCAGCCGCCGATCCACCCGGGGCAGCAGGTTCTGGATGGACATGGCCGTCGAATAGATATTGGCGAAGGACTGATCCGATTCGCGCAGCACCAGCACCGCGAAGAACAGCCACCCCGCGGTGACGCCGAGGAAGGTGTCGAAGATGTGGTCGGCGCTGCCCGCCTGCAGGATCGCGAGGATGCCGAGCAGATAGCACCAGACCTGCGCGACCGAGTAGCCGATCACGGTGGCCCCGGCCGCGGTACGCGCGGACCGCGAGTGCCGGGTGTAGTCGGCGGCCAGCGGCACGAAGGAGATCGACACCGCCAGCGTGCTGTCGACAGCGGGCCAGAATCCGCTCCAGCTGGTATCGGTGGGCATCGGAACCGGTTGGCGCAGGAGCTGAATCGTGAAGTAGACCAGCGCGATACCGACCGCGAGGGAGACGTATCGGCGCAGCGCCCGCACCGCGGACAGCGGCCACACGGCCATCACGGTGGACAGTGCGCCCGCGCCGACGATGACGATCCAGTGCGGCACCCGATCGTGGGTGAGCGCCGAGACGCCGAGCGTGATCACGGTGAGCTCGTACACGCCCCAGCCGATGCACTGCACGATATTGGCGACCGTCGGCACATACGACAGGCGCGTGCCGAACAGTCCGCGCAGCACCGCCATGGCGGGCGCGCCGGTGCGGGCACCGATGGCGGCGGGCCCGGCCACCATGGCCGCGCCGACCACGGTGCCGAGCACGGTGGCCAGCAGCGCTCCGGTCAGCGGCAGGTTCGCGCCGGCGGGGGTGAGCACGACCGCGGCGCCGCTGAACCCGATCAGGCTGACGCCGAGATTCAGCCAGAACGCCGCCTGATCGGTGAAGCCGAGGGTGCGCGGCGGCTCGGTGTCGAGTACCAGCGGCGCTTCCCGGCGGTCCGGTGTGTCGGCGATCGTCATGGTCAGGATGCTACGGCCCGGATCGGGCGAATCGGGCAGGCCGTCCCAGTTCAGAGGCACAGCATGATGCGGTCGCGGTTGCGCGGATCGACGCGGATCGAAATCGTGCCGCCCACAGCGATTCTCGGCTTGACCACGGGTTCGACGTCGAACACGATGCTGCCGTAGTAGGTTTCCGACCCCGGCACCACGAGCTCGAGGTCGAGTTCGGTGAGCTCGGTGCAGTGGTCGGTGCGCTGCAGCGGGTGCACGCCCTCGATGTTCGCCCAGCCTTCGAGCCCGTGCCGCAGCAGTTTCCGGTCCGAGCGGGTGGGGCGCTGGGCGAGCATCATGCCGAGTCCGAGGAAGGTTCCGTACAGACCGACCAGTGTGACGATCTGGACCGGGATGGTTCCGGGCGGGGTGAGCGGGACCAGCCAGCCCAGCCAGAGGCCGAGTGCGACGAGATATGCCGCCGTCACTCCGAGCACGGTTCTGGCTATGCGCGCGTGGTCCATGACACCCTCCAACCACGGCCTCCGGGATTCCAGGATAGTCCCGAATTTTGTCCAGCGTGGACCGATCAGGCGAGGTCAGAGGGTATGCGCGGCAAATCGAGAGCTGTCCGGGATCACACCGAGACGCCAGAGGGGCGTAGCGCGGTGAGCGCGTCCAGGTCCAGGGGCAGGCCGATGTCGTCGAGTTCCAGGGTCACCTGCCCGACATGCTCACCGGTCGGTATGTATCGGCCGTCCCGCAGTCGAAAGGTATACAGCCGCAACGCATCCTCGGTCTCCAGCAGCCAGTAGTGCCCGATTCCGGCCGCCGCGTACTCCGCGAACTTCATCACCCGGTCCACCCGCCGCGACCCCGGCGCCACGATCTCGATGGCCGCCAGCACATCCGGCGGCCGCACCCGGGTGGCGTGCTCGGCCCCGGCCGCCCCGCCGACGATCAGTACGTCCGGCACCCGCACCGTCGGCGGCGTGCCCTCGTCGATCACCAATTCGATGCGCGCCATGGCGGCCATGCGCCGCGGCAGCGCCCGCTCGAGCTGAGCTGCCAAGCGCCACACCGCGAGTTGATGCCGCGGCGGTTGCGGCGCCACCACCAGCACGCCGTCCACCAGTTCCTTGCAGTGCCGATTGTTCTCGGGGAGCAGCGACCACTCCGCGATGGACAACAGGTGATCCGGCCAGTATTCAACCGATTTCAGCAATTCCGCGGAACTCGACCGAGTCATGGTTCCAGTCTTCCACGCCCGGCAACCGCGCAGCGATGTTTCACTCCTCGAACCACGGAAGCGCCCACACCCGTTGCAACGCACCACCACCTAGCATTCAGCACATGACCTACGACGCGCCCCCGCCGGGCTGGGATCCGCAGTCCCAGGGCTACGACAAACAGCAGCCGGGCTATTACCAGCAGCCGGGCTACAACCCTGGCTATCAGCCGCCGGTCCCCGGCTACTACCCGCCGGGCGGCTACTACGGCCAACCCGTCCCGGATCATCCGCAGGCGGTCACCGTCCTGATCCTCGGAGTGATGAGCCTGGTGTTCTGCCAGCTGCTCGGACCGGTGGCCTGGATCATGGGCGGCAAGGCGCGCCGCGAGATCAACGAGTCGAACGGGATGATCGGCGGCAGCGGCATGGTGACGGCCGGCTGGATCTGCGGCATCGTCGGCACCGCGCTGATCGCCCTGACGATCGCGTTCATCGTGCTGATGGTCATCGTGGGCGCGGTCGGGGCGTCCCAGTAGTGATTCGCCCGGCAACTACCATCGCCGGGTGAGTTCCACCCCGATCGCCGACGAATCCGAAGCCCCCGGTCCGACCGAGTGGGGCGAGCATCCGCACGGCGTCGGTCCGTGGCGGGACGAGTTCGGCACCGAGCCGCCCGCCGATCCGCGCCTGGATCCGGAGCTGCTCGCGCACGGCGACCGCCGCAATGTGGTGGACGCGTACCGGTATTGGCGGCGCGAGGCGATCGTCGCCGACATCGACGGCCGGCGGCATCCGCTGCACGTGGCCATCGAGAACTTCGGCCACGACGCCAATATCGGCACCGTGGTGCGCACCGCCAACGCCTTCGCCGCGGCGGCCGTGCACATTGTCGGGCGCAAGCGCTGGAATCGGCGCGGCGCCATGGTCACCGACCGCTACCAGCACATTCGCCATCACCACGACACCGCCGAGCTGTTGGGCTTCGCGGCGGAGGCCGGGCTGAGCGTGGTCGCGGTCGACAATGTGCCCGGCGCGGTGCCGCTGGAAACGGTGCAGCTGCCGCGTGATTGCCTGCTGTTGTTCGGTCAGGAGGGGCCCGGGGTGACCGAGGCCGCGAAAGCGGGCGCGTTGCTGACCGTTTCGATCGCGCAGTTCGGTTCCACCCGCAGCATCAACGCCGGGGTGGCCGCGGGTATCGCCATGCACGCCTGGATCCGGCAGCACGCGGACCTCACTCGGGCGTGGTGAGGCGTACGACTCTCGGTAACAAATAAGCCACGAACACTCTTGTCCGATTGGCATTATTAGTCCCATGACATCGCGGACCGGACGCAATATCGAGCCGACGGCTGCCCTCTGGTCGCAGCGGGCCGATCTCGCCGAATCCGCGATTCTGTCCCGCCACCTGCGCAAACTCTGGGGTTGCCCGGGCACGCAGCTCGGGGTGGTGGGCTGGCCGGCCACCAAACGCGAGCGCACCTTCGCGTTCTGGCACTACTGGTGGCAGGCCCACCTGATCGACTGCGCGGTCGACGCCGCCAATCGCGCGCCGACCCCCGCGCGGCAGCGTCGGCTGTGGTCCATCGCGCACGGCATGCGGCTGCGCAATATCACCGGCTGGACCAACAACTACTACGACGACATGGCCTGGCTGACCATCTCGCTGGAACGGGCCGAGCGCACCCAGGGCGTCGAGGAGGTCCGGGGCGCGCTGCTGATTCTGGAGAAGACGCTGGTCAGCGGGTTCGAGCCGGAGTTCGGCGCGGTGCCGTGGCGGAAAGGCTCGGATTTCTACAACGCCCCCGCCAACGGACCGGTCGGGATTGCCATGGCGCGGCTGGGCCGCTACACCCGCGCCCAGGAACTGGCCGACTTCCTCGACACCAAGCTGCGTGACCAGGAGACCGGTCTGATCTTCGACGGCATCCATCTACCGTCCGGCGAGGTGGAGAAGCCCGTCTACAGCTACTGCCAGGGCGTCGCCCTCGGCCTCGAGACCGAACTCGCCGTGCACACCGGCGAACCCCGGCACGCCGACCGCGCGGTCCGGCTGATCGACGCCATCGACGAGCACCTGACCGAGAACGGCATCGTGGTCGGTGACGGCGGCGGCGACGGCGGCCTGTTCAACGGCATCCTCATCCGCTATCTCGCGCTGGCCGCGCTCATGCTGCCCGGCGACCAACCCGACCGGGTGAACGCCCGCCGCAAGGCCGCCGCCATCGTCCGGGCCTGCGCGACCGCGGCCTGGGAGCACCGTCTCGATGTCGAGGGCGAACCGCTGTTCGGCGCGGACTGGCGGCAACCCGCCCGGCTGCCCGGCATCGCGGGCGCGGGCGTCTTCGAGGGCGGTTCGGTGAGCGCGTCCAGCAGCCCGGAACGCGATCTGTCGGTGCAACTCTCGGGCTGGAAACTGATGGAGGCCGCGCACACGGTGACGGCCGCCGGCCTCTAGCGGCGGATCAGTTGTGCAGCCGGGGGAGCGGCACGGTCGCGGGATCATCCAGATCGACGTCGAAATCCTCGGCGGGTCGCGCCATTTCGGCCCGGTACTGCCGGACGCCGATCACGGTGCCGAGGATCAGCCCCACCACCAGCGTGCCGATCACCGCGGGCATCAGCCAGGAGATGTCCTCGATGAAACTGCCCGCGTAATAGCTGGCCAGCAGGATCACCGGCGCCCAGATCACCGCCCCGATCGACGAGGCGATGGTGTACTTGCGGTGATCCATCCCGGCCGCGCCCGCGACCAGCGGGCACAGCGTGCGCACCCACGGGATCCAGCGGGCCACCAGCACCGCCAGGAATCCGTGCTTGTGCAGCAGTTCCGAGACCCGCGCCAGATTGCGGGTGTTGATGTACTTGCCGTTCTTGCGCGCGACCAGGTGATGCCCGGTGCGCTGCCCGAACACGTACCCGACCTGATTGCCCGCGATGGCAGCGATCATGGTGCCCACCGACAGCGCCCACACGTGGCCCTCGCCATTGACCTGGGAGGCCAGCACCACGCCCGCGGTGATGAGCATGGAGTCACCAGGCAGGAACAGCCCGATGATGAGTGCGCACTCCAGGAACACGAACGTGAGGACGATGGTCCACACGAGCACCGGTCCGGCCGTCTCGAGCGGTCCGAACCCGCCGGAGGCGAGGGTCGTCGTTAGCGGGGTGGTCGGCACCGAATGGCTCAGCGGGTCGACTCGTTCGACGAGGTGGCGAGCTCGGCCTGCTCCGGGTGCTGACCGCGGTGCAGCAGGTTCTTACCGACCGCGATGATGCCCGGGAGAATGGACACGAACACGATCAGCAGGAAGATCGCCTCGACGTTCTTGCGAATGAATTCGACATTGCCCAGGAAGTACCCGAGCACGGTGACGCCGCCGCCCCACAGGATCGCGCCGATGATGTCGACGGTCGCGAACTTGCGGTAGTCCATCTTCGAGACACCGGCCAGCACCGGCATGAAGGTGCGCACGATGGGCACGAAGCGGGCCAGGACGATGGTCTTGGGGCCGTGCTTCTCGAAGAAGGCGTGCGTCTCGGTGATGTAGCGCTGCTTGAAGAAGCGAGAGTCCTCTTTCTTGAACAGCGCCGGGCCGATGCTTCGGCCGATCCAGTAGCCGCTCTGGTCGCCGAGCCAGGCCACGAACGCTGTCGCGGGCACCAGCAACCAGATGTTCATTCCGGCCGGGGGGTTCTCCCAAGCCGCCATCAAACCGCCAGTAAACAGCAGCGAATCACCCGGCAGGATCGGGAAGAGCAGGCCCGTCTCGATGAAGACGATGGCCAGGATCGCCGGGAGCACCGCGTGCGAGAGCCATGTCTGCGTCAGGAGGTGCTCGGGATTCAAGATCGCGGGCAGCGCGGCATGGGTCGTCACGGCATCGGATACGGCCAGCAAGGTCACGGCCACCACAGTACCGGTACCCCGGACATCACACCGAACGTCGAAGCAACCTCACAAACTTGTGGGGTTTCCGATGCCATTGCCCCGGAGAAAAAGGGCTGTCCTATCGTGTCAGCTGACAGAATTCTGTCGTACGCACCACACATACAAACGGAGGTCACTGTGCCCATCGCGACTCCGGAGATCTACGCCGAGATGATTGCTCGGGCCAAGCAGAACTCCTTCGCGTTCCCCGCCATCAACTGCACCTCGTCGGAGACGATCAACGCGGCCATCAAGGGCTTCGCGGACGCGGGCAGTGACGGCATCATCCAGTTCTCCACCGGTGGCGCGGAATTCGGTTCCGGCCTGGGTGTGAAGGACATGGTCACCGGCGCGGTCGCGCTGGCCGAATTCGCGAATGTGGTTGCCGCCAAGTACGACGTCACCATCGCGCTGCACACCGACCACTGCCCGAAGGACAAGCTGGACACCTTCGTGCGCCCGCTGCTGGCCATCTCGGCCGAGCGCGTGAAGAACGGCCTGAACCCGCTGTTCCAGTCGCACATGTGGGACGGTTCCGCGATCCCGATCGACGAGAACCTCGAGATCGCCAAGGAACTGCTGAAGCAGGCGCACGCCGCCAACATCATCCTCGAGGTCGAGATCGGCGTCGTCGGCGGTGAAGAGGACGGTGTCGAGGCCGAGATCAACGAGAAGCTGTACACCTCGTCCGAGGACTTCGAGAAGACCATCGACGCGCTCGGCGCCGGCGAGAACGGCCAGTACCTGCTGGCCGCCACTTTCGGCAACGTGCACGGCGTCTACAAGCCGGGCAACGTGGTGCTCAAGCCCGAGGTGCTGGCCGAGGGCCAGCGCGTGGCCGCCGCCAAGCTGGGTCTGGGCGCGGACGCGCAGCCGTTCGACTTCGTCTTCCACGGCGGTTCGGGCTCGCTGAAGTCGGAGATCGAGGACTCGCTGCGCTTCGGTGTGGTGAAGATGAACGTCGACACCGACACCCAGTACGCCTTCACCCGTCCGGTCGCCGGCCACATGTTCGGCAACTACGACGGCGTCCTGAAGATCGACGGCGAGGTCGGCAACAAGAAGGTCTACGACCCGCGCAGCTACCTCAAGAAGGCCGAGACCTCGATGGCCGCGCGCGTCGTCGAGGCCTGCAACGACCTGAACTCGGCGGGACGCTCGATCAGCGCCAAGTAAGCTCAACGCTCGGGATTCCGCGCAGCGCAGCGGAATCCCGGGCAATTTTCGAGCGGCGGGCGCGCCGCGGTCTCTATCGAGGCAGGTGGCATGACTGTCGATGTACGGGTCCTGGGCCCCGTGCAGCTGTTGGTCGCCGGCCGGTCCATACCGGTCGGCGGTCCCAAGCCCCGCGCACTGCTGGCGGCACTGGCCGTGAACCGGCGGCGTGCGGTGTCCTCCCAGGCCCTGGCCGACATCGTCTGGAACGATGATCCGCCGGACTCCTATCAGGCCAGTCTCCAGGTGTTCGTCTCGAACATCCGCAAGACGCTGCGCACCGCCGGGATCGACCCGGTGGCGTTGCTGCGCACCGAATCCTCCGGCTACCGCCTCGAAATCGAGGACGACGAGTGCGATCTCGGGCGTTTCGAGACGTTGCGCCGCGAAGGCTCCGAGGCCGCCGCGATCGGCGACCCGGCCGCCGCGTCCCGGCTCTTCGGCGAGGCCCTCGCCGAATGGAGCGGGCGGGCGCTCGACGACTTGTCGGGTCTCGGTTTCGCGGAGAGTTTCGCGACCGCCATGGACGAGGAGCGGCTGCTGGTCGCCTCCGCCCGCATCGACTCCGAAATCGCGCTGGGCCGTGCGTCTTCCGTGGTCGGCGAACTGGTGTCGATGACCAACGCCCACCCGCTGCGGGAACCGTTGTGGGCGCAGCTCATCACCGCGCTGTACCTGTCCGGCCGGCAGGCCGACGCGCTCGACGCCTGCCGCCGGGTGCGGACCGTGCTCGCCGACGAGCTGGGTATCGATCCGGGGCCCGCGCTGATCGCGCTGGAACAGAAGGTGCTGCGCCAGGAACCGTTGAGCACCGGGCAGATTCACGAGGTCGAGCGGATGGCGAAGGCCATGACCGAGACCGTCACCGAGATGCCGCGCGCGGTGCGTGCCGGGCAGCTGCGCCTGGCCGACGGACGCGTGGTGCCGATCGGCGCCAACGGCGTGAAGATCGGTCGCATGACCGACAACGATCTGGTGCTCGACGATCCGAAGGCGAGCCGGTACCACGCGCAGATCACGCCCAGCCGGGCCGGGCTGCTGATCAAGGATCTGCACTCCGCCAACGGGATCTACATCAACGAGCAGACCATCGAGTCGGCCGCGGTGCTCGCCGACGGCGATGTCATCCGGATCGGCACGACCGCGATCACCTTCCAGGCCATGCGCTGACCTGTGGGGTAGGGTCCTTGCCCGGATGATGTCCGGATGACCCTAATGTCGAGAGGGTTGAACGCATGGCCAAGCGGCTTGTGGCGGCTGCGGGAGCGGTGATCTTCGGGGCGGGAGTACTGGTCGGTGTGGGCCGGCCGGTGGCGTCGGCGGATTCGGAAACCGGTGCGACACCGGCGGTTCCGGGTATCGGCGCCTGCCGGACCGACCCCAGACCAGTCCACGAGTCGGTGGTGCCCAAGACCGTCGAGGTGCCGGTGGCCTATCCGGTCGTCACGGTCGACACCGGGCCGCTGCCGGAGAACACCCAGCGCGTGCGGATGGAACTGCCGCCCGACCCGTGCGTGAACCCGTGCCCGGACCTCACCGACACACCCGCCGCGCCACCGGGACTCGCCGAGCAACTCGGCATCCCGACACTCATCGTGCGGCCGCAGCCGTTCAATTTCGCACTGCCGAACCCGAATCCGCCCGCGCTGCCGCCCGGGCCCGAACCCGCGCACCCGTCCAGTGAGCCCGCCGAGCGCACCCCCGCCCGGCCCACACCGCAGGTCTCCGACGTGCGCGAGGTGTCCAAGCTGACCGGCGCCAACTCGATCAACCGCACCGACAAGCGCTGGCAGGTGCAGGGCACCGACCTCGGCATCATGTGGCAGAGCGCGCCCGACGAGATCGCCATCGCCTTCGGCGACACCGTCGGCCGGGAATTCCATCCGCCCGGCGGCATGGGCGAGGACTGGCGCTCGAACCTGCTGGCGTTCAGCAAGAATCGCGATCTCGCCAACGGCGTCGTCTTCGACCGCATGGTCGCCGACGACCGCTGCCACGCCTCGGAAGTGCTGAGCAGCCGCAAGCTGGACAATATCGAGATCACCACCATCCCCACCTCGGGGTTCGCGCTCGGCGACCGGCAGTACCTCAGCTACATGTCGATCCGCACCTGGAACAGCCTGCCCGGCAGCTGGTTCACCAACTACGGCGGAATCGCCTACTCCGACGACCACGGCGAACACTGGACCAAGGACCCGTACGCCAAGTGGGAGAACATCTTCGGCGTCTCCAGCTTCCAGGTCGCGTCCATGGTGCCGCAGGGCGACTGGGTGTACATGTTCGGCATTCCCAACACCCGGTTGGGCGGGGTCGGGCTGGCGCGGGTGCCCAAGGAGCAGGTGCTCAACCCGACCGCCTACCAGTACTGGCAGAACGGCTCTTGGGGGCCCGCAGTGAACGGAAACGTCAGCGCCACACCGATCGTCGACGCGCCCGCGGGGGAACTGTCGGTCCGCTACGACGAGAACCGCAAGGTGTGGCAGATGAGCTACCTCGACACCGCCAAGGCGGCTCTGGTTGTGCGGGAATCGGATTCCCCGCAGGGCGTGTGGTCCGACAGCGCGGTCACGGTCAGCGCGCTGCAATTTCCGGAGCTGTACGGCGGATTCATCCACCCCTGGTCGACCGGCGACGATCTGTACTTCACCATGTCGACCTGGAACGACTACAACGTCTACCTGATGCACGCCACGCTGAACTGAATCAACGAAAAGAGCGGGCCGGTACGGATTGTGCGGGCCCGCTCTTTTCGGATTCTGTACTCAGCTGAGCCGAACTTCGGCGATGGCGCGGCCGAAGAGCTTCTTGCCCTCCGAGGTCGCGCCCAGCACGACGGTCGCCGCACCGGTCGCCGCGTCCACCGACTTCACCTTGCCGGTGAACTCGACGAAGGTCGGGGCGGTCGGCTCCACCGGCACGAAACCGGAGAAGCGGACGCTGAACTTGCCCAGCGCCGACGGGTCGCCCAGCCAGTCCACCAGATAGCCGGCGGTCAGGCCCATGGTGAGCATGCCGTGCGCGACCACGGTGGGCAGACCGACCAGGGTGGCGGCGGTGTCGCTGAAGTGGATGGGGTTCGGGTCGCCGGAGACGCCCGCGTAGTTGACCAGGTCGCCCCGGGTGACCGGCACCTTCGCGGCGGGCAGCTCGGTGCCCGCGGCCACGCCCGCGGCGGTCGGGACGGTGTTGACCGGCAGCGGCGCGGCGGGGGCGGCCGGCTCGGCCACCTCCTCCGGGGCCAGCAGGATCAGGCCGTTCGGGTCGGTGTCGAACTGGCCGGGCTCGACGACATGGCCGTGCATGACCACGCCGGACACGGTCTCGACCGCGACCGGGTCGATCTCGACGCCCTTGCGGGCCACGATGGTGGTGGTGGCGACCAGCACCGGCCGCACGTCGGCATCGGTCAGGGTGACCTTGACGGTGATGAAGTCGTTGTCGCCGAAGCCGCGGATGTTCTCCACCACCACGTCCACGCCCAGCCGGTCCCCGGCCAGGATCGGGCGGTGGTACTCGAAGACCTGGTCGGTCTGGAGGATCTGCGAGACGTCGTACTCGGTGAGCACCGAGCCGATCAGCGAGCGGGTGGTGGCCGCGCCGATCACCGAGGCGAAGGTCGGCGAGGCCAGCAGGCCGCCGTAACCGAGCTCGGCGGCATCGGTCTCGCGGTGGTGGGCGGCGTGGTCGTTGCGCACGGCGCGGGCGAATTCGCGGATCTTCTCGCGGCCCACGTCGTAGTGATCGCGCACCCGGAAGTGGCGGCCGACCAGTTCGGCGGCGGTGGCCTTGGTCGACTCCACGATGGTCTCCGCTTCCAGCGCAGCCAGGGTCTCCGCCGTATCCGGCACGATGTGCTCAGCCGTATCCGGCATCCGTACTCAGCTCCTGCATTCGTAACTTTATGGACGGCGTACAACACCGCTGAAGTGCCGGAATGCCGAAATGGCCAGCCCAGACAACCCAGACACCCTACCGACGTGCAGGTCTATTGACCAGGTGTATGTGATGTTCATCGCGAGCACGGGCGAGAACGTGTCAGGCCATTTCGCCGAAGCTGTCGATACCGGATTTCGCCCCGGTCACTGACCGTTCTTGGGCTCACACACCTTCCACGAACCGCCCTCGTTGCGCAGGTCGAAGGTCCGTGAGGAGAACTTCGCAGGATCCGCCGCGGTGAACACAGTCGCCTGCGCCAGCGCGGCATCGCCGGTGACCTGGATGGCGTCCACGCTCTTCACCTGCGGGATGCTCTTCTGCTCCTGGGACGTCTTGTACACGCTCGCGAACTGGTCGGGCGAGATCTTCTGATAGAAGTCGTGCTGCGCACCGCAGGTCACCGCTCGCAGCGTGTCCAGGTTCCCACTGTCCAGGGCATCGACGTACGA
Organism: Nocardia sp. NPDC005825; assembly: GCF_040630175.1. Lineage (NCBI taxonomy): Bacteria > Bacillati > Actinomycetota > Actinomycetes > Mycobacteriales > Nocardiaceae > Nocardia > Nocardia sp. NPDC005825. The sequence continues at coordinate 133,100 of NZ_JBEXXC010000011.1, forward strand.
CGTGATCGTCCGCTGTACCAGCGCTTCCGGTGAATTGTCATCGTTGTGCTTCTTCACCCCGAAGACCACGCCGACGATCGCCACCACCGCGACCACCGCCGCGGCCACGCCGATCCACAACTTCTTCGCCCCGCCACCGGACTTGGCGGCGCCGTCGACCGGCTCGGCCGCCGGAACCCGCTGCGGCTGCGCCAGCCCGCCGATCCCGGGCACGCCCTGTGACCCGCCGATACCGGGCTGCGGCGCACCGAGACCCGGCTGGCCGCCGGGGCCCTGCGGAGCGCCCGAACCGGGCTGTCCCTGCGGCGCATTCGGCCCGTGCGGCGCGTTCGGTCCCTGCGCACCCGGCCCCTGCAGCGCGTTGGGGCCCAGCGGCCCGCCCGGTCCCTGCGGCCCCTGGGGCGCGTTCGGACCCTGCGGTCCGCGCGGACCTTGCGGCGCACCCGCCCCGACCCGCTGCGGCGACGCGATGCGCGGCCCGCCGATCGGCTGGCCCGGCGTGGTCGACTGGGTATCCGCCGGAGACGGCGCGGTCGCGGGACGACGCGGGCCCATCGGAGGAGCCATCGGCGGCCGCGGCGGCGACGGCCGCGTCTCCTCGACGGGCGCGTCCGGAGCGGTCCCCTTCGGCCCGACATTCCGCGGCCCCGCGTTCACCCGGGGCGTCTGCGGCGGCTTGCTGACCGCCCGGCCCTGCGGCCCCGAAACCCGGATCTTCTCGGTCCCGGCCTCACCCGACACCACCGGCAGGGCCGTCGTGGCGTCATCGGCCGGATTCGGGACCCGCTTGATCACGACGGTCGCGGCGTCGCCGGAGCCCTCGTCCCCGGAGCCCTTGCCCCCGGACTCGCCGTCCTTCGCTTCGGCCGGGGTCCCGGAATCGCCGGTACCGCCGGACTTCTCACCGGCCGCGGCGCCATCGCCCGGCTTCTCGTCGTCATCGGCCGAAGCGGCGGGCATGCCCTGCGTCGGAACATCCTCCGGCGCAGCCTTCTCCGACTCCGCGCCCGGACCGGCTGCGTCGCTCGAGGCCGCAGCGGCGCCCGCGGCGCCGACGGCCGCGGCGCCCGCGACGGTCTTTCCGGAATCGGCGGAGCCGGATTGCCCCTGCTCGCCGGGCTTCCCGGTCCCGGGACCGCTCGCACCTTGTCCGGGCCGCTGAATCTTGATCATCTGCGTGGTGGCATCGGCCTGTGCGTCGGCCGACTGCGCGCCTCCGCCCGCCTTCTCGCCGGCGGGCCGCTGAATCGGAATGAACTGGGTCGGAGCGTCATCGGCGGGCGACGGCGCGCCCGGCCCCTGCCCACGTCCGGCCGGCTGCTCGCCCGCATCGGATTGTCCGGCGCCGCTGGGCTTTCCACCGCTCGCGGGCGGCGTGGCGGACGCCGCGGAACCCTGACGTTCCTGGGGCTCGGCTGCCGGGGACTGCCCGGCCGGTCCGGATTGCGCGCTCGCCGAGGGACGTCCGCCCGCGGCGTTCCCGGAACCGGGTGCGGCAGTACCGGATTGCGCGGACGCACCCGGCTGTACGCCCGCCCCGGCGGGCGAGGGCTGCCCGCTCGGCGTGCTCTGCGGCTTGAACTCACCCGAGCCCTGACGAGCCGCCGACGGCTGTCCGCCAGGTCCGCCCTGCGCTCCGGCAGGCGTTCCCGGTAGTCCGCCGGGCGTGCCTTGCGATCCGCTGGGCGCGCCCTGCGGTCCGGCTGCCGTCCCCTGCGGTCCGACGGGCGGTTGCACTCGGCCCGCGCCTGCCTGGTCGGCGGGGGACTGGCCGCGGTTCGCCGCCGGGGGCTGGACGCGGTTCGCGCCTGGAGTGCCTGCGGGCTTGGAGGTTTCGTAGTGGATGGTGGCGAAACCGGAGGGGCCGGACTTGGCGGGCGGGGTCTTGGGTGCGCCGGGGGTGGCGTCTCGCGCTGCGCCGGTGCGGATTTCCTCGGTGCGCGCGTTGGGGGAGGGGATGGCCTCGGTGGCGGCGGTCGGGGGCGCGGCATCGGTGGGCGGCGGGGTGTTCTGGCCGTTCGCGGCCGCGGGGACAGACTGGTCGGCCGGGTTCGCCGGGCGTGCGGGGGTGGCGCTGGTGTCCGTGTCGCCTGCGGCGGGACCCGATGCCTGGTTGGCAGGGCCCTGCTGCTGCTGGTCGTCTTTCGGGTCGGACACGCGCTGCACCCCTCGGATCGGCGGAACTGTGATTCGAAGGTCAGCCTACTGAGCATTCCGGGTACCGGTGCAGAATGATCGGCATGACCTCCTTCGGCGATCTGCTCGGACCGCAGCCGGTCCTCCTTCCGGAAAACATCGACGCGGAGGACGCGCTGCTCCAGAAACAGGACCCGGTGCTGGTCGCCGCGGCCCACCCGACCGCCTCCATCGCCTGGGCCCACCTGGCCGAAGCCGCCCTGGAGCGGGGCGCCGCCGCCGACGGTGATGTCAACCTCGACATCATCTCCGCCTACGCGTTCGCGCGCACCGGCTACCACCGCGGCCTGGACCTGTTGCGCCGCAACGGCTGGAAGGGCTTCGGCCCGGTGCCGTGGAGCCACGAGCCGAACCAGGGCTTCCTGCGCAGCGTGGGCGCCCTCGCCAAGGCCGCCCGGGCCGTCGGCGAGACCGACGAGTACGCGCGCTGCCTGGACCTGCTCGAGGACTGCGACCCGCGGGCCGCCGCCGAGCTCGGCCTCGACTGAATTGACCGGTGGCCTAGGCGAAACCATCGACGCCGCCCGCGAGAGCGGCGTCACCCGCATGCGCAAGGCCGCCGGACGGGTCCGCTCGTCGCTGCTGCCGATCGTGCAGTGCGCCATCGGCGCGGGCGTGGCCTGGTTCATCGCCCACAACGTGATCGGGCACGAACACCCGTTCTTCGCGCCGATGGCGGCGATGATCTCCATCGGCGTCTCGTTCGGGGCCCGGCTGCGCCGCTCGATCGAGCTCATCGTGGGCGTGGCCGTCGGCATCGGCATCGGGGACCTGTTCGTCTCCCGGGTCGGCACCGGCGGCTGGCAGATCATGCTGCTGGTGGTGCTGGCCATGTGCACCGCCGTCTTCCTCGACGGCGGTCCCGTCATCACCATGCAGGCGGCCAGTTCCGCGGTACTGGTGGCGACCCTCTACCCGCCCGGCCAGGGCGGCGCGTCCCTGCGCATGATCGACGCCCTGGTGGGCGGACTGGTCGGCATCGTGGTGGTGGCGGCCATTCCGCTGCACCCGGTCCGCCGCGCCCGGGAGCAGGCGGCCGGAATCCTGGAGGTGATGGGCGCCTCCCTCACCGAATGCGCGGACGGCCTGCTCGAACACGACGCCGCCAAGATCAAGGCGGCCCTGGAGGCGGTGCGCGGCACGCAGGGCGCGATCGACTCGCTGCGCAGCACTCTCGAAGGCAGCCAGGAGATCATTCGAATCTCCCCGCTGTACTGGAACTCTCGCGCCCGCCTGAGCCGGTTGCGCGACGCCGCCGACCCGCTCGACAACGCGGTCCGCAATACCCGGGTGCTGCTGCGCCGCGCCCTCACCTCGGTCCGCGACGACGAGGTGCTCGACCCGGGGCTCATCGTGGAGGTCGAGAAGCTCGGTCAGGCGGTGGACGTGGTGCGGCGCATGATGCTCGCCGACCCCGACGAGAAACCCGATCCCGCCGAGGCGACCCGCGTGCTGCGGTCGGTCGGCAAGGGCGCGACCAAGGATCTGATCGACGGGGCGGGCCTGTCCGCGCACGTGGTGTTCGCCCAATTGCGGTCCATCGTGGTGGATCTCATGCAGGTGTGCGGGGTGCGCCGGCTGTCGGCCATGGCGCTGCTGCCCCCGACCGTCCGGCACCCGTACGTCACGCCGATCGACTGACTCAAAGCCAGAACCGCGTCAACCGGCTGCCCATCGACCACCACCCGCCCGGCAGCCCGGACAGCTCGAACAGTGCGTTCACGCCGTCGAAGAACAACCGGTTCAGCTGCGGCGTGAACAGCAGCGCGAACAGGATCAGCAGGCCGTACGGCTTGATCTGATCCAGCGACCGGCGGGTCTGATAGCTCAGCGACGGCTCCAGAATCCCGTACCCGTCGGTGCCGGGGATCGGCAGCAGATTCAGGATGGTCGCCGAAATCTGGAGGAAGGCAAGGAAACTCAGCCCGAACCAGAACGCCGCGTTCGTATACAGACTGCCCCACACCGACACGATCACCAGCAGCACCACCGCGCACAGCGCGTTCACCGCGGGCCCCGCGCCACTGATCATCCGCTGCGTGCGCGGACTGAAATTGTGCGAGTGCACGTACACCGCGCCACCCGGCAGCGCGAACCCGCCGAGCGCGATGAACACCACCGGCAATCCGATCGACAGCAGCGGATGGCTGTACTTGAGCGGGTTCAGCGTGAGATACCCGCGCATCTCCACTTCCCGGTCCCCGGCCCGCCACGCCACGAACGCGTGCGCGAACTCGTGCAGGCAGACCGTCACGATCCACCCGGCCACCACCAGGATGAACACTCCGAATTGGGCTTGGCGCGAATCGAGGTCGGCGTTCCAGGCGAGCACCCCGCCCAGGACCGCGACCGCCACCACCGCCAGGAATACGGGGCTGGGCCGGACCGCCCCGGAGGCCCGTCTCACCGCGCGCGCGTCATCCACCTGTCACTCCCAACTGGCCCGGCCTCGTTGTCGCTGTGCCGACACCCATTCTGGGGGTGAATCAGCGAACCAGCAGCCAAGGCTCGTGGTGTCGATAGAACGTGGAGCGCTTCACCACTCGGTCGGCGGTGATCCCGTCGCGGGTGACCAGCGCGCCCGGCGTCCCGAGCTGCATGGCGCGCCCGGCGACCCAGCGCTTCTTGCGCAGTCCGCGGTGCACGGTGGCGTGCAGGCCCGGCATCTCCAGCATGGGCGAAACATGCAGGGCCGCGACCTTTCCCGTGAACAACCGGGTGTCGTCGACGTAGGCCTCGCCCTCGAGTTTCGCGCCGCCCTCGCCGACGATGGTGGCGCGGCCGATGAGCACCTTGCCGGTGTCGTCGCGGATCAACGGGGTCTCGACGGCCCGGCCCTCGAGCGCGCGCTTGGCGGCGGCGGACCCGGTGCCGGTCTCGTAGGCGCGGGAGCCGTAGGTGCGGTCGATGGGCACGTAGCCGATCTCCACGCCGAGGCGTTCGGTGCGCATGAGGTGGGTGAGCACCGCGGCCAGTCCGGCGTCCTCACCGAGGACGATGAGGCGCGGCAGGCTGTCCGCCGCCATCACCGGCAGCAGCTCGTCCAGGGTCCCGGTGTCGGGAATGGCGGCGGTCTGCGTGAGGGACAGGGAAGCGAGCGCGATGGGAACGGGTGCGCCGTCGCAGCGGAGAACATGGGTACTCAACTGCCGAACACCCTCCTCTGGCCTGCCAACACCTAATTCCGCCTCGCTGCGTCCCGATGGAACCCCCTGCCGGTCCCTCTCCCCGTGCCACCATAGCCCTGTCTCATTTGCCCTGCTGTCCTCAGTGCGCATCCGTTATGTCTGGCTCACTCGGAGTCGGGGCGTGCACCTGGACGTATGTGGTCATCCAGTAAAGTGTGCCCACGGCCACCGCCTTCTGATGGCGGGTAGCTGCAGCAACATGGGTGCTGCGCGTCGAACCCGTAGGAGACACTCGCATGCCGGCAATCGTGCTGATCGGCGCCCAGTGGGGCGACGAAGGCAAGGGCAAAGCCACCGATCTGCTCGGTGACCGGGTCCAGTGGGTAGTTCGATACCAGGGCGGCAACAACGCGGGGCACACCGTGGTGCTGCCGAACGGTGAGAGCTTCGCGCTGCACCTGATCCCGTCCGGCATCCTCACCCCCGATGTGACCAACGTCATCGGCAATGGCGTGGTCGTGGATCCGGGCGTGCTGCTGGCCGAACTCGCCGGTCTGGAAGAGCGCGGCGTGGACACCTCCCGCCTGCTGCTCTCGGCCGACGCGCACCTGATCATGCCGTACCACGTGGCCATCGATAAGGTCACCGAACGCTTCCTGGGCAACAAGAAGATCGGCACCACCGGCCGCGGCATCGGCCCCTGCTACCAGGACAAGGTCGCCCGCGTCGGCGTCCGCGTCGCCGACGTGCTGGACGAGAAGATCCTCACCCAGAAGGTCGAGGCCGCACTGGAATTCAAGAACCAGGTGCTGGTGAAGATCTACAACCGCCGCGCGCTGGACCCGCAGCAGGTGGTCGACGAGGTGCTGGAGAAGGCCGAGGGCTTCAAGCACCGCATCGCCGACTCGCGCCTGCTGCTCAACGAGGCGCTGGAGCGCGACGAGATCGTGCTGCTGGAGGGCTCGCAGGGCACCCTGCTCGACGTCGACCACGGCACCTACCCGTACGTCACCTCGTCCAACCCGACCGCGGGCGGCGCGGCCGTGGGCGCGGGCGTCGGCCCCAACAAGATCACCACGGTGCTCGGCATCCTGAAGGCGTACACCACCCGCGTCGGCTCCGGCCCGTTCCCGACCGAACTCTTCGACGAGTCCGGCACCTACCTGGCCAAGACGGGCGGCGAGGTCGGCGTCACCACCGGCCGCGCCCGCCGCACCGGCTGGTTCGACGCCGTGATCGCCCGCTACGCCACCCGCGTCAACGGCATCACCGACTACTTCCTCACCAAGCTGGACGTGCTCTCCAGCCTGGACACCGTCCCGATCTGCGTCGCCTACGAGATCGACGGCGAGCGCGTCGAGCAGATGCCCACCACCCAGACCGACTTCCACCACGCCAAGCCCATCTACGAGGAGATGCCCGGCTGGTGGGAGGACATCTCCGGCTGCCGCACCTTCGAGGAGCTCCCGGCCAACGCCCAGGCGTACGTCAAGCGCCTGGAAGAGCTGTCCGGCGCGCGGGTCTCGTGCATCGGCGTCGGCCCGGGTCGCGACCAGACCATCGTCCGCCACGACATCCTGGGCTGACACGCCTCCCCGCGACTTCAGCGGGCGGCAGGGTGCCGTCGCAGGTCGCGCACCCGTGCCGGCGGCCGGGTGCCGAACCTATTCTGGGCGTACCCGGTGAGTTACCCACATCTCGCGAAATCAGTTGTCACTGAACATAAATCCCGCGTCGGCCGCGAATACGGTCGGCGCGGGATTTATGTTCAGTAGGTGATGAGCGGGGCCAGGGGATCGGCCGCGTGCGGAGTGAGGCCCTGGTAGGCCGCGGCGATCGACTTCACCGCGACGCGGATATCGGCCTCCTCGTGCGTGAACGGGAGGCGGATGAACCGCTCGAACGCGCCCTGGACGCCGAAACGTGGTCCGGCGGCGAGCAATACGCCGTGATTGGGCGCGGTGGCGGCGAGCGCCGTCGAGACCGGGGCGGGGAGCTGGGCCCACAGGGACATGCCGCCCGCGCCGGGGGTGACCCGCCAGTCGGGGAGTTCCTCGGCGAGGGCTTCCAGCAGGACCGCGCGGCGGGAGCGGAGTTGCGCCCGGCGGGTGGTGAGGATCTCGTCCTCGTTGCGGAGCAGGTGAACGGTGGCCAGCTGATCCATCACCGGGGTGCCGAGGTCGACGGTGGAGCGGGTGCCCAGCAGTTTGGTGATCAACGGCTGATTGGCGCGGACCCAGCCGACCCGCAGACCGCCCCAGAACGACTTCGAAGCCGAACCGATGGTGACGATCTCCGAACCACGGGCGAAAGCCGCCGCGGGCGGCGGGGATTCGACGCCGGACAGGTTCAGGTCGCCCATCGACTCGTCCACGATCACCGTCATCCGGGTCTCGCGGGCGATGGCGGCCAGCTCGGCGCGGCCCTCCGCGTCCAGCAGATGGCCGGTGGGGTTGTTGAAGTCGGGGATCAGGTACGCCATGCTGGCGGCGGTTTGCCGTGCGGCACTGCGGATTCCGTCCAGATCCCAGCCGTCCGGGCGCATCGGCACCGGCACCGGGCGCGCGCCCACATCGCGAATCGCCTCGATGGCGTTCGGGTAGGTGGGGTGCTCGATCAGCACCCGCTCGGCCGGGGTGGTCAGCACATTGAGCAGCAGGCGCAGGCCGTGCTGCGCGCCCAGGGTGATGAGGATCTGGTCCGGTTCGGTGGGCAGGCCGCGTTCGGTGTAGCGGCGGGCCAGCGCCTCGCGCAGCATGAGCACGCCCACCGGGTCCATGCCGTGCGTGCCCAGATAGGTCGGAAGACCTTGCAGGGCAAAGGAGTACGCCTCGGTCATCTGCGGCGGGGCGGCCATGGACGCGTAGGTCATGTCGATGGTCGGCAGTTCAGGCTGCGCCATCATGGCCAGGATGCTGCGGGCCGGCTTCGCGCCGTCGTGCACCACGGTCGGCGGCAGCGCCACCGTGCTGCGCGAACCCTGACGGCTGATCAGGTAACCGTGTTCGCGCAGTAGCGAATACGCGGAGGTGACGGTGGTGCGGCTGACCGCGAGGCTGGTGGACAGGTCGCGTTCGCTGGGCAGGGCCACGCCCAGCGGGGCGCGGCCGTCGTGGATGAGCAGGCGGATGCTCTCCGCCAGGGCCACGTACGCGGGCCGCGCGGACCGTTTGCCGTTCTCCGCGGCCGCGCCCGGTTCGTCATTACGCCACCTACCCAGGTCGCGGGTGAGGCTGGCCGCGCCGATCACTCGTGTCGCCATACAGGCCAGTATCCAGGCACTGGATATTTTCTTCAAGTCCAGGGTGGGTCCACCATGGGGTCATGGTCGCACTACTCGGTTCCTTCGTGATTGTCGCCGCGTTCGCCGGTCTCGTGTACCGGTTCGCGCCCGCACCCGGCGAGCGCTGGGGTGTGCTGTTGGAGCGGTATCGCCCGCATGCCCCCATGTCGGACTGGTCGGTCGGCGAATATGAAGCGGCCCGCCAGTATTCGGACCTCGCCGCCATCGCCTCCCTGCGCCCCGACCTGCCCTCGGAGCCCGCACGCCGGAGGCCGGGCCGCAGCGCCTCGGCCGCGGCGGCCCTCTCCGCCATCCCCTGCCGCAACGAGTCAGTCCAGTTCTAGCAAATTGGCCTTGAATCCGCGTTCTGTCGGTGCCACCGTGCACACTGGCCTTATGTCCGCCCCGGTCCGCCCCCAGGCGTCGGCGGCGCTCTTCGATACCGCGATCGGCGTCTGCGCCATCGCCTGGAGCGCCACCGGCGTCCTGCGTTTCGCCCTCCCCGACCGCGACCCGGCGGCCACCCGCTCCCACATCCTGCGCCGCCATCGCCGCGCCGATCTCCACGAGGCCGCCCCCACTCCCGAGATGGCCGAGGCCATCGCCCGCATCCAGGCCCACCTGACCGGCGACCTCGACGACCTGCGCTGGATCCCCGTGGACCCCACCCTCTTCAACGACTTCGATCGAGCCGTCTACGAGGTCACCCGGGCCATCGACCCCGGCCACACCCTCAACTACGGCACGGTCGCCAACCGCATCGGCGCCCCCGGCGGCGCCCAGGCGGTGGGCCAATCCCTGGGCCGCAACCCCATCCCGCTGATCATCCCGTGCCACCGAGTCCTCGCCGCCGATCACGCCCTCCACGGCTTCTCCGCGCCCGGCGGCCTCACCACCAAACAGCGCCTCCTCGAAATAGAGCGCACCCCCGGCTTCGGCGAACCCACCCTCTTCTGACCCACCCACCCGGGCGACGACGCCCGCTCCGAACAGGTCGGTGCGGGCGTCGCGACGAAATCAGCTGTCCTCGCCCCTACAGCGCGCCGCCCAGGAAGCCGCCGACGGCAGCGCCCGCCGCTCCGGCCACCGCCCCGCCGGCCAGCGCGGCCGGGATGCCCGCGGCCGCCGCACCGGCAGCCGCGCCGACGCCGCCACCGATGAGAGCTCCGCCGATCATTCCGCCGGGGACGTCGATGGCCGCGAGGCCTGGCATGACCACGGCCGCGGCCGTTCCGAGCCCGGCTCCGACGGCCGTTCCGATGGCGGCGCCCGCCAGTCCGCCCGCGGCAGCGCCGGCCACCGCCGCGGGGACGCCCGCGCCCACCGCGCCGAGGCCCGCGCCGATGGCCGCTCCGCCGAGGGCGCCCGCGGCGATCTTGTCGGAGCGGGTCGGGTTGACGCCGATGGAGTTGAGGCCGGTGGCGAGGCCCGCTTCGGCGTCGGCGGCGACGCCGTTCACGCCGTTGAGGATGTGGTCGGGGAGTTCGTCCGGGGCCGGGGTGGTGAAGTCGCCGATGCGGACGGTGCGCGGGGGCGGCGCGATGGGGAGGACCGGGGCGACCACGGTGGGGGCGTGCAGGGTTTGCACGTCCAGGGCCGGGGCCGCGTCCCGGGTGTTGGGGATGGGACGGAAGTTGGCGGGGACCGGGTAGTCGGCGAGCGGCGGCGACGCGGGCTGCGGGCGGACCGGGACGGTGACGCCGGGCTGCACGGTGGTGACGCGGACGGGATGGTCCTGGTCGCCGGTGGGGACCGCGACGCCCGGCTGGGCGGCGGCGGTGCGCGGCAACGGGAGGATGCCGGGGCCGGTGGCCTCGATGTCCTGGGGGTTCGGCCAGGCGGTTCCGGTCTGCGCGGCATGGTTCGGGGAGCTGTTGCCGCCCGGAACGGTGCTGCCGCTCAGCGGAACAGCGGCCTGGGTGGCGGCGCCGTCGGAGACCTTGGCCGGTTCGCCGTTGGAGCAGGCCACAGCCAGTGCCAGTGGAATGGCCCCGACCGCGAGCGCGCGCCGGGCGACGCTGCTGTTCATTTCACGAATTCGACCACGCACGCCGAAACACCAACCTTCCGAACATATTTCGTTTCACCGGTCCGGCGGACCGCCCATCGATGCCGGTGATTCGCGACCGTCCCGGCGTGAGCGTTGCCGCCAGTCCGGTGCGGCCGCGTTTATGCACGTCACAGCGCCGGATCGGGGGTGCGAAGTTTCTGACTGCGCGGAAGGGCTACTGCGAGCCGTTGGGGGCTGTGCGAATGATCCGACGTCAGGTCAGTTCGCGGTACTGCTGGAAGATGTCCCGCCCCGCATGAGATCCGCCAGTGCCTCGCGATCGGTGACATCGAGCTTGATGCACGCCCGGTACAGATGCCCCTCCACCGTCCGCACCGAGACGGTCAGCCGATCCGCGATCTGCCGGTTCGACAGCCCGGCCGCGACCAGGTTCGCGATCTCCCGTTCCCGCGCGGTGAGCGGCAATGGCTGCGCGGACTGCCGCAGCGCCGGGGTGGAGGCCCCGCCGCAGGCGGCGGCCAGCCGGTTGGCGGTGGCCGCGGATTCCAGCAGGCGGCGGCGATCCCCGGCCCGCTCGTGCGCGGACGCGGCCTGCGCGGCGGCGTCGGCGGCCGACAGCATCGCCCCGATGGATTCGAATTCCGCTGCGGCGGTGTCCAACCCGGGACCGTCGTGCGCGGCGACCGCGACCGCGTGCCGGGCCTGCACCTGCACCAGCCGCCCGTCGATGCGGGCCGCCAGGTCGGCCAGCCGCCCCGCCACCGAGGGGTCGCCGAATCGGGCCGCGGTGTGCAGCGCCATCGCCTCGACCGCGTGCTGGTGGGAGCGCGCGGCCAGGTCCGCGGCCCCGATGGCGAGCCGGACGGCGGGTGTCGCGGTGCCCTCGGCCCCGGCCTGCATGGCGCGCGCGAGCTCGAGCAGCGCTCCGTACACGGCGCTGTGCCGTCCCCCTCGGAAGGACGCTGCCGCAATGGCTTCCGAGGCCTCGGCGGGCCGCCCGAGCGCCGAATAGGCTTCGGCGAGCCGCAATTGCGCGGGGAACATCCAGGCCGCCGCGCCCTCGGTGGTGAGCGCCGCGAGCGCCTGCTCGAGATTGTCGATGCCCTGCGGGAACTTGCCCTGCGCCACGTCCACGGTGCCCTGCAGGATCTTGACCAGCCCCCAGGCCAGGTACTGCCCGGGGGAGGAGAAGGGGTAGGGCCGGCTGGCGCACTTCCGGGCGGTGTCGAGCTCCCCGGTGAAGGTGAGCGCCAGCACCTCGGCGTGCGTGAACATGAACCGGTTCAGTCCGTCGATGTGGGGTTCGACGCTGTGCCCGCGCGCGGCGTACTGCCGGGCCGCCTCGCCGCGCCCCATGAGCGCCAGTGCGAGTCCGCCGCCGAACGCCGCCCAGTACACCGCCCACGGCGGCGCCTCGGGCGTGGACATGACCGATTCGGCGAGGGTGAACGCCTCCTCGATCCGGTTCTCGTTGACCGCGCAGGCGGACGCCAGACCGTCCAGTGCCGCAATGATTTTCGGGTGGCTGACCCGGCTGCGCACCGATTCCAGCACGGCGTCGGCGCGGTCGGCGTCACCCATGGACCACAGCAGGTTCGAGACCCGGGTGCTGCCCCAGCGCGCCAGCTGGACCTCGGTGAGCTGGTCGGGATCGAATCCGGCGAGGGTGCGTTCGGCCTCGATGCGATGCCCCTGCCAGAGCAGGGCGCGGGCGAGCAGATCGGCGGCTTCGACGCCGCCCTGTCGTTCCACGGCGGCGCGCGCGAATCGTTCTCCCAGTGGCAGATTCGCCAGGCTGATGGCGTCGGCGGCCGCGGCCAGGAACAGTTCCAGGTCGGCGGATCTGTCGCTGTCCAAGGCCAATTCGGCGAGCCGGATGCGTTCGGACGCGGATTTGACCGGCCGGTCCTTGAGCGAGGAGTACAGCCGTCCGCGCAGCCGCCGCGCCGACGCGATGCCCAGCCGCCGCCGGATCACCTCGCCGAACAGCGGATGGTTGTAACGCACCAGCAGCTGGTGCCCGTTCTCGACAATCCTGATGAGCCCGCGGGTTTCGGCCGATTCGACGGCTTCCTCGCCCGCGATCTCGGATAACACGTCCAGGTCGATGGGCTCGCAGAAGGTGAGCAGTTCCAGCACCCGCAGCACCGATTCGGGCAGCTGTTCCACCCGATCCTCCAGCAGCGCAGCCAGTTCCGAGGTGACGGCGGCCCGTCCGCGCAGCTGCCACACCCCGTTGACCTGCCGCAGCGTGCCCGCCTCGAGCGCGCCGTCGACGAGGTGGCGCAGGAAAAGCGCGTTGCCGCCGGAGGATTCCCACATCAGGTTGGCGGTGAAGCCCTCGAGCTGCCCGCCCAGCATGGATTCCACGAGTTCGACGCTCTGCCGCTGGGTGAAGGGGGCGAGGTCGATGCGCAGCAGGTGCCCGTCCTTCCACAGCGAGGTGATGGCGTCGGGCACCTGCACCCCGCTGCGCACGGTGGCCACGATGTGCGCGGCCTTGTCGATGGCCAGCTGCAGCAGCAGGGTGGCGGAGAGCTGGTCGAGCAGGTGGGCGTCGTCGACGCCGATGATGGTGTGCCCGTCGGCGAGCAGCGCTTCGCGGGCGGCGGCCATGAAGGTCACCGGGTCGTGGGCGGTGTACACCCCCACCATGTGCGCGAAGACCCCGAGCGGGATGCTGCGGGCGGATTCGGTGCCGGCCACCCAGCGGACATTTCCCGCGGAGGCGGTGGCCATCCGCGCCAGCGTGGTTTTCCCGACCCCCGCGTCACCCGTGAGCACCACACCGACGAAGTCGCCGCCGGTGAGCGCCGACCTGATCGATTCGAGCTCGTTCTCCCGTTCGACCATCGGCCAATTCCGAGCCATGGATCAACTGTAGTTCGCCGGACCCGCCCCGGCGGTCGGAACGCGGGCCTGCGAGCTGCGGTTTTTATTCGTTGACCAGCCGCAATCCAGGGGTTCGGGCGTGTCGGCGGTCGACCAGCCAGATCATGACCGTCTGGTCTGCGGCCGGATCCAGGGTCTCCACTTCGACCTCCACCTCGCCGCGCAGCGGGTGCTGCAGGCGCACCACGACGGAACGGAAGTCGGTGAGCCGGTGCTCACGCCAGCGCCGCTCGAATTCGGGATTGCGGCTCAGGGTCTCGATGATCCCGGCGACCGACGGGTCGTCGGGGAATCGGGTGGCGGCGGCGCGCAGCGCCGAGGAGGCCATGTCGGCGACGTCGGTCCAGTTCAGGAAGGTTTTCCGGGCGGCCGGGTGGTCGAAGACGTAGATCGCGAAGTTGTTGTGCGCCTCGGTGTCGAACATGCCGAGCGGTTCGGCGAAGTCGCGGAAGGACGGGTTCCAGGACAGTAGGTTCAGCCAGCGGCCGAGCACGAAGGCGGGCGTGGGCTGCAGCGCGTCGATGACGGCCTGGATGGTGTCGGAGACCTGTTCGCGGGCCTGTCCGGCGGCCGGGCAGGTGGTCTTCTGTTCCAGGCCCAGGGCCAGCTTGCCGAAGTGGTGCTTCTCGACGTCGTTGAGCCGCAAGGCATCCGCGAGCGCGGCGAGCACGGCGGTGGAGGGGTTGGTGTCGCGTCCCTGTTCCAGCCGGGCCAGGTAGTCTGCGCTGACTCCGGCGAGCGCGGCCACCTCCTCGCGGCGCAGGCCGGGGGTGCGCCGGCGGCGGCCGCTGGGCAGGCCGACATCCTCGGGCTGCAGCTGGGCGCGTCGGGCGATCAGGAACTCGGCGAATTCGGAACGGGACACGCTTCCATACTGCCTGGTCCGAGTTCCGTTATCCCAGCCCTGCCAGTCCCCGGATAACCACGGTGTGGATAAACGGACCAGAGTCCACTTACGGTAGGTGACATGACGACTTCCGAGCAGACCACCCTCGCCCCCGGCTCCTGGACCCTGGACGCCGCCCACTCCTCGGTCAACTTCACCGTGAAGCACCTGGGCATCTCCAAGGTCCGCGGCCGCTTCAACCGCTTCGAGACCGGCTTCGTGGTCAACGAGGCCGGCGCCGCCGCCATCGAGGCCACCATCTACTTCGACTCCTTCGACACCGGCAACGAGATGCGCGACGGCCACGTCCGCAGCGCCGACATCCTGGATGTCGCCAACCGCCCGCACCTGACCTTCCGCATCCCCGAGCCGATCGCCCTCTCGGAGGAGTTCGAGGTCACCGGTGAGGCCACCATCGGCGGCATCACCAAGCCGGTCACCCTGGCGGTCGAGTGGGGCGGCGTGCAGGTCTTCCCGCAGGACAACAAGGAGCACGCGGGCTTCAACGCCACCGGCTCCATCAAGCGCAGCGATTTCGACGTCGCGCCGGGCCTGCCGACCGCCATGCTGAGCGACAAGATCGCCATCGAGCTGGACATCCAGCTGGTCGCCCCGTAATTCCCGAGCCACTCTGCCGCATCGGAAAAGTCAACGCCCCCTGTGGAATTCCACAGGGGGCGTTCGGCCGTCTACCGGAAGGTCAGTCGGCCCAGACGTGCTCGATCGGGGTGCCCTCGTTCGGCGGCGGCGTCGGAACCGCGGCCGGAGTGCGCGAGAAGCGCGGGGCCGGGGCGTGCTGCACGACGCCGTCGATCTCGACCAGGCCGGTGCGGGCCTGGATGTGCGGGTTCTGCTCGGCCTCGGTGAAGGTCAGCACCGGGGTGGTGCAGGCGTCGGTGTGCTCGAAGATCGCCCACCACTCGTCGCGGGTCTTGGTCTTGAACTTCTCGGTGAACAGCTTGCGCAGCTGGTCCTGGCCGTTGGGGTCGAGCTGGTTGGGCAGGCCCTCGGGCGAGATCTCCAGGCCCTGCAGCAGTTCGGCGTAGAACTGCGGCTCGATGCAGCCGACGGCCATGTACTTGCCGTCGGAGGTCTCGTAGGTGTCGTAGAACGCCATGCCGGTGTCGAGCAGGTTGGTGCCGCGCTCGTCCGACCACAGGCCGACGCCCTTCATGCCCCAGATCATGTGCGAGAGCGCGAGCGCGCCGTCGATCATGGCGGAGTCGATGACCTGGCCCTTGCCGGAGTTCTGGCGTTCCACCAGCGCGGCCAGGATGCCGAAGACCAGGAACATGGAACCGCCGCCGAAGTCGCCGACCATGTTCAGCGGCGGGACCGGCCGCTCGCCCTTGCGGCCGATGGCGTTCAGCACACCGGTCAGGGAGATGTAGTTGATGTCGTGGCCCGCGCGGTCGGCCATCGGGCCGTACTGGCCCCAGCCGGTCATGCGGCCGTAGACCAGGCGCGGGTTGCGCTCCAGCGCGGCGTCGGGGCCCAGGCCCATGCGCTCGGTGACGCCGGGGCGGAAGCCCTCGAGCAGCACGTCGGCCTTGTCGATGAGGCCGAGCACCTTCTCGATGTCGGCCGGATCCTTGAGATTGGCCTCGACGATGGTGCGGCCGCGCCACTGCGGGCGTTCCATGAAGCCGGGCAGCATGCCGGGCCGCTGGACCCGGACCACGTCGGCGCCGAGGTCGGCGAGCAGCAGTGCCGCGTGCGGACCGGGGCCGATGCCGGCCAGTTCAACAACCCGGATGCCCGCGAGCGGGCCCTGCTTGGCGGTGGATGGAGTGCTCACGCCCTACCTCGGTTCGTCGTCGAATGCTGCGCACCGGCTCACCCGCCGGTGTTGACGCTATGACAATAACGCGAAGGTTCGGAAGCGCGGAGGGCGCGGCCTATCGATCGATGCGGGGCAGCGGGAGCGTGGCCGGGTGCTGGGGACCGGGTAGTTCCGAGCGCGGCAGCCGCAGCGTCGGCGGTTCCCCGGTCGAGCGGTTCGCGGCGGGGTCCTCGAAGTCGCGGACCTTGGCGGGCAGGCCGTAGAAGGCGCGGGCATTGTCTTCCAGGACCTTGTGCAGATCGGAGCCCACCGAGTCGGCGAGCAGGGAGATGTCGGCGTCGCGGAAGGGCCGCCCGGCCCGGGTGCCCGGCAGGTCGGTGCCGAACATGAGGGCTTCGGGGTTGACCGTGTGGATCTTGCGCAGGGCCGAGCCGACATTCATGGCCACCCGCCCGAACCCGGAGGCCTTCACCTTGGCTCCCCGGTCGACCAGGTTGAGCAGGTACGGCAGGCAGTCGTCGGACATGCCCAGGTGGTCGATGGACAGCTTGGGCAGCTTGGTGATGACCGGTTCCAGCGAGCCCAGCATGGACCCGTCGATGTAGAGCTCGACGTGCCACCCCGCCAGTTCGTAGGCGCGCAGGGCCAGCATGGTGAGCCCGACGATGTCGCCGCCCGCCCGCTTGAGGTTGAACCGGATGGCCCGCACCCCGGCCTTGCTCAGCGCGAGGATCTCGGCGTCGCTCGCGTCGATGTGGAGGTTGGTGACGCCGACCCAGCCCTCGCCGAGTTCGGCGAGGGCGGCCAGCAGATAGCTCTGATCGGTGCCCTGGAAGGACCCGCTGACCACCGCGCCACCGTCGATATCGAAGCGGGACATGCGCTTGCGATAGTCGGCGATGGTGTACGGGTCGGGCAGGTAGCCCTCGTTCTCGACCAGCGGGAACCGCGGATCGAAGATGTGGAGATGGGCGTCGAACACGTGATCAGCATGCCTCAGAACGGTGACAAGTGTGGACAACCTTGTCCGGCAGGCGGATTCACGCTGGTCAGGACGTCGGGTCGATAACCGCTCAGGAGGCCTTGTCGGGCTCGGAGGCGGCCAGCATCTCGTCGCGCTCGACGACCTTGACCCGCTCGCGGCCCTGCGGCTCGCCGAGGGCGCGCTCGTGCGCGTCCAGGCGGTACCAGCCGGCCCAGGTGGTGAACGGGATGCCCTTGCCCTCGAGGAACTCGGTGACTGCCTCGAGCTCCGGCTTGGCGGCCGGGGCGAAGTTGGCGGCGTCGTCGAGCAGGCAGGCGATGGTCTCGTTGGCGTCGCCCTTGGTGTGGCCGATGAGGCCGACCGGGCCGCGCTTGATCCAGCCGGTGACGTAGGTAGCGGGCATGTAGCGAGCCGCGCCGTCGGCGTCCTCGTCGATGATCACGCGACCGGCCTCGTTGGGCACGGTGCCGGCCTGGTCGTCGAAGGGCAGGGCCGGGATGTTCTGCGACAGGTAGCCCACCGCGCGGTACACGGCCTGGATGTCCCAGTCCTTGAATTCGCCGGTGCCCTTGCAGTTTCCGGTGCCGTCGAGCTGGGTGCGCTCGGTGCGCAGGCCCACGACCTTGCCGTCCTCGCCGAGGATCTCCGAGGGGTTCTCGAAGAAGTGCAGGAACAGCTTGTGCGGGCGGTTGCCGACGTCGCGGATGGCCCACTGCTCGAGGGTGTTGCAGATCATGTCGACCTGCTTGGAGTGCCGGCGCGCGGCCTCGGAGCCCTCGTCGTAGTCGATGTCCTCGGGGTCGACGATGACCTCGATGGTCGGCGAGTGGTCGAGCTCGCGCAGCTCGAGCGGGGTGAACTTGGCCTGCGCGGGACCGCGGCGGCCGAACACGTGCACCTCGAGCGCCTTGTTGGCCTGGAGGCCCTCGTAGACGTTCGGCGGGATCTCGGTCGGCAGCAGCTCGTCGCCGGTCTTGGCGAGGACGCGCGCCACGTCGAGGGCGACGTTGCCGACGCCGAGGACGGCGACCTTCTCCGCCTCCAGCGGCCAGGTGCGGGCGACGTCGGGGTGGCCGTCGTACCAGGACACGAAGTCCGCGGCGCCGTAGGAGCCGTCCAGGTCGATGCCCGGCACGCCCAGCGCGCGGTCGGCGTTGGCGCCGGTGGAGAAGATGACCGCGTCGTAGAACTGCTGCAGGTCCTCGAGGGTGATGTCGACGCCGTAGTCGATATTGCCGAGCAGGCGGACCTGCGGCTTGTCGAGCACCTTGTGCAGCGCGGTGATGATGCCCTTGATGCGCGGGTGGTCCGGCGCCACGCCGTAGCGGATCAGGCCGAAGGGCGCGGGCATGCGCTCGTAGAGATCGATGCTCACGTCCGCGTCGGACTTCATCAACGCGTCGGCGGCGTAGATGCCGGCCGGTCCTGCGCCCACGATCGCAATGCGTAGCGGGCGGGTCGCTGCACTCTGTTCGGTCATTCTTCCGCGCACCCTTTGGGTCGAAACTAACTTGCCGTCAAAACTCAGCCGTCGCTCTTAGCTTAGGCTAAGTTGACGCTCTGGCCTCGGCGGCCTCCGTTGGCCCCCGACGCTGCAGCGTTGCTGCGTAGTCTTGCTATTCCCGCGCTGGGGCGGGAAATTCTGCTGATTCTATCGATGGCACGCGGCGGCCCGCACAAGGGGACCAGGCATGATCTACCCATGAGCGACGCCGAGGAGACCCCGATCCGGATCGACCAGAACGAGACCCGCAGCATGTGGCCGTTCCTGGTGGCCGCGGGAATCATCGCGGTGGTGATCCTGGGAATCGTGATCGCTTCGGTCGTGTCGCCGGTTGAGAAGAATGTCACAGATTCCGATCGGCTCTCGCTGGCGGCGACCAAGTTCGTGATGGCCCGCAACGACTCCGGCAAGTACGACCCGGTGCTGTCCTGCAAGGGATTCGACGAGAACGCCTCGCCGCTGAAGGCGGCCACCGCGACCGGCGGCTCGATCGCCTTCGACAAGCTGACCGACGCGGCCGTCACCGGCGACCAGGCCACCGCGCAGGTCACGTTCACCGTCGCCGGGGCGCCGACGACGTCGACGTGGCACTTCGCCAAGGAGAATTCCCGCTGGTTGGTCTGTAATTCGTGAGAACGGCCGAATACCGCATTGGGGTTTGACAGTGGGGACGGTTCTTCGGCAATCTCAATCCCAGGTCATGAGTACCAGCGCCAAGCCCCGGCTGGCTGGTCGGCAACCCTCCTCCGCGGTGGGGTGCTCCGGGTGACGACCTGGCCTCGCATCGGACAGCGGTGCGGCAAGTGCGGATTCTCAGGAGGTACAAGGTGAGCTACGCGGGTGACATCACGCCCAAGCAGGCGTGGGAGTTGTTGCGCGACAACCCCGATGCGGTCCTGGTGGACGTGCGGACCGAGGCCGAGTGGCGGTTCGTCGGCGTGCCCGACACCAGCGGCATCGGCCGGCCGACCGCGCTGATCGAGTGGGTCGACGTCACCGGTACCCCCAATGCCCGGTTCACCGACCTGCTGAGGCAGTCGCTGGCCCACCGGACCCCGGACTCGGACGCGCCCGTCATCTTCATCTGCCGCTCCGGCCAGCGTTCGATCGGCGCGGCCACCGCCGCCACCACGCTCGGCATCACCCCTTCGTTCAATGTGGTCGACGGCTTCGAGGGTGCGCTCGACGGTCAGGGCCACCGCGGCAGCACCGGCTGGCGCGCCGACGGACTTCCGTGGAGGCAGTCATGATCACCGGCGGCTCTTTCGAGAAACCGCTCCCCGAGGGCGTCGGTCCCGCCACCCAGGCGGTGCGCGGCGGCACCCGGCGTTCCGGCTTCGACGAGACGTCCGAGGCGCTGTTCCTCAATTCGGGTTTCGTCTACGAGAGCGCCGAGGCGGCCGAGGCCTCCTTCACCGGCGATATCGAGCACTTCGTGTACTCGCGCTACGGCAACCCGACGGTCGCCATGTTCGAGGAGCGGCTGCGCCTGATCGACGGCGCGGAGGCCTGTTTCGCGACCGCGTCGGGCATGTCGGCGGTGTTCACCGCGCTGGGCGCGCTGCTGTCCGCCGGTGACCGGCTGGTCGCGGCGCGCAGCCTGTTCGGCTCCTGCTTCGTGGTGGCCAACGAGATCCTGCCGCGCTGGGGTGTGGAGACGGTGTTCGTCGACGGCGAGGACCTGAACCAGTGGGAGCAGGCGCTGTCCGTCCCCACCCAGGCCGTCTTCTTCGAGACCCCCTCGAACCCGATGCAGACCCTCACCGATGTGCGCGCGGTCTCGGATCTGGCGCACGCGGCGGGCGCGAAGGTGGTGCTGGACAACGTCTTCGCCACCCCGCTGCTGCAGCGCGGCTTCGATCTGGGCGCGGACATCACCGTCTACTCGGGCACCAAGCACATCGACGGTCAGGGCCGGGTGCTCGGCGGCGCGATCCTGGGTCCGCGGGACTACATCGACGGCCCGGTGAAGAACCTGATGCGCCACACCGGTCCGGCGCTGAGCCCGTTCAATGCCTGGACCCTGCTCAAGGGTCTGGAGACGATGCCGCTGCGCCTGCGCCAGTCGGTGGACTCGGCGTTGAAGATCGCCCAGTTCCTGGAGTCGCATCCGGCGGTGGCGTGGGTGAAGTACCCGTTCCTGTCCTCGCATCCGCAGTACGAGCTGGCCAAGCGTCAGATGTCGGGCGGCGGCACGGTGATCACCTTCGAGCTGAAGGCCGGTGACAACGAGGCCAAGAAGCGCGCGTTCGAGGTGCTGAACCGGCTGCGGATCATCGACATCTCCAACAACCTCGGTGACGCGAAGACGCTGATCACCCACCCGGCCACCACCACCCACCGGGCGATGGGGCCGGAAGGCCGTGCGGCCGTGGGCATTACCGATGGCGTGCTGCGCGTCTCCATCGGTCTGGAAGACGTGGAGGATCTGCTCAACGATCTGGATCACGCGCTGAGCTGAGCCGGCGAGTGGTCGACAGGGCCGGAACCCATGGGGTTCCGGCCCTTCGTCGTTTTCCGGACCTTCATGATCATTGACAGCATGCTGTCAATCATGACAGCATGCTGTCATGATGAAAACAGTGCACATGGCCGTCTACGACACCTTCTCGGACTGGGAGGTCGGCCACGCGACCGCACACATCAACCGCGCACTCTGGCACCGTGACCCGGGAACATGGCAGGTCAAGACGGTCGCCGTCACCGCAGAGCCGATCACCTCGATGGGCGGCATGCGCATCCTGCCCGACCTCGCCCTCGACGATCTGAAGCCGGGCGACAGCGCCATGCTGATCCTGCCGGGCCTGGAGACCGAGCTCGATCCCGAGACCCCCGCCGCTTTCGCCCGCAAGGCCCGCGAGTTCGTGACGGCCGGGGTCCCGGTGGCGGCGATCTGCGGCGGAACCTTCGCGCTGGCGCAAGAGGGGCTGCTCGACGACCGGCCGCACACCAGCAATGCCGCCGAATACCTGGCCTACAGCGGCTACGCGGGCGGCGAGCACTTCGTCCAGGCGCCGGCCGTCACCGGTGGCGATGTGATCACGGCGTCCGGCACCAGCCCGGTCGAGTTCGCGCGCGAGATCCTCGCTCGCCTGGACATTTTCGAGCCGCACGTGCTGGAGGCCTGGTACAAGCTGTACGGAAACAATGATCCGGCGGGCTTCTACACGCTCTACGAGTACGAGCAGCAGCAGGCGGCGGCGCGGTGACGCGCACCGGGCAGGAACTGTTCGCGACGGCGGCGGTCACGTCGTTCAAGCTGAACGGCCAATTCCTCGGTATCGCCGAGGAATTGGCGAGGCCGTCCGGGATCACGGTGGCGTGGTGGCAGGTGCTCGGCGCGATCCTGCACCGGCCGTTGCCGGTGGCGGGCATCGCCCGCGAGATGGGCATCACCCGGCAGAGCGTGCAGCGCATCGCGGATGTGCTGGAGGGCAAGGGATTCGTCGAGTATCAGCCGAATCCGGCGCATCGGCGCGCCAAGCTGGTGGCCATCACCGAGTCCGGTCACGACGCGGTCCGCGCGATCGACCCGCAACACGCGGCGATGGCGAAACGCCTTGTCGCGCAACTGGGCAGGGATGAGCTCGAGCGGGCCGTGGACGCGCTGACCGCCCTGTCGGCCGCCCTCGACGCGCTCGAGGACGACGCGACGGGCGCCACCTGACTACAGCGCGAACGGGTCCTTGGTCTTGCCGACCAGCGAGGCGACCGACGGCAGGATGGCGGTCGGGCGGTACGGGAACTGTTCGACCAGGGCGGGCGTGGAGATGCCGGTGGTGACCAGGATGGTCCGCATGCCCGCCTCCAGGCCGGAGATGACGTCGGTGTCCATGCGGTCGCCGATCATGACGGTGGACTGCGAGTGCGCGCCCAGCCGCCGCAGCGCCGACCGCATCATCAGCGGATTGGGTTTGCCCACGTAGTACGGCTTCTTGCCGGTGGCCTGGGTGATCAGCGCCGCGACCGAGCCGGTGGCCGGGAGGATGCCCTCGCGCGAGGGCCCGGTGGCGTCGGGGTTGGTGGCGATGAAGCGCGCGCCGGCCGCGATCAGGCGGATGGCGGTGGTGATGGCCTCGAACGAGTAGGTGCGGGTTTCGCCGAGCACCACGTAGTCGGGGTTGGAATCGGTGAGGACGTAACCGATTTCGTGCAGCGCGGTGGTGAGCCCGGATTCGCCGACCACGTAGGCGGTGCCGTCGGGTCGCTGGTCCTTCAGGAAGGTGGCGGTGGCCAGGGCGGAGGTCCAGATGGATTCGACGGGGATGTCGAGGCCGGTGTGCTGGAGCCGGGCCTGCAGGTCGCGCGCGGTGTAGATGCTGTTGTTGGTGAGCACCAGGAACGGGATCTGATTGTCGCGCAGTTCGGCGAGGAACTCGTCGGCTCCGGGCACCAGGTGGTTCTCGTGGACCAGGACGCCGTCCATATCGGTCAGGTAGGAGAGGATCGGTTCTCGGCTCGCGTTGGTCACGCGCATATTCTCCGCTATCCGCGGATCGAAAGCTCATATATTCCTGCGGTGTGACCGCTGCCGCACCGTCTTCCGGTGCTGACTAGTGTGCGAAGGAGGCCGTTCGCGCCGACCGGCGCGAGCGCAGCATGGCGACAGGAGTGCCCAGGTGAAGGACCTCAAGCTCGGTTACAAGGCGTCCGCCGAACAGTTCGGCCCGCGTGAGCTGGTGGAGCTCGCGGTGGCGGCGGAGGAGCACGGCCTCGACAGCGCCACGGTCTCCGACCATTTCCAGCCGTGGCGGCACAATGGCGGGCACGCCCCGTTCTCGCTGGCCTTCCTGGCCGCGGTGGGGGAGCGCACCCATCGGATTCAGCTCGGCACCTCGGTGCTGACCCCGACCTTCCGCTACAACCCGGCGGTGATCGCGCAGGCGTTCGCCACCCTGGGCTGCCTGTACCCGGATCGCATCATGCTGGGTGTCGGCTCGGGTGAGGCGCTCAACGAGATCGCGACCGGTTTCCAGGGCGAGTGGCCGGAGTTCAAGGAGCGGTTCGCCCGGCTGCGCGAGTCGGTAGAGCTGATGCGCGCGCTGTGGACCGGCGAGCGCGTGGACTTCGACGGCCAGTACTACAAGACCGTCGGCGCCTCCATCTACGACGTGCCCAAGGGCGGCATCCCGGTGTACATCGCGGCGGGCGGGCCGCTGGTGGCCCGGTACGCGGGTCGCGCGGGTGACGGTTTCATCTGCACCTCCGGCAAGGGCATGGATCTCTACACCGAGAAGCTGATGCCCGCCGTAGCGGAGGGCGCGGCCAAGGCGGGCCGTTCGGTCGACGACATCGACCGCATGATCGAGATCAAGATCTCCTACGACACCGATCCCGTTCTGGCGCTGGAGAACACGCGCTTCTGGGCCCCGCTCTCGCTGACCGCGGAGCAGAAGCACTCCATCACCGACCCGATGGAGATGGAGGCCGCCGCCGACGCCCTGCCGATCGAGCAGATCGCCAAGCGCTGGATCGTGGCCAGCGACCCGGATCAGGCCGTCGAGCAGATCAAGCCCTACCTCGACGCGGGCCTGAACCACCTGGTCTTCCATGCCCCGGGCCACGACCAGCGCCGCTTCCTCGACCTCTTCGAACGCGACCTGGCCCCCCGCCTCCGCGCGCTCGGTGCTTAATTGCCCCTTCGCTTCGCTACGGGGCGGGTTCGGGGCGCTGGAGGTCTCGTTCTTCCCTCCCTCCGCTCCTCCGCTTCGCTCCCCCGCTCCACTCAGTCCAGAACGAGACGCGCCCCGAACACTGGGTGGGCGGCATGTAACTGGACGTGAGGTGGTCTCAGTCGGGGGCGGGCATCGAACCCGGATGCCCGTCCCTGCGGAAAACCGGCCATAACGGTCGGTAGGCTTTCGGCCATGGCTGCCACACCGGTCTCCAGTGTGTACATCGCGTCCCCCGAGGGCGACACCGGCAAGTCGACGGTGGCGCTCGGTGTCCTCCAGGCTCTGGCCGCCACCACCCCGCGGGTGGGCGTGTTCCGGCCGATCACGCGGTCCTCGACCGCGCGGGACTACATTCTCGAGCTGCTGCTCGAATACTCGACCGCCGACGTCGACTACGACCAGGCCATCGGCGTCACCTACGAACAGGTGCACGAGGATCCGGACGCGGCGATCAGCGAGATCGTCATGCGCTATCACGACGTCGCCAAGCACTGCGACGCCGTGCTGATCCTGGGTTCGGACTACACCGATGTGGCCAGCCCCAGCGAACTGCGCTTCAACGCCCGCATCGCGGTGAACCTGGGCGCGCCGGTGCTGCTGGTGGTGCGCGGAATCGGCCGCACCCCGGACGAATTGGGCCAGCTGGTGGAGGTGTGCCGGAACGAACTGGTGGCCGAGCACGCCAAGCTGGTGGCCGTGATCGCCAACCGCTGCGAGCCCGGCCAGCTCGAGGCCGATGCCGAAGCGCTGGCCAAGGCGTGCGCGGTGCCGTCCTGGACGCTGCCGGAGGTGCCGCTGCTGCAAGCCCCCACCATGGAGGAGCTGCGCGAGGCGATCCACGGCGAGATCTACAGCGGCGACCCGGAACTCATGCACCGCGAGGCCCTGCACGTGATGGTGGGCGGCATGACCGCCGAGCACATTCTGGAACGGCTGACCGACGGCGTCGCCGTCATCGCCCCGGGCGACCGCTCCGACGTGCTGCTGGCGCTGGTGAACGCCCATGAGGCGGAAGGCTTCCCGTCGCTGGCGGGCATCATCATGAACGGCGGCATCCGGCCGCAGCCCGCGATCGCCCGGCTGATGGCGGGTCTCAAGCCCCGGCTGCCGATCCTGTCCACCGATCTGGGCACCTACGAGACCGCGAAGGCCACCGCGCTGACCCGCGGCCGGGTGTCGCTGTCCAGCCTGCGCAAGGTGGACACCGCCCTGGCCGTCATGGAGGAGCGGGTCGATCCGCGGGAACTGTTGCGGCAGATCGAGGTTCCGATTCCGAACATCGTCACCCCGCAGATGTTCGAATACCAGCTCATCGAGCGCGCCCGCAACGACCGCAAGCGGATCGTGCTGCCCGAGGGCGATGACGACCGCATCCTGCGTGCCGCGGGCCGGGTGCTGCAGCGCAAGATCGCCGACCTCACCATCCTCGGCGACGAGGCCACGGTGCGCGGCCGCGCCGCGGAACTCGGCGTGAACATCGACGCCGCCGAGGTGCTCGATCCCCAGACCTGTCCGCTGCGCGACGAATTCGCCGAGGAGTACGCCCGCCTGCGCGCCCACAAGGGCATGACGGTGGAGCGGGCCCGCGAATACATGTCCGACATCTCGTATTTCGGCACCATGATGGTGCACATGGGGGTCGCCGACGGCATGGTGTCGGGTGCGGCGCACACCACCGCGCACACCATCCGACCGTCCTTCGAGATCATCAAGACCGAGCCGGGCGTCTCCACGGTGTCCAGCATCTTCCTGATGTGCCTGGCGGACCGGGTGCTGGCCTACGGCGACTGCGCGGTCGTGCCGGACCCGACCTCGGATCAGCTGGCCGACATCGCCATCTCCTCGGCGCGCACCGCCGCCCAGTTCGGCATCGAGCCGCGCGTGGCCATGCTCTCGTACTCCACGGGTGAATCGGGCACCGGCGCGGACGTCGACAAGGTCCGCAATGCCACCAAGCTGGTGCACGACCGCGAGCCGGAACTGCTGGTGGAGGGCCCGATCCAGTACGACGCCGCCATCGAGCCCGCGGTCGCCAAGACCAAGCTGCCGAATTCGGCGGTGGCGGGCCAGGCGACGGTCTTCATCTTCCCGGACCTCAATACCGGCAACAACACCTATAAGGCCGTGCAGCGCAGCGCGGGCGCGGTGGCGATCGGCCCGGTGTTGCAGGGTTTGAACAAGCCGGTCAATGATCTGTCGCGGGGCGCGCTGGTCGCCGACATCGTGAACACCGTCGCGATCACCGCGATTCAGGCGCAGCAGGAGGCGTAAATGAAGGTCCTGGTGATCAATTCGGGTTCCTCGTCGATCAAGTACCAGCTGCTGGAGCCCGCCACGGCCGACGTGTGCGCGCACGGCATGGTGCAGCGCATCGGCGAGGCGGTCGAGCCGGATGTGGTGACGGTCGAACACCACACGGGCGAGAAGACTTTCGAGTACCAGGGTTCGATCGCCGACCACGCGCAGGGCCTGCGGGTGGTGTTCGACCTGTTCATCGCGAGCGGCCAGGATCTGGCGCACGCCGATCTGGGCGCGGTCGGGCATCGGGTGGTGCACGGCGGCGAGGTGTTCTACGAGCCGACGCTCATCACCGACGATGTCGTGCAGGCCATCACCGACCTGTCCGCCCTGGCGCCGCTGCACAATCCGCCGAATGTGATCGGCATCGAGTCCGCGCGGGCGCTGCTGCCGCGGGTGCCGCAGGTCGCGGTGTTCGACACCGCCTTCTTCCACAATCTGCCCGCCGCCGCCAAGACCTACGCCATCGACGCGGAAACCGCCGCGGCGCACGGGGTTCGCAAGTACGGGTTCCACGGCACCTCACACGATTACGTGTCCGGGCAGGCGGCGGAGTTCCTCGGCAAGGATCGCGCCGAGCTGAACCAGATCGTGCTGCACCTGGGCAATGGCGCGTCCGCCTCCGCCATTCGCGCGGGGCAGGCGGTGGACACCAGCATGGGCCTGACGCCGTTGGAGGGCCTGGTCATGGGCACCCGGTCCGGGGATCTGGATCCGGGCATCATCTTCCATCTGATCCGCACCGCCGGCATGGATGTCGACGATGTGGACGCCCTGCTGAACCGGTATTCCGGGATCAAGGGCCTGTCCGGGGTCAATGACTTCCGCGAGCTGGGGCGTCTCATCGAAACCGGCCATCCCACCGCGAAACTCGCGTTCGATGTCTATATCCACCGGCTGCGGCGCTACATCGGCGCGTACCTGATCGAGCTGGGCCGGGTGGACGCGATCACCTTCACCGCCGGGGTCGGCGAGAACGACGCGCGGGTGCGCGCGGAGGCGCTGGCCGGTCTGGAGCGCTACGGCATCCGGATCGACGCGGACCGGAACACCGCGAAAGACCGGACCGCACGCCGCATTTCGGCCGAAGACTCGGAGATCTCGGTGCTGGTGGTGCCGACCAACGAGGAGCTCGCCATCGCCCGCGCGGCCGCGCGGCTGGTCGGCTGAGGCTTCCTCACGAAAACATCATGATGCGTTCGGCACAGTGGTGTCCGGACCCGGTTCCCGCCGGTCCACCGGAACCCGTGTCGCACCACGCACAACCGCGGTGGTGGCCGAAAATCCCTCGCCGGTCACTTGGTCTCAGGCTGCCCTCGAGACCGCCGCGGGCGGCACGGGACTCCTCCGGATTCCTGAGAACGGTTGTCAGAACCAGGATTTGGCGCGCACCGCGTTGGCCAGGTCCACCAGCGCGTACCGGTGAGTGCGTTCGGGCGCGGACCGGGCCAGCCCTCGCAGCCCCGTTTCGATGCCGCGCCGCAGATCCCGCTCTGTGAACGGCGACCCGAACAGCGTGGAGCCGGCCGACTTCGGCATGTTGCCCGCCTGCACCCAGCCCAGCGCGATGCCCATCGACAGGATCCGCAGTTGCACCGCGCGCCCCTCGCCCGGCGGCAGGTCCTGTACGCGCGCCGCCGCCACCTGGAGGGTCGACTCGTCGAGTTCCGCGGCCGGAGCACAGGTCAGCAGCATGAGGATGGCCGTCATCCGGGCTTCCGCGTAATGCCGGGAGGCGGGCGGCACCTGGTCGAGGGCGTGTACCGCGGCGGTGATGTTCCCGGCCGCCGCGAGCTGCCGGGCCAGACCGAACGCGGCGCTCACCACGCCCCGGTCGGTGCGCCACACGGTGGCGTAGTAGTTCTCGGCGTAGGAGCGCCATTCCTCGGGGTCCGGCGAATCCCAGTGCTGGAGTATGAGTTCCGCGGTGGCGGCGAGCGCCAGCTTGGGCGCGATCTCGCCGGGCAGCGCCTCCAGCACCGCGTCGAAGCGGGCGAAGGCGCGTTCGTACTCCAGTTCGAGCAGTTCGGTGAGCCCGAGATACCAGTCGATGCGCCAGTCCCAGGCGGGCGGCTCGGGTTCGTCGGTGAGGCGGGCCAGCAGCATGCGCGCGGCCGCGGGCTCGTTCAGGTCCAGGTGCGCGCGGGCCTCGGCGAGGGTGACCTCCAGTTCGAGGGTCTCGGGCGCGCCGCCGGGTTCGGCGGCCCCGCGCTGGCGGGCGTGCCGCAGCTCCTCGAGCGAGTGCCGGGGTTCGGGGTGGGCCGCGCCGGCCAGCAGCGGCGCGGACGGGTCGGCCGGATCGATGATGGGCACCGGCAGCGCGGCCACCACGTCACCGGGTCGCAGCAGGGTGCCGCGGCCGACGCCGTCGATGATGCCGTCGGTCTGGGCGATGAGTTCACCGGTGCCGAAGCTGGTGCGCGGTGGGCTGAACAGCGTCGACAGCTGCGGATGCTCGTTGCCGGTCTCGGCGGCCAGGATCTCGCGCAGCACGCCGGTGAGCTGGGCGGCCAGCACGCGCGCGGACGGGAAGCGGCGATCCGGATCGGGGTCGGTGGCGCGCAGCAGCAGCCGGTAGAGGAACGGATGCTGGGCCAGCATCGGCTCGTCCTTGGGATCCGGGATGCCGTCGACGTAGGCGCCGCGCTCCATCGGCAGGTGCAGGGTGAGCACGGCGAGCGCGCGGCCGACGGTGTAGATGTCGGAGGCCACGGTGGGCCCGGTGTGCGCGATCTCGGGGGCCTGGAATCCCCTGGTGCCGTACAGGTTTCCGTACGCCTCGAACTGGCTGACCGCGCCCAGGTCGATGAGCTCCACCCGGTCGCTGGTGATCATGATGTTGTCCGGCTTGAGGTCGTTGTAGGCCAGCCCCACCGAATGCAGATAGTCCAGGGCCGGAAGAATTTCCAGCAGGTAGGCGATGGCCACCGAGACCGGCATGCGGGCGGGCGCGTAGTGGTCGAGCAGGTGGCGCAGCGGGTGCCCGCCCACGTACTCCATCACGATGTAGCCGATCGGCGTCCCGTCCGGACCCGGATGCTCGACGAAGTTGTGGATCTTCACGATGCTCGGGTGCACCACTTCGGCGAGGAACTGCCGTTCGGCCAGCGCGACCGCCTGTGCTTCGGCGTCACCGGCGTGCAACAGGCCCTTGAGCACCACCCAGCGGTCGCTGACATTGCGGTCGATGGCCAGGTAGATCCAGCCGAGGCCGCCGTGCGCGATACAGCCCTGGATCTCGTACTGGCCCGTCACCCGGTCGCCGGGGTAGAGGGAGGGCCGGAAATCGTAGGGGGCGCCGCAGGTTTGGCAGTCGCCCGCCGTGGTGGACGGCAGCGTCGGGGTGGCCCGGCCGACCGGTTTGCCGCAGCGCCAGCAGAAGCGGCGGCCCTCGGCGACCACCGGATCGTCGAGCACCGCCTTCTCCGGATCCACCGGCTCCACGGTCGGGATCGGCACCAGGCCCGCGCCGAGCCGCCGCACCACCGGGCGCGGACGGGCCATGCGCGCGGTGCGCTGGGACGGCCGGGTGGGGGTGCGCGGTTCGCCCTCGGAGACCGGAACCTCTTCCGCCGGGGAAACTTCCGGTTCGTCCTCGATGCGCGGTGCGCGCTGGGTCATCTCGGTGCGCGGGGTGGCCTGGGTGGCGGCGGGCCCGTCCGGCTCGACGGCGTGGCGTGCGCGTTCGCCCGGTGGGGGCGCCTGCCGGGTGGTGACCTCGGTGCGGGCGGGCCAGTGCGGTCCGACGCTGGTGGCGTGGGTCGGGACGCCCTCGGCGTCGCCGCGGTCGGGGTGCTGCGGATCGGACGGAGTGCTCATCGTCAGTCCTGATACCTCGGGGGCGGCGGGATGGCGGCGTCGCCGAGTTCGGCGCTGAGCCAGCGGCGGTAGAGCCGGTTCCAGGTGCCGTCGGCGCGAATGCGTTCCAGCGTGCCGTTGACGAAGCGCACCAGATCGTCGGAGCCCTGCGAGATTCCGATGCCGTACTGCTCGGTGCTCAGGTTGGGCCCGACCACCTCGATGGCCGGATCCTGCTGGGCCAGCCCGGCCAGCACGGTGTCGTCGGTGCTGATCGCGTCGACCTGCCGCTGCTGCAGCACCACCAGGCAGTCGGCCCAGCTGGGGACGGTGAGGATGGAGACGGCGGGCTGGGTGCGCCGCACCAGGTCCAGGGAGGTGGTGCCGCTGACCACGCACAGCCGCTTCCCGGCCAGGTCGGTGAGTCCGTTGATACCGGAATTGCGCACCGCCAGCACGCGCTGGTGCGCTTGGAGATACGAGGTGGAGAACGTGACCCGTTGCCGCCGTGCGCAATTGATGGTCATCGTCTTGACCACGACGTCGACGGTGTGTTCCTGCAGCGCCTTCTCGCGGTCGGCGGAGCCGAGGATCCGGTATTCGATGGCGCCCGGATCGCCGAGCAGGTCGCGGGCCAGTTCCCGGGCGATCTCCACGTCGAAGCCAGCCAGCGCCCCGGTGGTGGGGTCGCGGAAGCTGAAGAGGTTGCTGCCCGGGTCCAAGCCGACCAGCAGTCGGCCCCGGGCCCGGATGGCGTCGAGCGTCGGCCCGCTGCGCACGCCGGTGGGGCGCAGGCTGGCGGTGGGGTCGCCGCAGTCGGTCACCTCGGGCGGCGGGGTGGCCTGCGGCTGGGCCGCGACCGCGCCGGAGGGCAGCGGTGGTTCGACGTAGCTGGGGACCCGGGTCGAGGGCGCGGGCGGGGGAGGGCTGTTGTCCCCGCAGGCGGCGGTGGCGGCCACGGTCGCGGCCAGGGCCGCCACGGCCAGGAAGCGGACCGGTCGGCTGGTCATCGGTACTCCCGCAGTCGCGGCCAGAGCCCGACCGCGATCAGCACGGCGGCGGCGGTGCTGAGCACCAGCGCGCCGGGGCCGAGCAGATCCAGGGTGCGGGCGGCGTGGGATGTGTCGGCGCGCAACTGGTTCCGGGTGTCGGCGATGCCGTCGCCGAGCGCGCGGTCCAGGGCGTCGGTCTGGGCGGCGGCCTCGACCGCGCCCGGCCCGGTGGCCACCGCGGCCGCGCCGATGAAGTCGCCCTTCGAGAGGGCGTCGTTCATCCGCTGGTGAGCGGCCCGCCAGCGGTCCAGAGCGGCCGCCGCGACCTTCACGTCCCCGCTGCCCGGCGCGTCGGATCGGTAGCCGGACAGGATGTTCCGCAGTTTCTCGATGGCCTGGTCGTAGGTGCGGTCGTAGTCCGCGCTGGTGTCGCGGCGCACCAGTTTCAGGGTTTCCGCGGTGCGGGCCTGCTGGGCCAGGATGCGGCTCTCGGTGAGCGCGGTCGTCGGCACGCTGCCCTTGTCGCGGGCGTGGGTGGTGTCGACCGCGGAGATGAAGCCCGCGATCACCGTCCAGGACAGCAGCACCACCATGGTCGCGGTGGCCAGCAGCAGCCCGAAGTTCAGCACCCGGTGCCAGCGCCGGAACAGGAGCAGCTGGGCCGCGATCAGCGCCGCCACCGCCAGCAGCGGCAGCAGGATGGCGGGCCACGGCGGTCGCACGTGATTGCGCTGGGTCTCGGTGATGGCGGCGGCCCGGTGCTCCTGCAGTTCCTGCGCCATCGGCAGCACCGACTTCTGCATGAGGTTGGAGGCCTCGCTCAGATAGGCCGCGCCGACCGGCTGCCCACTGCGATTGTTGGCCCGCGCGGTCTCGACGATGCCGGTGTAGACCGGCAGCCCGGTCGCGATGCCGGTGCGCAGTTGCGCGTCGGTGTCGGCGTCGCCGCCGGTGGACTGCACCACCAGTTCGGCGGCGGCCTGGCCGACGGCCTGGTTGTAGCGGTCGCGGACCGGCTTCGGTTCCAGCCCACCGGAAATGAAGGCGGTGCCGGCGGAGGCGTCGGCCACCGACAGCGAGGTGTAGAGCCGCTGCGCCGAGTAGGCGTCGGGTTCGGACTGGTCGAGCAGGACGTCGAGCGCGTGTTGCCGATCGGTCACCGCGGTGGCGGTGACCATGCCCGCGGACACGCACAGGGCGAGCAGAACCAGCCCGACCGCGATCAGCTTCGCGGGCGACGATTCGGCGAAGGCGCGCAGTTCAGTGGTAGCGAACCGTTCGCGCCACGCTGCCGCGGCGGCGCGCGGGGAAAGCTCGTCCAGCCTCAATTCCTCGGCTCGAGCCATCCTCACCTCCCACTGACCGAAATCGAACGACCGACTTGTTCCTGCCGGATGAGCTTATTGTGGACGTACCGCCGCCGTGACGCGGGAATCCCCGTGGTAGTTCTCGGCGCGGTCGGACGATGGGATTGCGAAGATGCGTGGTGACGGCGACGGGTGGGCGGAGAGCTCGGACGGCACCCGCCAATGGGGTCGTTTCGGGGCTGCCGGATTGTTGCTGCGCGCCCCGCTGGCCGATGGTGGTTCGGCAGTGCTGCTGCATCACCGGGCCGCCTGGACCCATCAGGGCGGCACCTGGGCGCTGCCCGGCGGCGCCCGCGACTCGCACGAGACCAGCGTCCACGCCGCGGTCCGCGAGGCCGAGGAGGAGGCGGGCATCGCGTCCGGCTCGATCCGGGTGCGGGGTTCCCGGGTGACCGCGACCGCGCCCAGCGGCTGGACCTACACCACGGTCATCGCCGACGCCGCCGACCGGCTGCGCACCCGCGGCAATCTGGAGAGCCAGGATCTGGTGTGGGTGCCCGAGGACGAGGTCGTGGACCGGCCCCTGCACCCCGGATTCGCCGCCGCCTGGCCCACCCTGCGCGCCACCCCCACCCGGGTCAGCCTGGCCGGGATCAGTGACAGCGGCGCGGTGGCGGCCGCGTTGCCGCGCACCCTGGATCTGGCCGAATTGGGTTTCCTGTGGCTGCACTCCGCCGGCGACGGGACCGGCCGCACCGCCCGGATCGGGACCGCCGAACCCGGCCTGGAACAGACCGATTTGGCCGGAAATGTGTTGTTCCTCACTCTGGATCAGGTGTTGTCTTGAGGCGTGAGCACGCGCGAGCTTCCCACGTACTGCCGGATCTGTGAGCCGCTCTGCGGCCTGATCGCCACCGTCGAGGACGGCAGGCTGGTGCGGTTGCGCGCCGACAAGGACCATCCGCTCTCCCGTGGCAATGCCTGCCCGAAGGGCATCGCCTTCACCGAGATCCAGAACGACCCGGACCGGGTGCTGTATCCCCTGCGGCGCACGGCGTCCGGTGAGTTCGAGCGGGTGTCCTGGGATACCGCGCTCGACGAGATCGGCGTGCGGCTGCGCGCGCTGATCGGTGAGCACGGAATCGACAGTCTCGGATGGTATTTCGGCAATCCGTCCACCTTCTCCTACTCGCACACGTTGTGGATGGTGGGTTTCCAGCTGGCCGCCGGGCTGAAGCACGTGTATTCGGCGGGCTCGCAGGACATCAACAACCGCTTCGTGGCCAGCGAACTGCTCTACGGGTCCGCGACCTCGGTGCCGGTCCCCGATCTGGACCGCACCGGCTTCCTGCTCATGCTGGGCGCGAATCCCCTTGTCTCGCACGGCAGCGCGATGAGCGTTCCCCGGGTCCGCGACAAGCTGACCGGGATCACCAAGCGCGGCGGCCGGGTGGTGGTGGTCGATCCGCGCAAGACCGAGACGGCGAAACTCTTCGAGCACGTCGGTATCCGGCCCGACGGGGATGCCTGGCTGCTGGCCGCGCTGCTCCAGGTGATCTTCGCGGAGGGCCTCCAAGACGAGCAGGCGCTCCGCCGTCAGGCGCGCGGCGTCCGCGAATTGCGCTCCGCCGTCAGCCGTTTCACCCCCGAGGCGACCGCCGGGATCACCGGCCTGGACCCCGATCTCGTCCGCGCCCTGGCCCGTGATCTGGCCCGCGCCGACTCCGCCGCAGTCTACGGTCGCACCGGCACCTGCCTGGGTCGCCACGCCACCCTGGTGGCCTTCCTCGTCGACTCGCTCGCCCTGGTCACCGGCAATCTCGACAAGCCGGGCGGCAGCGTCTTCGGCAAGGAGCTGGTGGCGGTCTCCGAACTGAGCGCCCGCCTGGGGTTCGCGGGCTACGGCCGCAACCACTCCCGGGTCGGCGGATTCCCCGACGTCCTGGGCACGTTCCCCGCCGCCGTCATGGCCAAGGAGATCACCACCCCGGGCCCGGGCCGCCTGCGCGCCCTGTTCACCTCCGCGGGCAATCCGGTCTCCTCGGTCCCGAACGGGCGCGAACTCGCCGCGGCCCTGCCGGAACTGGACCTGTTCGTCTCCATCGACCTCTACATCAATGACACCAACCGCATCGCCGACTACGTCCTCCCCGCGACCACTTTCCTCGAACGCGACGACATCCCGCTCCCGTTCACCGCGCTCTCGCCGACCCCGTACACCCAGTACACCGAGCGGGTCGTCGAACCCTACGGCGAGGCCCGCGAGGAATGGCGGATCATCGACGCTATCGCCACCCGAATCGGCGTGCAGCCCTTCGCGGTAGGCCCCGCCCGCCCGCTCGGCCGCGCGCTGAGTTCGGTGCGCCGCCGCATACCCGGCCTGGCGTCGGCCCGTCCGACCCCGCCGCTCCTCGCCGATCTGGCCCTGCGCACCGGCCCCTACGGCGACCGTTTCGGTCTCCGCCGCGACGGCCTAAGCCTGCGCATGCTGCGCCGCCACCCGCACGGCGTGGTCCTGGCCGACAGCATCGCCACGGGCGTCCTGCGAAACATCGTGCGCCACAAGGGCAGCCGCGTCCGCCTCGACCCCGACGAGATCATCATCGAACTCCGCACCCTCACCGACCGCCCCGCCGACCCCACCTACCCCCTGCGCGTGATCGGCCTCCGTGAACTCAAGTCCCACAACTCCTGGATGCACAATGTCGAACCCCTCATGCGAGGCGACCGCGAACACGCCGCCCGCATCAACCCCAAAGACGCCGCGGTAGCGGGCATCTCCGACGGCGACCGCTGCCGAGTAACCTCCCCCCACGGCTCCATCGAAGTAACGGCCCGCCTCACCGAAGATCTCACCCCCGGCGCCATCGCCATCCCCCACGGCTGGGGTCACACCGGCGGCTGGCACCGAGCCAACGCCGCCGGTGGCGCCAACGTGAACGACCTGATGTCAACCGATCTCGCCGACGTAGAACGCCTGGCAGGCATGGCCAACCTCAACGGCATCCCGGCCCGCCTGGATCCGGTGAACTGACCGCGAATGTCGCGGCGTGTCAGCCGGCGCTGCCGCTGCCGATCTGTTTCGGTTCGCCGCTGCCGGTGGAGAGGAAGGTGGCGGAGAGCTGGGTGTCGCCCTGTTTGACGGTGACGCTGTGGACGCCGGCGGCGAAGAGGGGGATGCTGGCCCAGTAGTGCTTGCCGTCGATGGTGACGGGGGTGGCGGGGCTGCCCGGCATGAGTTTGCCGTTGTCGTAGAAGTACACGGGGGCGGTGCTGTCCACGTCCGCGGCGAGGTTGGATTGGGCGTCGCTGACCTGCTGGATCCAGATGCGGGTGACCGACGCCTGTGCGGGCGCGGCCGTGATGACACTGCCGACCGCGGTGGCGGTCAGCAGTAGCGCGCCGAATCCATTGCGTACCACAGAACTTGCGAGCATTGGCAACCTCCGGAGGATGCGGCGATCGGGCTGATCGCCATCGCAGCCGAACCTAGGCGATATCCGGATCGTTGAAATGCCGCCAGTTCCAATGGCACGACGGAAGTTCGCGCCACCCGACAGCACTCGAGATCCGTGTTACCGGTCGTTCTCCAGGATTCGCTGCTTGATCGCACGGGCGGCGGCTTGGGGGTTGTCGGCGGCGGTGATGGCTCGGACCACGACGATGCGGGTAGCGCCGGCGGCGAGGACTTCGGGGAGGGTGTGCTCGTCGATGCCGCCGATGGCGAACCAGGGGCGGGTGGGGTGGGAGTCCGTGGTGGAGCGGACGAAGTCGAGGCCCGCGGGGGTGCGGCCGGGTTTGGTGGGGGTGGCGTAGACCGGGCCGGTGCAGAAGTAGTCGATGTGTTCGTCGATGGCGGCCAGGCCGGCTTGGGCGCGGTTGTGGGTGGAGCGGCCCAGGACCACGTCGGGGCCCAGGATCTGGCGGGCGTACCAGGGTGGGAGGTCGCCCTGGCCGAGGTGGAGGACGTCGACGCCGGCGGCGAGAGCGATGTCGGCGCGGTCGTTGCAGGCGACCAGGGCGCCGTGGCGGCGGGCCACCGCCTTCAGTTCGGCGAGGGCGGCGAGTTCGGCCTTCGCCTCGAGCGGGCCGAACTGCTTCTCACCGGCGGAACCCTTGTCACGGAGCTGGATGATGTCGACGCCGCCGGCGAGGGCCGCGTCGGCGAAGTCCGCCAGGTCGCCCCGGTCGCGGCGGGCGTCGGTGCACAGGTAGAGCCGCGCGGTCGCGAGGCGTTCCCGTGGGGTGGCGGGCCGGTTCGGGTGGGGTTGCACAGGGGTGACGGTAGTCGCGCTACGGTTGTCGGGTCGAAACGACCCGAGGGAAGCGCTTTTCCTCGCGGCCGATGTTTCGCATCGGATATATGCGGGTCCCCGAGAATGCGGGGACGAGTTAGGCGGATTCACATGCGGACTCTGGCCGTCGTCGGCGGCGGTGTGATCGGACTGTCGGTGGCCTGGCGGGCCGCCGGAGCGGGCTGGACCGTCACCCTCTTCGACCCGGCCTCGGGTACCGGATCCTCCTGGGTCGCGGGCGGGATGCTCGCGCCGCTGTCGGAGGGCTGGCCGGGGGAGGACGCGGCCCTCGCGTTCGGTGCCGCCTCGCTGGTCCGCTGGCCCGGGTTCGCGGGTGATCTGAAGGCCGTCACCGGGACCGATGTCTTCGTCGCCGACGCCACCCTCACCGTCGCCCTGGACGCGGCCGACGCCGCCGACCTGCGCACCATCGCCGACTGGGTGAACGCCCGCGGCCACGAGCTGAGCCTGCTGGATCGCGCGGGCGTCCGGGCGGCCGAGCCGAGCCTGGGCCGCGGCGTGCGCGCCGGACTGCTGGCCGCCGCCGAACCCGCCGTCGACAACCGGGCCCTGGTGAACGCGCTGAAATTCGCCTGCCTCGAGGCCGGGGTCGAGTTCCGCCGGGAGCGGATCGAGGACCTGGCGGCGCTGCCGCACGATCGGGTCGTGCTGTCCGCGGGCGCCGCCTCCGCGCAGCTGTGGCCGGGCCTGCCGGTGCGTCCGGTGAAGGGTGAGATCCTGCGCCTGCGCCGCCGCCCGAGCGCTCCCGCCCCGCCCAGCCGGGTGATCCGGGCCCGCGTGCACGGCCGCCCCATATATCTTGTGCCGAGGGCTGACGGGATCGTCCTGGGTGCAACACAATACGAAGTCGGGTTCGACAACGCCGTCACTGTCGCCGGCGTCCGGGACCTGATCACCGATGCCGAGGCCGTGCTGCCGGGCCTGGGCGAATACGAGTTCGCCGAGGCCGTCGCGGGTTCGCGTCCCGGCTCGCCGGACAATCTGCCGTTGATCGGATACCTCGACGACAAGGTGATCGTGGCCGCGGGCCACGGCCGCAACGGCATCCTGGACACCCCGGTCACGGCGGACGCCGTACTGGCCCTGCTCGCCGACACCGAGCTGCCCGAGGCGCGAGCCGCGGACCCGCACCGTTTCATCTCAGGAGGAGTTCGATGACCGCAATTCCGGTCGGCGTCACCGTCAATGGTGAGGACCACGTGTTCCCGGCGGAGCTCACCGTCCGCGAGCTGCTGGAGCGCCTGAACCTGCCGTGTCAGGGCGTGGCGCTGGCGATCGACGGCGCGGTCTTCCCGAAGTCCCGCTGGGACGAGCCGGTGGGCCGCGGCTGGGAGATCGAGGTGCTGACGGCGGTGCAGGGTGGATAGCGCGGTCGAGCCGCTGGTCATCGCGGGCCGCGAGTTCGGTTCGCGCCTGATCATGGGCACCGGCGGCGCGGAGAACCTGGCCGTGCTGGAGGAGGCGCTGCTGGCGTCGGGCACCGAGCTGACCACGGTCGCCATGCGCCGGGTGGACGCCGCGGGCGGCACCGGCGTGCTGGACCTGCTGAAGCGACTGGAGATCGCCCCGCTGCCGAACACCGCGGGCTGCCGCACCGCCGCCGAGGCC
Source organism: Nocardia sp. NPDC005825 (assembly GCF_040630175.1). Classification (NCBI taxonomy): domain Bacteria; kingdom Bacillati; phylum Actinomycetota; class Actinomycetes; order Mycobacteriales; family Nocardiaceae; genus Nocardia; species Nocardia sp. NPDC005825. Next base: position 171,762 of record NZ_JBEXXC010000011.1, read on the forward strand.
GTGCTCACCGCCCAGCTGGGCCGCGAGGCCCTCGAAACCGATTGGGTGAAGCTGGAAGTCATCGCCGACGAGCGCACCCTGCTCCCGGATGCCATCGAATTGGTGTCCGCCGCAGAGCAATTGGTGGACGACGGCTTCACGGTGCTGCCCTACACCACCGACGACCCGGTGCTGGCCAAGCGCCTCGAGGATGTCGGGTGCGCCGCGGTCATGCCGCTGGGTTCGCCGATCGGCACCGGCCTGGGCATCGGCAATCCGCACAATATCGAGATGATCGTGGCCGCCGCGGGCGTCCCGGTGATCCTGGACGCGGGCATCGGCACCGCCAGCGATGCCGCACTGGCCATGGAACTGGGCTGTTCGGCGGTGCTGCTGGCGACCGCGGTCACCCGCGCCCGTCAGCCCGCGGTGATGGCGGCGGCCATGGCTCGCGCGGTGGAGGGCGGCTGGCTGGCCCGCCGGGCGGGTCGCATCCCGAAACGCTTCTGGGCGCAGGCTTCCTCGCCCGGTTTCTGATTGCCCGGTCCGCGGCCTGAACCCGGAGCCGGGTCCGGGCCGTAATCATCCCCGAGGATGAGCGACGCGCGACCTTTTAGCGATAGTGCGCGCTCACGACATGGGGAAGACTGGGCAGCATGATCGAACTGAGAGGCCTGACCAAACATTACGGCCAGACCGTCGCGGTGTCGGATCTGTCGTTCACGGTCCGTCCGGGGCAGGTGACCGGCTTTCTCGGCCCGAATGGGGCGGGCAAGTCGACCACCATGCGCATGATCCTGGGGTTGGACACCCCGACCTCGGGGACCGCGCTCATCGACGGCAAGCCGTACCACGACCTGAAACGTCCCCTCGACACCGTCGGCGCGCTGCTGGACGCGAAGTGGGTGCACCCCAATCGTTCCGCGCGCTCGCATCTGCGCTGGATGGCCGCGTCCAACGACATTCCGCTGTCCCGGGTGGAGGAGGTGCTGCGCCTGGTCGGCCTCCACGAGGTGGCCGGGAAGAACGCGGGCGGCTTCTCGCTGGGCATGTCGCAGCGGCTGGGCCTGGCGGGCGCGCTGCTCGGCGACCCGCAGGTGCTGCTGTTCGACGAGCCGGTGAACGGCCTGGACCCGGAGGGCATCCTCTGGATCCGCCGTTTCATGCAGCGGCTGGCGTCGGAGGGCCGCACCGTGCTGGTGTCGAGTCACCTGCTCTCCGAGATGGCGCAGACCGCTGAGCATCTCGTCGTGATCGGCCGCGGGCGGCTGATCTCCGACACCTCCACCAAGGATTTCATCGAGAAGGCGTCGGAACAGTCTGTGCGCGTGCGCAGTCCGCAGCTGGATCAGCTGCGCAGCCTGCTCACCTCGAACGGCATGACGGTGCGCGAGGACGGCGCGGAGGCGGACGGCCCGGCGCTGATGGTGGCGGGTGTGACCAGTGACGCGGTCGGAAAGCTGGCCGGGGCCAATGACATCACGCTCTACGAGCTGTCCCCGCAGCGCGCGTCGCTGGAGGAGGCGTTCATGCGCATGACCGGTGGTGCGGTGCAGTACCACGGCGAAGGCTTCGATCAGGTGATGGGAGGTGGCCTCTGATGGGAGTGCTCACCGCGGAACGAATCAAACTGACCTCGACCAAGTCGCCGGTGTGGTGCACGGTGCTGCTGGCGGTGTTCGCGCTGGGGATCGCCGCCCTGTTCAGCCTGGCCTTGAACGCGTCGTGGCGGGTGTTCCAGGACCAGCTGGCCGAGGGCAAGATGCACCCCTCGGACGCGCCGTACGCGGAGAACTCGATCGCGGGGCTGGGTATCACGGGTCTGGCGCAGGGTATGCCGGGCTTCGGCTACCTGATGGTGATGATCCTGGCGGCGCTGGCGGTCACCAGTGAGTACCGCTTCGGCACCATCAAGACGACCTTCCTCGCGACCCCCAGCCGGACCACCGTGCTGCTCACCAAAGCGGGCCTGATTGGTGTTGCTATGGGTTTGCTGAGTTTGGTGCTGACCTTCCTCGGCTTCTTCATCTTCAAGGCCATGGTCACCCACGACGCGGGCGCCCACCTCAGCCTCACCAGTGGTGACCTGCGGGTCTTCTACGCCGTCCCCATCTTCATCCTGCTCATCGTCTTCCTGGCGGTCGGCGTCGGCACCCTGATCCGGCAGTCGGCGGGCGCGCTCTCGCTACTGATCGTGTGGCCGGTGATCCTGGAGCCGATGGTCGGCGCGTTCGGCAAGGTAGGCCGTGAAATTCAGGTGCTGCTGCCCTTCCAGAACGCGGGCCTGTTCCTCGGAACCGTGGACGAGAAATCCGAGTATTGGCATTGGGGTCCTTGGGGTGGTCTCATCTACTTTGCGGCCTTCGTCGCAGTCGTGTTCGGAGCCGCTCTCTTCGTGGTGAACAAACGCGATGCCTGACTCGTGTTACGAGTGATATAGACCCTGCCCGGGGAGCCGCCGGCCACTGCCCGGCACGGCGGCGCGCATCGGCCCGATACGGATTCCGTATCGGGCCGATGTCATTCGGCGGGGTGGTTCATACCGGGCCGAAAGTGTGGTCCAGCTAACGTTTGATTCGGGCCGTGGTGGTGTGGCGCGTTGTGCTGGACGGTCGGTAGCATCGGTTCAGCAACCAAAACACTCAAACCTTCGGCGGGTCCAACGATGTGGCCGCTAGCACCGATCGGGAGGTGTCCGGTGGCAATCGTTGATCCATCCCATGACGGAGCGCTGGGATACGCTCTGGGCGTGAGCGAACGACCCTCCGACGGCGGAGACCGCGCCAAAGACGCGAACCGCACGGACGGACTGGGGACCGATCGCAACCGCTCGCGTGACGCGGGCGGGAACCGGGGGCGGGACCAACCGCGTATCGACCCGGATGTGGTCATCCCGCTGATCCCCGCAGAACTCTCCGAGGACCCGGAGGACCCGGACGAGCTCGATGGGCAGCCGCGCCGCCGCGGCCGCTTCCCGGGCCAGCTCTCGGCCCTGGTCAATGCCGCCAATCAGCGCGGCGACATCATCGGCGCCATCCGTAAGGCGCGCGAGAATCTGCCCGGTGACCCGGGTTTCGGCGATCCGCTCTCGGTCTCCGGGCCGGGCGGGGTGCGCGCGGTGGCCCGCGCGGCGGACAAGCTGGTCGGCGATTCGCCCAGCGCCGCACGCGAATTGGGGCTGGGCGCGCTGCAGGTGTGGCAGGCCATGCTGGAGCGGGTCGGCAAGGGCCGCGGCAGCGACGAGATCACCATCATGTTCACCGACCTGGTGGCCTTCTCGAGCTGGTCGCTGGCGGCGGGCGACGAGGTGACCCTGGACCTGCTGCGCCGGGTGGCCAAGGCCATCGAGCCGCCGATCGTGGATCGGGGCGGTCAGGTGGTCAAGCGGATGGGTGACGGCGTGATGGCTGTCTTCCCGTCCGCGGACCGGGCCGTACGAGCCGCCATCGCGGCCAAGGAGAATCTGTCCGCCGTGTCGGTGGACGGCTACCGCCCGCAGATGCGCCTGGGCCTGCACACCGGCAGCCCCCGCGAGATCGGCGGCGACTGGCTCGGCATCGACGTGAACATCGCGGCTCGCGTCATGGAGGCGGGCGGCAATGGCAACACCATGCTCTCGGGTGCCACCCTGGACGCCCTGAAGCCGGAGACCCTGGAAGAACTCGGCCTGGGCGTGAAGCCCTACCGCCGCAGCTTCTTCGCAGCCCCGCTCAGCGGCGTCCCCGAAGACCTGCGCATCTTCCGCCTCGAAGCGGAATAACTAGTTCGCCATCCACAGGATCGCGCCCACGGCCGCGAGCACGCCACAGACGGCGAGTGCCACGGCCAGTGGGCGCGAGGTCTTGAACAGCGAGTACGCGCCGCCGAAGAGGAATCCGGCGAGGGCGAGCAGGATGAGCGCGCTGACGTCTGTGGACACCCGTTCAGTCTGCCTGACGGTTGCTCGCGCCCCGGTACCCGGCCCTGACCGGGCTTTTTCGCAAATAACAAGCACGCGGGCTTGATTTTTTCTGCTCCTGATGTGACCCTGTAACCGACCGCAGCACCGAGGCTGCGCCGGCTTCGGGCGCACACAGGGAGGCCCTTCATGAGTCAGCTCGCCGACACTCCGGATCTCATCCGGATCGGCAACTGTTCCGGGTTCTACGGCGATCGCATGAGCGCCATGCGGGAGATGCTCGAGGGCGGTCAGCTCGACGTGCTCACCGGCGACTATCTGGCCGAGCTCACCATGCTCATCCTGGGTCGCGACCGCATGAAGGACGAGAACCTGGGCTACGCCAAAACCTTTGTGCGGCAACTGGAGGACAGCCTCGGGCTGGCCCTGGAGTCGGGCGTCAAGATCGTCGCCAACGCGGGCGGCCTCAACCCGGCGGGCTTGGCCCAGCGGGTGCGCGAGGTCGCCGAAAAGCTCGGTCTCGCACCGAAGGTCGCGTACGTGACCGGTGACGACCTGCTCGCCCGCGCCGGGGAACTGGGCCTGGGCGCACCGCTGACCGCCAACGCCTATCTGGGCGCGTGGGGCATCGCCGAATGCCTGACCGCCGGCGCGGACATCGTGGTGACCGGCCGGGTCACCGACGCCTCCGTGGTGGTCGGCCCGGCGGCCGCGCACTTCGGCTGGGCCCGAACCGATTACGACGCCCTGGCCGGCGCGGTGGTAGCGGGTCACGTCATCGAGTGCAGCACCCAGGCCACCGGCGGCAATTTCGCCTTCTTCACCGAGATCGCGGATCTGGGCCGCCCCGGCTTCCCGATCGCCGAGGTGCGCCGCGACGGCAGCAGCGTCATCACCAAGCACGAGGGCACCGGCGGCGCGGTCACCGTGGACACGGTGAAGGCGCAGCTCATGTACGAGATCCAGAGCGCGCGCTACGCGGGCCCGGACGTCACCACCCGCCTGGACAGCATCCAGGTGAGCCAGGAAGCCCCTGATCGGGTGCTGATCAGCGGCGTGACCGGTGAGGCCCCGCCGCCGCGGACCAAGGTGTCCACCAACACCATCGGCGGCTTCCGCAACGAAATGCAGTTCATCCTCACCGGTTTGGACATCGAGGCCAAGGCCGCGCTGGCCCAGCGTCAGCTGGAGTCGTGGCTGACGGTGCGTCCCGCCGAACTGGACTGGACGCTGGCGCGGCTCGACCGCCCCGACGCCGATACCGAGGAGCAGGCCAGCGCGCTGCTGCGCTGCGTGGTCCGCGACCCCGACCCGAACAAGGTGGGGCGCGCGTTCTCCAGTGTCGCGGTGGAATTGGCGCTGGCCAGCTTCCCCGGCTTCTCGCTGACGGCCCCGCCCGGCAATGGCGGTCCGTACGGCGTGTTCACGCCGGGATACGTGGATTCCAAGGAGATCCCGCACACCGCCGTGCTGGCGGACGGCTCCGAGGTGGCGATCGCGCCCGCCGGGGAAACCCTGGAACTGGACGTGGTCGCGGAACCCGCACTGCCGCAGCCGCTTCCGTCGGGCGCCACCACCCGCGCACCGCTGGGCGCCATCGCCTTGGCCCGCAGCGGCGACAAGGGCGGCAACGCGAATATCGGCGTCTGGGTGCGCACCGACGAGCAGTGGCGCTGGCTGGTCCACACCCTGACCGTCGAGGAGCTGCGCCGCCTGCTGCCCGAGACCGCCGACCTGCCCGTCACCCGGCACGTGCTGCCGAACCTGCGGGCGCTGAACTTCATCGTCGAGGGCCTGCTCGGCGAGGGCGTGGCCTATCAGGCCCGCTTCGATCCTCAGGCCAAGGGGCTCGGGGAATGGCTGCGAGCCCGGCACATCGAGATTCCCGTGGAGCTGCTGCCATGAGTTACGTGAGTCCCTGGAACACCCCCGAGCGTCGCGAACTACGCGCCACCGTCCGCGGTTTCGCCGAGCGCGAGGTGCTGCCCTACCTGGACGACTGGGAGCGTGACGGCGAGATCCCGCGGGAGCTGCACAAGAAGGCGGGCGCGCTGGGCCTGCTGGGCATCCAGTTCCCGGAGTCCGCGGGCGGTTCCGGCGGTGACGCCATCGACGCCGCCATCGTGGCCGAGGAGATGCACTACGCGGGCTGCTCGGGCGGCCTGTTCGCATCCCTGTTCACCTGCGGTATCGCGGTGCCGCACCTCATCGCCTCCGGCAATGCCGAGCACATCGAGCGCTGGGTGAAGCCGACGCTGGCGGGGGAGAAGATCGGCTCGCTGGCCATCACCGAGCCGGGCGGCGGTTCCGATGTCGGGCACCTGCGTACCGCCGCGGTCCGCGACGGCGACGACTACATCGTGAACGGCTCCAAGACCTTCATCACCTCCGGTGTGCGCGCCGACTACGTGGTGACCGCGGTGCGCACCGGCGGTCCGGGCGCGGCAGGTGTGTCGCTGCTGGCGGTGGAGAAGGGCACGCCCGGTTTCACGGTCAGCCGCAAGCTGGAGAAGATGGGCTGGCTGGCGTCCGACACCGCCGAGCTCTCGTATGTCGACGTGCGGGTGCCGGCCTCGAACCTGGTGGGTCCGGAGAACAGCGGATTCGCCCAGATCGCACAGGCTTTCGTGAGCGAGCGGGTGGGCCTGGCGGTGCAGGCGTACGGTCACGCGCAGCGCTGCCTGGACCTGACCCTGCAGTGGACCCGCGACCGGGAGACTTTCGGCCGCCCGCTGATCAGCCGCCAGGCGGTCCAGAACACGCTGTCGGAGATGGCCCGCCGCATCGACGTGGCCCGCGTCTACACCCACGTGCTGGCCGAGCGCGCCGCGCAGGGCGAGACCGATCTGATCGCGGAGGTCTGCTTCGCCAAGAACACCGCGGTGGAGACCGCCGAATGGGTTGCCCACCAGGCGGTGCAGCTGTTCGGCGGCCTGGGCTACATGCGCGAGTCCGAGGTCGAGCGGCATTACCGCGATGTCCGCATCCTCGGCATCGGCGGCGGCACCAATGAGATTCTGACCAGCCTCGCGGCCAAGCGATTGGGGTTCCAGTCTTGAGTATTCTGCGCACATCCGTGGACCCGAGTTCGGCGGAGTATCAGGCCGCGGCCGAGGCGATGAGCACCAAGCTCGCCGAGGTCGAGGTCGAGTACGCCAAGAACATCGCGGGCGGTGGCCCCGACAAGATGGCGCGGCACCGCAAGCGCGGCAAGCTGACCGCGCGCGAACGCATCGAACTGCTCATCGACGAGGATTCGCCGTTCCTGGAGCTGGCCCCGCTGGCCGCCTGGGGCAGCGACTTCCATGTGGGCGCGAGCGTGATCGCGGGCATCGGCATCGTCGAGGGCGTCGAATGCATGATCGTCGCGCCCGACCCGACGGTGCGCGGCGGCACCTCGAACCCGTGGACGCTGCGCAAGACGCTGCGGATGAACGACATCGCGCTGGAGAACCGCCTGCCGTGCATCAGCCTGGTGGAGTCGGGCGGCGCGGATCTGCCGACGCAGAAAGAGGTCTTCGTCCCGGGCGGACGCATGTTCCGCGACCTGACTCGGCTCTCGGCGGCCGGGATCCCGACCGTCGCACTGGTTTTCGGCAACTCGACGGCGGGTGGCGCGTACATCCCCGGCATGTCGGACTACACGGTCATGATCAAGGAGCGCTCCAAGGTGTTCCTGGGCGGCCCGCCACTGGTGAAGATGGCCACCGGTGAGGAGTCCGACGACGAATCGCTCGGTGGCGCGGAAATGCACGCGCGCGTGTCGGGTTTGGCGGACTACCTGGCCGTCGACGAGCAGGACGCGATCCGCTTGGGCCGCTCCATCATCAAGCGCCTGAACTGGTCCAAGCAGGGTCCGGCCGCGCGCCCGCTCACCGAGGTGATCGAGCCGATCTACGACCAGGACGAGCTGCTCGGCATCGTGCCGGGCGACCTCAAGATCCCCTTCGACCCGCGCGAGGTCATCGCCCGCGTGGTGGACGGCTCCGACTTCGACGAGTTCAAGCCGCTCTACGGCTCCAGCCTGGTCACCGGGTGGGCCGAACTCCACGGCTACCCGGTCGGCATTCTCGCCAATGCCCGCGGCGTGCTGTTCTCGGAGGAGGCGCAGAAGGCCACCCAGTTCATCCAACTGGCGAATCAGTCGAATACGCCACTGCTGTTCCTGCACAACACCACCGGCTACATGGTCGGCAAGGAGTACGAGCAGAAGGGCATCATCAAGCACGGTGCGCAGATGATCAACGCGGTCTCGAACTCGAAGGTCCCGCACATCTCGCTGCTCATGGGCGCGTCCTACGGCGCAGGCCACTACGGCATGTGCGGTCGCGCCTACGACCCGCGCTTCGTATTCGCCTGGCCCAGTGCGAAATCCGCCGTCATGGGCGGCGCCCAGCTGGCGGGCGTCATCTCCATCGTGGGCCGGGCCGCCAATGAGGCGCGCGGCATCCCGTTCAACGAGGAGCAGGACGCCGGGCTGCGCGCCATGATCGAGGCGCAGATCGAGGCCGAATCGCTGCCCATGTTCATGTCGGGCCGCCTCTACGACGACGGCGTCATCGACCCCCGCGACACCCGCACGGTATTGGGAATGGCCTTGTCCGCCATCCACAATGCCCCGATCAAGGGCGCCGAGGGCTTCGGCGTCTTCCGGATGTGAGGCCAGACATGGAGATTTCGAACGTTCTGGTCGCCAATCGTGGCGAGATCGCGCGGCGCGTGTTCGCGACCTGTCGCCGGATGGGTATCGCCACGACCGCCGTCTACTCGGACGCGGACGCCAACGCGCCGCACGTCGCCGAGGCGGACGCGGCGATTCGCTTGCCGGGCAACACTCCTGGCGAGACCTACCTGCGCGGTGAGCTGATCATCGAGGCCGCACTGGCCGCCGGCGCCGACGCCATCCACCCCGGCTACGGATTCCTGTCCGAGAACGCCGAATTCGCGAAGGCGGTACAGGCCGCCGGGCTGACCTGGATCGGCCCGCCGGTCGCGGCCATCGAGCAGATGGGCTCCAAGGTCGAGTCCAAGAAGATGATGGACGCCGCCGGTGTCCCGGTGCTGAAGCAGCTGGACCCGGCCGAGGTCACCGCGGACATGCTGCCCGTGCTGATCAAGGCGTCCGCCGGTGGTGGCGGCCGCGGTATGCGCGTGGTGCGCGATGTGGCCGAGCTGAACGATCAGATCGAGGCCGCGCAGCGGGAAGCCCAGTCCGCCTTCGGTGATCCGACCGTGTTCTGTGAGCGCTACCTGGAGACCGGCCGCCACATCGAGGTGCAGGTCATGGCCGACACCCACGGCACCGTGTGGGCGGTCGGCGAGCGCGAGTGCTCGATCCAGCGCCGCCACCAGAAGGTCGTCGAGGAGGCCCCGTCCCCGCTGGTCGAGAAGATCGACGGGATGCGGGTGCGGCTGTTCGAGGCGGCCCGGCTGGCGTCGGAGGCCATCGGGTACGAGGGCGCGGGCACCGTGGAATTCCTCGCCGACGAGAAGGGCGACTTCTTCTTCCTGGAGATGAACACCCGTCTCCAGGTGGAGCATCCGGTCACCGAGCAGGTCACCGGCCTGGACCTGGTGCGCCTGCAGGTGCAGGTGGCCGCCGGTCGCCCGCTGCCCACGCGGCAGCCGGAGATGCGGGGCCACTCCATCGAGGTGCGGCTCTACGCCGAGGACCCGGCCCACGACTGGCAGCCGCAGTCCGGCGCGGTGCACCGCCTCGACATCCCCGGCACCCTGGGCGAATTCACCGTGCTGACCGAGCCGGGCGTGCGCCTGGACACCGGCATCGTGGACGGCTCGGTGGTGGGCGTGCACTACGACCCCATGCTGTCGAAGGTCATCTCCTTCGCCGAGACCCGCGACGAGGCCGCGCATCTGCTGGCTTCCGCCTTGCAGCGGGCCAAGATCCACGGCCTGGTCACCAACCGCGATCTGCTGGTGCGCGTGCTGCGGCATCCGGCGTTCCTGGCGGGCGACACCGACACCGCCTTCTTCGCCACCCACGATCTGGAGAAGCTGTCCGCACCACTGGTTTCCGAGGCGGACGAGCAGCTGTCCATCGTGGCCGCCGCGCTGGCCGAGGCCGCCGCGAACCGGCGCACGGCCCGGATCGGCGGCGGTCTGCCCAGTGGCTGGCGCAACCTGCCGTCGCAGGCGCAGTCCAAGTCCTACGAGTCCCGCCTGACCGGTCGCCACGACGTGCGCTACCGGATCACCCGGTCCGGCCTGGAGGTCGAGGGCCACGAGGGTCTCGAATTGCTGGAGGCCACACCGGATCTGGTGATCCTCCAGGTGCCCGGTGAGCGCGGCCCGGTGCGCCGCCGGTTCGAGGTCGCCCGCTACGGCGATCTGGTGACGGTGGATTCCCCGCTCGGCCCGGTGGCGGTGCGCCGCCTGCCGCGCTTCGAGGATCCGGCCGACCAGGTGGCCGAGGGCTCGCTGCTGGCCCCGATGCCCGGCGCGGTCATCCGGCTGGGCGCGGCCGCCGGCGACCGGGTCGAGAAGGGGCAGCCGATCCTCTGGCTGGAAGCCATGAAGATGGAGCACACCATCGCCGCCCCCGCCGCGGGCGTGCTCACCGAATTGAACGTTTCCGCCGGCCAGCAGGTCGAAGTCGGCACGGTGCTCGCCGTCGTCCACAGCGAAGATCAGGAGTAGGCAATGGGTTTCATCGAGACCGACGAACAGAAGGCGCTGCGGGAGGCGGTGGCCAAGCTGGCCGCCAAGTACAACTTCCGCGACTACGCCGGGCCCAAGGCCCGCAAGGGTGAGCCGTTCGACGAGCTGTGGGACGAGGCCGGCAAGCTCGGCTTCCTGGGTGTGAACCTGCCCGAGGAGTACGGCGGCGGTGGCGCGGGCATCTACGAACTCGCCCTCGTCCAGGAGGAATTGGCGGCGCAGGGCTGCGGCCTGCTGCTCATGGTGGTCTCGCCCGCCATCTGCGGCACCATCATCACCAAGTACGGCACCGAGGCGCAGAAGCAGGAGTGGCTGACCAAGCTGGCCGACGGTAGCGGCAAGATGGTCTTCGGCATCACCGAGCCGGACGCGGGCTCCAACTCGCACAAGATCACCACCACCGCCCGCCGCGACGGCGAGGACTGGATCCTCAACGGCCGCAAGATCTTCATCTCCGGCGTGGACCAGGCCGAGGCCGTGCTCATTGTGGCCCGCACCGAGAACGCCAAGACCGGCAACCTGCAGCCCGCCCTGTTCATCGTCCCCACCGACACCCCCGGCTTCGTGAAGACGAAGCAGGAGATGGACATCATCGAGCCGGACAACCAGTTCACCCTGTTCCTCGACGACGTCCGGCTCCCGGCGACCGCGCTGGTCGGCCAGGAGGACGCGGCCATCGCGCAGCTGTTCGCGGGCCTGAACCCGGAGCGCATCATGGGCGCGGCCATGGCGGTCGGCATGGGCCGCTACGCCATCGACCGGGCGGTCTCCTACGCCAAGGAGCGCGCGGTGTGGAAGGGCGTGCCGATCGGTGCGCACCAGGGCATCTCGCACCCGCTGGCCCAGGTCAAGATCGAGCTCGAGCTGGCCAAGGTGATGGTGCAGAAGGCGGCGTTCCTCTACGACGCCGGTGACGACTTCGGCGCCGCCGAGGCCGCCAATATGGCGAAATACGCCGCGGCCGAAGCCAGTATCAAGGCGCTCGACCAGTCCATCCAGACCCACGGCGGCTCCGGCCTGACCTCCGATGTGGGCCTGGCGGGCATGCTGGCCGCCGCCCGCATCGCGCGGGTGGCTCCGGTCAGCCGCGAGATGATCCTCAACTTCGTGTCCCAGCACTCGCTCGGTCTGCCGCGGTCGTACTGACCGCGGTGCCGGGTGGCGGTGTGCGCGCGGCCACCGCCACCCGGCTTCCAGTGTTCGAAAGCCACACAGCAGCAGGAGTATTCGATGACCGACCCAGCCGGCGCGGAGGCGCCGTTCGTCCGCTACGAGGTGAGCGACGGATTCGCGGTGCTGACCCTGGACTCCCCGCACAATCGCAATGCCCTGTCCTCGCGGCTGGTCACCGAACTGCTCGCGGGCCTGGAGCGGGCGGCCGCCGATGACGCGGTGCGCGGTGTCGTGCTCACCCACACCGGCAACACCTTCTGCGCGGGCGCGGATCTCAAGGAAGCCATGGACGCCGACCCGGCGGCCGCCGCCGAGATCCGCACCCGCTGGATGATCTCGGTGCTGCGCGACATCCTGGCCATGCCGAAACCGGTGCTGGCGCAGGTGAACGGCAATGTCCGCGCCGGCGGCATGGGCATCATCGCCGCCTGCGACCTGGTCGTCGCGGGCCGCGACAGCAGCTTCGGCCTCACCGAGGTCCGGATCGGCCTGGCCCCGTTCATGATCTCCCTGACCCTGCTGCCCCGCATGTCCCCGCGCGCCGCCGCCCGCTACTTCTCCACCGGCGAGACCTTCGACGCCGCCGAGGCCGAACGCAACGGGCTCATCACCGTGGCCGCCGACGACCCCGCCGCCGAGGTGGCCCGCCTGCGCGCCGAACTCCGCAAGGGCTCGCCGCAGGGTTTGGCCGAGGCCAAGCGTCTGGTCAATACCGACCTGCTCGAGGTCTTCGACCTGCGGGCCGAGGAACTGGCCAAACGCTCCGCAAGCTACTTCGGCACCCCCGAGGTGATCGAGGGCATGACGGCCTTCCTGCAGCGCCGCCCACCGAGCTGGGCACAATAGGTCACCATGGCGACACCTCACGAACCCAAGCAGGACCGCAGCCGGGCCACCCGGCAGCGGCTGCTGGAGGCGACCATCGACTGCCTGTCCCAGATGGGCTGGGCGGCCGCCACGGTCGCCGTCGTCGCCGAACGAGCCGGGGTGTCCCGAGGCGCCGCCCAACACCACTTCCCCACCCGTGAAGACCTGATCACCGCCGCCCTCGAGTACATGTTCGAGACCCGCATGGCCCAGGCGAAGGCGGACGCGCTCGCGGTGGCCGAGGTCGCCGAGGGCGTCGCCCGCACCGAAGCAGTCGTAGCGGGCCTGGTCGAGTCCTACACGGCCCCGATCTTCAAAGCGGCGCTCCAGGTGTGGACGCACGCCGCCGCGGACCCGGTCCTGCGCGAACGAATCGTCCCCATGGAAGCCCGCTTCGGACGCATCTCCCACCGCATGGCGATCGAAGCCCTCGGTGTGGACGACGCCGACCCGGTCACCCACCACCTGGTCCAGGCCACCCTCGACCTCGCCCGCGGCCTCGGCCTGGCCGACGTCCTCACCGACGACTCCCTGCGCCGCAAGGAAATCGTCCAGCAGTGGGCCGCCACCCTCCACACCGCCCTCCGCGCCCGCTGACCCTCACCCCGGCCGGCGGGCGCGGAAGCCGAGGGTCAGCCCGCGATCAGGTAGCTGTGGATCGGTTCGAACGAGATGCGGGGCTCGGTGGTGATGCCCGCCTTCTGCAGGGCCGGGGCGAGTTGTTCGTTGGCGAAGCGCTGGAAATCCTCGGCCGAGCTCCAGACGTCGGTCACCCGGAGTCCCCGGTCGGTGGTGGTCGCCCAGTGGAAGAGTCCGCCCGTAGCCATGGGGCCGCCGGGCGCGAATCCCAAGATCTCGAGTATTGCGTCGTACTCCTCGACCGTGGTGTCGTCGAGTTCGACGATGACGGCGACGGCCATGATGATCTCCTTTCGCGGTAGCGGCCCGACGCGGGTGCAGGGCCCTGGGTCGAGAGTAGATCCGGCCTCCGGACACACCGATGACTTTCCGGGCGATTCGTCGTCTGTACAGCGGGGTGAACCGACAGACAGGAGTTCGGCATGACGGGACCGATTCGTATGGGCGTGACCTCGGTGCGGGCGAACGGTGTGGACCTCGGCATCGAGAGCTTCGGCCGGGCCGACGATCCGCTCGTCGTCCTGGTCGGCAGCCCGACGATGCTGTCCTGGCCGGACGAGTTGTGCGGGCGGCTCGCGGCGGGCGGACGGCACGTGGTCCGCTACGACCTGCGCGACTCCGGTGCCTCGACGACCATCGACCCCGAAAAGCCGGGCTACGACCTGCGGGATCTCGTCGCCGACGCGGCCGCGCTGGTCGGGGCGCTCGGCGCCCGGACCGCTCATCTCGCCGGGATCGGCGTAGGCGGCATGGTCGCTCAGGTCGCCGCGCTGGACCACCCGGACGTCTTCACCGCGCTCACCCTCGCCAACACCCGCCCGGTCGCCCCGGGCCCGGTCGACGACGACCTGCCCGACCACGACCCCGCGGTCATGGGCGCGCTGTTCTCCAGCCCCCAGCCGGACTGGACCGACCGCGACGCAGTCGCGGCATTCGCCGCCGCGGGAGCCGAGCTGATGAGCAACGACCCGGAGGACGCACGGGCGACCGCGACCCGAATCTGGGACCGCACCCCATCGGCCGATCCCGCGGTCCACCAGGCCAACCAACTCGGAATGGCCTTCGCCCGCATCGATTGCACCCCACGCTGGCGCTCCCGGCTCGCCGAGCTCACCATCCCCACACTCGTGGTGCACGGCCGCGCCAACCCGTTCTTCCCGGTCGGCAACGGCGAGGCCCTCGCCGCCGAAATCCCTGGGGCACAACTACTCGTCCTCGATGGCGTGGGTACCGCCCTGCCCGACAACGCATCCGACCGGATCGCCGTCGCGATGCTCGCGCTCTAACCGCCCGATCGGGCCCATCCGGGCTTTAGCGGCTGCTACCGGTACCGCTGAGCAGCAGGGGGATTCGGGCTGCCATGTCGACCGGGAGGTAGGTGGTGGCGCTGGTGGTCCAGGCCTGCCCGGATTGGGTGTCGTACTGATTGGGCATGGCGATCCCGGCGGGGGCATAGGCGTGAAGGCCGTTGTTGCGGGTGGTGTACGTAGCGCGCCACAGGTGGTCCTTGAAGGCGATAACGCCTGCCACATCGGTGGATTGGGTGGTGGCACGGAGCCCGGAGACCTTCTTGGCCACGCCGTCGGTGGACAGGTAGGTCAATGTGCCGTCCGGATTGCGGTCCGCCTCGATCGGAATGACGTCCGTCATCCCGTATTTGGCGCGGAGCACGTCGGCGATGACGGTTTGGGCGTAGACCGGAATGGCCCTGGTGCCCCGGGCAGCGATGACCGCGTCGGCGAGGGCTTCGTTCACCGGGCCAGGCTCACCCTCGGTGCGAGCGGGATCAGCGCCCGCGGGGATGCGATTGCCGAAGCTGTAGGCGATCAGGTACGTGAACTGGTCGGCGGACGCAGTGGGAACGGGCCACAGGTCACTGGACCCGGAGGCCGAACCACTGGCGGAGCCGGACGCGGAGGAGCCGGTGTCGGCCAGGGCGATGGGTGCTTGGGCCATGAGGCCGACGGCGAGAGCAGCGACCAGGGCAACACGTGAAGACCTCATGTCCGCGGAACCTAACAGCACCCATTCGACCCGCAGCCATTTCACCTTCGCTCGCCCACTCATCGGGACGCGCGGCTCTGAGACTGTGGATAAGGGCGCGCAGGATTGAGGCTCTGTGCCAGAGGGGTTCTCCACCCGTTCCGACGGGTCACCGTATCGCCTCGCCGCGGGCCAAGACGCTCTGCTGCTGAATGCAGCTGATCAAGCGTGCGGTCGGGCTGTACAAGCTGTGTTGTGGGGCAACCGGAGTTGGCTCGAGCAGTCTCTGCCGAGCAGGGCAGAAATTTCCGAAGGCCGGTGTAAAGAGTTCGCTCGCGGCGCGCCACTTAGTAGGTGTACAGCCGTGACACCGAGAGCTCGGCGGCAGATCCTGGAAGGAAGTGCCTCGAGATGATGGAACTCGTGATGGTCATCGCAGTGATCACCTGCGCCCGCAGCGTGTCTCAACTGACGGATGCTCTTGCGCGCCGACTGGAGGCACCTCCACTGAGCCCGACATCTGGCCGCCGGTCGCGGAGACCGCGCGGGACAGCGCGCGGTTAGCAGGCAGGGCCGGAGAATGAGCGAGGAGGCCGATCTCTGTGGCGATGTCCCGCCGATGATGGAGTTCGGGGAGTTCTATACCAGATACCGGGGGCGGGTGCTGCGCTTCGTGCGAAAGATCGCGCACACCAACGACCTTGCCGAGTCGCGCCTCGACGCCGAAGGCGTCGTTCAGGAGGCATTCGAGCAGGCGTGGCGAACCTGGGACAAGATCGAGCACCCTGAGCGGTGGATTTTCCGGGTCGCTGCCCGGATAGTGCAAAAGCTGGCCCGTGCCGAGTGGGCCGAGCAGCAGCGGCTCCGACAGAGATGTCCCCTGCGGCTCAACTTCTCGGTTGCCGACACCGACCCTGTCCACACCTCGGTGGTAGCGAAACAGGCGATGAACCGGATCCTGACCTTGCCGACCAACCAGCGCATCGCCACCTATCTGCACCATGTCGAGGGATGGAAGGGCAGCGAGATCGCCGCACTGCTCGAGATCTCACCCGGTACGGTCGCCTCGCACATCCACCGTGGAACGGCACGTACTAAAGACGCCCTCCTCGACGAGCGCTACCCCGTGCGTAGAGCCTGGGCTGACAGCGACGACCTTCGCGACTCTGGGCGGGATCTGTTCTCGTGGGAGATCGATCGACCACTTCCTGTCTGGGTTCGGTCTATTCCGGTGGCGATTCTGGTGGGGCTGGTACTGGCGGTCGTGTATGGACCGACACTGCTGGCCTGGATCGCCGGTCTGATCCTCGGCACGGTGATACTAGGTCCGGTATTGCTGGTCGCTGGGTTGCGCGGACAGCAACCCGGTTCGTGGGGCGGCCTGCGCGACCGGCCCTCTCACGAGCTTGGTAACGGCGCCCTCGGAAGGCTCCCGGGCGTATACGGCTTCTCCTTATCCGGACGAGAGGCCGGCACGCTGACCGCGTTGGTCAGCGCGATCACCGGCATGACAGGGCGTTCGTGGATGACCGTTTCTGTTGGAAGGACAGACTCATCCGTTCCGCGACGGAAACTGGGCATCGATTGCCGACCAAACGGCAATCATGATCGGGCATCAGATCCCCAACGCGCTCGATGAAGCCGATGCCAGTTGCGGGACCACGTGTGAGGTACACGGTGTCGGGTGTGGCATGCGTTAGTTGGAGCGCCTGGGGATGCCGGTCTCGATGATGGTGGTCGCGGCAAGGACCAGCGATTGCGGGGTGACGGTATCCGGTCGCATGGCATCGGTGCGCAACGCGACCGACAGCATGCCGTTGAGCATTCCCCAGAGGGCGGTGGCGGCGGATTCGGGGTGCAGGTGGGCGGTGAATTCGCCGGTGTCGATCCCTTCGCGCAACAGGTCGGTCAATCGCTGGTGCTGTTCGGTGGCCAAGGCGGCGATTTTCTCGACGGACTCGGGGTCCTCGGGTGGGTTCGCGAAAATCTTGAATGCTTGCGGCCGGTCGAACGCCAGCCTGATGTAGGTCTCACCGACCCGGCGGAGCCGCTCGGACACTGACCCGTCACCGTCGTAGGCGGTCTGCATGAATTCCCGAGTTTGTTCCAGCGCTCGTTCGGCCACCGCCAGCAGCAGCGCCTGCTGGCCGCCGACGCGGTTGTAGACCGTCTGCAGCGAGACATCGGCCCTTTGGGCGACCACTTCCGCGGTCACGGCTCGAGCTCCGCCCTCGAATAGCAAGGTTTCGGCGACGTCGACCAGCCGGGTGCGCATCTCGGTGACGCGGCGCTGCATCCGCGTAGACGTTCCAGAGGTCTCGGACCTTGACTGCAGAGCCATGCGTTGACTATAGCCCACTCCAATATTAGAGTCGACTCGAATATTAGAGTTAAATCCATTTCTGGAGGTTCCGGCCATGTCCACACGCACCACCATCCAGTTCTCCTCTCACGGCGAACGCTGCACCGGGTGGCTGTACCTGCCCGACACCTCGACTCTGCCGCCGGTGATCGTGATGGGGCACGGACTGGGCAGCGTGCGCACCATGCGCCTCGATGCCTACGCCGAACGGTTTGCCGCCGCCGGATATGCCTGCCTGCTGTTCGACTACCGCCACTTCGGCGACAGCGATGGTGAACCTCGCCAACTGCTCGACATCACCAAACAACTCCAGGACTTCGCCGCCGCGCTGGCCTACGCCCGCACCCTTCCGTCCGTCGACAGCAACCGAATCATCGTGTGGGGCACGTCATTTGGTGGCGGCCACGCCATCGCTACCGCCGCTGAGGACGGCCACGTCAGCGCGGTGATCGCCCAGTGTCCGTTCACCAGCGGTCAGGCCTCTGCTCAGGTGATACCGGCTTGGACCTCGCTCCGCCTGACCACTCTGGCCGTCATCGACCAAATCCGCGGCACCCTGGGCGCTGCGCCGCTGCTGGTGCCCACTGCCGGAGCCCCCGGGACAGTCGCAATGATGACCGCCCCGGACGCCGAAGCGGGTTACCTGAACCTGGTACCCGCCGATGGTGCCGGCGGCTTCGAGAACAAAGTGGCCGCCCGGATCGCGCTCAACCTGGTGCGCTATTCCCCGGGCCGCCGCGCCGCCGACATCACCGCCCCGATCCTGTTCGCGGTCTGCGACACCGACTCCGTCGCTCCCGCCGGACCGACCCTCAAATACGCGCGCACGGCCCCCACCGGCGAGATCAAGCTTTACCCCGAGGGTCACTTCGATATCTACGTCGGCGAACCGTTCGAGCGCGTCATCGCCGACCAACTCGACTTCCTGGCCCGCACGGTCCCCGCCAACTGAACGCCCCCAACCGCACCCGCCCTCACCGTGAGGAGACCGCAATCATGGCAGCCGCCAGCCTACTGACCAGGCTGTTGTTTCCCGCCTGCGCGCCCGACCCGCATCGCCCCACGCCCCTTCAGATCGACGGCGTCACCGTATATTTCCGCCTCCAACTCCAACCGCACCGCACCAGTGCCGACGTACGTCGAGCTCTCGCCCCGCTCCTGGCCCCCGAATCGACGTCTCTCGCCGCACTGGAGGCTACGCAGGTCTACCTGTACAGCGACGCCACCCACCGCGGTCTGGAACTGGCACCGTTCATCCTCGGACGCACCCACACCGCGCTGACCCTGCTCAGCAAGGCCGCCGGAAAACCGGTACCGCCGAAATTCACCACCCACGTCGCACCGGCGCCAGCAGCAATGCTCGAGATTCAATTCGACGCACCACTGACCAGCCCGCAAGACGAAGCGCTCGACAAGATCAAAGCCGCAATCGCGCCGCTGGCGAACCACCTCAGCAGCGTCGAATGCGACCGCCGCTACATCGTTGTGGACAGCCGCGCCAGCGGCCCCCGAGCAGCGTTCCTGACCGTCCTGACCCGAGTGCCGTGGAACCGCACCCTCGATCAAGCCCAGCACTACTGGATCAACGAACACGCCGCGCTCGTGCACGACAACCTCTCCCGCACCAACATGGTTGGCTACATCCAAGTGCACACCACTGCCGACCCGCGCAGCACCTATGACAACCACTTCGCCGGCGTCGCCACCATCGAATTCGACACCATCAACGACTATCGGCGCCAAGGCCTACGGCCAGCGTCCATGGGTTTCAACAACACCCTGGCCCTCGATGAAATCAATCTCACTGTCGACTCCGAGATCTATCTCTGTCACCGCGCCGCCCTACTGACCGCAGCCACCGACTAGACAAAATCCACCCAAACCACGAGCCATCACCAACCACCAGCAATTTCGATGGGCCAATGCGCGATGGCCAACGGTGTTTCCTACCAGGAGGACTCCCATGCGGGTGCTGATGCCCTTGCCTGACACCGATTTCGATGTCACCGAAGTCGCCGTGCCGTGGCGCCTGATCACCGACGCCGGGCATCAGGTTGTGTTCGCCACCGAGCACGCCGGGGTAGTGCCACAAGCTGATCCGCGCCTGCTGAGCGGCGTGCTGTTCGGACAACTCGGCGCTGAGCCCGAAGCAAAGAAGTTCTATCGCGAACTGACGGACTCGCCCGAGTTTCACGCCACACGCTCGTGGCCGGAGCTGGACGTGACGCAGTTCGACGGGGTGATCCTTCCAGGCGGCCACGCACCAGGCATGCGGCAATACCTCGGCTCAGAGTCGTTGCAGCGCCAAGTCGCGCAATTCTGGAGCCTGAACAGGCCAGTTGGTGCAATCTGCCACGGTGTCCTCGTCCTCGCCCGCGCCCAGGACCCGATGACCAACACCAGCGTCCTGGCAACCCGCAACACCACCTGCCTGCCCAAGTACATGGAACGCAGCGCGTATTTCGCGACCGCTTGGCGACTGGGCCGCTACTACCGCACCTATCCCGCCTACGTAGAGGACGAAGTCCGAGCGGCGCTCACCAACCCGCGAGCGCAGTTCCACCGAGGTCCGCGCGAACTCTCCCGTCGTGGAACTGCCACCGATCACACCCACGCATTCACGGTCACCGATGGCAACTACCTCTCCGCCCGCTGGCCTGGCGATGCGTACTTGTTTGCCGATCGCTACCTGGAACTACTCACCGCGAGTCACTGATAGGCACCGGCACGCACGGACGTCGCTCGAACAGCTCACTGCGACTGACGGCAGGGAAGGCGACCGACCACGGCATACGGGACAGGCCGCCCGCAATGTCCAGTGCCACACGCTCCCAAAGAAACCCCGCGATTTCGGCCTGCCGCAAAAGCCTGGACCGGACCACTTTCGACGTGAACCCCGTGTGGTTCTCACAAGAGGTCAAGGCTCTGCACCATGCTCAATTCGGCATTCTGGTGCGTTTGCTCGCTTTGAGACGCACCCACGACTGGAAGCTCCATTGAGCCGCAGGCCCACTGAAGGGCACTCCAGCCATCGCTGAATCCGACTTCGAACACTGACACTTGGCGTATCGGCCTGACGTTTCGGCGGAGTTGCGGATTCGATGGCAACGGTGCGGACGGGGTCAGAAGCCGAAGATCTCTGCCAGGGTGATGGATTCGTCGTCCCAGCGGGATTCGATGGCCGAGCGGTCGGGGTCGGGGAGGAGGGGGTCCCATCCGGCCTTGCGCCAGAAGGCTTCTCGGTGCTCATCGGGGAGGGGGTGCGGGGTGCTCATGCGGGGTCCCTGAATCGTGACTGGCGTCACATAATTCTATCCAGCGGAGCTGAGCGCCTGGACCGGATCGGTCCAGGCGCTCAGTCCTTTTCGCGGCGGGGGCAAGCCCGCCGGTCAGTTGGTTTTGGGGGCGGTGAGGTCGTAGAGGGTGATGCCGTCGACTTCCTCGGCGGTGAAGTGGTCCTTGACCCAGGCGGTGATCTGGGAGCTGGTGCCGTTGCCGCCGCGTTCGCCGCCCATCTGGCTGCCCGCGATGAAGTAGTGGATGCGGCCTACCTGGACGTACTCCTGGAACTGGGCGAGGGTGGGGGAGGGGTCGCTGCCGTTGAAGCCGCCGATGGGCATGACCGGGAGTTCGGTCGCCAACTGGAAGCCGGCCGCCGAGTTGGAGCTGACGGTGGCCGCCACCCAGGTGTAGTCGGAGCCGTCGGCCTTCAAGAGGGCGGTGACCTTGGCGCTCGGGCGGCTCGCCATCATCATGTTGCCCGCCGCGCCGCCGAATCCCTCAGGCCCGCCGGGGGTTCCGCCCGGGCCGCTGTTCGTGGAACCGCCGTGGTTCATGCCCGCGCCGTGCTGGCTGCCGCCGGGCTGGCCGCCGTTACCGCCGTTGCGCTGGCCGCCGTTCCCGCCGTTGCCGGGCGCGAATCCGTTCCCTTCGCCGAAGGCGTTGCCGGGGAGCCCGTTGGGACGGTCGCCGCCGCGCGGTCCGCCCGGACCCCAGCCGCCGCGGACCGCCGGACCGGCCGAGGGCATCGGTCCCTGGTGTGCGGTGGCGATCCCG
Organism: Nocardia sp. NPDC005825; assembly: GCF_040630175.1. Taxonomy (NCBI): domain Bacteria; kingdom Bacillati; phylum Actinomycetota; class Actinomycetes; order Mycobacteriales; family Nocardiaceae; genus Nocardia; species Nocardia sp. NPDC005825. The sequence continues at coordinate 193,397 of NZ_JBEXXC010000011.1, forward strand.
TCCACGGCGTACGCGGTGGGAGCCGCCAGGCCCAGGATCACCGCGGCCGCCGCGACGGACAGACCGGCCTTGCGGGGCAGTCGGAGGAGCAGCAGCAGGGTGACGGCGATGCCGCCGACCAGGACCGTCCAGCGCAGCCACGGCACGAAGGAGATGCTGCGGGACAGGATGATCCACGCGGTGGCGGTGGTTAGGGCCATGGCCGCGACCAGGGCCAGCCGCACCCGGAGTTGGTCGCGGTGCCGCCAGGCGAGCACCGAGCCCGCGCCGATCACCGCGGCCACGCCGGGGGCCAGCGCCACCGTGTAGTACGGGTGGAAGATGCCCTTCATGAAGCTGAACACCAGTCCGGTGCCGACCAGCCAGCCGCCGAACAGGATGAGTGTGGCGCGCTGCGGGTCGGTGCAGGTCAGCTTGCCGCGCAGGACGATTCCCGCCACCAGCAGGACGAGTGCCGCCGGGATGAGCCAGGCGATCTGACCCGCCTGCTGCGGCTCGAACAGTCGCCCGATGCCGGGCGTGCCCCACATGCCGCCCCCGCCGCTCGGCATGTCACCGCCGAAACCGCCGACGCTGCCCCGCTCCTCACCGTTCAACCGGCCCAGGCCGTTGTAGCCGAGGGTCAGTTCGATGATCGAATTGTGCTGCGAGCCGCCGAAGTACGGCCGGTCCGCGGCGGGCCACAGCTCGGCGAGCAGCACCCACCAGCCCGCACCGGCCACCATGGCGGCGCCCGCCGCGAACAGCTGCGCGATCCGCTTGCCCAGCGCGGGCGGCCCGGCGATCAGGTAGGTCAGCGCCAGCGCGGGCACCACCAGCAGCACCTGCAATTGCTTGGCCAGGAAGCCCAATCCGATGAACGCGCCGGTGAGCGCCAGCCAGCGCCACCGCCCGTCGGCGACCGCCCGGGTCATGGCCCAGGCCGCCGCGAGCATGAGGAACACCAGCATGGCGTCGGGGTTGTTGAACCGGAACATGACGGCCACGATGGGAGTCAGCGCGAGCACCAGCCCCGCCAGCAGTCCGGCGGTCGCCCCGAAGTTCCGGCGCACGATCGCCCACAACAACGCCACCGACGCCACACCCAGCAGCGCCTGCGGCAGCAGCATGCTCCAGCTGTGCAGCCCGAAGATCCGCACCGAGATCTCCATGGGCCACAGCGACAGCGGCGTCTTGTCCACGGTGATCGAATTGGCCGCGTCGGAGGAGCCGAAGAAGAACGCCTTCCACGACACCGAACCCGCCTGCACCGCGGCCGAGTAGAAGGAGTTGGCCCAGCCGTTGGCGGACAGGTTCCACAGGTAGGCGACAGCCGTGCCGACCAGGAGGACGGCCAGGGTCAGGTACTCCCGGCGGTCGCCGCGCGCGGCGGGCGGCTCGGCCGAGGGCGGGGCGACCCGGGCCTCGGTCAGTGTCGCGGTCATCGGTCGCCTCCTCGGCTGATTCGATCCTGTGGATCGTCGGGGATGGTCCAGAAGGGCAGTTCGCCGTGTTCGGGGCGATGACGGTGCGGGAAGTCGACAGCGGTGAGCCGGAAGCCGTCCGGAAGTCCTTGCCGCGCAGGGGAGAACGAGGTCAACGCGTCACCTCGGGCGTGGTGTGCTTCCCGGCATTGCGGAACACCCAGCGCAGTCCGACGAACCGCAGCAGCGTGGCGACCAGGTTGGCCACGACCAGCACCACCAGTTCCAGGTGGACGGCCGCGTCGGGAGCCCAGTGGTGCAGAGCGAACAGCGAGCCGGAGGTCAACGCCAGCCCGACACCGAAGATGGCCAGGCCCTGGAAGTGATGCGACACAGCCTGATTGGACCCGCGCACCCCGAACGTGAAGGCCCGGTTGGCGGCGGTATTGCCGACCGCGGTGATCAGCAGCGCCAGGAAGTTGGCGGCCTGCGCCCCCGTAATCCCTTGCAGCAGTACATAGAGCAGCAGATACGCCAGCGTCGAGGTGACACCCACGATGCCGAACCGCACCAACTGCCCGACCATGCCCAGCGGCACGCCCTCGACCAGCGGTTCACGCCCGATGGCCGCCCGCAGTTCGTTGATCGGCAGCCGCCCGGTGGTGAGCGCGCGCCCGACCCGCCAGATGCCGAGCAGGTCCTTGCGGGCGGTGTCGACGATGTCGACCCGCGAGTCGGGGTCGTCGATCCAGTCCACCGGCACCTCGTGGATGCGCAGCCCGATCTTCTCGGCCAGCACCAGCAGTTCGGTGTCGAAGAACCACTCGCCGTCCTCCACCAGCGGCAGCACCAGCTTGGCCACCTGGGAGCGCATGGCCTTGAACCCGCACTGCGCGTCGGAGAACTTGGCCTGCAGCGAGGTCCGCAGGATGAGGTTGTAGCAGCGGGAGATGATCTCGCGCTTGGGTCCGCGCACCACCCGGGACTGGGAGGCCAGCCGGGTGCCGATGGCCACGTCGGAGTGTCCGGACACCAGCGGCGCGACCAGCGGCAGCAGCGCGTTCAGGTCGGTGGAGAGGTCCACGTCCATGTAGGCGACGACCTGCGCGTCGGACGCCTGCCACACCTCGCGCAGCGCCCGGCCGCGGCCCTTGCGGTCCAGGTGCACCACGCGCACCCCGTCCAGCTGGGCGGCCAGCTGCCGCGCCACGGTGAGGGTGGAGTCGGTGGAGGCGTTGTCGGCGATGGTGATTCGCGCCGTGAACGGGAAGTTCAGGGTCAGGAAGGCGTGCAGCCGGCGCACGCAGGGGCCGAGGTCGACCTCTTCGTTGTAGACGGGAACGACCACGTCCACGACGGGCGCGGTCACTGCTGCAGTGGGTTCCGCCGCCCGGACGGCGGTCACGGTGTCGTTCATGGTGACCAACCTCGATCACCAGACTCACATCAGCCTGCGCCCTGCCTGGGAGGTTCCTGGGAGCGGGATTCCGCCAACCGGCGAGCTCAGACGTGCAGCCGCCACAGCGGCGACACCGGACCGTGCCCCGCGCCCAGGTCGTAGGAGGCTTCCAGGCAGCGGAAGGTCCACTCCTTGGCGAAGGCGACCGCGTCGGGCACCGAGTACCCGTGGGCGAGCGCGCAGCAGATGGCCGCGGCCAGGGTGTCGCCGCCGCCGTGGTCGTTGCCGGTGGCGAGGCGCCGGGCCGGGAGTTCGTGGTAGGTGTCGCCGTCGAAGAGCAGGTCGGTGGACTGCTCGGAGGTACGCAGGTGCCCGCCCTTGACGATCGCCCACTGCGGGCCGAGTGCGATCAGCGCCTCGGCGGCCTTGCGCGCGGACCGGTCGTCGACCACCTCGATGCCGGTGATGAGCCGGACCTCGTCCAGGTTCGGGGTGACCACGGTGGCCAGCGGAATCAGCGTGTGCCGCACCGCGTCCAGCGCCTCGGCGTGCAGCAGCGCGTCGCCGTGCATGGAGGCCGCGACCGGATCCACCACCAGCGGGATGCTGCCCTGCCGCCCGATGCCGACCTCGCGGCACACCTCGGCGACCGCCTCGATGATGGCGGTGGAGGCCAGCATGCCGGTCTTGGCCGCGCCGATCCCGATGTCGCCGACCACGGTTCGCACCTGGTCGGCGACGATCTGCGGCGGGATCTCGTGGAACCCGCTGACACCCAGGGTGTTCTGCACGGTCACCGCGGCGACGGCCACGCACGCGTGCACGCCGCACAGGGCCATGGTGCGGGAGTCGGCCTGGATGCCCGCGCCGCCGCCGGAGTCGGTGCCCGCGATGGTGAGGGCGCGAACCGGGGTGGTGCCATTCGGGGCAAGCGGTAGGAACTGCACGTCACAGACCCTACCGATACCCGCGCGGACCCCGATTTCCCGTCCTCCGCGGCCAGTTCCGGGCCGTCCGAAAATTCCTTCCGAATGAAATGATCAAAACTAAAACACGTTCTAGTCAGACCATGCATACTGGCGGCGTTTAGTTCGGATTGTCCGGTTCCGTCGATGTGACCGGGCGTAAGGAGTCCCTGTGAACCATTCGTCCAAGCGGCTCGCCGTCGTGCCCGTCACCGGCGCGGCCATGCTCGCCGGGGTGCTGCTCACCCCGGGTACAGCGAGCGCCGGTGACACCAGCTTCACCAGCTCGTGCCAGGCGAAGTCGATCATCACGGTCGACAAGTCCGTCGCCGCCACCATGAGCGTCACCGCGCCCGCCTCGGTCGCGGCGGGGGAAACCTTCACCTATCGCATCCAGCCCAACGCGTCCTCGTACCCGGACAAGGACTCCGGCGCGACCACCACCAACCTGTCGCGCATCAAGTACGACTACGCGATTCCCGACAACGCGACCTTCGTCAGCGCGGCGATCGTGCCGGGCACCGCCGTCAATATCGACAATGTGGCCCCGAACGTGCTGCGCGTCAACGATTCCGGCGCCGTCGACAATGCCGGCGGCATCCTGCGGCTGTCGGGCAATAACGAGGTCGTCGGCAACAGCCCGACCAGCAGCACCAATTCCGAGGGCGGCATCCGCGCGCCGAAGCTGAAGAAGAACCTCGACGGCACCGCCAACGGGGCGGGCGAATCCTGGTACCGGCTGCCCGCCGTCGACGTCACCGTCACCGCCGTCGCGGCCGGTGTGATCACCCCGAAGGTGCGGACCGCGGGTAGCGCCGCCAGCTACGGCAACGACCAGAACTTCAGCACCTCGCTGGCCAAGGCCTCGCTGCTGGGCACCCAGTGGGCCCCGACCCGCTGCATTCCCAGCGACGACAAGAGCACCCTCAACGCGGGCGCGGGCCCGCTGGCCACCATCACCGTGACCGGCGCGGTCAACAGCGACACCACGACCACGCTGACCGCGCCCGCGACCGCGACCACCGGCCAGGCCGTCACGCTCAGCGCCACCGTGGCCCCGGCCGCCGCGACCGGCACCGTCCAGTTCAAGGACGGCGACGCCAATCTCGGTGCGGCCGTGCCGCTGAACAACGGCACCGCGACGCTCTCGCAGAGCTTCACCACCGCCGGCGCGCACTCCATCACCGCCGTCTACAGCGGTGACTCGAAGAACCACCCGTCGACCTCGGCGGCCTCGGTCGTCACCGTCACGGCCGCGATCGTCGACACCACGACCACCATGAACGTCCCGAGCACCGCGACCACCGGTCAGGCCGTGGATCTGTGGGCGACGGTGAACGGTCCGGGCAATGTCCCCGCGGCGGGCGGCACCGTGCAGTTCAAGGACGGTGGCGCCGACATCGGCGGCCCGATCGCTCTCGCCTCCGGCGGCGCGAAGCTGACCTACACCTTCAATGCCGCGGGCGCGCACGCGATTTCGGCGGTGTACTCCGGCGCCGAAGGCTTCAACCCGTCGACCGGCGCCGCCACCACCGTGACGGTCAGCGATCCGGCTCCCGTCGAGCTGAACACCACGACCACCCTGACGGTTCCGGCCTCGGCCACCAAGGGTGACGCGGTGGCCTTCACCGCCGAGGTCAAGACCGAGGCCGGCGCGGCCGTCACCTCGGGCACCGTCCGATTCATGGACGGCGGCACGCCGATCGGTGACGCGGTGACCGTGGTCAACGGCAAGGCGACCCTGCAGTACACGCTCGGCCAGACCGGCAATCGGGTGATCACCGCGGTCTACACCGGCGGCACCGGGTACAAGGGCTCGACCTCCGCGCCCTCGACCCTGAATGTCAAGGACGCCACCACGCCCGGCGGCGGTGGCGGTTCCTTCGGTCTGCCCGGTCTGCCGACGGGCTCTCTGGGCAAGTGATCGAACGCTGATCTGATCGAACGCCGAACGCCCGGCCGGACTTGTTCCGGCCGGGCGTTTCGCATTTCCCGGACTCCTATCGTCTGCTGCAAATGAAAACCGTTACCATTAACGCCATGATTTCGAATCCGCAGACCCAGCCCCTGCCCGTGACCGTGCTGTCCGGCTTCCTCGGCGCGGGCAAGACGACCCTGCTCAACCACATCCTGGCCAATCGGGAGGGTCGCCGGGTGGCGGTCATCGTCAACGACATGAGTGAGGTGAACATCGACGCGGCCCTGGTCGCGGGCCAGGGGCACCTGGACCGGACCGAGGAGAAACTGGTCGAACTCACCAACGGCTGCATCTGCTGCACGCTGCGCGAGGACCTCATCGAATCGGTGGGCACGCTCGCCCGCGAAGGGCGTTTCGATCAGCTGGTCATCGAATCCACCGGCATCTCCGAGCCCATGCCGGTGGCCGCCACCTTCGAGTGGGAGTTCGAGGACGGCTTCCGGCTCGGCGAGCTCGCCCGGCTGGACACCATGGTGACCGTCGTGGACTGCTCCACCTTCCTCGCCGAAGTCGTCAAGGGGCAGGCGCTGGCGGAACGGAATCTGGAGGCGGGGGAGGGGGATGCGCGCACCATCGCCGACCTGCTCATCGAACAGGTGGAATTCGCGAATGTGCTGGTGCTCAACAAGACCGACCTGGTGAGCGCGAACGCGGTGGGCACGGTGGAGGCGACCGTGCGGCGACTGAACCCGGGCGCGCGCATCGTGCGGTCCGCGCGCGGCGTGGTCGATCTCGCCGAGGTGCTCGACACCGGGCGCTACAACCCGGATCTGGCGGCCCAATTCGACGGCTGGACCGAGGAATTGGCGGGCGGGCACACCCCCGAGACCGAGGAGTACGGCATCGGCAGCCTCACCTTCACCGCCGATCGCCCCTTCCATCCGCAGCGTCTGGACGCGGCCCTCTCCCAGCTGGAACGGTTGCTGCGCAGCAAGGGCTTCTTCTGGCTGGCCAGCCGTCCGGACCTGGCGGCCATCTGGTCGCAGGCCGGTCCGAACCTGACCTTCGAGCCGGGTGCGCACTGGGACGCGCTGGATCTGGCTCCGGGACAGGAGATCGTCTTCATCGGGGTGAAGCTCGACCGGCCGCATGTGCGGGACCTGCTGACGGCCGCGCTGCTCACCGACGCCGAGTGGGAGGCCGGGCCGCAGGCGTGGCTGCGGTACCCGGATCCCTTCCCGTCCTGGGGTGACATGCACGAGCACGCCTGACCTGATCAGTGCGAAATGCCCGGCGTGCGACGCACATACACGGTGTCGGTGAGCTGTTCGACCAGGAACCCGGCCACGTCGGCGCGCGAGATCTTCAGCTTCAGACCGGATTCCGTGCCCGGGAAGCCGCGGCGGTAGTCGCCGGTGGCCGGGCCGTCGGTGAAGGCGCTGGGCCGCACGATGGTCCAGTCCAGATCGCTGGCCAGCACGTACTCCTCCTGCCGCACGTGGTCGGCGAAGGCCGGGCGCAGCAGCATGCCGAACATGATGTACTTCCAGACGAAGTTCAGGTTCCCCGCGCTGTCGCCGACGCCGAGCGAGGACTGGCAGATCAGCCGCTTCACCCCGGTCCGGTTCATGGCCTCGATGACGTGGCGGGTGCCCTCGGCGCGCACCACACCCTTGCGGCCCGCGCCGAGCGCCACGATCACCGCGTCCTGTCCGATCACAGCGCGCTCGACCGCGGCCGGGTCCAGGACGTCGCCGGTGACGACCCGCAGCCGCTCGTGGGTGACGGTCAGTTTGGCCGGATCGCGGACCAGGACGGTGACCTGGTGCCCGGCCGCGAGGGCCTGGGTGACCGCGTGGCGGCCGACGGTTCCGGTGGCTCCGAAAAGGGCGATGTTCATGTCTCTCACCTCGGGTTATTCGTTGTTGCGAAGGTGAAATAAGTACATCAACGGAAGCAGTCGGGGAACATCGCCGCGCGTCTCGCGAACATGCGCGGGGGTCCAGACATGCGACGGGCCCGCAACCCCGGGGGGTGCGGGCCCGTCGGCGACGAATCAGCGCAAACCGGCGAAGAATCCGCGGATGTCGGCGACCAGCACGTCGGTCGCCTCGTGCGCGGCGTAGTGCCCGGCGGCGTCGTTGGCGCTCGTCGAGGTGGACGAATTCACGTCGTACGCATGCCAGCTCACGATGTTCTTGTGATCCCGCTCGGCGAAGCGGCGGATCGACTGGAAGTCACCCTTGAACATGGCCAGCCCGGTCGGCACCGTGGTCGGGCCCTGCGGCTGCTCGGCGTGGGCGTCCTCGTAGTAGAAGCGCAGCGACGACCCGGCCGTGCCGGTCAGCCAGTAGATGGCCGTGTTGCCGATGACGAAGTCGTTGTCCAGGCCCTCGCTGAACAGCTGCGCGTTCCAACCCAGCAGGCCCACCGGCGAATCCGCGAGCGCGAACGCGATGGTCTGGGGCTGCTGGCTGTGCAGGGTGTTGAAGGCCATCTTGTTCTCGTAGAACCACTGCAGGTGCGCCAGCGCCGCCATGTCCTCCTCGGACAGGCCGGCCATCTCGGCCGGATCGCCGGACGGGAACGAGAACAGCTGTGTCACATGGACTCCGACCACCTGATCGGGAGCGATGCGGCCGATCTCGGGGGAGACCATCGAGCCGCCGTCATTGCCGATCGCGCCGAATCGCTCGTACCCGAGCCGGTTCATCAGCTCCACCCAGGCGCCGGCGGTGCGGTAGCGGCTCCAGCCGGTGGACCGGGTCGGGCCGGAGAAGCCGAAGCCCGGCAGCGAGGGGATGACCACGTGGAAGGCGGGCGCCTCGGCGTCCTCGGGCTCGGTGAGCGGCGCGATCACGTCCAGGTACTCCAGGACCGAGCCGGGCCAGCCGTGGGTGAGGATGACCGGGGTGGCGTCCGCCCGCGAGGACCGCACGTGCAGGAAGTGGATGTCCTCGCCCTCGATCTCGGTGGTGAACTGCGGGTAGGCGTTGAGCTTCGCCTCCAGCGCCCGCCAGTCGAACTCCTCCAGCCAGTACTTCGCCAGCCCGCGCACCCGGTCGTTGGTGACGCCGTAGGCGTCCGCGACGCCGGGGAGCTCGTTCGGCCACAGGGTCTTGCGCAGGCGGTCGGCCAGATCGTCCAGCTGGGCCTGGGGGACGTCGATGCGGAACGGGCGGATCGCGGTGGTGGCGGTGGTGGGCTGGGCGTTCATCATTCTCTCCTTTTTGGAACGGAATGCTTCGTTCTGTTTAAACCATAACGGAACGGATCGTTCCGTTCAAGTGGTATTCTCGATTCATGTCGAAAACAGCCGAAACCACAGCTCAGCGGGCCCTGCCCGGGCGCAAGGCGCAGGCCGCGCGCAATGACGAACTCATCCTGGCCGCGGCCCGCGACGTGTTCCTCGCCGAACCCAAGGCCCCGATCTCGGCGGTCGCCGAGCGCGCGGGCGTCGGCATCAGCGCGCTGTACCGCCGCTATCCGAGCAAGGAGGACCTGCTGCGCACCCTCTGCTACAGCGGGTTGCGTCGCTACAACGCGGAAGCCGAAGCGGCCCTGGAGAATCCCGACGGCTGGGCGGCGCTGGTGGAGTTCCTGCGCAATGTCGTCGACGCCGACGTCCACTCGCTGGCGGTGCACCTGGCCGGCACCTTCACCGCCGACGACTCGATCCTGCCCGATGTGATGCGCAGCGCCGAGCTCAATGACGAACTCCTGCGCCGCGCACAGGAATCCGGCACCTTGCGCCCGGAGGTCACCGTCGCCGATCTGGGCCTGATCCTCGAGGCCTGCGCCGCCGTCACGCTGCCGGATCCGGAGCGCACCGCCCAGCTGCGCCGCCGTGTGCTGGCTCTGCTCGTCGACGGCCTCACCGCCACCGGCGACCTGCCCGGCCCGCCGCCCGCCCCAGGCGAATTCGCGCACCGCTGGCAGCGTCGTGAGCAGTGACCGGTAGCGCCGTGACCTGTGAACGGTAGCGTTGGCCGGGTTCTCGCCGACATTCGTTTGTCCCCGTAATCAATTCGAGGAGTCGCGATGCGCTGGATCCGTCCCCTGTTCGCCCTGCCGCTCGCCGCGGCCGCGCTGTTCGCGGCCACCGGCACCGCCGCCGCCGACCCGGTCACCACCTTCACCCCCGCCTACACCGCCGGGTCGGGCGCCTTCCCCTGCTTCGGCCAGATCCAGGCGTTCCACGATCCCCAGAACACCTACTACGGCAAGCAGACCGTCTGGGTGCGTGCCGAATTCACGTTCCTGCCCATCCCGAACCCGGGTTGCGGCGCGACGGCGACCCTGAGCTGGCGCAATCTGGATACCGGTGCGAGCGGCAGCTTCCCGCCGGTTCCGCTGGGCGACGGCACGCCGTTCGGGCCGAGCAACGCGCTGTGGGTGCCGGAGACGCTGCCGACCGGTCCCGGACGGGTCGAGGTCACCATCGACACCGATCTCCCCCACATCGCGGGCAAGGGCACCTTCTACTCGCCGGAGTGACGCCCTCGGGCGATACCCTGGGTGCATAGGCCGGGCCGCGATCGAAATCGATTGCGGCACTGGCGGAAAGCGCGTGGGGAGAGCGATGACAGCGCCGGGGGTTCCGGTCAGGAATTCCGGTCCCGCCGTGCTGACCTGCGGGGATATCCCTCCTGGCGGGGGCATGCACTGGACCGTGTGCCCGCCCGGTTCCATCGTCGAACCATGTACAAGCTCGTCACCACCCTGGCCATGACCGGCGTCGCCCTGCTCGCCTCGGTCGCTCCCGCCAACGCCTACACCTACAACCACGGCGCGATCTCCATCGGCAACAACGGAACCTACGCCGCCATCGCGGTGGACTACCCGACCTGGCAGGAGGCCGCGACCGCCGCCGACAACCGCTGCGGCTACACCGACTGCGGCTGGGTCATCACCTTCATGAACCAGTGCGCGGCCGCGGCCGTCTCGTCGTCCGGCCACTGGGGCTGGGCGCGGGAATCCTCGCTCGGCTACGCCGACCGGGTCGCCCTGGACTGGGCGGGGGCCGGAGCCTCCGTGATCGTGCACGGTTGCACGTCCGGCGCCTGAACCGGATCGCGGGGGTAGCGTTCACGATGATTTCCGTGCTGTCGCTCCGACTACTGGGAGAAACACTCGATTCGGAAGGATCCGCCGTGAATTGGACACTCGAAGTGGTGATCGTCCCGGTGTCGGACGTGGACCGTGCCAAGGACTTCTACGCCGGCAAGCTGGGGTTCCACGTCGACCACGACACCCAGCCCGCGCCGGGGATCCGGATCTGCCAGCTGACGCCGCCGGGGTCGGGGTGCTCGATCATGATCGGCGAGGGCGCCGTCCCGAAGATGGAGCCCGGGTATCTCAAAGGGCTGCAGCTGGTCGTGTCCGACCTGAAACAGGCGCACGCCGAACTGGTCGAGCGGGGGGTCGAGGTGAGTGACATCCAGGTGCTGCCGGGGCCGACCACCGAGGGAGATCCGTTGAACAACAACGGGTTCGTCTTCTTCGACGACCCCGACGGCAACAGCTGGGCCGTTCAGCAGATCTCGAATCGCGCCTGAGCCGGATCGGGGCGGGCGGCCCGAAAGCCACCCGCCCCGACTCGGATTCGATCGTGACTACACGACCGGCAGGTACACCTTGTTCCCCGCATCGGCGAATTCGGCCGACTTCTCGGCCATTCCGGCCTCGATGGCGTTCACGTCGGTGAGGCCGTGCTTCTCGGCGTAGTCGCGCACGTCCTGCGAGATGCGCATCGAGCAGAACTTCGGACCGCACATGGAGCAGAAGTGGGCGGTCTTGGCGGGCTCGGCCGGCATGGTCTCGTCGTGGTACTCCCGCGCGGTGTCGGGGTCCAGCGAGAGGTTGAACTGGTCGGTCCAGCGGAACTCGAAGCGCGCCTTGGACAGCGCGTTGTCGCGGTCCTGGGCCCGCGGATGCTGCTTGGCCAGGTCGGCGGAGTGGGCGGCGATCTTGTAGGTGATCACGCCGACCTTCACGTCGTCGCGGTTCGGCAGACCCAGGTGCTCCTTCGGCGTCACGTAGCACAGCATCGCGGTACCGGCCTGGGCGATGATGGCCGCGCCGATGGCCGAGGTGATGTGGTCGTAGGCGGGCGCGATATCGGTGGCCAGCGGGCCGAGGGTGTAGAACGGAGCCTCCTCGCAGAGCTCCTCCTCCAGCCGCACGTTCTCCACGATCTTGTGCATCGGCACGTGGCCGGGGCCCTCGATCATCACCTGCACGCCATAGGATTTCGCGATCTTGGTGAGTTCGCCCAGGGTGCGCAGCTCCGCGAACTGGGCCTCGTCATTGGCGTCCGCGATGGAACCCGGCCGCAGACCGTCACCCAGGGAGAAGGTGATGTCGTACTTCGCCAGGATCTCGCAGAGCTCGCGGAAGTTGGTGTACAGGAACGATTCCTGGTGATGCGCCAGACACCACGCGGCCATGATCGACCCGCCGCGGGACACGATGCCGGTGACGCGCTTGGCGGCCAGCGGCACGTAGCGCAGCAGCACGCCCGCGTGCACCGTCATGTAGTCGACGCCCTGCTCGGCCTGCTCGATCACGGTGTCGCGGTAGATCTCCCAGGTCAGCTTGGTGGGATCGCCGTTCACCTTCTCCAGCGCCTGGTAGATCGGCACGGTGCCGATCGGGACCGGGGAGTTGCGCAGGATCCACTCGCGGGTCTCGTGAATGTTCTTGCCGGTGGACAGGTCCATGATGGTGTCGGCGCCCCAGCGACTGGCCCACACCATCTTCTCGACCTCCTCGGCGATGGAGGAGCTCACGGCCGAGTTGCCGATGTTCGCGTTGATCTTCACCGTGAACTTCTTGCCGATGATCATCGGCTCGGACTCGGGGTGCTTGTGGTTGGCGGGGATCACCGCGCGACCGGCGGCCACCTCGTCGCGCACCAGTTCGGGCGAAACGCCTTCGCGGGCGGCGATGTAGTGCATCTCGCTGGTGATGACGCCCTGGCGCGCCCAGTTCAGCTGGGTCGGCGGGCCGTCGACCTGCGGCTTGGCCCACTCGTCGCGCAGCTTGGGCAGACCCGCCTCGAGATCGATGGTGGCGGTGTCGTCGGTGTACGGACCGGAGGTGTCGTACACGTCGAAGTGCTCGCCATTGGTCAGGTTGATGCGCCGCACCGGAACCCGCAGCGTGGCGCCGTCGACCTCGACCTGTTCGTAGTGCTTGACGCTGCCCTCGATGGGGCCGGTGGTCACGGTGTCGACCGGGGCGGCCGAGCTGGAGACACGACTCGATGACATGGCAGATCCTCCCTACGCCGGCATTACCCGGTCAGGTTCATACGGTCGACGGCCCGCTAGCCGTCCTCTCAGCCCGCTGGTGCGAGCCCCCGTTGGCAAACTTTTTCCGAGCCGACCATACCCGGCCCCGGGGTACGGCAACCCCGGGACCGTGGAATATACGATCCGGTCTGCTCCGGGCGGGTATCCCGCCGCTCAGTTCTCGCGCGGCCCGATCGGCCAGCCCAGCGCGCCGAAGAGGGCGTTCAACTGGATCTCGGTTTGGGTCGCGAGCGCGTCCGGACTGCCGAGCATGGTGACCACGTCCTCGGTGCGGCAGCCCACCGGATCGGGTGCCGCCGGGGCCAGGCGCGACTTCACCCAGTTGAAGGCGTCCGCCATGCCGAGCGTGGTCAGGGTCAGGTGCTCGCTGAGGTGGTCGCGCTTGTAGTAGACCGGCGAACCGCCGTCACACCAGCGCCGCACCATGCGGTCGTTCGTGAACCACGGCACGGCTTCGTCGTACACGCCCTGATAGACCATGGTCGGCGCGGTCGGCGGGGTGCTGCCCAGCACGGTCGCGTCGAAGACCTCGCGGATCTCCGGCAGGGCCAGGTAGTCCGCGATCGGGATGGTCAGCAGGCGCTGGTAGTCGGTGAACATGAGGGTCAGGGCATTGCGCACCAGGCACTGGCTCGCGGTGCGGTCCATGAGCGCGCGGCCCTCGGGGGTCAGGTATTTCTCGGTGGTCTCCGCGAACCGCGGGTACGCGTTGCGCAGCGACGCGATGCCCACGCCGATGAGGGCGGCGAACATGGAACCGTTGACGTGCAACAGGGATTCGACATCCGAGACCGGCGCGCCCAGTGCGATGCCCTTGATGTTCAGCTCCGGCGCGTACCCCGGCTGCATCTCCGCGGCCCAGCCGCTGCCCATGCCGCCGCCGGAGTAACCCCACAGTGCCACCGGGGTATTCGCGCCGTCCAGGCCCAGCGGCGCGAAGCTCTCGGCGGCGCGGACGCTGTCCAGAATCAGGTAGCCGGGCTCCTTCGCCACCGCGAGATGCCCGTCCACTCCCTCGTAGTCGGGGATATTGATCGCATAGCCCTGGCTGATGGAGGCCGCGAGTTCCAGGTACTCCGTGGTGGAGTGGATGCCCTCCAACGCGGGTAGTCCGCCACCCTCTTGCAGTACATAAGACGGCGCACAGGCCGGTGAGGTGCTGTCGTAGAAGAACTGGTGCGAGACCAGCGGCCGACCGTGGGAGGTGTTCGCCCCCTCGGGAACCGCAACGGTGGTAGCCGCCACGGCCGGCTGCCCGAACAGGTCGGTGGTGCGGTACAGCAGCTGCCACGACCGCACCTGCACGGGCAGCACGGTGAGTACCGCGAGTCGCACCTCGCGCGTGCGCAGCACGGTGCCCGGCGCGGTCGATTCGAATCCGTCCGGCGCTCCGTAGAACGGATCCTGGTTGACCGGAAGTGGTTGCGCTGCAGCGATTCCCGAGTTCGCGCCGCCCAGTAGTACGGCCGCGCTGGCCGTCAGCGCCGTCGCGAGCGCGGCCGCGAGCAGCCGCCCCCCTCGCGGTCGGCGGTCCCCATCGATTGCCACGTCCCTGTTCCCTTCCTCGACGTGACAGCGATTACAGCACGGCCTCGGGTTACCAACAAGATGTCTTTCTGAAATGTGCTTGGCTATCGTTTAGGTATGTCCCGCAGCAAATCTGCCGCGTCGACCGGCGCGCCCCCCGTCCGGCGTCGCATCCGCGGCCTCGACGCCGGCGAGCGCAGCGCCCAGCGCCGCCGTCAGCTCCTCACCGCCGCCACCGAACTCTTTGCCCGGCAAAGCTATTCGGGCACCTCCATCGAACAGATCTGCCAGCACGCCTTCGTCGGCACCAAGGGGTTCTACGACCACTTCGACAGCAAGGAGGCGTGCTACACGGCCCTGCTGGAACAGATCACCACCGGCATCCAGCAACGCGTCGCCGAGGTGGCCGTCGAGACCGCCGACGCCGACTGGCCCGCCCGCCGCGCGGCCGTCCTCGCGGCCTTCGTCCACGCCATCGCCGACGACCATCGCCTCGCGAAGGTCACCTTCGGTGAAGCGGGCGGCATCTCACCCGCCGTCGAGGCCATGCGCCGCGCCAACCGTCGCTGGTCCGCCGAATTCCTGAAACATCAATGGCTGCAAGCCGACCCGCACGAGGAACCCCGCCTGCCGGCGCTGGCCCTGGCCACCATCGGCGGCATGTTCGAGCTCGTCGCGGACTGGCTGCATCACCACGACGACGGTGGCGCCACCGAATCGGTCGACACCCTCATCGCGGACCTGGAGAACTTCGTCGCCGTGGTCGACGCCGGCCGCGCCGCCCGCCGCTAGCGGGCCAGCGCGACCTCGCGGTCCTCGTCGTCGGCCGCCGCGCCCGGCTCCTCCTCCAGCCCGATCCGCTTGTGCAGGGCGGCAAGGGGTTTGGGAGCCCACCAGTTGGCGGTGGACATCAGGCGCATGAGGGCCGGGGCCAGCAGGCCGCGGATGACGGTGGCGTCGGAGACGACGGCCAGCGCCAGGCCGATGCCGAAGAGCTTCATGGGGGCCACTTCCGAGGTGGCCACCGCCAGCAGGACCACCGCCATCAGCCCCGCGGCGGCGGTGAAGATGCGGCCGGTGCGCGCCACGCCCAGCGCCACCGAGCGGGTGTTGGCCTCGGGCGAGCGGTCCGAGGCCAGCCACTCCTCGCGGATGCGGGAGAGCAGGAAGACCTCGTAGTCCATGGACATGCCGAAAGCCAGGCAGATCATCAGGATCGGCATGAACAGATCGATGCTGCCCGTCGAGGTGAAGCCCAGCAGGCTCGCGCCGTGACCCTGCTCGAAGACCCAGATCATGGCGCCGAAGGTGGCGGTCAGCGACAGCAGGTTCAGCAGCAGGGCCTTGATCGGGAGGACCACGCTGCCGGTGAACAGGAACAGCAGGATGAGGGTGATGATCGCGATGATCGCGCCCGCCAGGGGAAGCCGGGTGATCACCGAATCCATGGTGTCCTCGTTCAGGGCGGCCGCGCCGCCGAACAGGACGTCACCGGGGGCGGGCACCGCGCGGAGTTCGGCGAGCTGCTGCTTGCCCTCCGCGGAGTACGGGGCGAGCCGGGTGCCGACCGACAGGTACGCGCCGTCCGGTCCGGCCATCTGCTGCACGCCGGGAGCCATCTTCGCGCCGTTCACGTAGACGCCGTCACTGGACAGCACCGCCGGAACCCCCGGCACCTGCGACAGCCGGGCGGCGTACGCGCCGATCTCCTTGGCCTCCCCGTGGAATCCGGGCAGCGCCACGACGGCGCTGGAAGCCATATCGGCACTGAAGTCGTGCCGCAGCGCGTCACCGACCTGACGACTGGAAGCGAAGGTGCCGATCACCCGGTCGTCCGGCGTACCGAAATGCGCCTTCAGGAACGGGGATCCGAGCGCCAGCAGCACCGCCGCGGTGACCACGGCGACCGGCAGCGCCCGCCGCATCACGCCGGTGACCAGCTTGTACCAGAAGGTCTCCTCCGGCTGCTTCGGCGCGGGCTCGCCGCGACCCAGCAAGCGGCGCACCGGCTTCCGCAGATCCCAGGCATTGACGCGATCGCCGAGCAGCATCAGCGCGGCGGGCAGCAGCAGCACCGACGCGCCCACGGCCGCGACCACCACGGCGACACCGGCGTAGGCGAAGGACTTGAAGAACGGCTGCGGGAACACCGCCAGCGCCGCCAGCGCCAGCGCGACGGTCAAGCCGGAGAACACCACGGTCCGCCCGGCCGTCTGCACCGACCGCAGGATCGCCGCCCGGGTATCGCGGCCATGGGCCAGCTCCTCCCGGTACCGGCTCACGATGAACAGGCTGTAGTCGATGGCCAGGGCCAGGCCCAATGCGCTGGTCATGTTCAGCGCGAAGATCGACACGTCCATGAACGTGGTCATGGCGCGCAGGATGCCGAGGGTCGCGGCGATCGCGAACAGGCCCACGCCCACCGGCAGCAGGGCCGCGATCACGCTGCCGAACACCAGCACCAGCAGCAGCGCCGACACCGGCACCGCGATGGACTCGGCCAGCACCAGATCCTTCTCGACCTGGTGGTTGATATCGGCGAACGATCCAGCCATGCCGCCGACCCGCACCTGCACGCCGCCGCGATCGCCATTGAGCTCGGTGGACAGGTCCGCGGCCCGGCTCTGCACCTCGGTGTCGGTGCCGGTCACCGTGGCCATGATCAGCCCGCGCTGCCCGTCCTTGCTCTTCAACGCGGTGGCCAGATCGGGCCGGGTGGCGCTGTTGGCCCAATAGGACTGCACGCCGGTGACCGTCGAGTCGTGGCTCAACGTGTCGGTGATGCGCTGCGCCTCCGCGCGCACCTCCGGACTGTTGACGCCGCCGTCACCGCTCACCATGACGATGAGGTTCGGATTGCCGCCCGGGAAGCTCTTGGTGATGAAGTCGTTGGCCTGCACCGACTCCAGCTCGCCGGTCAGGTATCCGCCGCCGACCATGTGCGATTTCACGGTCGCCCCGAAGCCGCCGCACACCAGCATCAGCAGCAGCGCGGCCACCAGCACGGCGCGTGGGCGCGCCATGGCGAACCGGGCAGAAGTGGTCAACATCGACGCCGCCCTCCGAAAGTCCCAAACTTTCGGAACGGTACTTTCCCTGATCGACCGACCGGTAGGTTCAGTGACCATGCTCATGGGCATGCGCTCCGGCTATTACTCGGCTTTCGCTATGCGCCCGCGGACTTCGCCCAGCTCCAGGCGTCCGCCGCCGACCGCCGGGGCGGTTGCCGTGAGCACCACCTCATCGCCGTCCTGCAGGAACGTCCGCTGCACGCCGTTCAATTCGAGGGGCTCGGTGCCGCCCCAGCTGATCTCCATCAGCGACCCGCGCTCGCCGCGATCCGCGCCCGAGATGGTGCCGGAGGCGAACAGGTCGCCGGTGCGGGTGGAGGCTCCGTTCGCCGTCAGGTGCGCCAGCATCTGCGCCGGCGACCAGTACATGCGGCGGTACGGGGGAGTGGAGACCAGCTGCTCGTTCCAGGCCACCCGGACCGTGATGTCCAGACCCCAGGCCGCCGCGTCGCGCAGATACGGCAGCGGCTCGGGATGCTGCGGCGGGAGCGGAATGCGGGCCGCGGCCAGGGCGTCGAGCGGAGTCACCCACGCCGACAGGCTGGTCGCGAAGGACTTGCCCAGGAACGGGCCCAGCGGCTGACCCTCCCACGCCTGGATGTCGCGCGCCGACCAGTCATTGACCAGGGCCACCCCGAAGACGTGGTCGGCGAATTCGCCGGTACCGATCGGCGTGCCGAGCGGGGAACCCGCGCCGACCACGAAACCCATTTCCGCCTCGATGTCGAGGCGGCGGCTCGGCCCGAAATCCGGTGTGCCGGAGTCGGTCCGGCGCTGCCCGTGCGGCCGGATCACGTCCGTCCCCGACACCACCACGGTGCCCGCCCGGCCGTGATACCCCACCGGCAGATGCCGCCAATTCGGCAGCAGCGGTTCACCGTCCGGGCGCAGCATGCGACCCAGGGCGGTGGCGTGATCGAGGCTCGCGTAGAAGTCGACGTAGTCGCCGATCTCGATCGGCAGATCCAGGCGGACCGCGCGCACCTCGTGCACGGCGGCCGCGGGGAGTTCCGCTTCCGCGGCGGTCCGCACCCGCTCCCGGATCTCGCGCCAGCACCGCGGTCCCTGGGTCATGAAGGCGTTCAGGCTGGGCTGATGGAACATCGGATCGTCGAGCGCCACCGCCAGATCGATCACGGTGTCGCCCAGCCGCGCGCCCACCCGGGGTTCCAGGCCGGCGGGGCGGAATACGCAGTACGGCAGATGATCCAGGCCGAAGCCGGAATCCGCGGGGACCTCGATACGCACCCGGCTGCTCAATTCAGATCCATTCCGACGGCCCCTTACCCGACCAGGTCCACGCGTAGCGCGGGTCCTCACACGCCAGCGCGCCCTCACCCAGCTGCAACGGATGGAAGGTGTCCACCATGACCGCCAGTTCGTCGAAGAAGTCGATCCCGATGCTGCGCTCGTAGGCTCCCGGCTGCGGACCGTGCGCGTACCCGCCCGGATGCACCGACACCGAACCCTGCCCGATCCCGGATCCCCTGCGCGCCTCGTAGTTTCCGCCGCAGTAGAACATGATCTCGTCGGAGTCTACGTTCGAGTGGTAGTAGGGCACCGGGATCGACAGCGGGTGGTAGTCGACCTTGCGCGGCACGAAATTGCAGATCACGAAGTTCTGGCCCTCGAACGCCTGATGCACCGGCGGCGGCTGGTGCACCCGGCCGGTGATCGGTTCGAAGTCGGCGATGTCGAAGGTGAACGGGTACAGGCAGCCGTCCCAGCCCACCACATCGAAGGGATGGGTGGCGTAAACCATGCTGGTGCCGACGATCTCACCGGCGGGACGGTGCTTGACCAGCACCTCCACATTCTCTCCGTCGGCCTGGACCGGCTCGGTCGGCCCGTGCAGATCGCGCTCGCAGTAGGGCGAATTCTCCAGGAACTGACCGTATTTCGAGAGATACCGTTTCGGCGGGGTGATGTGGCCCGAGCCCTCGATGATGTAGGCGCGCAACGGTTCCGGGCCGTCCGGAATCCAGCGGTGGGTGGTGGCGCGCGGCAACAGCACCTGATGACCCTGCCGCACCGGCAGCGTGCCGAACACGGTTTCCACTCGCCCCGAACCGGATTCGACATAGGCCAGCTCGTCGCCGATGGCATTGCGGTACAGCGCCGATTCTCGTAGCGCCGCCACGTAGGAGATGCGCACGTCGGCATTGCCGAGCAGCAGCCGCCGCCCGGTCACCACATCGCTGTCGCCCGGCTTGTCGCCCAGGAACAGTTCGTGCAGCTTCAGATGCCGGTGCCGCAGTGGATGATTCGGGAACAGCCGCTGCTGCGGCAGCACCCACACCGACGAATCCACGATCGCCGGTGGTAGTCCGCGGTGATAGAGCAGCGAGGAATCGCCGGAGAAGCCCTCTTCTCCCATCAGCTCTTCGTAATAGAGCCGGCCGCTCTCATCTCGATGTTGCGTGTGCCGCTTGGGCGGCACCGAACCAACCTGCCGATAGAACGTCATGGCGTCCTCCCGCTGACCGATGGTCGATTTCCATCGTAGTCAGGCGTGACGCAGCGCGCGGTAGACCGCCGCGCCGACGAACTCTCCCAGAGTGTCGGGATTCCAGCCGCCCGGCTCGGTCAGCAGCGTGCGGACCGCGCCCTCACCGGCCGACACCCACAGCTCGACCAGCGCCGGAAGCTTGTGTTCGGCGTCGGCGGTGCCCCAGGCCGCCAGGGTCGGGCGTAGTCGGCGGGTGCAGCGTTCCACCGCCAGCAGACGGCCCTTGCCGAACGAATCCGCCACGGCCGGATCGGGATTGCCGTACAGCAGCCGCCAGGTGTCGGGGCGCCGGGAGACCGTGTGCAACAGGGCGCGGAAGCCCTCCACGAACACCGCCTCGTCCGCTTCCACCCGGCGGCGGGGCAGCGTCTCCAGCACGCCCTGCACCAGGTAGTCCTCCTCGCGCCGGATGAGCGCCTCGAGCAGCTCGACCCGATCGGCGAAGCAGGCGTAGACCACCGGGCGGGTGACCTTCATGCGGTCGGCCACCGCGGCGATGGTGACCGCCGCGATGCCGTCGGCGACGGCGATCTCCAGAGCGGTGTCGAGGACCTGCGGGCGACGACGTTCGGGACCCAGATGCCGCGCGCGCTGGCGTGGTCGTGTCGCCGAATCGGTGCCCATGCGCACCGACGATAGCAGTGGCCTCGGAGATCATTTCCTGCAGTCGTGAACAAAAATGCTACATTCACGAATGAAAGCACCCGGAGGAGCCGAGCGAGCCCCCGGCCGGAGGAGAATAAGACTCATGACCCAGTCCCTGTTCAACCCGAAGACCTGCGAATTCACCGAATTCGACGCGGAGACCCGGCGACTGCTGCGGGCCACCGTCGACTACTTCGAGGCGTTCGGCAAGGTCCGGCTGCTGGCCGAGAACCGCGACCGCGTCTGGTACGCCGACTTCCTCGACTTCATCAAGCGCGAACGGATCTTCGCGACCTTCCTGACCCCGGCCGCGCAGGCCGGCGGCGACCCGCACAAGCGCTGGGACACCGCCCGCATCGCCATGATGAGCAAGATCCTCGGCTTCTACGGCATGCAGTACTGGTACGTCTGGCAGGTGACGATCCTCGGCCTCGGCCCGATCTGGCAGAGCGCCAACGCCGAGGCCAAGGCCCGCGCCGCCGGACTGCTGGAATCCGGCGAGATCTTCGCCTTCGGCCTCTCCGAACAGGACCACGGCGCCGACATCTACTCCACCGACATGGTGCTCGAGCCGACACCGCGCGGCGGATACACCGCCACCGGCGGCAAGTACTACATCGGCAACGGCAATCTCGCGGGCATGGTGTCGGTCTTCGGCCGCCGCGCCGACAAGCCGATCATCGACTCGTCCGACTTCCTGCGGAAGATGACCGACGAGGAGTACTCCGGCTACCTGTTCTTCGCCGCCGACTCCCGGCACAAGAACTACAAGCTGCGCAAGAACGTCGTCGACTCCCAGATGTACGTCGCCGCCTTCGATCTCGACGAGTATCCGGTCGCCGAATCCGACATCCTGCACACCGGCCGCGCCGCCTTCGACGCCGCCATGAACACCGTCAACGTCGGCAAGTTCAACCTCGGCTTCGGCGCGGTCGGGGCCTGCGAGCACGCCATGTTCGAGGCGGTGACGCACGCCGAGAACCGAATCCTGTTCGGGCACCGCGTGACCGAGTTCCCGCAGGTGAAATCGCTGCTCGCGGACAGCTACGCGCGTCTGATCGGCATGAAGCTCTACAGCGAGCGCGCCATCGACTACCTGCGCTGCGCCGACGAGAACGACCGGCGCTATCTGCTGTTCAACGCGATCGAGAAGATGTCGGTCACCCGCCACGGCCAGCAGCTGTACGAGGACCTCGCCGACGTGATCGCCGCCCGCGGCTTCGAGAACGACATGTACTTCCCCATGGCCATGGTCGGCATGTTCGGGCTGCCGCGGCTCGAGGGCACCGTGCACGTGAACATGGCATTGTCGCTGAAGTTCATGCCCAACTACATGTTCCATCCCGCCGACGCGGGCCTGGCCGCGCTGCGCTACCTGCCCGGCGCGGGTCTCGCCCCCAAGGGCGCGGTGCGCGCGGTATCCGGCGCGCTGAGCTGGACCAGCCGCCGCGCCACCGGTCCGGCCGCCAAGGCCGTGCCCGCGCTGAAGACCGAATTCGCCCGTGCCGCACACGCTCCCGTGCCCACCCGCCGCGACGCCGCCGACGACGAATTCCTGTTCCGGCAGGGCCCGAGCAGCGGGCTGGGCAGGATCCGCTTCGCCGACTGGCGTCCGGTGTTCGAGAAGTTCGCGCACATCCCGAATGTCGCGGTCTTCCTCGAACAGGCCCTCGCCCTCCAAACCCTGCTGGCCGCGGCCACCCCGACCGCCGAACAGCAGCGGGACGTCGACTTCCTCTTCGGCCTCGGCGAGCTGTTCACCACCCTCCCGTACGCGCAGCTCATCCTCGAGCAGGCCGAGATCGCGGGCGCCGACGAGGCCGTCCTCGACCAGCTCTTCGACCTGTTCGTGCGCGAATTCTCCGAGCACGCGCTGACGCTGCACACCAAACCGACCGCCACCAAGGCCCAGCAGGTCCGCGCCCTGGACCTGATCCGCCGCCCGGTCGCCGATCCCGCCCGCGCCGAGCACGTCCTCACCCAGGTCCGCGCCCTGGCCGGAACCTACGAGATGAACCCCTGACCCGAGACCGCGGCGTGGATGGAATTGGTCGGATGACCGGTCTGCTTCTTGCGGAACATATGCGAGCCCGGGTTCCCGTGAATCCGGTCACGGTCACTCCGCAGCAGGCCAACGAGTTTTTCGGACGCATATCCAGCTCGAGCGCATAACGGCACGGTTAACTTTTCGGGATCGGGCCGGGTCGGCGAGCGCCCGAAAGGTTAAGACGTCTACCTACGCTTGCGTAACAGGACAGGCGTACGGCAACGTTCGGGTCGATCCCAGATCTTGATCTGCAGACCCGCGTCGAAAATTCAGCCGAGGAGGCCCTTCCGTGTCCCATTACAAGGCGAACCTACGAGATATCGAGTTCAACTTGTTCGAAGTACTGGGGATCGGGGAACTGCTGGACGGGGGCGCCTACGGCGACCTCGACGGCGACACCGCACGGGAGATGCTCGCCGAGGCCAAGCGCCTCGCGGAAGGCCCGATCGCGGAGTCCTTCGCCGACGCCGACCGCAACCCGGTCGTGTTCCTGCCCGAACAGCACACCATCACCGTGCCCGAATCGCTGAAGAAGACCGTGGCCGCGGTCAACGAGGCCGGCTACTCCGGCCTGGGCATGGCCGAGGAGATGGGCGGCGTGGCCGCCCCCAACGCCCTCATCTGGGCCATCCAGGAGATGCTGGTCGCCGCCAACAACTCGGCCTCCTTCTTCAACATGGGCCCGCTCATGCACAAGGTCCTCTTCGACGAGGGCACCGCCGAGCAGCAGCGCTGGGCCGCGCACGCCTGGGAGAGCCGCTGGGGCGGCACCATGGTGCTCACCGAGCCCGACGCCGGCTCCGACGTCGGCATGGGCCGCACCAAGGCCATCGAACAGGCCGACGGCACCTGGCACATCGAGGGCGTGAAGCGCTTCATCTCCGGCGGCGACGTCGGCGACACCGCCGACAACATCTTCCACCTGGTGCTGGCCCGCCCCGAGGGCGCCGGCCCCGGCACCAAGGGCCTGTCGCTGTTCATGGTGCCGCGCTTCCTGTTCGACTCGGAGACCATGGAACTCGGCGCCAAGAACGGCGCGCTGGTCACCGGCGTCGAGCACAAGATGGGCATCAAGTCCTCGCCCACCTGTGAGATCACCTTCGGCGGCGACATCCCGGCCGTCGGCTACCTGGTCGGCGGGGTGCACAACGGCATCGCGCAGATGTTCAAGGTCATCGAGAACGCGCGGATGATGGTGGGCACCAAGGCCACCGGCGCGCTGTCCACCGGTTACCTCAACGCCCTCGAGTACGCCAAGCAGCGCGTCCAGGGCGCGGACCTGACCCAGATGACCGACAAGGCCGCCCCGCGCGTCACCATCACCCACCACCCGGACGTGCGCCGCTCGCTGGCCACCCAGAAGGCGTACGCGGAAGGTCTGCGCGCGCTGTACATGTACTGCGCCTCCTACCAGAACGCCGATGTGGCGCAGGCCAATTACGGCGCCGACGCCGAACTGGCCGAGCGGGTCAACGACCTGCTGCTGCCGATCGTGAAGGGCTGCGGCTCCGACCGCGCCTACGAGTCGCTGACCGAATCGCTGCAGACCCTCGGCGGCTCCGGCTACCTGCAGGACTACCCGATCGAGCAGTACATCCGCGACTGCAAGATCGACTCGCTGTACGAGGGCACCACCGCCATCCAGGCGCAGGACTTCTTCTTCCGCAAGATCATTCGCGACAAGGGCGTAGCCCTCGGACACGTCGCGGGCCTGATCCAGCAGTTCGTCGACGGCGGCCCCGACCAGTTCAAGATCGAACGCGGACTGCTCGGCGCGGCCCTGGCCGACGTGCAGGCCATGGCGGCCGCGCTCACCGGCTTCCTGATGGCCGCGCAGCAGCAGGTCGACGAGCTCTACAAGGTCGGCCTCGGCTCGGTCCGATTCCTGTACGCCGTCGGCGATCTCGTCATCGCGTGGCGACTGCTCGAGCACGCCGCCATCGCCCAGGCGGCGCTGGACGCGGGCGCGGCCGAGAAGGACAAGAACTTCTACACCGGCAAGGTCGGCGTGGCGTCCTGGTTCGCCAAGAACAAGCTGCCGCTGCTCAGCGCCTCGCGTTCGGTGATCGAGAACCTCGACAACGACATCATGAAGCTGGACGAAGCGGCCTTCTGATCCGTGCTCGACATCCGGCCCCGCACCCGTGGTGCGGGGCCGGATGTCGTTGGGGGATCAGATGACACACCGTCATGACACGCACACTTCATTTCTGACCCGGCGATACGTGTCGTGCCGAGCGGGTACAACTACGGCATGGTCTTCCCGGTTACCTTCGGCTGGATCCAGATCGTGCTGTTGGTGCTGGGCATCGCGGCCATCGGATTACTGGTCTCGGCCGTGCTGAAAGCCCGCACGGTCGGCTGGCGTGTGCTGGTCGGACGCGGCATGGGCGCAGCGGGTCTGGCGTTCGTCGCGGTCGTGATCCTGTGGATCACCACGCTCCTCCAAGCCTTCCTCGGACTCACCGGGGAAGTGAAAGCCGCGCACATCGAGGTCAAACCCGTTGCGGGGCAGGAACACCTGCTGGACGTGAACCTCACCCTCTACGGCGACGAAGGCCACGACGACCAGCACAAGACCTATCAGGTCGAGGGCGACATGTGGGTGCTGCAGGCCAATATCGTGGAACTCGAGGCGTGGGTGAACGCCCTCGGCTTCAACGCCGGATACAAGGTGACCCGGCTCTACGGCCAGCGCCTCGACGGCGTCGCCACCAAACAGAATCAGATCTTCCTCAACGGCAGCGACGCCGACTTCTTCCAGGACATGAAGGACAAGACCTGGTACACCAGGCCTTTCGTGCGCTCGACCAACGGCAATGCCGTCATCGCCGTCCCGGGCGCCTACGACGTCTTCATCTCCCGCGACGCCATCAAGGCCCGGCCGGTCTAGCCGGGCCCCGGCCGGACTAGTCCGCGAGGACGGCCGTCACCGGCGCGTGATCGCTGGCGCCCTTGCCCTTTCGCTCCTCGCGGTCCACGTTCGCGTCGGTGACGCGCGCGGCCAGGGCGGGGGAGGCCAGGATGAAGTCGATGCGCATGCCCTCCTTACGGGGGAAGCGCAGCTGCGTGTAGTCCCAGTAGGTGTAGACGCCGGGGCCCGGGTGGAAGGGCCGCATCACATCGGTGAAACCGGTCTCGCCGAACGCGTCGAAGGCGTCCCGTTCCCGTTCGGACACATGGGTTTTGCCCTCGAAGAACTCCGGCGACCACACATCCAGATCGGTCGGGGCGATATTCCAGTCACCCACCAGCGCGATCTGCGCGTCCGGATCCTCCGACAGCCACTTGGCGCCCGCGGACCGCAGTGCGGCCAGCCACTCCAGCTTGTAGGCGTAGTGCGGGTCGTCGAGCGCGCGGCCGTTCGGCACGTACAGGCTCCACACCCGCACCCCGCCGCAGGTCGCGCCGATCGCGCGGGCCTCCACCACCGGTGTGCTCAACAGGGATTCGCCCGCGTCCTTGTCGAAGCCGGGCTGATCCGGGAAGTGGATCTCGACATCGTCCAGGCCCACCCGGGACGCGATGGCCACCCCGTTCCACTGGTTCAGGCCCACGTGCGCGACCTCGTACCCGGCCGCCTCGAACGCCTCGAACGGGAACTGCTCGTCCTTGCACTTGGTTTCCTGCATGGCCAGCACGTCGATATCGGCGCGGTCCAGCCACGCCAGCACCCGATCCTGCCGGGTGCGGATCGAGTTCACATTCCAGGTGGCGATACGCACAGCGGTAAACCTTTCGGAACTAGTGTCTTACGCGAGCGGGCGGGCGCGATCAGGGCGCGGCGTACCGGTAGCTGTGATGCTCCACGAAGCCCATCTCCTGGTACAACGCCAGCGCCGCGTCATTCTCGTCCGACACCTGAACGTAGGCGTGGGTGGCCCCGTGCGTGCGGCCCCAGCGGATCATCTCCGCGCACACCAGCGCGCCCAGCCCGTGCCGTCGATGCCCGGACGCCACCGCCACGCAGGTCAGGCCCACCCAGCGGCGGCCGTCGGGAGCCGTGGTCACCGCGGCCCGGCCGATGGCGATCGGCGCGGGCAAACCCAGTGTGGCGAAGGTGAGCTCGCCGTCGCGGACCGCGGTCAGCACGTCCACCACCGGGCTCGAGCCGACATCGGTGTCCCCGCCCCGATGCCGGTGCATGGACAGCCACGCCCCGTCCGGTTCGGGGGTGAACCGCACCATGGACGGGCCCGACGGCAGCGGCATGGTCTCGATGTCGACCGCCAGCACCCGGGTCTCGTGCCAGGTCCGCCACTCCGCGGGCCGGGGCGCCAGCCGATCGGGCAGCTGCAGTTGCAGCGGCAGGCCGTGCGCGGTGTACCACTCGCCGATGCGGTGCAGGGTCTCGGTGTTCATCAGCGCCGGTCCGTCCGTACCGCCCAGCGGCACCGCGGAATTCGCGCGATAGGTGTAGCCGTCCCCGGCGCGCAGCAGCCAGCCGTCGATCCAGGATCGCATCAGGCCCGGCCAGCCGTCCGCGGCCGCCGCTTCCAGGGACCGGATCTCACTGGTCCGAATGGGCCTGGGGCCGAGCGGTTTCCAGGCCACCACCTGATCCCGGGCGACCGACACCACCTGACCGTCGGCGGTCCGCACGGTCAGCGGGTCGGCGGCGATCAGCTCGCCGATCACATCCGTCAACGGCTGCGGATAACCCGCGGGTAGGCGGTAGCGCACCACCACCCGCTTGCCGAGCGGCGGGAGCGCCCCGGCGCCCTCGGGGCCGGGCTCGGAATCGGTCATGACCGATCAGTCGTCGAGATCGTCGTCGTCGTGCCCGAAGGGGTCCGGCACGGTGCCCGGGACCCAGCTCAAACCCGGCTTGCCCCAGCCGTTTCGCTTGATCGCCTTCTTCGCGGCGCGGGCATTGCGGCCGATCAGCACGTCCACATAGAGGAAGCCGTCCAGGTGACCGGTCTCGTGCTGCAGCATGCGGGCGAAGAAGCCGTGGCCCTCCAGCTCGACCGGCTCCCCCCGCTCGTCGGTGCCGGTGACCTTGGCCCAGTCGGCGCGGCCGGTCGGGAACTGCTCGCCGGGCACCGACAGGCAGCCCTCGTCGTCATCGTCGGGATCCGGCATGGACTCGGGGATCTCGGAGGTCTCCAGCACCGGATTCACCACGCAGCCGCGGCGGCGGACGGTCTTGCCGTCCTCGGTCTCGTCCGGGCAGTCGTAGACGAAGAGGCGCGGGGACAGCTCGTCCTCGTCGGCGATGATCACCTGATTGGCGGCCAGACCCACCCCGTGCGCGGCGTCCATCGTCTCGTACATATCCGCGATCAGCTGCGCCAGCTCTTCCGGGGTCTGCGTGACCGGAGTGGTCGCGCGGTGCAGAACCGGGTCGCCGACAATGCGAATCGGGAGAATAGCCATGCTCAGCACCCTATATGGCGGCGTTTACCGGGGTGATCACACCCTGGGGACGTGTCCGGATCGCTGCCCGGAACCCCCGACACGCCGGGGCCTACGTCACATAACACGCCGATCGGTACGCATCGCGTTGTCTGCGGCGCGTGGTTGAATGACACCGACGCACAAGCACCATATTCGTCTGGTGACCACTCGGCGAGGGAGCACTATGGACAGCGCAGCGGCACGCGACATGCCCGCAAGCGAGGACGGTCCTTCCGACGAGGATGGCGCGCACGGGCTTTCCCGCCGTGAGCTCGAGATTCTCGACTTCGAACGCAAATGGTGGAAGTACGCCGGTGCGAAGGAAGAAGCCATCCGCGAACTGTTCGACCTCTCGGCAACCCGCTACTACCAGGTCCTGAACGCGGTCGTCGACAAGCCCGAAGCGCTGGCGGCGGACCCGATGCTGGTCAAGCGCCTGCGGCGGCTGCGCGCCAGCCGTCAGAAGACCAGGGCCGCACGCCGTCTCGGTTTCCAGGTGTGAGCCGCGCCGCGACCGTGAGCCAGGTCTCCGCCCGGCCCGCGTCCGCGCTTGATCCCGCGCGCGCGGCCCCGCACCCATTAGGCTCGACGCCGTGAGCAACCCGAATTCGCCGACCGGCGGTCCGCCGCTGCGGGCCCTGGCGATGGTCCTGATCGCGCTGGCCATCGTGTTCGCCGGGATCGGCGCGATGTCCCTGTCGAGTTCGGACTCCTCGGACAGCAGCGCCGGATCGACCTCCCAGGCCGCCACCACCACTGCGGCGCAGCAGAATTCGACCCAGGCGAGCACCCCGCCGGTGGCGTCCGCCGCCAGCGCGCCCGCGACCACCACGGCCGCTCCCACCACGACCGCCGCCGCGCCGACCACCACCGCGGCCGCGGGCGTCGACAAGTCCCTCCCGGTCCGGGTCTACAACAACGGCACCGTCGCCGGACTGGCCAAGAAGACCGGCGACCAGCTCAGCGGTGAGGGTTACAACATCACCGAGGTCGGCAACTATCCCGGCGGCGTCATCCCGAAAACCACCGTGTACTACGGCAGTTCGCCCAAGGAGCAGGCACTGGCCAAGGCCATCGCCGCGGAACTGGGCTGCGCCGCCGAACCCCGCTTCCCCGGGATCTCGGATTCGCCCACCGGCGTCATCGTCATCGTCACCGGCAGCTGAATCGTTGTCCGTCGGCCGCCGGACCGCCGCCCGAAAGAAACCGTGCGGCCCCTCCACGGAACACAGGCACGGCTCTGGCATCATCTTGTCCGGTACGAACCTTGTCCACTCTGCTTTCCCGATAAACTCGGACTCGTAAAGGAGTTCCCCGATGGCCTCGTCCTCAACTCGTCGCCCGTCCTGGTGGACTGTTGCTCCGGTGCTCGCGGTCGCGGCCCTGGGGCTCACCGCCTGCTCCAACAGCCAGGAATCGAGTGACGTCAAGGGGACGACCCCGCCGGTGTTCACCAGCTCGCCCGCTCCTGCGGGCGGTGCGACCGGCCACGGCACCGAGGGCGACACCAACGCCCCCCGGGAGTCCACCTCGGTCACCCTCAAGGACCCCACCGGTGGCACCGTCGGCACCGCGTCCGTCGTGAAGGTGGGCAACCACCTCGAGATCACCGTCGAAGCCCACGGCCTCAAGCCCGGCTTCCACGGCCTGCACATCCACCAGTTCGGCAAGTGCGAGACCAACTCCACCGCCCCCTCCGGCGGCGCGCCCGGCGACTTCCTGTCCGCCGGCGGCCACCTGCAGGTCGGTGAGCAGAACGCGCACCCCGCCAGCGGCGACCTGGACTCGCTCCAGGTGCTCAAGGACGGCACCGCCAAGCTGGTCACCACCACCGACGCCGTCACCCTGGAGGAGATCAAGGGCAAGGCCCTGATCATCCACGCCGGCGCCGACAACTTCGGCAACATTCCCACCCGGTACGCGCCCGCACCGGATGCGGACACCCTCGCGACCGGCGACGCGGGTGCACGGGTCGCCTGCGGCGTCGTCGCCTGAACCCCTTGAGGTGAGCATGGCCGGGGCAGGCATTTCGAAGGTCCCCTTCAATTCATCGCCCCGGCCCACGCTCGGCGTGGAATGGGAGGTCGCGCTCGTCGACAAGACGACGCGTGACCTGTCCAATACCGCCGCCGCCGTTTTCGAAGCCTGCGGTGATCTGCGCGCCTGGGACGGCACCCCGCAGATCACCAAGGAACTCCTGAAGAACACCGTCGAACTGGTCTCCGGCAAGCACGACACCGTGAGCGAAGTCGTCGACGAACTGCGCGCCACCCAGGACGCCGTGCGCCGCGCCGCCGACCAGGTCGGTGTCGACCTGTTCTGCGCGGGCACCCACCCGTTCGCGCAATGGTCCACCCAACAGCTCACGCGCAGTGCGCATTACGACGAACTCATCGAGCGCACCCAGTGGTGGGGCCGTCAGATGCTGATCTGGGGCGTGCACGTGCACGTGGGAATCTCGCACCCGGACAAGGTCTTCCCGATCCTCAACGCCATGCTGCCGTCGTACCCGCACCTGCTGGCGCTGTCCGCCTCCTCACCCATGTGGGCGGGCGTCGACACCGGCTACGCCAGCAACCGGGCCCTCATGTTCCAGCAGCTGCCCACCGCCGGACTGCCCTTCCAATTCGACAATTGGGGCCAGTTCGAGGGATTCGTGCACGACCAGATGAAAACCGGTGTGATCGAACAGATCGGCGGCATGCACTGGGACATCCGGCCCGCACCCAAATGGGGCACCATCGAGGTGCGCATCTGCGACGGCATCCCCACCAAGGCCGAACTGGCCGCCATCGTGGCCCTGATCCACTCCCTCGTGGTCGATCTCGACCGGCGGGTGGAGAACGGTGAAGCCCTGCCCGCCATTCTGCCGCCCTGGCACGTGCAGGAGAACAAGTGGCGCGCAGCGCGATACGGACTCGACGCCATCATCATCACCGACGCCGACAGCAACGAGCGGCTCGTCACCGACGACCTCATGGACCTGCTCAACCGGCTCGAACCGACCGCCAAGAGCCTCGGCTGCGAGAACGAGCTCGCCATGGTCGCCGACATCCCCAAGCGCGGCGCGTCCTATCAGCGACAGCGCCGGGTGGCCGCGGCCGCGCAGGGCGATCTGGTCGCGGTGGTCGACTCGCTGGTCCACGAACTCGAGCAGTGACGGCGGGGCGGGACGCCTCACCGCCGCGAGTTCCATTGCTGTGATTTCGATTACGCGGTTCTGCGGCCGCTGTACGCCGTGGCCAGCGGCGATATCACGCTGACCGGGGGCTGTTCATCCGGGGTGGGATGCGGCGTTCAACTGTCTATGGGGTCGGCGTTCACACGGCGTTTACTATGGCTGGATGTTGCTCGACGATCCGCGTTCCCAGACCGGCGGCGCAGCACGCCGATCAGGGATGCGGATGCCGTCGCCGCGCGTCCGGCTGACGGCCGTGCTGACCGTCGGCGCACTGGCGCTCCTGGTCCTGCAGATCGTCGCCTCCCAGCATCACTTCACCGGTCCGCTGGAGAGCATCTGGGCCGACTTCGCGGGCAATGCCAAATCCTTCACGGTGCCGTGGGCCGGACTCGGCCTCGCGCTCATCGGACTGAACTGGCGGCGGCGTTTCGTGGCCGTCGGCACGGCGCTCGGCATCGACGTCGCCTACCAGACGATTCGCGGCCTCTCCGGCGGTCCGCTCGCCATGGGCAACGGGCCGGTGCTCGTGCTGCTCGGCATCCTCGGGCTCGCCCTCTGGCAATGGCAGGGCAAGGATCGCTCCAACGCGCTGCACGCCGCCGCGCTCGGCATCCTGCTGGTGCTGTCCAGCAAGGTCGCCGACGTCTGGCTCGGCATCACCGTGCTCGCCGGACCCCGCGTCCTCGACGAGCACATCGTGCTGGTGGACCACGCCCTCGGCGACCCCTCCTGGATGGTCGGGCAACTGCTCGAATGGCTGGGGCCGGTGGCTTCCGCGGTCCTGCACTGGGTGTACATCGAACTGCCCGTCGGCGCGATGATCGTGACCATCTGGCAGCTGCGCAACGTTGTGAAGACGGGGCAGTGGCCGGGGCACTACCTGGTGCGGACCTTCCTGGTGATCGGGCTGATCGGGCCGCTCTTCTACGTCATATTCCCGGTCGTCGGACCGATCTTCGCCTACGGCGCCGAAGGGCACGCCTTCTCGCTCGGCACCTACTGGCCGAATGTGGTGCCGCCGGTGGACCTCTCACCCGGCTCGATCGCCTTCGACCGATTCGCCCCGCGCAACTGCATGCCGTCGCTGCACACCGCCTGGGCGCTGTCGATCTTCGTCCACTCCCGCCGCGACCCGCTGACCGGCGCGCCCGCCCCGACCTGGCTGCGCTGGGGCGGAACCTTCTGGCTGCTCGCCACCATCGGGGCCACCCTGGGCTTCGGGTACCACTACGGCGCGGACCTGGTCGCGGGCGCGGTGCTGTGCCTGGCCATCGAATCCGCGCTGCGCGCACCCGAACGCGGCTGGGACCGCGCCCGCGTCCAGCTGGTCGGCGCGGGGGCCGCGCTGTTCACCGGACTGCTGCTGTCCTACCGGTACCTGTCGGTCGAATTCGCCGAGCACCCGGTCCCGGCGGGCGCCCTCGTGATCGGCCTGTTCGCCGCCTACGTGACGGCCTTCTACCGGACCTGGTTCGCCGAACCCGCCACCGCTCCGGCCGCGCGACTGGACCTCGCCGCAAACGCCTGACCCGGTCTAGCCGGCGGTGTTCCCGTTCGACGCCCCCTCGGGCGGGGTGGCCGCGGACGGCACCGGCAGCGGCCGCAGCCGCCGCAGCAGGAACATGCCCGCCAGACAGCCGCCCGCCACCAGCACCGAGGTCCAGCCCGGCGTCGCGGTGGACCCCGAGCTGACCGCGCACATCCCCGAATTGCCCGACTGCATCGCGTAGTCGCCGCGCGCCACGTAATCCCGCATGCCCAGCACCGCCGACGGCACGAACAACAGGGAGGTCCCCAGCACCCGGCTCGGCACGTACCGCGGCCGGGCCGCCAGCAGGCCGAAACCGAGCAGCCAGGACACCAGCGCCGCGCTGCCCACGATCAGCCACGCCTCGGAGGAGTCGCTGGTGAGCGCCGTCGACACCCCGACCAGCATGGACAGCCACAGGGCCGGCATCGGCGCGGACACCTGACTGCCCGCCCACATGCCGGACGCGCCCACCGCCACCAGCAGCGGGATCGACCAGGCCGGCATCTCCGCCGCGATGGTCGCCGCGCCCACCGCGCCGACGCCCACCGCGATCAACACGATCTCCCCGTCCCGCCCCGGCAACAGCATGGACGCGATCATGGCGGTGCCGACCGAGGTCACCACGGCGAGCACGATGCCCGCCACGCTGCCGCCGTGCCGGGCCAGCCACTCCGCGCTGAACAAGGTGATCAGCACCAGCAGCAGGCCCGCCAGGATCGGGGCCAGCGGCAGCTCGATCGACAGCCGTTGCGCGGCCGGTCCTTTCCGATTGATCAGCAGCGAGAACACGGCCAGTGCGAAGGCCAGCAGCACCATCCACATGGGCGGCATGTCCGAGGCCTGCCAGTGGTCCTTCAGGTTGTCGGTGATGCTGCCGCCGCCCACCCGCGGCACCGGATTCACCGAACCCAGCAGCAGGCTGATCAGAACGCCCAGCGTCCAGGCGAAGGCGGGCAGCTTGTGGTGCAGCACCGCCGCGCCGAGCGCGCCCAGGATCACGCCGCCCGACAGCGAGTCGATGAAGTTCATCGTGGACAGCGAGGAATTCGGGTCGTTCGCGTGGCCCAGGGTGTGGTTGGCGACCAGCACCAGCAGCCCGCCCACCGTGGTCGACCAGGCCACCGACGGGCTGCCCATGGTGGTGATCAGCACCGCCACGATCATGGCGATGAGCACGCCCGCCGAGATGGCGCGGGGCAGGCTGTAGGCGAGCAGATCCAGTTGCAGAGCGGAACTCTGTGAGGTCCAGCCGAAGTCGATGGGCAAGGTCAGCGCGAGGCCAGCAACCAGTGCTGCGACCAGCGCGGTGATCGTTTCGGTAGCGACCTTGTACGACCTCACCTGCGCAAAAGTACCGGCCCTCGGGGTGTCGATCGGTCCGACTCGCTTACTTTGTAGATTTTTGGCGAACTTCTGGCCACATTCGGGCGTAGGCGGAGGAATCAGACCGGGCACATCAACTCAGACATAGCCCGACGGGTCGCCGGGCGGACCCGACATCTCCCGCTTCGCCGCGAACAAGCGCAACGACTCCACCTGCACCGGATCCAGCGACGGCCGCACCGCCTTGCGCGCGGACGCCACATCCGCCGCCGTCACCTCCCCGGCATCCACATCGCGGCGCATGGCGGCCAGCGCCGCCTCCCGCAACAGGGCCGAACAGTCCGCCGCCGAGTAGCCGTCCAGCTCACGGGCCAGCCGCCGCAGATTCACATCCTTGGCCAGCGGCACCGATGCGGCCGCGGTGCGCAGGATCTCGGCCCGGGCGTCGGCGTCCGGCGGCGGCACGAACACCAGCCGCTCCAACCGGCCCGGCCGGGTCAGCGCCGAGTCGATCAGATCCGGGCGGTTGGTCGCGCCGACCACCACCACGTCCCGCAGCGGCTCCACCCCGTCCAACTCGGTGAGCAGGGCCGCCACCACCCGATCCGACACCCCCGAATCCGAGGACTGCCCGCGCTGCGGCGCCAGCGCGTCCACCTCGTCGAGGAAGATCAGCGACGGCGCGGAATCGCGTGCGCGCTGGAACAACTCGCGCACCGCCCGCTCCGAGGACCCGACCCACTTGTCCATCAGCTCCGCGCCCTTCACCGCGTGCACGCTCAACTGCCCGGACCCGGCCAGCGCCCGCACCAGGAAAGTCTTGCCGCAGCCCGGCGGCCCGTACAGCAGCACCCCGCGCGGCGGCTCGATCCCCAGGCGCGCGAACGAATCCGGATGCTTGAGCGGCCACAGCACCGCCTCCGTCAACGCCTGCTTGGTCTCCACCATGTCGCCGACATCGTCGAGACTCAGGTTGCCGATGGACAATTCCTCCGAGCCGGACCGCGACAGCGGGCGGATCACCTCCAGCGCCCCGGCCAGATCCTCCTGCCGCAGTACCGGATCCACGTCCTGACCGCTGTCGTGGTGTTCGCGGCTGGCCCGGGCCGCCGCCCGCAGCGCCGCCTCACGGACCAGCGCCGCCAGATCCGACACCACGAATCCCGGTGTCCGCAGCGCGATCTCGTCGACCTTGAGGTCCTCGGTGGGGGCCTTGCGCAACAACTGCTCGAGCAGCGCGGCCCGTACCACGGCGGTCGGCAGCGGCAGCGACACCTGCCGGTCGAACAATTCGGGTCCGCGCAGCCGCGCGTCCAGGCCCAGCGGATTCGAGGTGGTCGCCAGCACCGCCACCGCGGGCAGCGCGATCGCCCGGCGCAGCTGGTCCAGGATCATGGTGGCCACCGGCTCGGCCTCGGCCGGCAGCAGCGCGTCGATATCGGTGATCAGCAGGACTCCGCCCGCGCCGGAACCGATCTCCTGCATGGTGTCGCCGACATCGCGGAAACGTTGGCCGCTCTCGGTCGCGCCGACCGCCGGGCCGTCCAGTTCCACCAGTCGCCGCGAACCCACCACCGCCCGCGCCAGCGTCGCCTTGCCGACGCCCGCCGGGCCCGTGATCAGCACGCCCAGCTGCGAACTCGCGCCCAGCGCCTTCAGCAGCTCGGGCTCGTCCAACGCCAGATTCAGCCATTCCCGCAGCTTCGCGGCCTGGGCCTGCACCCCGGCCAGATCGGCGACGGCCACCGCCGAGGTCGGGGCGGTCGTCACCGGGCGCTCGGCGGCGACGATCGGCGAGCTGTCGAGCGGGACGTCGTCGAGCAGGCCGAGCGGTGCGTCGGTCGAGCTGAAGGTCGTACCCAGCGTCACCGCCGTACTCGGCAGGATGGTGACCGGGCCCGGATACGGCTCGGTGGCCACCACCGTCAGCACCTCGGAGGTCCAGGCGATCCCCAAGCCCTTCAACGCCTTCCGGGCCGCGGCCGGATTGTCGCTGGGCAGCAGGTCACGCGGGAGCAGGGTGACGGTGTCGCCCACGGTGACGATCTTCCCCAGCAGCGCCTGCCGCAGCGTGGACTCCGGAATCGCGGCCATGGCCAGCGACGAGCCCGTCACCGAGACGCGGCGGGCGTCGGACTCGGTGGCCGGGGCGATGGTGACGTCACCGCCGTCGCGCACCTTCGCGTTCGACAGCGTCACCTCGTCGAGCAGGGCGACGCCGGTGCCGAAGCCCTGCGACGGCTTGAACGTCCCCACCACGGCAGTGGTGCGCCGCCCGCCGGTCAGGGTGACGCCCTGCCCCGGGTGCAGGGCCAGCGCCATCAGGACTTCGGGGTGCAGGCGCACCAGCCCCCAGCGGGCGTCGCCGCCCGAGGAGTTGCGTTGCGCGGTCAGCGTGAATTCCGGCACCCGTCAATTCTGCCCGCGGGAACCGGCCGCCGGTGGCTATCCGCGCGGGCCGGTCATCCGCGCTGGCCGGGACGGCGTAGCCGCAGCCGAGCGGTCGACACCCGCGGCACCCGTCCGGCCAGGGGCCGTTCGCGGCGCTGGGCCTTGCGCTGGGCGCGGCGCTCGGCGGGCTTGTGGTTCCAGGTTTCCGGCCGTGCGGCCACCCAGCGCGCGGAGTGCACCGCGAACGGGATGTGGCCCAGGTACATCACCACCAGCGCCATCATCAGGATCAGCGGGTAGGTGACCAGCAGCGCGGCCGCCAGGGCGACCAGCACCAGCAGGATCGGCGCGGTCCGCGGTGCCACCGACACCGACTTGACGGCCAGCGTCGGCAGCGTGCTCACACACAGCAGACCGGTCAGCACGGTCCACACCGCCACCATCGGGAAGCTGACCCACCAGCCGTCGCCGAACTGCTCCGACAGCGCGATGGGCGTCAGCACGATCAACGCGCCCGCGGGCGCGGGCACCCCGACGAAGTACTCCCGCTGCCAGTCCGGCCGGTTGTCGTCGTCCATCAGGGTGTTGAAACGGGCCAGCCGCAGCACCATGCAGACCGCGAACATCAAGGCCAGCACCCAGCCGATGCTGTCGGCGTGCAGGAAGGTCACGTACAGCACCAGGGCGGGCGTGACGCCGAACGCGATCGCGTCCGACAGCGAATCCAGTTCCGCGCCCATCTTGGAGGTGGCGTCCAGCATGCGGGCGATCCGGCCGTCCAGCATGTCGAACACCGCGGCCGCGCCGACCAGCGCCAGCGCGAACCCCAGCTGCCCCTGGATGGCGAACTTCACCGCCGACAGGCCCGAGCACAGGCCGAGCACGGTGACCATGCTGGGCAGCAGCCGGATGGTGCGGTTGCGGCGGCGCGCGGACGGCGCGGGCGCGAGTTGCTCCATCATGAATCCAGTTCGGCCAGTACCG
This sequence comes from Nocardia sp. NPDC005825, assembly GCF_040630175.1. NCBI lineage: Bacteria > Bacillati > Actinomycetota > Actinomycetes > Mycobacteriales > Nocardiaceae > Nocardia > Nocardia sp. NPDC005825. The sequence goes on from NZ_JBEXXC010000011.1 coordinate 231,007, forward strand.
TTTCCGCACCGATGGTGCGCTGCCCGGGGGTGACCAACAGCTTGGTCCCGGCCGGGAAGTAGGTGTCGACGCGCGATCCGAAACGGATCAGGCCGTAGGTGTCGCCGATGCTCAGCTTGTCGCCGGCCTTGGCCTCGCACACGATGCGGCGAGCCAGCAGACCGGCGATCTGCACGATCACGATCCGCTGCCCCGACTCGGTCTCGATGACCATGCTGTTGCGCTCGTTGCGGTCGCTGGCCTCGGGCAGGTCGGCCGAGAGGAAGTGGCCCTTCTGGTAGGCGACCTGCTCCACCAGGCCGCTCACCGGCACCCGCTGCACGTGCACGTCCAGCACCGACAGGAAGATGCTCACCCGCGGCAGCGGGGCGTCACCCAGGCCGAGCTCGGCCGGCGGCACCGCGGTGTCGACCAGCGCGACCTCGCCGTCGGCGGGCGCGACCACCACGCCGGGGCGGTTCGGCGGCACCCGGTGCGGGTGCCGGAAGAACGTGGCACAGGCCGCGGCGGCCGCGAGTCCGGTGCGCCGCACCCACTTCCGGCGGAAGCCCAGCGCGGCCACCGCCAGCGGCGCCGCCACGAACGGCAGGCCGGCCGGGTGCAGCGGTGGAATGGAGGATCGGACCAGGTCGGCCACGTGACCGAGTCCGGTCGTTTCCGGGGTGCCGGGCGGGGTGGGGCGACGGGCCACGAGCTCCTCTTTCATGCGCGGATGGTTGCGGTCATAGACCGCGTCACACACTACGGGAAGCGCGTCGGACGCTCGCGTTCTCGGTTGCCCAAGGCCTCGGAGAACGATCTCCCAGCGGTATGTGAAGCACTGGTCAACGTATGCCTAATTGTGAGCGGAAGCACAGCCATGAGAAGCTGTCCGGATTAAGCTGAGGGAGCCTCATGTATGCGGCATTCCGGCCGCGGGGGTGGGGGAACTCGATGAAGGTCACGTTCGACGCGCAGTACGCAGTACATAAGGGAGAACCAATGTCTGCTCGAATTGCCTCGATCAGCGGGGCAGAGCACACGGCAATGCTCGGGCTCGGCGTGTACCGGCCGGAGCGAATCGTCACCAACGACGAGGTGGCGGGGCCGATAGATTCCAGCGACGAATGGATCCGGACCCGGTCCGGCATCCGCACCCGGCGCTTCGCCTCCCCCGAGGAGACGATCATCAGCATGAGCGCCGCGGCCGCCCGCGACGCCATCGACGCCGCGGAAGTCGATCCAGCCACGATCGACTGTGTCATCGTCGCGACCTCTACCTGGCTGTTGCTGACGCCTGCCGCGGCTCCGCAGATCGCCACCGAACTCGGCCTGCAGAATGTGGCCGCCTTCGACGTCTCGGCCGGGTGCGCGGGCTTCTGCCACGCGGTCGCGTTGGCCTCGGATCTGGTCAAGGGCGGTACCGCCCGCAACGCGCTGGTCATCGGCGTGGAGAAGCTCACCACCACGGTCAACCCGAAGGACCGTGGCACGGCTTTCCTGTTCGCCGACGGCGCGGGCGCGGTGGTCATCGGCCCGTCCGACGAAGCCGGGATCGGGCCCACCGTGTGGGGCTCGGACGGCACCCAGCACCACGCCATCCGCCAGGACAAGGACTGGATGGAGTTCTTCACCGAGATCGAGGAACGCGGTCTCGACGCCGTCCGGCCCTATCTCGCGATGGAGGGTACGGCCGTGTTCCGCTGGGCCGCACACTCTTTGGAGAAGGTCTGCCGCGAGGCCATCGAGGTGGCCGGGCTGACCCCCGCCGATCTGGACGCCATGGTTCCGCACCAGGCCAACGGCCGGATCATCGAGATCATGGCCCGGGTGCTGAAACTTCCCGAGGACTGCGCCCTGGCCAATGACATCGAGGAAGCCGGCAACACCTCCGCCGCCTCGATACCGCTGGCCATGGAGGCCATGATGCGCAAGGGCGACGCCAAACCCGGCGGCACCGCCCTGCTCATCGCCTTCGGTGCGGGCCTGTCCTACGCGGCCCAGGTGGTCCAGCTGCCGAACTGGAAGTAGCGGTCAGTCCATATCCCAGGCGGCGGTCACGGTGAACGTGACCGTCTGCTGACCTGGCTCGAGATTGATGGTGGGCGCGGCCCCGGAGGGCAGGGCGTCCTTGTACATCGGCGTCGGGCTGGTTCCGCTGCCGTTCTCGCTGATGGTCTTGACCTTCTTCAGCTTCAGCCCGGACAGGTCCGCGTACTGCTGGGCGCGGCTCTTGGCGTCCTCGAAGGCGCGGGCGCGGGCGTCGGCCAGCAGCTTGGTGTTGTCCTCGAGCCCGAAGGCGACCGAGCTGATGCGGGTGTCGTTGCCGCCCGCCTGCACCGCGGCCGACAGGATGCCGGACGCCTTGGGCAGGTCCCGCACGGCCACGTGCATGGTGTTGGTGGCGCGATAGCCGGTGATGGTGCGTCCCTCCGGCCCATAAGCGGGCTGGACGGACAGGTCGCTGGTCTTGATGTCCTCGCGCTTGGCGCCCGCGGTGACCATGGCGTCGGTGATGGCCTTCGCCTTGGCATTGGCCTGATCGACCGCCGCGGACACATCGGTCGCGCTGACCTCGGTGCCGAGGTCGGCATTGAGCACGTCCGGGGTGCCCTGGACCTTGCCGGTGCCGGTGACCGTCACGGTGCGGTCGCCCGAGTCGGAGCTACCGCATCCGGACGCCAGCATCGCGACACCGGCGGCCGCGGCGCAGATCGCTGTGAGTCGTCGCATAGGCCGAACCTACGCTCAGCGCTCCAGAAGTTCCTTGATCCGGCCGAGGGTTTCGTTCATGCCGTCGACCAGCCCGCCCTCGAAGGCCGCCTCGCCGCCGAAGACCTTGTCGATGGTGAGCTGCAGCCAGCCCGGCAGCTTGCCCTTGGGCACGTCGCGGCGCTGGATCAGCGTGGTGCCGCCGTCCGCGGTGGGCTCGAGGGTGTAGCTCCAGACGGTGCCGTTCTCGTTCATCCGGAAGGCCAGCGCGTGGTTGGGCTCGAAGCGCACGATCCGCGAGGTGCTCGGGTACACGTAGCCCTCGGCCTTGTTCAGGTTCACCGTCCAGGTGCCGGTGCGGACCGTGCGGCCCAGCGGCTGCATGCGCAGGGTGTTGGGGCTGAACTCGCGGATCCGCTGCAGGTCGGAGACGACGCCCCAGACCTTCTCCGGCGCGGCCGCGATATCGATGCTGGCTTCGAGAGTGTTCGGCAACGCTGCCTCCGGGGACGTGACGGTCGGTTACGGGCATCCTAGTTCGCGTGGCCTGGGTCACCGTGCGGCCGTGGCGTGGATCACCTGTCCCGACCTGGGCGTATGAAATGTGACCCGGGGTCATTCGGGGCGACAAGATCGCTTGGGTCACATTGTTGGGGTGTTGATGTCCGAAATGTAATGGCTGGCGCACAATATGAGATAAACGAAGTTACAGACACAGCCACCTGCTTCCGATTGGGAAACGTGAGGTGATCGGCCGTGAACCTGCGTTCGCTTCTGCATCTGGAGAGCAAGACCGTCCCGCTCCTCCCTGCCGACGAGCCCGGAACCGATGCGGATTCCGCCGAATCCAAACCACCGGGGACGTCCGGCCGCAAGGCGAATCGGGCGCTCGAGGAACGCCTCGAGCGATTATTGACTCCGACCGAGATGGATCTCATTCAGCATCACCGAATTTGAGTCCGCGATACTGGTCAGGTGACTTCACCCTCTGCCGTCAAGCCGGCCATTCTCAGCGTCGACGACGACCCCGGCGTCTCGCGGGCCGTCGTGCGCGATCTGCGCCGCCGGTACGGGGCGGATTACCGGATTCTGCGGGCGGAGTCCGGCGCGGACGCCCTCGATGCCCTGCGTGAGATGAAACTGCGCGGCCAGCCGGCCGCGGTGCTGATCGCCGACTACCGGATGCCCGGGATGAACGGCGTCGAATTCCTCGAACAGGCCATGGACCTGCACCCCTACGCCCGCCGGGTGCTGCTCACCGCCTACGCGGACACCAATGCCGCCATCGAGGCCATCAATGTGGTGGACCTCGACCACTACCTGCTCAAGCCGTGGGATCCGCCGGAGGAGAAGCTCTACCCGGTCGTCGACGCGCTGCTGGAGGCCTGGCACGGCGACGAGCACAAGCCGGTGACCGAGACCAAGGTGGTGGGCCACCGCTGGTCGGCGCGCTGCTCGGAGGTGCGGGAGTTCCTGGCGCGCAACCAGTTGCCGTATCGCTGGTACCAGGTCGACGAGCCGGAGGGCGCGCGCCTGCTGACCGCGGCGAACGCCACCGAGGACCAGTGCCCGGTCATCATCAACCCCGGCGGCGACGTGCTGATCATGCCGACCGACGCGCAGCTGGCGGAGGGCGTCGGCCTCAATACCGACGCCTCCAGCGACTTCTACGACCTGATCGTGGTCGGCGGCGGGCCCGCTGGGCTGGGCGCGGCCGTCTACGGCGCGTCCGAGGGCCTGCGCACCGTGCTCGTCGAACGCACTGCCACCGGCGGCCAGGCCGGGCAGAGCTCCCGCATCGAGAACTACCTCGGCTTCCCCGACGGCCTGTCCGGCGCCCAGCTCGCCGACCGCGCCCGCCGCCAGGCCGTGAAGTTCGGGGCCGAACTGATCACCGCCCGCGAGGTGGTGGCCCTGGAGGCCTGCGGTTCGGCGCGCGTGGTGAAGTTCGCCGACGGCGGCAGTGTCGCCGCGCATTCGGTGCTGATCGCCACCGGCGTCAACTACCGCCACCACCCGGCGCCCGGCGTCGACGAATACACGGGCCGCGGTGTCTATTACGGCTCCGCCATGACCGAGGCCAGCGACTGCGCCGACAAGGACGTCTACATCGTGGGCGGTGCGAACTCGGCGGGTCAGGCCGCGGTGTTCCTGTCCCGGCGCGCCCGCACGGTGCACATCCTGGTGCGCGGTGAATCGCTCGAAGCGTCCATGTCGCACTACCTGATCCAGCAGATCGCGCAGATCCCGAACATCAAGGTGCACACCCGCACCGAGGTGGTGGCCGCCGACGGCGACGACCACCTGGAGCGGATCGTGCTGCGCGACAATGCCTCCGGGACGGAAGAGAAGGTGGACGCCGAACGGTTGTTCCTGTTCATCGGTGCCGCACCGGAAACCGACTGGCTCGACGGCATCGTCAAACGCGACGACGCCGGCTATGTGCTGGCCGGACCCGATCTCATGGTGGACGGCGAACGGCCCGCGGGCTGGGAACTGCCGCGTCCCCCACAGCATCTGGAGACCAGCGTGCCCGGCGTCTTCGTCGCCGGTGACGTGCGTTCGGAATCGGCGAAGCGGGTGGCCTCGGCGGTCGGCGAGGGCGCGATGGCCGTCATGCTGGTGCACCGCTGGCTCGCGAAACAGTAGGAGTAGGCGCATATGGGCAACACCCGATTGATCTGCGACCCGAACGAACTGCGGCACCTGTTCCTGTTCGAGAAGCTCGACGACGAGCAGCTGGCCTGGCTGTGCCGCGACGGGCGGGTCGAAATGTTCGAGCCCGGACTGGTTTTCCGCGAGGGCGACCCGGCCACCTGCTTCTACGTCCTGATGGACGGCGAGGTCCGGATGACCAAGAACTCGGGCGGCGAGGAGATCGAACTCGTCCGCACCGAGCACGTCGGGTCGTACTCCGGCGCGTGGATGGCCTACATGGGCGACAAGATCGACCAGATCTACACCGCGTCGTTCTACGTGACCCGGCCGTCGAAGTTCTTCGTGCTGGACGCCGCCACCTTCTCCCGGATGATGCAGCAGTGGTTTCCGATGTCGCTGCACCTGCTCGAGGGCGTCTTCTTCGGAAACCGCAATGCGAATGAGCGCATCGGCCAGCGGGAACGGCTGCTGGCGCTGGGCTCGTTGTCGGCGGGCCTGACCCACGAGCTGAACAATCCGGCCGCCGCCGCGGTGCGCGCCACCTCCTCGCTGCGCGATCGGGTGGCGGGCATGCGGCACAAGCTGAAGATGATGGCGCACGGCAAGTTCGACTCCGAGACGATGGAGGCGCTGGCCGGTCTGCAGGAGGAAGCGGCCGCACAGGTCGCCAAGGCCCCGGTGCTCACGCCCATGGAGGCCGCCGACCGGGAGGACGAACTCGGCGACTGGCTCGAGGACCACGGCATCGGCAATGGCTGGGATCTCGCGCCGAACTTCGTGCAGGCCGGCTTCGACCTGGACTGGCTGGAGAAGGTGCACGGCACGCTGTCCGGCTGCGGCCCCGACGTTTTCGAGGGGGCGGTGCGCTGGCTCAACTACACCGTCGAGACCGAGTTGCTGATGAACGAGATCACCGACTCGACCAATCGGATCTCCTCGCTGGTGAACGCGGCCAAGCAGTACTCGCAGATGGACCGGGCCCCGTTCCAGGTCGTGGATCTGCGCGAACTGCTGGACAGCACGCTGGTCATGCTGGCCCGCAAGATCGGCGACGACATCACCGTGGTCAAGGAGTACGACCCGGCGCTGCCGCTGGTGCCGTGCTACGCGGCCGAACTCAATCAGGTGTGGACGAATCTGATCGACAACGCCGTGTCCGCGATGGGCGGGCGCGGTACGCTCACCGTCCGTACCTATCGCGAGAGTGATTGCGCGGCAGTGGAAATCGGCGATACCGGGCCGGGCGTGCCGGATGAGATCCGGACCCGGATCTTCGAACCGTTCTTCACCACCAAACCGGTCGGCGAGGGCACGGGGCTGGGCCTGGACATCTCATTCCGGATCGTGGTGAACAAGCATCACGGCGATATCCGGGTCGAATCCGAGCCCGGGAACACGCGTTTCATCGTGCGGCTGCCGCTGGAGGCGGCGAACCCGGCCCCGGCCGAGGCCGACGCGGAACCGGCGACGACAGGAGGCAACTGATGACCGAGCAGATCAAGGGCATCGATCCGAGCGTTCCGCCCAGCGGGGCGGGCTGTCTGGAATGCGATGCCGCGGGCGGCTGGTGGTTCCATCTGCGGCGCTGCGCGGAGTGCGGCCATATCGGTTGTTGTGACAATTCGCCGAGTCAGCACGGCACCAAGCACTTCCGGGAGACCGGGCATCCGTTCATCCAGAGCTATGAGCCCGGTGAGGACTGGTTCTACAACTTCGAGACCGAGGACATGTACAGCGGCGGTCCCGACCTGGCCGCCCCGACCTCGCATCCGGCCGATCAGGCGGTGCCGGGTCCGCGCGATCGGGTGCCCGCGGACTGGCAGCAGCGCCTGAACTGACCCGCTCTCCAGCCGGCAAAAACCGGCCGACCAGACTTTTCCTTTTCGGCTCCGGCGGAGCCGGGTACGCTGCTGCGAGCGCCGGGCCGGTCCGGCGCTTCGGCACTCGGGAAAGTTCGGAAAGCAGGGTATGAAGCGTCTTTCGATGGTCGCCCTCACCGCAGGTGCGATGGCCCTCACCTCGGTCGCGGCTCTCACCGGCTGTGGCTCGGACAAAGCCGGTGGCAGTAATGGCCTGAAGCAGGCCGAGACCACCTCCGCGGCGGCCAGAACCACCAGCGCCGCCCCGACCTCGGCCGCGATCCCGGCCGAGTCGCCCGTCGACGCCCCCGCCGGGGTCCCCACGGTCGCGACGGTGGCCAAGAAGACCAGCGCCCCCAATGGCGCGCAGACCACCTGCGCCGACTTCCGCGACCTCACCGAGGACGCCGAGCGGCAGGTCATCCAGCAGGTGCTGGCCGCGCACCCGGGGTCGTTCCTGGACGGCAGCCCCGCCGCCGCGCTCAGCACCGCCAAGCTGGCCTGCTCGGCCGGGGCCTACGCCAATACTCCCGTCGCCGTCGCGATCAGGGTGGCCCCCAAGTAGTCTCACAGGAGAATTTCCGGGGAGGCGGCACCAATGCTCGAATTCGAACGGCATCGGCCGCGATTGTTCGCGCTCGCCTACCGCATGCTCGGATCCGCCGCCGAGGCCGAGGACGCCGTCCAGGAGACCTACCTGCGCTGGCACGGCACCGACCGCACCGACATCCGTTCCGTCGAGGCCTGGCTGACCACCATCCTGGTGAATCTCTGCCGCACCTGGCTGGATTCGGCTCGCACCCGCCGCGAGACCTACGTCGGGCCCTGGCTGCCCGAACCGGTCCCCACCGGCCACGGCGAACTCGGCCCGCTGGAATCGGCGGAACAGCGGGAACTGGTGTCGATGGCGTTCCTGGCGCTGGCCGAACGGCTCAGCCCCACCGAACGCGCGGTGTTCGTGCTGCGCGAGGCCTTCGGCTACGCGCACCGCGAGATCGCGGACATGCTCGGTCTGACCGAATCCAATGCGCAACAGGTCTACCGCCGCGCCGCGCACCGGGTGCACGAAGAGAAGCCGCGCTTCGAATCGGCCCCGGCGCACGCGCGCGAACTGGTCGAAAAGTTCCTCAGCGCAGCGCAATCCGGTGATCTCGCCGCGCTCGAGTCGCTGTTCACCGCCGATATCGTGGCCCTGGCCGACGGCGGTTCCAAGGTCAATGCCGCGAAGCGCCCGATCGTCGGCGCGGAGAAGGTGGCCCGCTACCTGCTGGGTCTGTTCGGCAAGATCCCGAGTTTCGGCGCCGACATCAGCGTCGTGATCGAAGAGGTCAATGCCGCGCCCGCCTTCGTGGTGCGCGCGGACGGGGCCGTGCTCGGCACCATCTCCGTCGGCTTCGACGGCGACTCGATCGCCTCGGTCCAGCTCGTGGTGAACCCGGACAAGCTGACCTATTTCGCGTCGCACGATCGCGTGTGACGCGGGACACACCCGAATTCTGTCAGGGATCGCGGGGCTGTCCGGTCTAGAGGGTGTCGGCTACCGAGCGGGGCCGATTGTGTACCTGAAGTGAATGGAGCACTCTCATGACCGGGCAGCATCGAATCGTCGTTCTGGGTGCGGGCTACGCGGGACTGGCCGCGGCGGGGGAAGCGATCAAGGCCAAGGGCGCGCACGTCACCGTCATCGACCTGCACACCGAATTCGTGGACCGGGTGCGACTGCACCAGGTCGCCGCCGGGCAGGACGTGGCCCGCTGGGAGCTGCGGAAGACCTTGGCGGCCAAGGGGATCGAGTTCGTCAACGGCCGCGCCGAGCGCATCGACACCGAGGCTCGCCGTGTCGAGCTGGCCACCGGCGAGGCCGTCGCGTACGACTCGCTGATCTACGCCCTGGGCAGCCGCGCCGATCTCTCGATGGTGCCCGGCGCGGCCGAATTCGCGCACACCGTGGCCACGTCGGAGGATGTGCGCCGGATTCCCGCCCTCACCGGCCGGGTCGCCGTGGTCGGCGGCGGGGCGACCGGTCTGGAGACCGCCACCGAACTGGCCGAGACCAACCCCGACCTGGATGTGGTGCTGGTCAGCTCGGACGAGCCGGGCGGCTGGTTGATCCCCAAAGCCGTCGCGCACATTCGCGCCGTCCTGGATCGCCTCGGCGTCGAGGTGCGGGTCGCCAAGGTGGCGGCGGTGACCGCCACCGGCCTCGATCTGGTGGACGGCGACCACGTCGACGCCGACATCGTGCTCTGGACAACGGGTTTCACGGTGCCCGAGGTGGCTGCCCGCTCGGGTCTGCCGGTGGACGGGCGGGATCGGGTGCTGGTCGACGATCGGCTGCGGGTGCGCGGTCTCGCCGATGTGTACGCGGTCGGTGACGCGGCGGTGATGATCGGGCACAACGGCCGCGAGGCCCGGATGTCGTGCCAGGCGGCGCAGCCCGCGGGCAAGTACCTGGGTGCGGCCGTCGCGGCCCGGCTGCGCGGCAAGCAGCCGGGGCCCTTCACCCCGCGCTTCGTCCTGACCTGCATGAGCCTGGGTCGCCGGGACGGTCTGGTCCAGTTCATGAAGGCCGATGACTCGAACGGCAGCATCGCGCTGACCGGCCGTCCGGCGGCGTGGATCAAGGAGCAGATCGTGGGCGCGGTGGGCCGGGCGGCAAAGCTCTGACCGACTCGCCGAATCGTCAACCAATGGTTGACCAAGCCCACTTGGTCAACCTACAGTTGACGAATGACGAACTCGATCCGCCTCGACGACCTGATCGACGGCATCAAGAAGGCCCGCCCCGACGACGTGCTCGAGCAGCTCTCCGACGCCGTGGTGCTGGGCAACCACATCGGCGAGGTGGCCGACCATCTGATCGGCCACTTCGTCGACCAGGCCCGCCGCTCCGGCGCGTCCTGGACCGATATCGGCCAGAGCATGGGCGTCACCAAGCAGGCCGCCCAGAAGCGCTTCGTCCCCAAGACCCCCGCAGATGCGGGGCAGGCGGCGGCTCTCGACCCCAATGCCGGTTTCGCCCGCTTCACCCCGCGTGCCCGCCAGGTGGTGATGGCCGCCCAGGAGGAGGCCCGGGCCGTCGGCAATCTGGAAACCCGCCCCGAACACCTGATTCTCGGCTTGCTCTCGGAGCCGGAGTCCCTCGCGGTCAAGGTGATCGAGGCCAAGGGCATCTCCGCCGACGCCGTCCGCCGGGTGGCCACCGCCGCGCTGCCCGCCGCCACCGGTGACCCGGTCCCGCCGCTCATCCCCTTCGACGCGCAGGCCCGGAAGGCTCTCGAGCTGACCTTCCGGGAGGCGCTGCGACTCGGCCACAACTACGTCGGCACCGAGCACCTGCTGCTCGCTCTGCTCGATCTGGAACACGGCGCGGGCATCCTGTCCGGTCTGGGGCTGGACAAGGACGCGGTGCAGGCCGACGTCGCGGGCCTGCTGGCGTCGCTGACCGCGCCCGCCACACCGGCGGGCACCGAGGACACGCAGTAGTCCGCGTGTCGTTCCGCCCCGCTGCCGACCTGGTGATGTAAGCCCCGGGACCGGTGTCCTCGCGCCGGATCCCCTGGGGAGCATGTTGCGGCAGATACGATTGTGGAATGGCGGACGACGAGAGTTCCGACCTAGTTGCGGGGGAGCAGCGCGCTGACCTGCTGCGCGCGCTCAGCTATGTCTCCACAGAGGACACGCCCGACGGCGGCTACATCGTGAACGGAGACCTCCCACCCGAGGTCGCGCCTCCGTTCATCCGGGCGATCATGCGCATCGAAGCCGAACTCCTGCTGCAGGACGCCGAACTCGTCACCATCGAGCACGGCGAGCCCCGCACTCCGGAGGAGCGCCGCACCGATGCGCTGATCGCCCTGCTGCTGCGGGTCGACGACCGCTCGCACTTCTCGTAGCGCCGGGCGGGCGACCGGACCGCACGAGGCGACTCGTGCGGTCTTCCGTGCGTTTCGGGGCCCGGCGCCCCAACCTTGCAGTCGGTGGGGGTGAGTGCTAGAAATGGGTTTGGCACTCCATACCTGTGAGTGCTAGGTCGGGGCGGTGAGGCCGGGCTGGTTAACAAGCTCCTCGGTCGTCCGTCGCGGGCACCATGCCTGGCCAGAACACTGTCAATCCCCAGATCTGGAGGATCTCAACGCAATGGCCAAGACAATTGCGTACGACGAAGAGGCTCGCCGCGGACTCGAGCGTGGCCTGAACGCCCTCGCTGACGCCGTCAAGGTGACCCTGGGCCCGAAGGGCCGCAACGTCGTGCTGGAGAAGAAGTGGGGCGCCCCCACCATCACCAACGACGGTGTCTCCATCGCGAAGGAAATCGAGCTCGAGGACCCGTACGAGAAGATCGGCGCGGAGCTCGTCAAGGAAGTTGCCAAGAAGACCGACGACGTCGCGGGTGACGGCACCACCACCGCCACCGTGCTGGCCCAGGCGCTGGTCCGTGAGGGCCTGCGCAACGTGGCCGCCGGCGCCAACCCGCTCGGCCTGAAGCGCGGCATCGAGAAGGCCGTCGAGGCCGTCACCGCCAAGCTGCTCGACACCGCCAAGGAGGTCGAGACCAAGGAGCAGATCGCCGCCACCGCCGGTATCTCGGCCGGCGACTCGTCCATCGGTGAGCTCATCGCCGAGGCCATGGACAAGGTCGGCAAGGAAGGCGTCATCACCGTCGAGGAGAGCAACACCTTCGGTCTCCAGCTGGAGCTCACCGAGGGCATGCGCTTCGACAAGGGCTACATCTCCGGTTACTTCGTGACCGACCCCGAGCGTCAGGAAGCGGTCCTCGAGGACCCGTACATCCTGCTCGTCGGTTCGAAGATCTCGACCGTCAAGGACCTGCTGCCGCTGCTGGAGAAGGTCATCCAGGCCGGCAAGCCGCTGCTGATCATCGCCGAGGACGTCGAGGGCGAGGCCCTGTCGACCCTGGTCGTGAACAAGATCCGTGGCACCTTCAAGTCCATCGCCGTCAAGGCCCCGGGCTTCGGTGACCGTCGCAAGGCCATGCTGGCCGACATCGCCATCCTGACCGGTGGCGAGGTCATCAGCGAAGAGGTCGGCCTCTCGCTGGAGACCGCCGGCATCGAGCTGCTGGGCCAGGCCCGCAAGGTCGTCATCACCAAGGACGAGACCACCATCGTCGAGGGCGCGGGCGACGCGGAGGCCATCAAGGGCCGCGTGCAGCAGATCCGCACCGAGATCGAGAACTCGGACTCGGACTACGACCGTGAGAAGCTGCAGGAGCGTCTGGCCAAGCTGGCCGGCGGTGTCGCGGTCATCAAGGCGGGCGCGGCCACCGAGGTCGAGCTCAAGGAGCGCAAGCACCGCATCGAGGACGCCGTCCGCAACGCGAAGGCTGCCGTCGAAGAGGGCATCGTCGCCGGTGGTGGCGTGGCCCTGCTGCAGTCGTCTCCGGCCCTGGACGCGCTGACCCTGTCGGGTGACGAGGCCACCGGTGCGAACATCGTTCGCGTCGCGCTGTCCGCGCCGCTGAAGCAGATCGCCTTCAACGCGGGCCTGGAGCCCGGCGTCGTCGCCGAGAAGGTCTCGAACCTCCCCGACGGCCACGGCCTGAACGCCGACTCCGGCGAGTACGTCGACCTGCTGGCCGCCGGCGTTGCCGACCCGGTCAAGGTCACCCGCTCGGCCCTGCAGAACGCGGCCTCCATCGCGGCCCTGTTCCTGACCACCGAGGCCGTCGTCGCCGACAAGCCGGAGAAGGCCGCCCCCGCGGGCGACCCGACCGGCGGCATGGGCGGCATGGACTTCTAAGTCCTGCCTTCCGGCAACGGTTTTTGAACAACCTGGGCCCGGTCACCTCCCGGTGACCGGGCCCAGTGCTGTGTATGGGGGAATGCGGCGGCGCTGAATACCCGGTGGCCCCCACCCCGAGCCCCGGTTGAAGGTGGCGGTGTGCTTCGAGCTCCCGGTGGGTCGCGACTGGTGTCGGGTGGCGGGGGCGTGTCGTGTTCTACGGCGGTTTGCCGTGCGCCCTGTCGGTGGCGGGGTGATCAGTCGGTGGCGGGGAGGCCGACGAGGTCGGCCATCAGGTTCATGTGGTGGTGGAAGTAGTCGGTGACGGCGTCGATGGTGCCGTCGAGGCGGCCGAAGATCTCGAAGGTGACCAGGCCGAAAAGCTGTGTCCAGCTTACGAATACGCGGTCGAGGACCTCTTCGGGGAGGTCGGCGGACTGTTGTTCGATGAGGACGCGGAGGTCCGCGCGGACGGGGGCGGGCAGGGGAGTCGGCAGGGCGGCGGGGGTGAGCCGGTCGTCCGCCGCGGCGCGGGTGGCGATGCCCGCGAGCAGCAGGACGACGGTGGCGGCGGGGCCGACGGTGTCCTTCGGCGCGTCGTAGCCGGGGATGGGGCTGCCGTAGAGCAGGCCGTATTCGGTGGGGTTGGCGAGGGCCCAGTCGCGGACCGCAGTGCAGACCGAAAGCCATTGTGCGCGTGGGTTGTTCGCGGGCGCGGCGTCGTGGGCGGCGGTGGCGGCCGCGCCGAGGGAGCGGTAGCCGTCCAGGATGAGCGCGGTGAGCAGGTCGTCGCGGCTGGGGAAGTAGCGGTACAGCGCGGAGGCGACGATGCCGAGGTCGCGGGCGACGCCGCGCAGCGACAGGTTGGCGCCGTCGGTGGCCAGCCGCGCGCGGGCGGTGGCCTTGATCTCCTCGATCATCTCGGTGCGGACGCGGGCGCGCAGGGATCCGGCGGACATGGTCGCAGTGTAGAGAACAGGAAACCGTTTGGAGAACGGTAGGCGACTGAGAGAACAGTGTTCTTGACAGGAAACGGTGTGCACTTCTACCGTCGAGAGTGCGAGAACAGTGTTCTCGGAACACCCATCCGACTGGATCGAGGACCTCATGTCCCTGCACGTCGTTATAGGAGCGGGTCCGGTGGGCACGGCCACCGCGCGACTGCTCGCCGCCCGGGGCGACCATGTCCGCATCGTCACCCGCAGCGGCTCCGGCCCCGAGCACCCGAACATCGATCGCATCACCGCCGACGCCACCGACCCGCGGGCGCTGCTCGCCCACTGCGCGGGCGCGGCGGCCCTCTACCAGTGCGCCCAGCCCGCCTATCACCGCTGGCCACAGGATTTCCCGCCCCTGCACCACGCCATCCTGACCGTGGCCGAACGCTCCGGCGCGCCCTTGATCACCGTCGGAAACCTGTACGCCTACGGCGAGTTCGACGGCCCGGTGTCCGAGTCCCACCCGCTGCACCCGAATTCGGCGAAGGGCCGGGTCCGCGCGGACCTGTGGTCCGAGCAGCTGGCGGCCCACCGATCCGATCGCATCCGCACCGCGGAAGTGCGCGGTTCGGACTACCTCGGCCCGGCCGCGACCTCGGCGTTCACCGTGATGGTGTGGCCCGCCGTGCTCGCGGGCAAGCGAGCCCTGGTCCCCGCGGACCTGGACGCCCCGCACAGCTGGACCGCCACCGAGGACGTGGCCCGCCTGCTGGTCGCGGTCGCCGACGACGAAACCGCCTGGGGCCGAGCCTGGCACGTGCCCACCGCGCCGCCGCTGTCCGTCCGCGCCCTGGCGGACCTGACCGCGTCGGTGGCCGGAGCGCCGCCCGCCCGGGTCGGCCGCATGCCCGCCGCCCTGCTCTGGACCGCGGGCCTGTTCCTGCGCGACGCCCGGGAAATGCGCGAGCTGCGCTACCAGTTCGACCGCCCCTTCGTCCTGGACTCGTCGGCGGCGACCACCCACTTCGCACTGCGACCCACACCGCTGGAGGAGACGTTGCGCGCCATGCTCGCCGATCACCCCGGCTCGGCGCTCGGTACGACGGCGGAGGTGCTCTGATGCGTCCGGCCGCTCGTCCGGTGGCCCCCGCCGCGGGGTTGCCGTCGGAGAATCCGCCGGCCCGGCCCGCCGGGAGGTCTGACCGCTGGGCGGTTCGGCTGCTGATCGTCGCGGCCGTGGTCGGCATGAATGCCGGATTCTCCGGGCTGGGCAGTGCCTTCGACTACCCGCGCGTGCTGTCCCGGCCGAGTGCCGAGGTGCTCGGGCTGTTCCGGGTACACGAGTCGGCGGTGGTCGCCTGGTTCTCGGTGCTGGTGTGTGGTGCGCTGCTGCTGATTCCGATCGCGGTGCTGGTCGGCCGTTCGGATCGTTCCGTGCGCATGCGCTGGGCCGTACGGGCCGGTGTGGCGGCGGGTGTGGTGCAGGCGACAGGTCTGCTGCGCTGGCCGCTGCTGGTGCCCGGCTTCGCCGACCGCGCGGAGTCCGAGGTCGGAAGTTCTTCGGCCACAGCAGATTTCGAGTTGTGGAACCGGATCCTGGGCTCGTTCGTCGGCGAGACTCTCGGCTACACGCTGACCGCGATCTGGACGGTGCTGGTGGCATCGGTCCTGCGGCGGCGGGGTTTCCCGCGCTGGTTCGCCGTGCTCGGAACCATGGCCGCGGCGTTGATCCTGCTCGGTGTGGCCGCTCCGTGGCAGGTGCCGGGCACGCAGCAGGCGAATTTCGCCGGGTACGTGCTGTGGAGTGGGTGGATGCTGGCGCTGGCCGTCTTGTGGGGCCGCCGTCGCGGGTGACGGCGGCCGGGTTCACATGCCTCGGCGGAAGCGGGCGTTGCGAATGGTGTCGGCGCGTTCGGGGAGAACGCTGTCGATGAGCGCGGCGACCCGGCCCATGACCGGCGCCAGCCGGCGGGGGCGGTCGATGATGGCGTCGCAGATGATCCGGCCGCCCTCGTCCGCGGTGAGCGCGTTGGCCGTGGCCTGCTGGTAGACGGGGTTGGCGGTGATCATGTCGGTGCGGACGAGGGGGAGGTAGATCGAGGTGAATCGGAGGTTCTCGGTCTGGGTCTCGGCTTGCAGGTTGGTGCTGAGCGAGTCGAGGGCGGCCTTGGACGCGACATACGCGGCGTAGCCGGGACCGCCGTAGAGGTTGGCCAGCGACAGGATGTTGATGATCTGCCCGTCGCGGCGGTCCCGCATGGCGGGGGCGAAGGCGAGGATGAGCCGGACCGCGGCGAAGTAGTTGAGCCGCATGGTGCGCTCGTAGTCGTGGAACCGGTCGTAGGACTCGTCGAGCCGCCGGCGGATGGATCGCCCGGCATTGTTGACGAGGATGTCCACCCGGCCGTGGTCGGCGAGCACCTTCGCGGTCATGGCGTCGAGCGCCTCGAAGTCATTGAGGTCGCAGGGGTAGGCGGCGGCCCGCCCGCCCGCGGCCTCGATCTCGGTGACGGCGTCCGCGAGTTCGTCAGCGCGGCGCGCGACCAGGAGAACGGTGGCGCCGGCCGCGCCGAGCTGCACGGCGGCGACTCGTCCGATCCCGGAGGAAGCCCCGGTGATGAGCACGGTCCGGCCCGCGACGGCGTCGGCGAGGGTGCGGTCGCGCCGCAGCCGGGCCAGGCTGACCTGGGTGTCGAGGCCGTGGCGGATCTTGTGCAGCAGGTCACTGATGTCGTGCATGCCCAGTGATGCTAAGTGCCGCACCGGGATTCGGTGGGGGTTCGGATTCGCGCCCCGGTCAGCGCCGGGGATGGCGTTCGGAGAGCACGGCGGCGGCATCGATCGGACGGATACCGAGGAGTGCGGCGGCGGCCGCGATGGTCGCGTGCGTGGCGGGATCGTTCGGATGCGCGGGGTCGAGAAGAAGTTCCACCAATTCCATGGCGGCGATCGCTTGTTCACGAGTGACAAGGCGGCCGGGCAGCCAACTAACGCGCCAGTCGGTTTCCTTATTGCCGGGGAGTCTTTCCGCGAACTCGTCGGCGATGCCACTGGTAATCGACCAAGCACACACGTACACCCGCGAATTATGCCTCTGACCAGCCGATTTGACTTCTGTTCGTAGCAACACGTAACTTAGTCCAGGTCAGAGCGACACGGACACCGACCCGGAGCCCCAAGGGCCTGGGAAACGAGGTTGGACGAGGAGCGCCTGATGATCACATTAGTTTCGATCGACCAGCGGATTTGGTTCTGCTGCGAGCTCTGAGCTAAGCTTTGAAAGCAGCCTCACCGACAAGCGGGACTAGAGCCCGGGAGTTGGTGTGTGCGTGTGTTCTTTGAGAACTCAATAGTGTGTCGATGAATGTCAGTGCCAAATATTAAATTTGGTTCCAATCATTCTCACCCCCGTGAGGGTGGTTGGACATTTAAGTCGGCTAATTTTCCAGCCGACGATTGCTAGGTTTTCGGACTCTGGTTCGAGATACTTCTGATTCGCCTTCGGGTGATTCTAGAGTCTTCAACGGAGAGTTTGATCCTGGCTCAGGACG